>VXMM01000005.1 GCA_009841105.1 Acidimicrobiia bacterium | reverse complement strand
AGCGTTCGTCCTGAGCCAGGATCAAACTCTCCAACGTCAGTCCTTCGATCCCGCCGACCGCCACGAGGGCGACGGCGGCATCAGAATCCTGTCATGTGTCCCGACAGCCGGTACGCGCGAGGCGTGAGGCTGCCAGGAAGGTTCGATCCAATCCGCCGATGCCTCCGCATCAACGGTTTGGGAGTACATCCCCGACGGCCGGCACCCGTGGGCCCGGCCATAGGAATGACTTTCTTTCGGCTTTTGACACGCTGTTCAGTTGTCAAGGAGCCCTGATCCGCAGCTCCTGCGGTACTGGCTACTCCGGCTCCGCCGATAGCTCACCCCTCACCAGGGAGGGAAGCGAACCGGCCGCCTAGGTCAGACGAGCGGAGGCGAGGCAGCCAACCGCATAACTATAGCAGGTCCGGGCGACCTTGCGATCCGGTCACCGATGGGACAACCGGTATCGCGCGGAAAGAAGACCCAGTTGACCGAGCAGCTGTCATCAGATGCTAGCATTCAGGTATGGCTACCACGAGAACTACCTTTACCCTGGACAGTCAACTCGCCGAGCAAGCTCGGCAGTTGAAGATCAACGTGTCGGCCGCGGCCCGCGAGGGCGTTGGGGCTGCGGTTCGCGCCGCCATGATCCAACAGGACCGCGACGCCTACCGGCGCCGGCCCGAGCGATCCGATCCCTTCTGGGATGAGGTCCAAGTCTGGGTGGACGAGTGATCCGCGGCGAGATCCGATTGGCACCCGTCGGCGGCACGACCAGGCCCGTTCTGGTGCTCACCCGCACCGAGGTCATAGACGTGCGTAGCTTCGTAACGGTAGCCGGAGTGACCACCTCGATCCGCGGTCTAGCCACCGAGGTTGATCTCAATCATCGGACAGCGGGTCTCGACCGCGCTTCGGTCATCAACTGTGACGGCCTTTACACCGTCGCCAAGGCGTCGCTCTCCACTCCTATCGGCTCCGTGGACCAACTCACCCTGGACAGGGTGTGCCGGGCAGTCGCCTACGCCTTGGGCTGCTGAAGCGGACTCCGCCTAACGGACGCGGACGAAGCGCCGCTTACCGACCGAAATCACCGTGGGGTCGGCACCGGGTAGCAAGTCGAGCCTCCACACACTCTCCCGTTTCTCCTGGTTTCCGTTAATGCGCACCGCCCCTTGAGCCAGCATCCGCCTTCCCTCGCTCCGTGACGCCACCAAGCCCGCGTCAGCCAGCAGTCCGGGAAGGTACACCTCACCCTCGGGCTCACCGGGTGGAAGCCGGTAGGTCGGGATGTCGTCCGGGATCTCTCGGAGTACGAACTGGCGGTCGAAGGCCCGCTCCTCGATCTCGCCCTGACCCGGCATGTAACGGTCCACGACCGCCCGAGCCAGGCGGCGCTTGGCGTGGCCCGGGTGCAGACTCCCGTCCGCCAGGGCGGCCAGCGCAGCGTTTATCTCCTCGATCGGTAGCCCGGAGGCAAGCCGGTACCACTGCGGCATCGCCGAATCGGGGATACTCATCGTCTTGCCGAACATCTCGCTGTAAGGCGGGGAGATGTTCACGTAGTTCCCCAGTGACTGGGACATCTTCTTCTTACCGTCGGTGCCCACTAGCAGCGGCATGGTGAGCACCATCTGCGCCGCCTGGTCGTAGCGCTGCTGGACCTGGCGCCCCATCATCAGGTTGAAGAGCTGGTCGGTGCCGCCGAGTTCCACGTCGGCCTCTACGGCGACCGAGTCGTACCCCTGGAGCAGCGGGTACATGAACTCCATCATCGAGATGGGTCGGCGGTCCGCGAAACGCTTGGCGAAGTCGTCTCGCTCCAGCATCTGGGCCAGGGTCGTCGAGGCGGTGAGCTCCAGTACCTCGCGCATGTCGAGCGAGGCCAGCCAATCGGAGTTGGGACGGATCTCAAGAACATCCGCCTGCGTGAGCAGGATCTCCCCGAAGTTCCTCTTCACCGCTGCGGCAAAGGACTCCACTTGGCTCGCCGTCAAGCGCTTCCTCGTCTCGGATTGACCGCTCGGGTCGCCCACCTGGGCAGTGAAAGTCCCGAGGATGAGCACCGCCTTGTGGCCGAGATCCTGGAACTCCCGCAACTTCCAGAGCACGACCGCCCAGCCAAGCGTGATCACGTTGGCGGTGGGGTCGAGGCCCAGCTTCACCCGTAGCGGGCGGCCCGTCTTCTTGGAGTCCCTGATGCGATCGACCAGTTCCTCGGTGGTCGGGAGGAACGTGTCGACATCACGCAGCAGGTAATCCGCCTGCTGCTCGGGCGTCATGCCAGGTCCTGGGTTCACGGGGCGAGATTAGCCCTCGTGAGGCGCGGAGCCAGTCATCAGCCCGGGTAACCCGCGACCGGCCACAGGGCGGCTCATCGTCCACCGTCAACCACGAACCTCCACGGGCGTTCTGCTTCCCGGCTGATCCCGATCCGCGGCGTGTGCAAGACCGGACCAGCGTCCGGAGCGGGCCCTTCCTCCAAACGCACCGGGCCCACCAGCACCGATGTCCCGTCGTGATCCCCCGTGATCCCCAGCGCCTGGGTCAGCTTGCCGGGGCCGTCGGTCAGGTGGTCCCGGCGCCCGCGCCGGGACAGCACCAGTTCGATACCCTCGACCACCCGACCGCCCCTGATCAGCACCGCCTCACCAGTCCCCTCGGGACCGGTCACGACGTTCGCGCACCAATGAACCCCGTAGGACCGGTACACGTAGAGCGTGCCGGCCGGGCCGAACATCGAGGCGTTACGAACGGTGCGGCCTCGATAGGCATGGGAGGCCGGATCGTCGGTGCCCCCGTATGCCTCAACTTCCTCGATGACCACCGCGGTCGTCCCGCCGAAGTCGGTGCTCAGCCGGTGACCGAGCAGCCGTCGCGCTACCTGGTCGACAGGACCGGACAGATCGGAAGGCGTCACTCCAGGAGTTCGAGCAGGATGGCCTTCATAGAGTGGAGTCGGTTCTCCGCCTGATCGAACACCCTGGACCTGGGGTGGTCGACCACGGCGTCGGTCACCTCCTCACCACGGTGGGCGGGCAGGCAATGAAGGAATATCGCGTCGGGCCGGGCCCGAGCGAACAGGTCCTCGTCCACCCGGTAGCCGGCGAATGCCAGAGCCCGCTCCGACGCCTCGGCCTCCTGACCCATCGACGCCCACACGTCTGTGTAGACCACGTCGGCGCCGTCCACCGCCTCGACATCCGGCGTGACCATGATCCGGCCCTCACCCCTAGCCACCAATTCCTCCCGAGGCTCGAACCCGGGTGGGCTCACGACGCGCATCCGGCCCCCCAGCCGGGCCACACCGAGCATCAGGCTGTGGCACACGTTGTTGCCGTCTCCCACGTAGGCCACCACCGACTCGGCAACCTGGCGATGCTCCGCGATGGTCTGGAGATCGGCCACCGCCTGGCAGGGGTGCTCGACGTCCGAAAGGAGGTTCACCACGGGGGCGTCGGCGTGCTCGGCCATCTCCACGAGCGTCCGATGATCGAAGACCCGCATCGCCACCAGATCCAGGTAGCGGTCCAGCACCCGGGCCACATCGCGGACCGCTTCCCTCGACCCGATACCCACTTCGCTCTGACCCAGGACCACCGGATGGGCGCCGAGGTCCACCGCCGCCACCTCGCTTGACACCCTGGTGCGGGTGGAGGGCTTCTCGAAGAACAGTCCGATCCGGGAACCGGCCAGGGCGCCCGACCTGAAGCTCCGGTCGTGGCGGAGCCGGGAGGCTGACTCCACCAGGCGCTCCAGGACTCCCCGGTCGAGGTCGGCGATACCCAGGAAGTCGTTCACATGCTTCCCCGTAGAACGCCGCCCAACCGATCGGCGACCGCGGCTGCGATGCCCCGCCCGATCGGCGCCGCCTCCTCATCGGAGATGGTGTGGTCCATGGCACGCAGCGTGATCCGGACCGCCAGGCTCCTGTGGGCATCCGGAATGGAGCCACCCCTGAACTCGTCGAACAACTCCAGGCTCTCCAGGTGCCTGCTTGCGGACTCCTCCACCACCTCCAGCAGGCGCGCCGCCGGAACCGTATCTGCCAGCACGAACGCCAAGTCGAACACCATGGGCGGGTAAGCGGAGACATCCTCCAGCATCCAGGTCGGGCTACCCGACACGAGGGGGCCGAGGTCCATCTCGGCCACCGCCACCCTGCCCTCCAGCCCGAACTTCCGTGCTGCAGCCGGATGGAGCTCACCGACCATCCCTATGTCGGCTGCGTCACACTTCACGACCGCTGCCCGACCCGGATGGAGGCCCGGCAACGACTCCTGCCGGAGGTCCAGCTTGCGGTCCGTCACTCGGGCCAGTAGATCTATCAGCCCAGTTGCGGCGAATACATCCACGCCAGAACCGGACAGGACCATCGCCAAGTGGACAGGCTGGAAGGGTATGCGGGGGTCCTCCGGGTCGTCGCGGGCCGTGAACACCCGGCCGGTCTCGAACAGTCGTACCGACTTCAGACCCCGAGCCACGTTGCGCGACACCGCCCCCATAAGGCCGGGCAGCAGGGTAGTGCGCAGGATGGCCTCCTCCTCGCGAAGCGGGTTCTTGACTCGGATAGTCACCCGGCGCGGATCCCGGAGCGGGAGACCGAGCGCGTCCAGATCGTCCTGCCCGATGAAGCTGAGCGTCTGGGCTTCGGTGAGACCGGCGCCGACCAGGGCTTCGCGGAGTCGCCGGACGGCCAACTGCTCCGGGGTGAGACTGCCTTGCCTACCATGGCGCACCAGATCCGGGAAGCGGTCGTAGCCGTGGAGGCGGGCGACCTCCTCGACCAGATCGGCCGGACGGGTGACATCCGCGCGATGGGTCGGAACGGTCACCCGGGCTGATCGGCCGTCCCGATCAATCCCGAAACCGAGACGATCCAGCAACGACAACGCATCTCCGAACGAAGGCACCGGGCCGAGTAAGCGGCTCACGTTATGGGCCGTGAGGTCGACCGTCCACGGCATTCGCGGGATCGGGTAACAGTCCACGGCCTGGGAACGAGGCACCCCGCCCGATGTCAGCGCCACCAGTTCCACCGTCCGGGCGGTGGCAAGGGCAGAGAGGTTCGGATCGACCCCCCGTTCGAACCGGGCCGAAGCCTCGCTTCGCAATCCGAGCCGCCACGAGGTGGCCAGGATCGAGGGTGGATGCCAGTTGGCAGCCTCGACCAGCACGCTGGTGGTCGTCGGGACAACCTCGGTGGACGCCCCTCCCATCACGCCTGCCAGGGCAATCGGGCCCGACGGGTCGGTCACGACGATGTCGCCGGCTGCCAGCGGGCGTTCCACCCCGTCCAGGGTCTCCAACCTCTCGCCCTCCTCGGCCCTCCGGAGGATGACCTGGCCGCCGGATATGGCATCCGCATCGAATGTATGGATCGGGTGACCGAGCTCCCACATCACGTAGTTGGACACGTCCACCACGTTGGAGATGGGCCGCTGCCCGATAGCCAGGAGCCGCAGCTGCATCCAAAGAGGCGAGGGACCGATCCGCACGCCGTCCACCTGGTGGGCAACGAAGCGAGGGCACGCTTCCGGATCGCTGATCGACACCTCGAAGGCAGAGGCCTCCGGGCCGGTCGGGAAGCTCGGAGAGATGTCACGCAGCGGGACCTGCCAGTAGGCGGCCAGCTCGCGGGCCAATCCCCGGATGCCCATGCAGTCGCCCCGATTGGTGGTGATGCTCACGTCAAGCACCACGTCGCCCAGGCCGATCACCTCCTCCAAGGGGCGGCCCAGGTCGTGCTCGGTGGCCGCGCCCAACTCGTCCAAGACCAGGATGCCGTCGTGGTCATCGCCCAACCCGAGCTCGCGGGCCGAGGCGATCATGCCGTGCGATACGATGCCGCGTATCTTGCGACTCCCCACCTCAAGAGGCTCGTCCGTAGCGGCGCCGAGACGGGATCCAGGCCTCGCGTAGGCGATGACCGCACCGGCCTCGAAGTTCCACGCCCCGCACACCACGTCCCGGGTGACCGTTCCGTCATCAACCCGGCAGAAACGGATCCGGTCAGCATCGGGATGAGGCCCGACCTCCTCCACTCGCCCCACCACTACGCCCTCGAAGGACGGTCCGTATTCCTCAATCCCCTCTACCTCGTGACCGAGGGAGACGAGGATCCGCTCCAGTTCGTGCGGATCCCGGGTAGGCAGATCGATGAAATCCGCGAGCCAGCCAATCGGAACCTTCATCGGAACTGCCCCAGGACCCGCAGGTCGCTGTCGTAGAAGTGGCGGATGTCGGTGATGCCGTGGCGCACCATGGCCAGCCGCTCCACACCCATGCCGAAGGCGAACCCCGTCACCTCCTCCGGGTCGTACCCCACCGCCTCGAATACGTTGGGATCGACCATGCCGCACCCCAACATCTCCAGCCACTGGCCGTTGAACCACACCAGCATCTCCGCCGACGGCTCGGTGAACGGGAAGAAGTGAGGAACGAAGCGGGTCCGAGCCGAGGCCCCGAAGAACTCCCGGGCGAAGTGGGCGAGGGTGCCCTTCAGATCCCCGAACGTGATGTCGGAGTCCACCGCCAAACCTTCGATCTGGTGGAACACCGGCGAGTGTGTGGCGTCCCAGGTGTCGGTGCGGAAAACCCGCCCGGGCACCACCACGTATACCGGTGGGGGGTTCTTCTCCATGAACCGGGCCTGCATCGGAGAGGTCTGGGTACGCAACAACAGCTCGTCGGGGCCGCTCCGCTCCCGACCGTCGAACGCCTCCAAGTACATCGTGTCGGACTCGAAGCGGGACGGATGGGTGGGTGGGGTGTTGAGGGCGTCGAAGTTGTACCACGCCAGCTCCAGCTCCGGCCCCTCCGCTACCTCGTAGCCGATGGCGCGGAACACGTCGCACACGTCCTCCATGGTGCGGGTCAGCAGGTGATGAGTACCTCGTGCGGGACGCCCGTATGGGAGGGTGAGATCAACCCGATCCTGCTCCAACAGAGCGTTCTCGGCCTCCGCGCGCAACGCCGAGCGCCGATCCTCCACTGCAGCGGTCAGGACGCCGACCGCCTCGTTGATCGCCCGCCCCACCTGGCGCCGACGGTCCGGTGCCAAGCGCCCGATACCCCTTCGAGCTACGGCTATCTCGGAACGCCGCCCCAACGTCTCGGACTCCGCCGCAGCCAGGTCGGCCAGGTCGGACGCAGCCTCGATTCGGGCGCGGGCGGCGCTGACTACGCCAGCCAGACGTTCAAGGTCCATCGTCGTCAGACGCCGCTAGCCGGACACGGTGGTGGTCTAGGCGCGGTTGGCGGAAGCCAACTCGACGATCTGGCGGAAGGTGGCAGGATCATTGACCGCGATATCGGCCAGCATCTTGCGGTCCACCTCGAAATCCGCCGCCTTCAACCCCGCAATCAGTCGGGAGTAGGTGGTGCCGTTCTCCCGGGCAGCGGCATTGATACGGGTGATCCACAGCCTGCGAAAGTCGCCCTTGCGCGCCCTCCGGTCGCGATAGGCGTACTGCAGGGACTTCATTACCTGCTCGTTGGCCGCCCGGAAGCTCCTGCTCTTGGCGCCGCGGTAGCCCTTGGCCTTGGCCAGGACCTTCCGATGCCTGGTGCGGGAATTGCTAGGGCGCTTGACTCGTGCCATTTCGTTTCTCCGGTACTCGTCGCCTACATTCCGAGCAGGCGCTTGGCCCGCTTCTCGTCACCCTTGGCCAGATCGGCCTCCCCCTTCAAGCGGCGATAGCTGTCCTTGCCCTTGGCAAGGCGGAGGTGGCCGCGGTGCGACTGGCGGCGCCGGATCCGGCCCGATCCGGTCACCTTGAAGCGCTTGGCGGCGCCCTTGTGGCTCTTCATCTTCGGCATGGTGCGTCCTATTCCTAGCTGGTCTAAGCCGAGCTGTCGTCAACTTCTTGGAACGATCGTTGAGGTCGCTTGATCGGTGCCAGCGCCATGGTCATGTTGCGGCCCTCTAGCTTGGCCGCCTGATCCACGGTGGCTACCTCGGCGAGGTCAGCGGACAGACGGTCGAGGATGGCCATACCCAGCTGGGGCCGGCTGGCCTCCCTTCCTCGCAGCCAGACCCGAACCCGGACCCGGTCACCGTTGCTCAGGAAGCGCAGTGCCCGATCTCGCTTGATCTCGTAGTCGTGGTTGCCGATCTTCACCTTGAAGGTAAGTTCCTTGACCGTGCTGCGCGACTGCTTCTTGCGCGCTTCCCGCTCCTTCACGGACTGCTCGTATTTGAACTTGCCGTAGTCCATCATCCGCGCAACCGGCGGATCGGCACCAGGCGCCACCTCCACGAGGTCCCATCCCAGGCCGTCGGCCAGGTACAGGGCGTTCTGGCGGGGCATCACCCCTAGCTGCTTGCCAAGCGGATCGACCACTCTCAGTTCGGCCGCACGGATTTCATCGTTGACGCGTAGCTCTGCGATTACATGTCTCCTTGCTCGTCCGCCCGACAGGGCGAAACGGAATCTCGTTCGAGAAGAACAGACAACAACCGGCCGCTACTCGGGGCCCTGTGACGGTCCCGCGAGAACCTGACTCATCACAAATGGTCAGGTTCCTGTACCACGGCACACACGGCGTTCGGACCTCTAACGAGCGGCCTCGAACCGACTCCCGGTGGCCGGGTGGGAAGCAACCGGCTTCCGCTTTCTCCTGGTTGTGACCGGCATTATAGAACACCGCGCTCCCGGCAGAGATGCTGTCCGGCCCGGTCCCGGATCCCAGGTTTCGTTCGTGTCTCCCAAGACCCACCGGACACCTCGCACCCGGGCGGGAACTTTCTCCGATCCCGCGACCACCGACCACAGAGCGGCCGATTGCATACGGTAAGAAACATGAGCTCGAAAGTGTCACACCTCCGATATACGTTGCCTATCGCCAAGCACCTACACCAGCCGCAAGCGTCTCACCGATCGGAGCGTCTGGCCCGCAGGGAACATTCACAGGCTCCAACGGGGCGAACCCGCCATGACCCGGCCCCAACCCGGGCATGGCCCAACACGCCCCAAGCCAAGGACAGGTGGTGGTGGGGGAGGGCCCGGTGCGGAGCGCCGTTTTTCGCGACTTCTCGAACTTTGGGCAGAGGGCACCGTATATGACGCCCTGAACCTCAGGAACACCGCACCGCAATTGATGTCCTAAGCCTGAGGAATCCCCACGTGCCGGATTGCCCATGCCGGCGGCTCCCAGGTGTGTTCAGTCCTCCCCTGTCTCTCCCCGCACCCTCCGACGAGAATGGTCCTCCATATCGATGACGTGGCCCAGCTTGGCCACCTTGGTGCGCAGGTAGGTGCGGTTGTGGTCGTTCTCGCCTGCGACCAGGGGAACCCGTTCGATGATCCGCACCCCGTAGGCCTCGACCCCGGCCCGCTTGGCGGGGTTGTTGGTGAGCAAGCGGAGGCTGCTTATACCCAGGTCGGCGAGTATCCGGGCCCCGGCACCGTAGTCACGATTGTCCTCCGGGTGGCCCAGTTCCAGGTTCGCCTCCACCGTGTCCCGGCCCTGCTCCTGCAGGGCGTAGGCCGCCAGCTTGTCGATCAGACCGATCCCTCTTCCTTCGTGACCACGCATGTAGAGGACCACGCCCCGACCGGCCTCCCCGATCCGGTGCATCGCCTCCTGCAGCTGGAAGCCGCAATCGCAACGGAGGCTGGAGAACACATCGCCGGTCAGGCACTCCGAGTGGATCCGAACCAGCACACCTTCCTCCCCGGCCACGCGGCCCCTGACCAGCGCCACGTGATGGCGACCGTCTTCGAGCGACTCGTAGCCGATGGCTCGGAAGCGGCCGTGATGGGTCGGGATGGAGGCTTCGGCACGGCGAAGGACCAGGGGGGGCCAGCCAGCCGGCGAACGTTCCAGGTCAATCCTGCGATAGCCGGCGCCGATCTCTCCGGCGTCGATCACCCGGAGGCCGTTCTGCGCCGCAAGACCGTCATGGTTCTCACCGATCCTGACATAGTGGCTGGCCGCATCGACCAGTCCAGCCCGACGAAGGGACCCGATCATCTCCGTGTCTTCGATCGCCACGTAGAGATGCCCATGCTCCGCCAAGCCCTCCAGCTCCCCTCGGGTCGGAAGCCTCGGGCTGACCGTGGTCTCCAGGAGATGGTCCGCCTCCGAGATCAGAGCCGCAATGTCAACACTGACCGCCTCGTCGGAACGGGCCTCAGCATCCGCCACCACCGCGCGCACGTAGGGCAGGCCTGTTCGCCGATGGTGATGAAACCCGACATCCAGCCTGACGGCCTCATCCTCCATCAGCCCCACTGCCGTCTCGATCCCTGCTTGCTGGAGCATCGCCACCCCACGACCTCTCACCCGGACATCGGGGTCGTAAGCCGCGACCACGACCCGGGCCACCCCGGCGGCCACCAGAGCATCGGCGCACGGCGGAGTTCGACCGTAATGTGAACAGGGCTCGAGGGTCACGAATACCGTGGCCCCGCGGGCGGCATCTCCCGCCTGCTCCAGCGCCACCGCTTCGGCGTGGGAAGTGCCGACGCCACGATGAGCCCCCTCCCCCACCACCTTCCCTCCCGCACCGACGATCACGCATCCCACCCGCGGATTGGGATGGGTGCGGTGCGGACGGGCCAGTTCTATGGCCCGGCTCATCCAGCCGCGCTCGGCGTCCGACCAGATCCGGCTCACGCCCTGCCTCCCGAGGCGGCGCTCCTCAAGCCGGCGATCGCCATAACCGGATCCGGTTGTCCGAAGATCGCCGTGCCGACCACGAACACATCGGCGCCGGCCCGCCGAGCAGCGCCGATCGTCTCCGGGCCTATCCCACCGTCGATCTCCAAGTCCACGTCGAGACCGCGCCGGTCTATGGCCCGGCGGGCCGCCTCGACCTTGTCGAGGACGTCCGGCAGGAAGTCTTGACCACCGAAGCCGGGCTCCACGGACATCACCAGCACCATGTCGCACAGCTCGAGGAACGGATCCACAGCCTGGTAGGGAGTGCCGGGATTGATCCCCAACCCGAAGCTGAGACCGGCCTGCCGCGCCTGTAGTTCAATCGGCCTCGGGTCGGGCACCGCCTCAATGTGGACGGTTATCCCGGTGGCGCCGGCCTGCCGGAGCGGTTCGACCAGCCTGTCCGGATCGGTGACCATCAGGTGGCAGTCGAAGGCCAGGCCGGAGACCTTCCGCAGGGACCTTATGACCGGAACACCGAGAGAGATGGTGGGAACGAAGTGGCCGTCCATGACATCCAGGTGGAGCATGTCCAAATGGGGCTCCACCCGGGCCACCTCCTCGCCCAACCGGGCGAAGTCGGCAGCGAGAATGGAAGCCGCTATGCGAACGTGTTGCCTCACGGTGCGCAGGGTACATCCGTCTCAGAACACCGAGGAGCCGGTCACTCCGTCACCGATCTAAGACCGAGATGAACATACCGTCGGTGCCGGTCAGGTGGGGACCCATGAGCAAGCCGTGGTCGAGGCGCAGACCCGGCAGGTCATCCGGTGGCCGTCCGCCCATGTTCTCCGCCACTTCCAGCGTCTCCGCCCGGGTCAGGGTGCAGACCGAGTAGACCACCCGCCCACCGGGGCGTACCGCGTCGACGGCCTCGTGGAGCATCCGGCGCTGGAGTAACGCCAGCCGGTCCCGGTCGCCGATCGAGACCCGGAGCCGCATCTCGGGTCGCCGCCGGAGCGTGCCCAGGCCGGTGCATGGTGCGTCCACCAGGACCCTGTCGAACTGCCCGCTCCGGAAGGGGAGACGTGCTCCGTCGGCTCTGATCCACCACCCATGGCCACCCGCCCTCTCCAAACGCCGCGCCGCCTGGCGGATGCGACGGGGGTGAATGTCTACTGCCACTAACGAGGCGGGGCTGCGGTCCCAGATGGCCAGGGTCTTGCCACCGGGCGCCGCTCCCACCTCCAGCACCCGGTGGCCAGGCCCCGCGTCCAGGGCCTCGACCACGGCCACCGATGCGGCATCCTGGACCAACGCCTTCTCGGGAACCCGGCCGTGCGGGTGGACGAAGGCACCTGGGATAGCAGTGGCAACCGCGCCGAGCGGCGGAGGATCGCCCGGCCTCATGCGGAAGCTCACCGGCGCGTCCTCATGGGCGGCCTCGGCGAACGCAAGAGCCTGATCCCTCCCCCAGGCGCGCGTCAGGTCGTCCATGACCCAGCCGGGCAGGCTGAACGCGTCGGCCGGATCGGTGGGAGGGTTGGGTTCGCCACCCCTTTGCAGATTCCTGACCAGAGCGTTCACGAACCCGGTAGCCCGACCGTGTCCCACCCTCCGGGCGGACTCCACGGCCGTATCGGGCACGGCATGAGCTGCGGTTCGGCCGAACAGAACCTCGTGGAAGGCCACCCGGAGTACGTCGAGTACATCGGAATGGATGGCCGCCAGGGGCCGGCTGGATAGATCGCGGATGGCCCGGTCCAGGCGCGGAAGGTTCCTGATAGTTCCGTAGACGAGATGGCGCACGAGGCGGGCATCGTCGGGCGGAAGGTCGATCTCCCTGACCACCAGGTTCGACCATGCCCCACCCCGCACGACCCTGCCCACCAGCCCGGCCGCCACCGACCGGGCCTCCACACCCGGTTTCATCCGAAGCGACCAGGATCGCCCTTGACCCCCCTGAGCCATGCAAGAGCGTCCATCGCCTTCCTGCCCTCGGGTTGAACGGTCCTCAGAGCCAGGCATCCCTTGGCGGTACCGACCCTTACCCCGATGTCGTCGATCTCCAAGCAACCCGGCTCCAACCTGCCCGGAGCCAGCCGGGCCCCGAGAATCTTGAAGCGCTTACCCCGCCAGCTGGTGTGTGCACCCGGACGGGGACAGAACGCCCGCACGGCCCGCACCACCTGCTCGGCCGGTTGGTGGAAGTCGAGTCGAGCCTCCGATACGACCAGGCGAGGAGCCCAGGTGACCATCGATTCCTCCTGCGCCACCGGCTCCAGCGCCTCTCGCTCCAGCGCACCCAAGTGTGTGGCCAGCAGTTCGGCGCCGGCTAGGGCGAGGCGCTCCGACAGCGCGCGGGCGTCCTCGTCCTCACCGATAGAGGTCCGCCATGCCGACAGGACCGGTCCTGTGTCCAGGCCGGCGTCCATCCGCATCAGGCTCACACCGGTTACATCATCACCGGCCAGAATGGCTCGCTCAACCGGGGCCGCCCCCCGCCACCGCGGCAGCAAGGAGAAGTGCAGGTTGACCATGCCCAACTGGGGGCGGGCCAGCGTGGCGGCTCTCACGATCATCCCGTAGCTCACCACGACGGCCAGGTCCAGATCCATCGCGGCGATAGCCGCGTCCAGCGCAGCGGAGGTGGCGGGCTGGCGGACCGGAACCTCCAACTCGGCGGCTCTGACCTTGGCTTCGGGAGGGGCGGGCGCCCCGCCTCGACCTCTCGGTTGGTCCGGTCTCGTTACAACGGCGCGCAGGTCGGTCAATCCGGCGAGGATGTCGATCGTGGGAACGGCCGCCTTCGGTGTCCCCAGCAGGGCCGTCCTCATCACTCCGGCGCCCGGAACGCCTCGCTACGAAGAGTGCGAAAAGCCTCCTTGCGAGTGGGTCGGTCGAGGCGGGTCAGCAGAAGGTGGCCGTCAAGGTGATCTATCTCATGCTGCAGAACCCTTCCCAGCAGCTCATCCCCCGAGAACTCCACCGGGTTCCCGTCCAGGTCCTGGCCGACAACTCGGGCGAAAGCGGGGCGGTTGATGGTCCAAGCGTGACCAGGAACCGACAGGCATCCCTCCTCGTACACCCACTCGCCCGATGTCTCGACCAGCACCGGGTTCACCAGCACCTGAGGACCATCCCCTGCGTCGAACACGCAGATGCGCTTCGACACACCGATCTGCGGCGCGGCCAGACCGACGCCAGGGGCGTCGTACATGGTCTCGAGCATGTCGTCCGCCAGCCGGCGCAGGGGCGCGTCGAAGGCGTCGACCGGCTTAGTGCGGACCCTCAGAACGGGATCGCCGAAAGTGCGAATCGGAAAGATGGCCACCAGGCTCCGAGAATAGTTGCCGGTATCCGGCCGCCTGCCACCTCGCGTCAGTACGCACCGGGGTCCTAGCCTTGAGATGCCCTCTTCGAAACTTCGGCGAAAGCGGACCATGTGGAATCCGGTGGTTCTCTCCCGAATCGTTTGTGCATCGCAGCGGCGGCAACCTGAGCTCAGGACGCCCGAAGTCGCGAAATCCGGTGCGCCTCATCGGGCCCTCCCCCACCACCACCTGTCCGTTGGAGCGTGGTCGGCCATGCCCGGCCGGATGCCGGGTCACACGGCGGTTCGCTCCATCGAGCTGATCATGTTTCCTCAGACGGCCGAATCGATCGATGAAAGCCATCGGCCGGTATTGGTGTGTGGCGATAGGCAACATATAGCAGAGGTGTGATGGATTCAACCCCTTTCGCCAGACCGCGAACACGGTTGAAGGAGAGGATGCCCCCCAACCGCACGATGGTCCGCCCGGCACGCACCGTCCGGTTGCCCGCCGAGGATCTCAAACCCACCGAATCGCGACGACTCATAAGCCGATCACGATGGAGCCGGTAGCCGGCTCAGAAGTCGCGGGGGTCCACGTCCACCCGCACTGTCAGACCTTGGCGCCGCAGATGGACGACCGCCTCCCTGAGCTTCCGCTTGACCCCGGTCAGGTCATCACCCTGGACCATCCAGCGGAGCCGTTCGCCCGCCCGGGCCGGGCCGTACACGATGGCGGCCTCGAGTGCGTCGTCAAGGATCGACCCGTCATCGGTGCCGCCAACCTCCACCACCATCACCTCCCCGAAGGGGGGCAGGGACAGGCGCCGGCGGATGTCCGACTCGTCCTTGAGAAACGGGAACGGATCGGACCGGCGGAGGGCCTCGTAGACGGGTTGGCGGATGTCCGCCGTCTGGAGCATCATCCTGGCTCGCCCGCCGCGCCGGACGGTGGCGGCCACCCGGGCCAGAACTCCCAGAGCATCCTCAGCCGCCCGGTAGGTGGCGCCGCGCACCAGGCCATCGGCGTCCACAACCACTGCCAGATCGACCTCGGGAACCGCCACCAGGTCGGCCTCGGTTCCCACCATTACCTGCTTGCCGGTTCTCACGTCGCTTACGCCCTCCCCGACGAGCCGCCGGGTCTCGTCGATCACCCGTCCCACAGCAGCGCCGAGGGGCTCGAAGCGAGTCCCGCCGCATGACGAGCATCCGCCCAGTTCCGCCTCGCACCTCGCGCAGGTGGTCCCATGATCGGGACGGGCGCCGCACCGGGGACAACTCCGCAACAGGCGGCACTTCACGCATCGGGCGGCCGGTGAGTAGCCGCGCCGATGGGTGAAGAGGAACACCCGGCCACCCCGGCCTACCGCACCGGCGATGGCAGCCCGGACACGTTCGGCCAGCAATCCCTGTCCGGGGGGATCCTCGGTGCGATCGACCACCTGCACCGGTCCCCATAGTCGCCCGGATGTCCGGACCACCTCGGGACGCTCGTGCACTGATTCGACCGTCGGAACCCTCCCGACCCCGACCAGTTGGAGCCCCTCGTGGGCGGCCCTCATCCTGGCCAATCGACCGGCCACAACAGTCGGGGTCTGGCGTTCCTTCATGCCAGGCCGGGCCTCCTCGACCAGCATCACCATCGACAGGTTCCGGACCGGCCACCAGAGCACCCGCATGGTTCCCACAACCGCCAGACCCCCGGTCGTGGCAGCCTTCGACCAAGAAGCAGTCACCTCCGCGTCGCTCTGATCCCCCACCTCCACCACCCGAGCACCCAGGTCGTACCTGAGCCCGGCAGCGAGACGGGCAACCTCCACCACCGTGGGCGCCGCGACCAGCACCGACTTCCCGGCCCGGAGGGGAGCGCTGGCAGCGCTCCGGATCAGGTCGGTCCAGCGGGCACCCGCCACCGCCTGGACCGAACGGGAAGGCCCACCTGCGGCTGCGGCGGCAGCAACATCGGATAGGGGTCCATCGGTCGGTGGAATACCGGGCAATGCGGGTGGCGGAGGTCGCCTGGGGAGGTTCGGCGGAGCGGTCTTGGCGAGCACGCGGGCGAGCGGCGCCACGTAGTGCTCGGCGGCCCAGATGAGAGTGGGAAGCATGGCGACCGTGAACACCGGAATGTCGGAGGAGAGAGCCCGGACATCCTTGAGGTTGCCGGGCGCATCGGACTCCGAGATCGATTCCAACCCGACTACGTAACCGCGCACGCGGCGAGCGGCCAGGGGGACCCGGACGATGGCGCCCACCCCGACCTGACCCACCAAGGAAGGCGGTACCCGGTAGGAGAAGCCTTCATCCACCGCCAGGGTGGGTACGTCAGGAACTACCCGGGCTGCGACGGCCTGGGTCAGGGTCGGCTCGTCGCTTTCTTCAACTCGTCGGCGTCGGCGGTCGACTCCCAGGGAAAACCGGGCCGCCCGAAATGGCCCAGCGCTGATGTCCGGGCGTAGATGGGCCGGCGCAGGTCGAGCTTCCGCAGGAAGGCCTCCGGCCGGAAGTCGAAGAAGTCCTTCACCAGCCGCTCCAACTCGACCGGGTCGATCGAGGCGGTCCCGAACGCGTCAAGGTAGACCGAGAACGGGTTGGCCTTGCCGATGGCATACGCCACCTGGATCTCGCACTGTTCGGCCAATCCGGCCGCTACGACGTTCTTGGCCACGTAACGGGCGAAGTAGGCCGCCGAGCGGTCCACCTTGGTCGGATCCTTCCCCGAGAAGGCGCCGCCTCCGTGCCGGGCGTACCCGCCGTAGGTGTCGACGATGATCTTGCGTCCTGTGAGACCGGCATCCGCCTCGGGCCCGCCCTTCACGAATCGGCCCGACGGGTTGACCAGCAGCTCGGTGCCCTCGCCTATCAGAGGCGAGCCGATCCCCATCAGTACCTGCTCCCGCAGGTCCTCCCACATCTGGCCGTCGTCTACGTCGGCGGCGTGATGGGACGAGATCAGCACTCGCTCGACGCGTATCGGCCTCGAGCCTTCATATGCCACCGTTACCTGGGTCTTGCCGTCGGGCCGCAGGTAGTCGAGCGAGCCCTCCACCCTTACCTCGGTGAGGCGCTCGGCAAGGCGATGGGCCAGCTGGATGGGCGCCGGCATCAGTTCCTCAGTATCCCGGTTGGCGTAGCCGAACATCATCCCTTGGTCGCCCGCCCCGAGCTGATCCAGCGGATCGTCGGATCCCTCACGGGCCTCGAGCGCCTCGCTGACCCCGCCGGCGATATCAGGGCTCTGGCTCCCCAGAAGCACCTCCACGGGAATAGTGGCGGCGCGAAAGGCGACGTCCTCGTACTTGTAGCCGATGTCTTCGATCGCCTCGCGTACCGTTCGCTTGAGGTCGGCATCGGTCAGGCAGGCCTCGTTGGTGGTTTCGCCGGCGATGATCACCTTCTTGGGGGTGACCATGGTTTCACAAGCCACCCGAGCCCTCGGGTCAACTTTCAGGATCGCATCGAGCACCGAATCCGAGATCCGGTCGGCCATCTTGTCGGGATGGCCGGCGGTGACCGACTCGCTCGTGAAGTGACGGAGCATCATCGTGTCCAGTATATGGCTACCGGAGGACACTCCATCTCAGGCTTCAGAACCCCTCAACTCGGTCACGCGTGACCAGATCGCACCGGCCACGTCGCGCTTGGTCATCATCTCTAGGGGGGTCCGCTCCCCCTCCGCCGAGATGATGGTCACCTGGTTGGTGTCGGTACCGAACCCGCTCCCAGGGCTGGTCACGTCGTTGGCCACCACGAAGTCAACCCCGTAGGTCGTGGCCTTACGAACCGCCCGATCGACACTGCCGGTCTCCGCCGCGAAGCCGACGACGGTCGTTCCCGGCTCCACCCGCTCCACCAGTCCGGCCAGGACGTTGGGAGTGGGCTCCAGGACTATCCGGGGAGGACCGTCGGAGCGGGCCAGCTTGGTGCCGGCCGCTCCGGCAGGCCGGAAGTCGGCCACCGCGGCCGCCATCACGGCCACGTCGAGGGTGGAGGCCCGTGCCCAGACCTGGTGTGCCATTTCCTCCGCAGACTCGACCTGCACCACTTCGACCGAACCCGGCATATCAGGTGGTGTGGTGGTGGTGACCAGCACCACACCGGCGCCGCGACGGGCCGCCTCCAGCGCCACCTCGTGGCCCATCTTCCCCGAGGACCGGTTACCCACGTAGCGCACCGGATCGATGGCCTCCCGGGTGCCTCCGGCGGTCACGAGCACCCTCAACCCGCTCAGGGAGTCATCGAACACCCCTGCCACCGCCGCCAGTATCTCGTCGGGTTCCGCCATGCGACCCATCCCGGAGTCGCCCGCCGCCAGCTCGCCGACAACCGGACCCACCAGGCACCTGCCGTCCTCCTCGAGGAGCCGGATATTGCGGGCTGTGGCGGGTTGCTGCCACATCTCGGTGTGCATGGCGGGCGCCAGCACCACGGGTCCGTCGAAGGCGGCCACCGTGGCGGTCAGGGCGTCATCGGCCAGCCCGTTGGCGACCTTGGCCACGACATTGGCGGTGGCGGGCGCCACCACCAGGGCATCTGCCCACCGGGCCAGTTCGGTGTGTGGACTCGGTCCGGCCTGGTCGGATCCGAAGAGCGTGGTCACCACCGGGTGGCCGTTGATGGCGGCCATGGTCTGCTCTCCCAGGAAACGTAGGGCGCCACCGGTCATGACCGTCCGGACCTGCGATCCCGCCTCTTGCAGCCGCCGGGCCAGGTAGGCCGTTTTGTACGCGGCGATACCTCCGGAGATACCTAGTACAAGATGCCGGCCATGTAGCGCCGGTCTACCGATCCTCGAGGTTCTCAACGGCGGTCCCCTCCACGGAGTCATCGGAAGCCACAGGCTCGGAGGAACCCTCCGCCGCGACCGGCTCACCGGCAGCGGCTTCCCCGGCCGCCGCCGAACCCAGGGTTTCGATGCCGGCCACCGGGTCACCCTCTTCGAGTGGTTCGGTCTGGTAGGACAGCAGGACGTCGAGCGTATCGGGTTCCTGGCTCTCGGTGGTCTCTCCGGTTCCTACCCGTAACTTGTCGGCCGCGATCTCCTCGAGGGCGATGGTCAGGGGCTTGTGGCTGAGCGAGTGAACCTGGGGCGGAACGTAGCGCCCGATCCCTCCACCCAACTGGGTGTAGTAGCTATTGATCTGGCGAGCCCGGCGAGACGCCAGCAGTACCAGGTTGAAACGCCCGCCGGCCTTGCCGATTACTTCTTCAATGGGTGGCTCGATCATGCTTCAGCATCGTCTTTCGGACCGGGAACGGGTAGGGCGCCGGGTGTCGGGCCTGGGTGGACCACCGCCTGGGCACCCTGTGCACTGGATGGCCGGCCCCTGAGTATACCGGCTATCGATGAGACCGTGGTGTCGAGATCGGCGTTGACCACCACGTGGGCGAAGCGATGCCGTCCGCGCTCGATCTGGGACTTGGCCAACTCGAGGCGGGTGGCAATCTGCGCCTCGGTCATCCCCCGGCGGCCTCGCATCCTCGACTCCAACTCGCCGATACTCGGAGGCATGAGGAATATAGACAGAGCATCGGGATAGGCCGCCATCACCTGGAAGGCGCCGTTCAACTCGACATCGAGCAACACGTCTTTACCGGTGTCGAGGTAGTTGAAAACCTCATCTCGGAGCGTCCCGTAGCGGTTACCGGCGAACTCTGTCCACTCCAGCAACCGGCCTGCTTCGATCAGTTCCAAGAAGTCCTCTTCATCCATGAAGTAGTACTCGACCCCGTCGGTTTCGTCCGGCCGGCGGCCGCGGGTCGTCGCCGAGATGGCGAAATGAAAGCTGTAATGAGGGACCAGAGCGCGGATGACGGTGTTCTTTCCGACACCTGACGGCCCTGAGATGATTACCAGCCGACCGGGCTGGTGGCGAGCTGCCCGTTCGTCGCTCAGCTGAACTTGGCGAGGAGGGCGCTGCGCTGCCGCGCTCCGAGACCCCGGACGCGCCGGTTCTCGGCGATACCGAGCTCCTCCATGATCTGACCGGCCTTCACCTTCCCGGTTCTGGGCATGGAGGTGAGGACAGCACTCACTTTGATGCCGCTCACCATGGGGTCGTCAGCTGCCTGCTCAAGCAACTCACCCAGCGACAGCGACCCATTCTTCAGCAGGCTCTTGATCTCGGCCCGCTTTCGGCGCGCCATCGCCGCTTTCTCCAAAGCTCGTGCCCGTTGCTCGGCGTTCAACTGCGGAGGTGCCATAAGGTTCCCTTGCCGTTCCTTCTCTTAGCTCTACTGTTCGTCCGACCCGACATCATGCGCCGGTCCGTCGTCCGTGAGGGGCTCAGCGCCGGACTGACTCTAGCCAGCAACCCGTTCGCCTTCACAACCCGACGGAGTCAGCGGTGAGGTCGAGATCGGAGAGGATGTCGAGGGTAGCGCGGGCCGGTTCCGGCGCTCCGGTGATGGCCCGGCCTATCACCAGGTAGTGAGCGCCTCGTTCCATGCCTTCGGAGGGTGTGGCAGCCCTCGCCTGGTCATGGGTGTCGACACCGGCTGGTCGGATACCGGGCGTCACCCGCAGCAACTGGGGGGCCACGTCCGATATGACTCCCAGTTCTCGGACGGATGTGATCACCCCTTCACAGCCGGCTTGCCGGGCTAGCCGGGCTCGCACCGCGGCTAGTTTCCCCGGTGTCACCGCCACCCCGGTCGCCGCCAGTGAATCCTGATCGAGGCTGGTGAGAACGGTGATGGCGAGTATCCCCGCGGCGCGCGACCCCGCTCCCTCGCGCAGGCCCTCGACCGCCGCTTCCAGCATGGCCCTGCCCCCGGCGGCGTGGGCAGTGACCCATCGCGCGCCCGCCTCCCCGAGATGGCGCGCCGCAGCCCGGACGGTGTTGGGAATGTCATGTAGCTTCGCGTCAGCGAACACCGGCTTTCCCAGCCGTCCGATCACCCCCACGATGGCGGGACCGGGACCGGTCAGCAGCTCGAGCCCGACCTTGAACCCACCGACATGGGGCGAAAGCTCCCGCGCGAGGCGGACAGCATCCTCGCCGGTCGGAACGTCGAGAGCGACCAGGATGGGGTTGCGCGGTCCGGTCTGGGTGGGGTTCGATCCATCGGCCATGCTGCCGATCATGGCAGGGATTCCTCCCGGAGCGCTACGCCCACCAGGTCGGACACCCGTTCTACGTCATGGGACCGGCACCATCTCGCCAGCTCGCGGTCGATGCGCCGCGCCGCCCGGGGCTCCGCAAAGTGGACCGTCCCGATCGCCACCGCGCTGGCTCCCGCCATGAGGTACTCCACCACATCCGCACCCCCTGACACGCCACCGCACCCCAGGATGGGAAGCCCGGGAAGCCGGGTGGCCACCTCCATCACGGCCCGCACCGCGATCGGTTTGAGCGGCGGGCCGGAGTAGCCGCCGCTCCCCATGGCCACCCGGGGCGTCCTCGACTCGATATCGATGGCGGCGCCCCAGACAGTGTTGCCGATCACCACCCAATCGGCGCCGGCGTTCCACACGGACCCGGCTACCGCCACGATGTCCGAGGCGTTGGGCGACAGCTTGGCCGAGACCGGACCCGAGACGGCGTTACGTACCGCCCCGATCACCCGGGCCGACGCGTCCGGATCGAGGGCGATCAGCCCGTGCCCGTCGAGATTGGGACAGGACAGGTTGACCTCCACCGCTTCCACGCCGCCCTCCTCGAGGCCCCTGGCCACCGCGGCGAAGCCGTCGGGGTCGTGACCGACCGCCGAGCCCCAGACAGGTACGCCGACGCCAGCCAACCGGGGACCAAACTCCGCCAGCCAGGCTTCGATGCCAGGATTCTGGATACCGATGGCGTTCAGCATGCCCGCTCCGGCGGGCGCCAGGCGGGGAGGCGGGTTACCAGCCCAGGGCTCGGGCGCCACAGACTTCGCCACCAGCGCCCCGTAGTAGTCGGGCGACGCCACCGACACGAAGTCGACCGCCGACCCCACGGTTCCGGACGCTCCCACCAGGGGGGAGCGGAGCGTCACCTGCCCCAGTACCGATGAGCGGTTCAGCGGTGCCAATCCTGCAGGCTCCTGACTTCGTATGCGGCCTCGGGCGCGCCCCGCAGGCTCCGGATCACCGCCTCGGCGCCCGCCACGGTGGTGACGATGGGGACCCCGCGCGAGGAGGCGGCCCGGCGCATCAGCCGACCATCTCCCCTGGCCCGCCGGCCCTGGGGGGTGTTGATGACCATGTCGACCCGGCCCGAGTCAATCTGCCATACCGTGTCCCCGGGACCTTCGCCGACTTTGGGCACGGCTTCGGCCGGTATCCCTCGAGCCTCCAGGAAGGCGGCCGTTCCGGGCGAGGCCGCCAGATGCAATCCCAGGCCATGAAGTGCCTCCCCGATCCGGGCACCGGCCGGCTTGTCGGGATCTGCGAACGAGAGGAACACCGTTCCAGCCTCCGGGATGCCGCTGCCCGCCGCCATCATGGCCTTCGAGTAGGCCACGCCCGGCCCCGGACCGATCCCCATCACCTCCCCTGTGGCCCGCATCTCGGGTCCGAGCAGGGTGTCCTCCTCTGGGAACCTGTCCCAGGGCAGCACCGCCTCCTTGCACGCCACGAACCGCGGTTCACCCGGCGCGGCATACATCCCCTCCGCCACTAGATCCTCCAGCTTGGCCCCCATCATCACCCGCGAAGCAATCTTGGCGAGGGGGATGCCCTTGGCCTTGGAGATGAACGGCACCGTCCTGGATCCCCGCGGGTTGGCCTCCAGCAGAAAGACGTCATCTCCCCTGACGGCGAACTGTATGTTGATCAGCCCCCTGACCTCGAGCGCCCTCGCCAGATCCCCTGTGGCCTCGACAATCGTCCGGCGGGCGGCCGTGCTGAGCGTGGGCGGCGGGGTTATGCAGGCCGAGTCACCGGAGTGAACGCCGGCTTGCTCCACATGTTCCATGATGCCTCCGACCAGCAGCTCCGCCCCGTCGTATATGGCGTCCACATCGACCTCTACGGCCGCCTCGAGGAAGCGGTCGATCAGGACGGGCGCCGAGGCCAGATCGAAGCCGGCCTGCTGATCCTTCCCGTACAGGTTGGCCAGGTAGTCGTCGAGCTCATCTCCCGAATAGACCACCCGCATGGCGCGACCCCCTAGTACGTAGGACGGCCGCGCCAGCACCGGAAAGCCGATGGAACTCGCCACCCGGGCCGCCTCGCCAGGGCTGGTGGCGGTGCCATGAGGCGGCTGGGCGATACCCAGTTGCCGGCATAGGGCCGAGAAGCGCTCCCGATCCTCCGCCGCATCGATGCGATCGGGAGAGGTGCCGGCGATCGGCGCGCCGTTGGCCTCAAGACGTCCGGCCAGGTTGAGCGGCGTCTGGCCGCCCAACTGGACCACCACCGCCACGGGATCCTCGGCATCGCAGATCTCGAGCACATCCTCCACCGTCAGCGGCTCGAAGTAGAGGCGGTCGGAGGTGTCGTAGTCGGTGGAGACCGTCTCGGGGTTGCAGTTGACCATCACGGTCTCGTACCCAGCCTCCTTGAGGGCAAAGGAGGCGTGCACGCAGCAGTAGTCGAACTCGATGCCCTGGCCGATCCGGTTGGGACCGGACCCGAGGATCACCACCCGGGGCCGGCCGGTTGCCTCCACCTCGCTCTCGTCCTCGTAGGTGGAGTAGAAGTAGGGCGTGCGCGCTTCGAACTCGGCCGCGCACGTATCGACCCGCTTGTAGGTCGGCCGGATGCCGTTGGCGCGCCGGAACCGCCGGATCGCTGCCTCGGACTCTCCCCAGAGGTATGCCAGTTGCGCGTCCGAGAAACCCATCCGCTTGGCCTCCCGGACCAGGTCGGACCGGGGCGACCCCGCCGCCTCCAGCTCGGTCCGGAGCTCGTCGATCTCCGCCATCTGATCGAGGAACCAGGGATCGATGCCGGTGGATCGGGCCAGGGATTCCACGGTCCGACCCCGGCGGATCGCCTCACCCAACTGGAAGATCCGGCCGGAGCTCGGAACCGCCACCGCCTCATCCAGGGCCCGGTCGGACATGGCCCGCAAGGCCCTCTCCCCCGGATCGGCGTTGAGCCCCTGCCGACCGGTCTCCAGACTCCGCAGCGCCTTCTGCAGGGCCTCGGGGAAGGTGCGTCCGATGGCCATGGCTTCGCCGACCGACCGCATCGACGTGCCCAGCCGGTCGGGCGCCATCGGGAACTTGGCGAAGTCGAAGCGAGGGATCTTGACCACCGTATAGTCCAGCACCGGCTCGAAGCTGGCCGGGGTGGCGCCGGTGATGTCGTTCGCGATCTCGTCGAGCGTGTACCCCACCGCGAGGAGGGCGGCGATCTTGGCGATCGGGAAGCCGGTGGCCTTGGACGCGAGGGCGGACGAGCGCGAAACGCGGGGGTTCATCTCGATGATCAACCGGCGCCCCGTGACCGGATCCACCGCGAACTGGACGTTGGATCCCCCGGTCTGAACGCCGATGGCCCGGAGGCAGGTGATGGCTTCGTTCCGCATCTCCTGGTACTCCCGGTCCGACAGGGTCTGGATCGGGGCCACGGTGATCGAATCACCGGTGTGGACGCCCATCGGGTCCAGGTTCTCGATCGAGCAGACGATGACCGCGTTGCCGCGCCGGTCGGCCATCACCTCGAGTTCGTACTCCTTCCAGCCCACCACCGATTCCTCGACCAGGATCTCGCTCACAGGGGAGGCTGCGAGGCCCCGCCGGGCGATCTCAAGGAAGGCCACCTCGTCCTCGGCTACCCCGGTGCCGCCCCCGCCCAGGATGTAGGAAGGGCGGACCATCACCGGGTAGCCGATGTCGGCTGCCGCCGCCATCGCCTCCTCCATAGATCGGGCGTAGCGGGAACGGGGCGACTCGATGCCTACCGCCGCCATCGTCTCCTTGAACAGTCCCCGGTCCTCGGCCCGTTCGATGGCGTCGAAGCCGGCACCGATGAGTTCCACCCCGAGGCTGTCTATCACACCGGACCGGGCGAGATCGGCAGTCACGTTGAGCGCGGTCTGCCCTCCGAGGGTGGGAAGCAAGGCATCGGGTGATTCGCGTTCCAGAATCCGGGCCACGATCTCCGGCGTGATCGGTTCGAGGTAGGTGGCATCGGCGAACTCGGGGTCGGTCATGATGGTGGCCGGGTTGGAATTGACCAGGATCACCCGGTAGCCCTCCGATCTCAACACCTTGGCCGCCTGGGTACCCGAATAGTCGAACTCGCAGGCCTGGCCGATCACGATCGGGCCGGAACCGATGACCAGGATGCTCTCGATGTCGGTGCGCTTGGGCATCAGCGCTCGGCCGTTCCGAGCCCCATCAGGCCCAAGAAGTCGTCGAACAACCCGAGCGCATCGTGGGGACCGGGCGCAGCTTCCGGGTGGTACTGGACCGACATGGCGGGAATGTCCAGGCACCGCAGCCCTTCCAGGGTCCCGTCGTTGAGGTTCTGATGGGTGGGCCGCACCTCGCCGAAGTCACCCGTGACCTGCCTCGGCAGGAGGTCGGGTCCCGCCAGCCCGTCCTGTTCGGGCGCCTCCCGGCCGGCCAACGACCAGAGATCGACCGCAAACCCGTGATTCTGGGCGGTGATCTCCACCCGGCCGTCCTCCAAGCGGCGGACCGGGTGGTTGCCGCCATGGTGCCCGAATGGAAGCTTGAAGGTAGTCGCGCCCAAGGCCAGGCCGATCACCTGGTGGCCGAGGCATATGCCGAATACCGGGATGGCGCCGAGTAGCGCCCGCACCGTGTCGATGTTGTGCTCCAGCGGCTCGGGATCTCCCGGCCCGTTGGTCAGGAAGACCCCCGTCGGATCGAGACCGAGAATGTCCTCGGCGGTGCAGGTCGCGGGCAGGACACGAACCTCCAGCCCGCGGCTGGCCAGCCGCCTACCAATGTCGCGCTTCATGCCGAGGTCAACGGCAACCACCCGGCCCACCGGATCGCCGTCGGGATCGAACCGGTACGGCTCGGGGGTGGATACTCCGGTAGCCAGATCCTGCCCTTCCATACGCGGCGCCTCCGCCGCCAACTCTGCCAGCTCCGTGGGCCCGACCCCGGCGCCGATCGCGACCGGCATCGCCCCTCTATCCCGCAGGTGGCGGGTAAGCCGTCGGGTGTCTAGGTCCGCGATGGCCACCATGTCGTGGGACCGCAGGTAGGCAGCCAGCGTTCCCTCGGCTCGCCAGTTGGAGTGCCGCCGGGACAGCGAGCGGACGATCAGGCCGCGGGCAGCGGGACGAGCGGACTGGTCGTCGTAATCACTGACCCCGTAGTTGCCGATGTGTGGCGACGTCATGACCACCACCTGGCCGGCATAGGAAGGATCGGACAGCACTTCCTGGTAGCCGGTCATGGAGGTATTGAATACGGCTTCTCCCACCCGGACCCCTGCCACGCCCACCGCCCGGCCCTCGAAGATTTCTCCGTCGGCGGTAACCAGGAACGCGCTGCTCATCGGAGCCCTCCGGGTCCTTGAGACAGCGCGGGCATGTCGAGCCGTGCGGAGTCATGCGTTAGGCGGCCATCAAGGATGGTGAAGCGAACCCGGCCGGCCAGCGGCACGCCCGCGAACAGGCAGTTGGCCGACTTGGACAGGAACACTTCCGGAGTCCACCGCTCGTGCCAATCCACCACCACCAGGTTGGCCGGGATCCCGGGTTCGATCCAATTCCCGTGCCCGTCGAGCGATGCGATCGTCGCCGGGGTGACGGACATCCGCTCGAACAGCAGCCGGGGATCCGGATCGAGGACAGTGCGGACGGCGGAGAAAGCGGTTTCCAGTCCGGTGACCCCCTTGGGAGCCTCCTCGAACGGAACGTCCTTCTCGTGGGCGGCGTGGGGGGCGTGATCGGTGGCGACTGCATCGATCACGCCTTCGCGTAGCCCGTCACGGAGTGCCTCGATGTCGGCAGGGGTGCGGAGCGGCGGGTACATCTTGGCCACCGGATCCATCGACAAGACCTGCTCTTCGGAGAACCAGAGGTGGTGCGGGGTCACCTCGGCGGTCACGTTCACCCCGCGCCGGCGGGCAGCCTCGATCAGCTCCAGGGTTCCGGCACAGCTGATGTGCTGGACGTGATAGGCGGCGCCGGTCATCTCGGCTACGGCCAGATCCCTGGCCACGATGACTGTCTCGGCCTCGGCCGGAATGCCTCCCATGCCGAGCAACGACGACACCCTGCCTTCGTGCATGTGCCCGCCCCGTCCCAGGCCGGAGTCCTCGGCATGCTGGGCGATCACCCCGCCCCTCGATTGCAGGTACTCCATGGCCCGCCGGAGGAGGCCCGAGTCGGCCACGGTGACGCCGTCGTCTGTGAAGATCCGCACGCCGGCGTCGAACAGGTCGTCCAGATGAGATAGCCGGAGGCCTTGCATCCCCATCGTGACGCAGCCTGCAGGGATCACGGTGACCAGGCCCGCTTGCCGGCCCCGGTCGCTGATGTAGCGGGCCAGGTGGCCCGAGTCGGTGGGTGGATCCGTGTTGGGCATGGCGACCACCGCGGTGAAACCGCCGGCGGCGGCCGCCTGCGATCCGGAGGTTATGTCCTCCTTCCACTCGTGGCCCGGCTCCCGTAGATGGACATGCAGGTCCACGAAACCGGGTCCCACCACCAGGCCGGAGACATCGATCACCTGCCGGCCTGCCCGGGCGCCCGTGCCCTCGAGGTGCGGTCCGACAGCAGCCACCCGACCGCCCTCGATGAGGACGTCGGCCCGGACCTCGCCGCGCGGGGTGAGAACGCCACCCCCCGTGAGGACGATCCCGCTCATCACCTACCCCCGAGCAGCCGGAACAGTATGGCCATCCGCACTGCCACCCCGTTGGTTACCTGGTCCAGGATCAATGCCCGGGGATGACCGGCCACCACATCGTCGATCTCCACCCCCCGGTTCATAGGCCCGGGGTGAAGCACCACCGCATCGGCCGGCAAGCGGGCGAAGCGGTCGCGGGTCATGCCGTAGCGGGATACGTACTCGGGTAGCGAGGGAAACACCGAGGCCCCTCCCCGCTCCGTCTGGATCCGTAACAGGTAGGCGGCGTCGACAGCTCCAACTACTGCGTCGAGGTCGTCGGTCGTCTCGACCGGCCAGCCTTCGCAATCCACCGGTTGGAGAGTCCGGGGCGCCACCAGCACCACCCTGGCACCCAGCGTGGTTAGGGCGAAGACGTTGGATCGAGCCACCCGTGAGTGGCGGATGTCACCCACGATGGCCACCCGCAGGCCGTCCAGGTCCCCGAATCGCCGGCGCAGGGTCAGGGCGTCCAGCATGGCCTGGGTGGGATGCTGATGGGCGCCGTCGCCGGCGTTGATGATCTGGCACCGGGTCCATCCTGCTATCCGCCACGGAGCGCCGGTGGCCCGGTGGCGCACGACCATCAGGTCCACGCCCATCGCTTCGATGGTCAGCACCGTATCCTTGAGGCTCTCTCCCTTGGACAGGGACGAGCCGGATGCAGAGAAGCTCATCACATCCGCCGACAGTGCCCTGGCGGCCCGCTCGAACGACAGCCGGGTGCGGGTGGAGCTCTCGAAGAACAGGTTGGCCACCAGCTTGCCCTGCAGAGCGGGGACCCTGGGGATGGGGCGGGACAGTACCTGGGTGAACTCGTCGGCCAAGTCGAGTATCTCCTCGAGGTCGTTCCGGGGAAGGCCTTCGGTCGTCAGGAAGTTCAATCCCCCACCTCCTGCACCCACACGGCGTCCTCGCCCCCGTCGATCTCGCCGAGCCTCACCGAAACCCGTTCTAAGACAGAGGTGGGAAGGTTGCGTCCAACGTGGTCGGGACGTATCGGGAGCTGGCGGTGTCCCCGGTCGATGAGCACTGCCAGGCGCACGACTTCCGGCCGTCCGAAGTCGTTCAAGGCGTCCAGCGCAGCCCGCACCGTACGGCCTGTGTACAGGACGTCGTCCACCAGCACCACTGTCCGGCCGGTGATGTCGACCGGAAGCTGGGTCCCCGACAGCGGAGTGGTCGGCCTGGTCGACAGGTCATCACGGTGCAAGCCGATGTCCAGGGCACCGACAGGCACCCTGGCGCCCCCGACCTCCTCCATGACCGCGGCGATGCGGCGGGCCAGCGGCACGCCTCGGGTGTGGATCCCGACCAGCACCGGCACGACGTCCCTCGACTTCTCGATGATCTCGTGGGAGATGCGAGTTAGCGACCGCCTGACATCGGCGTCGGCCATCACCATGGGCATCAGCTACCTTGTCCTCCTCAGGGCCGAGCATCGACCGGAAGGGTGAGGGGAAGCGGTGCGGGAAGGTACGCCGGGACGTACTCGCCGCGGCGCGAACTCGGGTCTCCTTCCCGGCCTCACCGGACCGGATTAAAGGTTCGGGGCAACGGTAGCAGGGTCAGGGCATCCCGAATCGCGACCTCGTTCATGTTCATGAGACCCTCCCGGGACACGGCACCCGGTCCGAGGGGGATCATTCGGAGCTCCCCACCGACCGGACGGTTACCACCGAAGGGCGCATCCGCCGTCTTGGTCCCACGATTCTTGTCACACCTCCGTCTTACGATGTTGGATAACCGTAAATACCGGTGGTCCGGTTCGGACGTCGACCAGACCATGCGAAGGACAGATCGTCGAGCAGCCCGCCGGGGCAGGACGGGACGCGCTCGACACCAGGTGGTGGCGGCAGGGGGAGGGCCCGGCGGGCGAAGCCCGTCAGCCGCGGTTTTCGCGTTCTCTGAGGGCTTGCGACGCGGGGAAGCACCGCCGGGATCAACCGAGTGCGCGGCCTACCGGCTAGCGCGACTTAGACTGTTGGGCAAGAACCAGGGGAGTTCCGGGCATGCGACCGGCTTCAATCCTGGGCCCGCACCTGCCCGGCGAGGGTGGAAAGCACGCCGTTGACAAAGGCGCCGCTCTTTTTCGTCGAGTATCTCTTGGCCAGCTCAACCGCTTCGTTTAAGACCACCGCCGTCGGGGTTGACTCGTGAACAAGCTCGTACAGAGCGAGGCGCAGGATTGTCCGATCCACCACCGGCATCCGGTGTATGGGCCAGCGCTCCGAGGCCGCCCCAATCCGTCGGTCGAGGTCACGTTGATGGGTTCTGACCCCCACCACGTACCGCTTGGCCTTACCGGCAAGATGGGCGGCCGGGTCTACATCACTCCGGAGGTCGGCTTGGTAGAGAGCCGCCAGCGCCGCGGCCCGCGGGTCGCGGGCGGCCTTGGATGCACGCTCGACCATCTCCCGTCACCGTCAAGCCCGGGAAATGTAGCTGCCCGAGCGGGTATCCACCTTGATGATGTCGCCGGCTTCGATGAACAAGGGGGCCTGGACCACCAAGCCGGTTTCGAGCGTGACCGGCTTGGTGGCGCCCGACACCCGATCACCCCTGACGGCGGGTTCCGCCATCGTGACCTCCAACTCGACCGCGGCGGGCAGCTCGACACCGATCGGGTTGCCTTCGTACAGGGGAAGCATCACGGTCGCACCGTCGGTAATGTAGTTGGCGGCCTCGCCCACGTCCTCTTCGGCTATCGCAAACTGGGCATAGTTCTCGAGGTTCATGAAGTGATAGCCCATGTCGTCCCGGTAGAGGAACTGATGGTCCCGGCGGTCGATGATCGCCTGCGGCACGTTCTCATCGGCGCGGAAGGTGCGATCAACCACGGCACCGGAGACCAGGTTCTTCAGCTTCATACGGACGAACGCCCGCCCCTTGCCGGGCTTGACGTGCTGCTGCTCGACTATCAGGAACAACCCGTCCGGCAGGTCGAGCGCCATGCCCGCCTTGACATCGTTGGTAGAGACCATAAGGCGATTCTAGGAGGGTGACTCGAGGGGTTCTGCAGTAGCGCGGGCTGCTCCAGCATCAAGGTCCGGCATTGGTCCGGTTAGCGGTTCGGGTTCGGGGACTCGGACCGCGGGCTGCCAACCAACGAACCGCCCAAGAAGCGTGTTTCCTCCGCTTAGGACTTTACGAGGCGGTAACCGACTCCGGACTGCGTGAAGATGTAGGAGGGACTCCTAGCGTCGTCCCCGAGCTTCTGGCGCACGTTCTTGATGAAGGAGCGAAGGAGGCGCTGATCTGCCGGATGGTCCTGTCCCCACACGCTCGCCAGCAGCTGGTCGTGGGTCAGCACCCGTCCCGGATACCGGGAAAGCTCGAACAGAAGCTTGTACTCGGTCGGAGTGAGACGAACGGGTTCGCCTGCCACAGTCACGGAGCGTTCCAGGTAGTTGATGACCAGATCGCCGTGCTGGTACGGCTCAATCCCAGCGTGCGGGAAGGCGGCCACCTGACGTAGCGCTGCTCCGATCCTGGCCACGAGCTCGGCGGGGGAGAAAGGCTTTACGACATAGTCCGCTGCTCCTCGCTCAAACGCCTTGGTGATGTCTTGGCCTTGGCGGCCGGACAGGACGATGACCGGGATACGGAAGTCGGTGCGGATTCGCGTCAACAGCTCGAACCCGTCGACTCCGGGCAGGACCAGATTCACCAGCACCAGCCGCGGTCTCTCCGAGTCGAGCAGACCGCTCACCTCGCTCGGGTCGCCGGTTACCACCGGAACGTAGCCCGCATCGACGAGGGTGTTGCGGACGTAGCGCAGTATCTGAGGATCGTCGTCGACGACCAGAATACGGTCGCGTCCTCGAGACACACTCCCGGGATCTCTTGGCCCACCGGTGGATTCAGGCAGCCGGCCGCTGGTGGTTTCGTCAACAGCCGGGATGGTGAAGGTGAACCGCGTCCCGCGTCCTTCTCCGTCGCTCTCGGCCCAGATTCGCCCACCGTGAGCCTCCACGATGCCCTTGCAGATTGCGAGACCGAGCCCATGGCCGCTAATCCGGACGTCTTCCCCGGCGTCGATCCGGGCGAACTTGGTGAAGAGGCGAGGAAGGTGCTCGCTGGCTATGCCTTTGCCTTCGTCGTCGACCGAGATCACGACGTGGGCGTCGTGAAGCCAAGCTGTCACCCGGACGGAAGACCAATCCCTGGAATGACTCGATGCGTTGGAGAACAGGTTGTGCAGAACCTGGACGATCCGCTGGCCGTCCGCGGCGAACCGCGGCAAACCCGGCATCACATTGACCTCGATACTGCTGCGGTAGCCACCGCTGAGGAAGGCGTTCCTCGCCCGGTCGATTACATCCGCCACATCAGTCGGTTCGGCAGCGACCGAAAGGGTTCCTGCCTCTATCCGGCTCAGGTCCAACAGGTTGTTGATCAGGTCCCGCATGTGATCGGCCTGTTCCTCGATGATGCGGAAGAACTGCCGGACTTCGGCCGGGTCGAGCGGTGATGAGGCTCCCAGCACCGTGGCGGCGGAACCCTTGATCGACGTCAGCGGTGTTCTCAATTCATGGCTGACCATCCCCAAGAAGTCGTTACGCAGCCGCTCCAGTTCCTCGAGGGGGGTGATGTCTTGGATGGTCGCCAAGACAGCGACGAGTTGGTCTTCGTCCGAGCGGATGGGTGTGGCGTTGACGAGGGTGGTCACCTGCTTGCCGGACGGGCCGACGATCACCAACTCCTCCGCGTGCACGGTTACGCCGGCGCGAAAGGCCCGTTCGATCGGGACCTCGTCGGGCTGCATGGCAGTCCCGTCCAAACGCCTGAACTCGACCATTCCGAGGTCAGCGGCGGATCCCTCCTCCCCGGATTGAAGACCCATGATGCGGCACGCTTCGTGGTTGATCCTGACCACTTTCCGGCTGTTCGAATCAACGACCAGCACCCCCACCGGGGAGGTGTTGACTAGGGCTTCGAGGTCGGCTTTGGCCCGCTGTTCTTCGCCGTAACGGCGGGCGTTGGTGATAGCCATCGCCGCTTGTGCGGCGAACATCTTCAGTGTCTCCTCGTCCTCGAGCCTGAACTCCCCGCCGGATTCCCGCTCACCGATGAAGATACTCCCCACGTGCCGGTCCCGTACCCGGATTTGCGTACTCAGGAACGCGCCGATGTTCGCGGGAAAGTCGGGGAAACCGGCGGCTCCGACGTGGGCTGTGAAGTCACGGGTTCTCAGCGGCTCGCGTAGCCGGCTGAGGTACCCGAACAAGGCGTGCCCCTGACGGTAGCTCATTATCCGTTCGGTCTTCTCTTCAGTCAGGCCGGAGATCAGCACGTCCTGAGGATTTCCCGACGTATCGTGGGTGGTGAGAGCGGCGAAGCCGGCGCCGGTCAGCAACTGGGCGCTGTCCACGACTTCCTGGAGGACGGTGTCGAGATCGAGATCTTCGCTTATCCGCAGGATTGCATCGGTCATCTTGGACAGGCGACCACCCAGAGTCTCGTTCTCGGCCGCCAACCGCTCGGTGTTTTTCAAGGCTCCCATGTCGTCACCAAGCCGGCCAACGCGCGGGCATGCCTGCATCTCCTACACTGTTCCACTCCCAACGGCCGCCTCGCCGGGCGCAGTGTCTTCACCATGCCTTCATACCTGTCTTCCTTCTGACGTATCCGGCTTCATACACCGCGCATACAACGCGGTCCATCGACTCCGAGTTCCTGGGTTGATAGGGCCCGATTACTCCATCGGACGCTCACACATACTGTTGGGACGAAGCAACTCGATGAGATCGATCCCCCTGAGAGGATCGCGCCAACCCGCACTAACCAATTTTACCAAAATGACACGGCTACTGAACCAATATGAAACTATCTTCACACATAGTCACAGCTAGCCGTGGTCCTTCACGTTATCGATACGCCGACAAGCGGTAGCTTCAGTCTTCTCACATGAAGGTGCCCGGCTCGGGCGGGACGTCTGCTGCTGGATGCGGCGGATCCGAGGGCCGAACGACCCGAGGACTGCCAACACCGACGAATAGCGCCCGGACCCCGCGAAACCGCGCGGTCTCGGCAAGGCGGCCCTCGTCGAGGATCAACCCGCTATGCCGACTGCCGCCAGGCCGAGCCTCAGAGTTGCCTCGTCCACGTACTCGACCACCGGATCACCGACCTCGCGCAGCAGCACCATGCGGAGGCCGGTCGCGGTGCGCTTCTTGTCTCGCCGGACAAGCCGGAGGATGGAGTCAGGGTTAGCGGCGTGGATGCGGGTCGGCAGGCCCAGCCGCTCCAGCGGCACCCGCACCCGGGCTTGGTCCAGCCCGTGGCGATCAGCGGATACGGCCGCGGCCGCCGCCATCCCCACCGCCACGGCGTGACCATGGGACAGCTCGCACGCCACCTCTATGCCGTGACCCAGGGTGTGCCCGAAGTTGAGGATCGCCCGCAGGCCACCCTCCCGGAAGTCCTCCGAGACCACTTCCGCCTTGACTGCCACCGCCCGCCTCACCACCTCGGCCATGGGGAAGGCCAGACCATGCTCCATGAACAGGTCCACCAGCCTCGGATCGGCGATGAAGCCGGCCTTGACCGCCTCGGCCGAACCCTCCAGCAGAAGCGGCCTGGGGAGCCGGCTCAGCACGTCGAGGCTTATGACCACCCGCGACGGATGCCAGAAGGACCCGACCAGATTCTTGCCCATCACGTTGATACCGGTCTTGCCTCCGATGGAGGCATCTACGGCCCCAAGCAGCGTGGTCGGCACCAGGATCGACTCGATACCCCTCAGCCAGGTGGCCGCCACGAAGCCGGCCAGGTCCGTAACCGCCCCGCCCCCGACACCGACGATGGTGTCATGCCTTCCCAGGTTTAGTTCGGCCAGCCGGTCGTAGAGGAGCGCCAGCGTATCGAGGGACTTGGCCTCGTCGCGGTCGGGCGCCTCGATCAGGGTGGTCCCCGCCTCGGAACGGAGCAGTTCGCGCACCGACTCGGCGACCAGGCGGGAACCCGGCTGGCAGATGATCACCACCTGCTCACGGCCCGATGACGCTGGCATGAGACGATGGGGCAGGCCGGGTCCGATCAGCACCTCCGATGCGCTACCGACAGCGATCCGGGCGCAGCCGACCACCTCCGGAACCACCCTCTCAATCGGGCGGGCCGCATTGATCCTGTAGTGAGCGGCCTGCTGGTAGAGGCTGTGGCGACCGGCTAGGATCTCCGTCAATCTGGATACGGTGTCCCCACCGGCCAGCAGCGGACGGTCCTCGTCCCTTACCCGCCCGGCGAGCACTCCGGCGGGCGCGTCCAGCCACGCCACCGCTCCGGAGCGCCGCATGGCCTCCACATTGGCCGGGTCGAGGATCGCTCCCCCGCCCGTCGCTATCACCCGGGAGTTGGCGCCCGGTGCCGGCTCAACGGACAGGCGACGCACCTCGGTACTCTCCATCTCACGAAGAGCTGTCTCGCCCTGCTCTCGGAAGATGCTCGAGATGGACTTGCCGGCTTGCTCCTCCACTAACGAGTCGACATCGACGAACCCGCTATCCGTGGTGGCGGCGATGCGCCGACCAACCGTGCTCTTCCCGCTGCCCATCATGCCGATGAGCCAAAGGTTGCCCACCGCCCTACCTCAGGGCGCCATCAGAACTGGCGGATACGGTGCCGGTAGGAGGTCACGTTCACAACGAAGTCCTCCACCGTGTCGCCGCCGAACTTCCGTTGGAGCTCCTGGGCCGCCACGATGGCCACCATCTGTTCGGCCACCACGCCGGCGGCGGGCACCGCACAAACATCGGAACGCTCCCGGAAGGCCACCTCCGGCTCCTTCGTCACCACATTCACGGTGGGGAGGGGGCGCATCACCGTGGACAGCGGCTTCATCGCCACCCGTACCCGCATCGGCTGGCCGGTGGTCATGCCTCCCTCGATACCCCCGGCCCGGTCGGTGTTGCGGAAGAACTGCCCGTCCTCGTAGTAGATCTCGTCGTGGGTGACCGAGCCCCGGCGGCGGCACGACCGCAGGCCGTCGCCGATCTCCACCGCCTTCATGGCCTGGATCGACATCAGCGCCTCGGCCAGGCGGGCTTCCATACGCCGGTCCCAGTGGTCGTAAGAGCCGACGCCGGGCGGCAGGCCGTAGACCAGCACCTCCACCACACCCCCGAGCGTGTCGCGGTCCGATTTGGCCCGCTCGATCTCGGCGACCATCAACGCCTCGGCGTCGGTCCCGAACGCGCGCACCGATGATGCGTCGATGGAGGGCAGATCGTCGATGGTGGGCAGGTCCTCCGAGTCGGAGACGGCCTCGCCGATGGCGACCACATGGCTGACCACCGTGGCGCCGATGCTGTCCAGCAGTTGCTTGGCGAGGTAGCCGGCCACGGTACGGGCGGCGGTCTCGCGGGCCGATGCCCGCTCCAGGATGTTGCGGGCGTCCTTGGTGTCGTACTTGAGCATTCCCACCAGGTCGGCGTGCCCCGGCCGGGGGGTTGTCATGGGCCGCTTGGGGACGCCGGGGTCGGGCGACATCTCCTCCTGCCAGCGGGGCCATTCGGTGTTGCGGATAATCACCGCCACCGGAGAACCGAGGGTCCGACCATGACGAACCCCACCCATGATCTCCAGCTCGTCCTTCTCGATCTTCATACGGGCGCCCCGCCCGTAACCGAGACGGCGCCGGGCCAGCTCGTACCCGAGACCCTGGCGCGACACCTCCAACCCGGCCGGAAGGCCTTCGACGATGGTGACCAACCCTGGCCCGTGAGACTCACCGGCGGTAAGGAAACGGAACATGCCCCGATGCTACCCCGCCCCGAACCCTGATACCGCGACGCCGCCCCGGCCGGACGAATCCCTGGCCCTGCCAGGCCCGAAAGGTAGGCTTACCCGGCGCGAGAGGCTGTAGGGAGGGACGATTGTCGTTACGGGATGTCATCGAGACGATCAGGAGACTGCCGACGCCTGACAGTGAGACAGCCGCCAAGTTCCAGATCATTCGACCGGTTCTGGATGGTCTCGGCTGGGACACTGCCAACCCGGAGGTACTTTGGGAACACCCTGTCGGGGGCAGCAAGAGCGGTGGGAAGGTAGACATCGCCCTGAGGGGTCGGCGTCGTCTCGTTGCCCTAATTGAGGCAAAGGCGCCGCACCAAGATCTCAATAAGCATGTGGCGCAAGTCCTGGGCTACGCGTTCTACGAAGGCATCAATATCTGCGTCCTCACCAATGGCCTGGAGTGGAAGCTCTACCTTCCGAAAGAGGATGGCAAGCCAGAGGAACGTTGCTTCGCCAGCCTTGACCTGAGGAAGGGCGAGTTGGATCAGATATCGGAGGACCTGGAAGCCTTCCTAGGGAAAGAAAACCTGCTGAGCGGGCGTTCCGAGAGGCGAGCCAAGGAGGTCCACCGCATCAAGACGAAGCTCCCCGGTATCTGGTCACGGATGGTGCAAGAACCGACCGAGAAGCTGGTCGAGTTGATCATCGACCAAGCCTATGGGGAATTGAAACTTCGACCCGCTCCTGAGCAAGTCAAGGCCGTGCTACACGGCTCGCCAGTGCCGCCCAGGTCCCCCGGGAAATCCAACGGCCCCACGCCCGCGGCACGGCCTCGACGGCAGAGATCAGAAGCCCAGGATTCGCAGCCGAAGCGCCGCTCTCCAAAGCGAGGACCAAAGATTGTGTCCTACGAACTGTGGAGCGAACGACACGAAGTGAGCACATGGAAAGGACTGCTTATAGGCGTGGCCGAGGCCTTATACCAGCGGCACGGGCAGAGCTTTGCCGATCGCATTCTGGACCTGCAGGGTAGAAAGCACCCGTATGCCTCTCGCAGCGAGAACGATGTCCGAGCCCCGAAAGTAGTTGGAACCTCCGGGATCTACCTGCATACGAATCTCTCATCCGCCATGATCATCCGTCGAACGAACGAGCTCATGGAGTTGTTCGGATATCCGGACGACGACCTCATGATCGAGACCCGGACCGATTAGAACGAGGGTGACGGCGGCCCCCTGAACGCTCTCGTCCAGAAGGCCGCCACCGAATGCGGCGATCCTATCTCGCCGGGGTCAGCTTCCCGAGCCCTCGTCACCCCCATGTCCGCGTTCGCCGGACCCTTCTGTTCCTTCGCGACCCTCAGCGCCTTCGCCGCCTTCCGAGCCCTCACCGCCTGGCCCGTGCTCACCGGAACCCTCGGCGCCACTCGGACCGACCTCGGCGTGCGGACTCCAACCGTCGAACAGCGTGGTCGTGGCGGGCAACACAACGTCGGCGATCTGGCCTGGCCTGAGGTCCAGCGGCGTGGTCGGCCCGAGCTCGACCCCGTTCGAGAGATGCACCTCCACCCGAACCCTGGTCAGAACGTCGGCGGTCACATTCTCCACGGCCCCGACGAACGCGTTGGAGGCCGGGTCGTAGGTCATAAAGAGACGGGCACCGGCACGAACCTCGTCGAAGACGTCCGTCAACGCCAACCGGTTGCCCGACTCCTCGCCGAGACCACCCTCGGCGTCCTGTGCGCCTTCACCGGCCTCGAAGCCTTCAGACCCCTCGGCGTTGCCTGTGGCGGCCTTCTCGACGGCAGCGGTAGCTCGATGCTCGCCGGAACCTTCGCCGGCCACCGAGCCTTCCGAGCCCTCGCCGCCGGGTCCGTGCTCACCGGACCCCTCGGCACCGCCGGAACCCACCTCAGCGTGCGGGCTCCAACCGTCGAACGGGGTGGCAGTGGCCGGAAGCCTGACGTCGACGATCTCCCCCGGGGCCAGGTCCAGCGGTGTGGTCGGGCCGAGCTCGACCCCGTTGGAGAGATGCACCTCCACCCGAACCCTGTCCAGGACGTCGGTTGTCACGTTCTCCACGGCGCCCACGAACGCGTTGGTAGCTGGGTCGTAGGTCATAAAGAGACGGGCACCGGCACGAACCTGATCGAAGGTGTCAGTCAACGCCAACCGGCTACCCGACTCCTCACCAAGACCGCTCGTGGCGGCTTCCTGGACAGCCGCCGCACGTCCATTGTTGCCGCCGGCATCGCTGCCACACGCCGCCAATCCCGCGGCCACGGCGACCGAAGCCACACCGGCACCCAACCACCGGACCCACTTGAATGCCTTACGCTCCGAAGACGTACCAGACTCGATCTGCCGGTTGTCTTGGCGTTCCTGATTGCGCATGATCTTCTCCTTATCGACTGGACGATCAATGTCGAAGCCATCGTGCGTGCCCAGCCTGTGAGGTTCCTGAACGCCACCTGAGAGCTGCCTGAGAATCCGGAACTCTTCAGCCGGATCCGCAAGCACAGCGTCGAACCGAGATCACCGTGACGGGCCGACCGAGGTCGATGAACACTGGCCCTGGCCCTCTGTTCACACTTGGACAGGTGCCAACATCTACTAAAGAATACAATCAACGTCTTTTAAATGGTGTGTACGCGGGCGAGTCGCGGCTACCCTGTGAACCGGGATGACGAGCTTCCTGGTAAGGGGTCCGACCCGGCTGCACGGGCACTTCGAGCCGTCGGGCAACAAAAACGCCGCTCTACCGATCATCGCGGCCTGCCTGCTGACCGAAGAGCCGGTCACATTGCACAACGTGCCTCTCATCGGCGACGTCAAGTCCCTGCTCCTCATCCTGGAGGGCATGGGGGCGTCGATCACCAGCCCGGAGCCGGGGACCCTTCACATCCACTGCAACGGGATGACCAGCTCCGAGATCTCCGAGGAGCAGGCGAGTCTCATCCGGGCCTCCATCCTGCTCGCCGGACCTTCGCTGGCGCGCTTCGGCGAGGTCAACCTCCCTCCGCCGGGTGGTGATGTCATCGGGCGGCGCCGGATCGACTCCCACGTGCACGCTCTCGAAGGGCTCGGCGCCTCCTACAGCTTCCTGAACGGTCACCGGTTCCGGACCGGAACGCTCAAAGGATCGGTCGTGTTCATGGACGAGCCGTCCGTGACCGGCACCGAGAACCTGATCATGGCCTCCGTGCTCGCCGAGGGTCACACCACCATCGAGAACGCCGCCTGCGAACCGCACGTCCAGGACCTGTGCCACTTCCTCAACACCCTGGGCGCTCGCATCTCCGGCATAGGCAGCAACATCCTCCAGATCGACGGCGTGGAACGCCTCAGGGGCGGCGAGTACACCATCTGCCCCGATCACATCGAGGTGGGGAGCATCATGGCGCTGGCCGCCGTGACCCGTTCGCCCATCACCATCGGCGGGTACCAGCCGGAAATGAACAAGCCCATCGATCTGGGCTGGGCTCGCCTGGGCATCAAGTACGACCCTCTGCCGGACGGCATCGCCCAGATGCGCTTCAACGGACCGCTTAACGTGCTGCCCGACCTCGGTGGTGCCATCCCCAAGATCGAGGACGGGCCGTGGCCGTCCTTCCCGGCCGATCTGACCAGCATCGCCCTGGTGGCCGCCACCCAGGCCTACGGTTCGGTCCTCATCCACGAGAAGATGTTCGAATCGAGGATGTTCTTCGTGGACCGCCTGATCGTGATGGGCGCCCAGATAGTGCTGTGCGATCCTCACCGGGCGGTGGTGATGGGGCCCAACAAGCTGACCGCCAGCACCATGTCCAGCCCCGACATCAGGGCCGGGATGGCGCTTCTCATCGCGGCGCTGGTGGCGGAAGGTGAGAGCGTCATCCACAACGCCGAGCAGATCGAGCGAGGCTATGAGAGGATCGACAGCCGGCTCGGCGTCATGGGCGCCGACATCCGGCGGATCGACTGAACCAGGGTCTCCGGAACCCGTGCTGAGTTACGCGCCGCGCGGATCCCACGTGAAGTAGCGGGTAATGATCACCATCCCGAACACGAGCCAGAGGATCATGACACCCAGGTGTTCCCACCCGAGTATCGGACTCTGACGAAGCGGGTCGAAAGCTTCGCCGAACGGCCCGGCAAAGTGCTTCAGCGGAAAGATATCGCCCAGGATTTGCAACCACCGCGGCGCATCGTCCAGCTGGATGAAGATCCCCGAGACGAACGCCATCGGCAGGAACACCCCGTTCGCTACTGCGGGGGATGAGTCGGCGTTCTTCAGGACCGCGCACACCGCCAGGCCGAGCGCCGAGAAGGTGGCGATCCCAACGACGAAGACGACCAACGCTGTTCCGAGGTTGGCCCAGACCATGTGAAAGCCGAAGAACGCCCACCCCAGGATGAACATGATGCTCACCGACAGGACAGCGAACCAGACCCCGGAGCATATCCGGCCGGCCATATAGACCCAGGCGGGGAGCGGAGTACCCCTGACTCGCTTGAGGATCCCCTGGTCCCGGGCGTAGGACACGCCGATCGCCAGGTTGCTGAACGATGACGACACGGCGGCAAACACGGCCATGGCGGGAGCGAAGAACTGGGAGAAGCTGTAGCCGCCGCCCACCTCTACATCCCCGAAGATGACGCTGAACAGGATCAGGAAGATGACCGGCAGAGCCAGCGTGAAGAAGGCGGCAGCAGGGGTGCGCCAGAACACGCGGTTGTTGTGCCGGACCTGACCCCAGACGAGCGACACGTATCGGGCGCCGCTCATGATGCCCGGCTCCCGGTACCGGCCTCGCCCACGATGTCGAGGTACACGTCCTCGAGGCTGGGCCTAGCCACTTCCAGGCCGCCCAACTCGACCCCACGCTCCGTGGCCCAGCTGGTCAGCGCCAGCAGATCGGAGGTCACCGAGGTGGAGCGGTAGGTGATGGTGCGGCCGGTCATAATAGGTCCGCCCTCCAGTCGAGGAGGCCTGTCCGCTCCTTCGACGGTGAACGAGATGGTGCTGGAGGCCCGGCCGACGCCCAGCGTGTCGGCCGTTCCTTCGGCAACAATGGAGCCGCCGGACAGGACGATGATCCGATCCGCCAGATGCTGGGCCTCGTCCAGGTAATGGGTGGTGAGCATGATGGTCTTGCCCAGATCGGTCAGACCTTCGATCATCGCCCAGGACTTGCGGCGTGCGGACGGGTCGAAACCCGTGGTGGGCTCGTCCAGGAATAACAACTCGGGATCCCCGGCCAGACCCAGTGCGAGATCGAGCCTGCGTTTCTGCCCGCCGGAGAGGGTCTTGATGCGTGCGTCAGCCTTGCCGTCAAGCCCCACCAGGTTGATCAATTCGTCCGTGGGTAGCCGGCGGGAGTAGGACCGGGCGTAGGTGTCGATGGCTTCCCGGACCGTCAGCACGAACTCGATACCGGTCTCTTGGAGAACGATGCCGATCCGGTCGCGAAACTCCCTACCACCGGATGACGGATCGTGGCCAAGCACGCTGATCGTGCCGCTATCCGCCTGCCGATAGCCCTCCAGGATCTCCACCGCGGTGGTCTTACCGGCGCCGTTCGGGCCGAGGATTGCCAGCACTTCGCCCTCATCGACCGTGAAGCTGACACCCGCCAGCGCGGTGACTGAGCCGTAGGTCTTGGTTAGGTTCTCAACGCTGACTACTGGGGACACTATGGCTCCGGGAGAGGTGATGGTCGACGAAGGTGCTTCTCCGTCATGTCTACCCATTGGTCCCGCCTCCGCTCGTCGTACCGGCCTTCCGCAAGACTCTGGTTTGCGTTACAAACTAGGATACAGCCCCTGGGTTTGTCGCGCAAACTGGTTGGATGCCGGTTGACCTCCCGGACTGGCTTGGATCGGTGGCCAGGCCCGGCGTCGATCCGGGGACCTCTGCTTTTTCAGAGCAGCGCTCTACCGACTGAGCTACCTGGCCGCTGACTTACGAGAACCGTCTGCGAGGAGGGTGCTGAAAAAGACGGGGATCGGTAGGCCCGCGATTCCTTGACCTGCGATCTTCCAGCCGGCTATCGGGCCAACTGGACATTTTTCAGTACCCTCCGAGCGGCTGGTTCTCGTGGCGGGGACGACGGGATTTGAACCCGCGACCTCCGGCTTGACAGGCCGGCGTGAACTCCAGGCTTCACCACGCCCCCGTACCGCCCCACCAGATTAACCCGCTCCCGCACGAGAAACCAGAGAACAGGTGGGAACCAGGGAGTATAGGGACTTGGGCGCAGATAGCTCATTCGAGAGCTGAGGCCATCACCTCCAGCAGGACATCCACGTCATCATCGTCCACGTCGAGATGGGTGACGATACGGCAGGTCCGCTCATCCCTGGGTGAGATGAGCACCCCCGCCTCGCGGGCGGTTTCGATCAGTTCCGCCGAACCGGGGCCGTCCGGCGCCATCCGGAATATCACGATGTTCGTCTCCACCGGCAAGACGCTCTCCACCCGGGCCATCCCGGCCAGGGACGTCCCGATGCGGGCTGCCCGGGCATGGTCATCGGCCATCCGGTCCACGTGATGGTCGAGTGCGTAGAGGCCCATTGCGGCGAGGATTCCGGACTGGCGCATCGCCCCACCCCACTGCTGCTTCCATCGCCAAGCCCGATCAATAAAGTCCAGGCTGCCGGCCATGACAGCCCCCACCCCGGCGCCAAGGCCCTTGGTCAGGTCGATCCAGACGCTGTCCATACCCTCGGCGTAACGAGCCGCCGGGATTCCGGTCGCCACCGCCGCGTTCAGCAGGCGGGCTCCGTCCATGTGGGTGAGCAGACCCGCGCCGTGGGCTACCTCCGCCACCTCATCGATAACCTCGAGGGGCCAGATCGCCCCGCCGGCCAGGTTGGCGGTCTGCTCGATTGATACCAGCCGGGAGGGGGGCATGTAACGGGACTTGGGGCGGATGGCCCGAGCAACCTGCTCACCCGTGAACCTCCCGTGATCACCACCGAGGGGGTGGACCATGGCGCCAGCCAGAGCAGCGGGGCCTCCCGACTCGTAACCGATGATGTGGCTGCTCCAATGGGCGATCACCTCATCGCCGGGATCAATGTGGACCTTGATGGCGATCTCGTTGCACATAGTGCCCGACGGCAGGAACAGGGCCGCTTCCTTCCCCAGCAACTCGGCAACGCGACTCTCTAACCGGGTGGTGGTGGGGTCGGTGGCCAACTGCTCGTCTCCGACTTCAGCGTCCAGGACCGTGGCCCGCATCGCTGCGGTCGGCTTGGTCTGCGTGTCGGAGTAGAAGTTGTGCATCAAAGGCCTCCTGAAAGACTCGGAGAACGTCCCGGTGGTTCCCTGACATGATCCCAGGCCGGTGGGCAGAGGAGCAAAACCCTCGCTCGGGGTCTCGTGTCCTGATCCCGAGTTCGTTCGTACCTCGTAAGACCTGCCGGGAGGGTCTATTGCCTGGTGACTACCTGGCTGCGTTCGGGGCCCACCGATACCCATCCGACCGGCACACCGACCTGATCCTCTATGAACTCGATGTAGCGACGGGCTTGGCCCGGAAGTTCCTCGAAGCTCCGGATACCCGTGATGTCTTCGTCCCAGCCCTCAAGTGTCTCGTAGATGGGAGAGCAGTTGTAAAGAACCCGCTGCTGGCGGGGGAACTCGGAATGGGTGTCACGCCCTGACCGGTAGCCGGTGGCGACCCGGATCGTGTCAAAACCGGACAGGACATCGAGCTTGGTAATGAAGAGGTCGGTGAGCGAGTTGACCCGGCGGGCATAGCGGAGGGCTACAAGGTCGAGCCAGCCACAGCGCCGGCGCCGTCCCGTCACCGTGCCGTACTCCCCGCCCACATCCACCATCCGGTCGCCCGCATCGTCAAACAGCTCGGTGGGGAAAGGACCGCTGCCGACCCGTGATATGTATGCCTTGGCCACGCCCACCACCCGGTCCAGCATCTTGGGACCGACTCCGGCGCCGACCGCCACTCCCCCGGCGGTGGGGTTGGAAGACGTGACGAACGGATAGGTGCCGTGGTCGATGTCGAGCAGGGTGCCCTGCGCCCCCTCGAAGAGCACATTCTTCCCGGCCGCCAAGGCGTCCCAGATCAGCAAGGACGTGTCGTCCACCATCGGTACGAGTTGGTCCGCATACCGGAGATACTCGTCCACGATGCCGGAGGACTTCATCGGAAGCTGGTTGTAGACCCGCGTGAGGATCTTGTTCTTCTCGGCCAGGACCGTTTCCAGCTTGTCGGCGAAGATCGCGGGGTCGAAGAGGTCTTGCACCCGGATTCCGGTACGGGCGACCTTGTCCGTATAGGCCGGCCCGATCCCCCGCTTGGTGGTCCCGATCCGATTGCGACCCAGGTAGCGCTCCATGACCATGTCCAGCTTCCGGTGGTAAGGCATGATCAGGTGGGCGTTGCCCGAGATACGGAGCCGGGACGTTTCGACTCCCCGCTCTCCCAGCATGGACATCTCTGCCAGCAGCACCTGGGGGTCGATGACCACACCAGAGGCGATGATGGGTGTAACCGCCGGATACATGACCCCCGACGGCACCAGTGACAGCGCGAAGCGTTCCGAACCGACGACGATGGTGTGGCCGGCGTTGCTACCGCCCTGGTAGCGGACCACGCAGTCGGCATCCCGGGCGAAGAGGTCGGTTACCCGGCCCTTGCCCTCGTCGCCCCACTGGGCGCCCAGCACAACCGTGGCGGGCATGACCTACCGGCTACCCGCGCAACCCGATTGCATGGCTCTCACTCCCGGCTCGCGCCACCGCCGCTTCCGACACATCCGGTCGGAGTGTATCCGCAAGGGGGACGGCCGTTTCCGCGCGGGGCCCCTTATGCTGGAGCGAGATGGCGAAGGCGCGGATCAGCGGGGCAGAGCGGCGGCGGCGGATGGTGATCCGCCATCATCTTCATCCCGATCACCCGGCCGCCTCGCCCACCGAGGCGGCCGAGCGCCTGGTGGGACTGCATTCCAGCGACCCGGCCACTGTTTTCCTCTCCGCTCGGGCCCGGGTGCCGGGGATCACTGTCGCCGATGTGGAGCGGGAGCTGTACGACCGGCCCAGCCTGTTCCGGACGCTCGGGATGCGCGGCACCCTGTTCGCCGTTCCGGCAGGACAGGTATCGCTCCTGCTGCATGGCTGCGCCCTCAAGCTGGCGCCGGCCCAGCGGAAACGCCTGGTCGGATACGTGGAGGGCCAGAACCTGGCGCGCGACGGCGAGGCTTGGATCCGACGCGTGTCGGATGCGACCGTGAAGGCCATCGCCAGGCGCGGCGAAGCAGCCGCCATGGAACTGCGCGAGGACGTGCCCGAGTTGAAGCTGACCCTCGAGTTCGGGAAGGGAAGGAAGTGGGGTGGGAAGGTCGGGGTCTCCACCCGGGTCCTGTTCCTGCTGGCCTGCGAGGGGCGGATCATCCGGGGCCGGCCCCGCGGATCGTGGATAAGCGGGCAGTACCGCTGGACCACTCCGGCCGGGCTGATTTCGGGTGGCATTCCCGACCTTGACCCGTCCGAGGCGCGAGCGAAAATCCTGGAACTGTGGTTGCGCACCTACGGACCTGGGACGATGGCAGACCTGAAGTGGTGGTCGGGATGGCCTCTCCGGGATGTACGAGCCGCGCTCGGATCTCTCGAAGTGTCCGAAGTGGAGACTGACGAAGGACTCGCCTTCATACTCACGGACGACCTGGAACCGACCCCGCCATCCGAGCCCCGAGCGGCCCTCCTGCCCTCACTCGACTCCACGGTCATGGGATGGCGGGACCGGGACTGGTACCTGGGTGACCACGCCGGGCCCCTTTATGACCGCAACGGGAACGCCGGACCGACGGTGTGGTGGAACGGCAGGGTGGTCGGCGGATGGGCTCAGACCGGGGCGGGCCGCATTGCCTACCGCTTGCTCGAGGACGTCGGTGGTGAGGGAGAGGCCGACATAGCCCGGACAGCGGCGTATCTCGAGGACTGGATGGGCCAGACCAGGGTGACTCCGCGGTTCCGGACCCCGCTTGAGAGGGAACTATCCGGCTAATCCGGCCGCGCTAGGCCTGTCCGGGTCGCCGCTGCCGCAAACTCCTTCTCAAAGGGCGGTACCAGGGGTAATCTCTCGCCCATGCCCCGGATAAGAGCCGCCAGCATCGCCGAACACAAGGTGATCACCCGCGCCTTGATCATCGACAAGGCCCAGGAGCTGTTCGCCACCTGGGGGTACGAGGACACTTCGTTCGGAGACATAGCCGCCGGGGTGGGGATAGGCCGCACCACCCTTTACGACTACTTCACGGACAAGGACGACCTGCTGGCCTCCCTCGTAGAGGAGACCCTCCCACCGACGATCCGGAACCTGATATCCCAGATTCCTTCCGACATCACCCCGGTCGAGCGTTTGCGACACCTTGTGGTGGTGACCCTCGAGTTCCTGGCCACCGAGCCCACCCTGGGCCGGTTGCTTCACCGCGAGGTGCACAAGCTCTCCGAATCCGCTCGAAGCCGGGTGGCCGTAGCCCACCAGTCACTGGCGCGAGAGTTCGTGGACACCTACCGGGCCGGCGTGGAGGCGGGTGACCTCAAGAGGCTCCCACCCGGACTCGCCGGTCGCTTCCTCAACGACATGATCATGTCCGCCGCCCAGGCGCTGATCGATGCCGACGATCCAGGAGCGGCCTTGCCGACCGTTGCCGGAGCGATGACCGACCTCATGTTCAACGGACTGGCCGAGCGCGAGGCGCATCACCCGGTCCGAAGCGTGGTAGCGGTCACGCCGAGGACGGAGTTGAGGGAGCTGAGAGGATGACCGGCGCCGACCATCCGTACCTCGTCCGGGAGCTCTCCCAGCTTGAGTTCGTCCGGCGAGTCCTGGCTCAAGCCGAACGCGAGCGCACCCCCCTGCTGGAGCGGGTCAGATACATAGCGATCGTGAGCGAGTTGATCGACGAGATCTACCAGGTACGGGTGGCCGAGCTCGAGGAAAAGGTGGACGCCGGCTTCGAGGGTCTGTTGAGGGCGGGAATGTCGGAGCCGGAGTTGCTGGAGCGGATCCGGTCGGTGGTCGCTGAGATATGCGAGCAACAGAGCCGAGTCTTCCGCACCGAGCTGCAGCCCGCGCTCGATGGCCTCGGCATCCACATCCTGCTGTGGGACGCGCTGGACGAGACCGACCGGGCGTATCTCCATCGGGTGTTTCACGACCAGGTGTACCCGGTTCTGACGCCTCTCGCAGTCGATCCGGCCCATCCCTTCCCGTACATATCGAACTTGTCCATGAACCTTGCGGTCATGGTCAAGGAGACTGAGACCGGGGTGCAGCGCTTCGCCCGGGTGAAGGTACCGCCTATCCTGCCGCGGTTCATCGAGCTTCCCGCCCAGCGCGGGTTCGTCCCACTGGAACAGCTGATCTCCGCCTACATCGATGAACTGTTCCCGGGTATGCATGTTTCCAAGTGCCATCCCTTCCGGCTTACCCGCAACACCGACTATGAGCTGGCCGAGTTCGAGACCAACGACCTTCTGGCCGCGCTGAAGTCCGAGATCGGCCGCAGGCGTCGCGGCCAGGTGATGCGGTTGGAGGTGGAGCGGGACATCGACCCCGACGTACTGGACCTGCTGATGCGGGAGTTGGAGATCAAGGACCGCCATGTCTATCGCATCGCCGGCCTGCTAGACCTCGGCTCGCTGACGACATTGGCCGATCTGGATAGGCCGGAACTCCGCTGGAAGCCGTTCCCGCCGGTGGTGCCGGCCGGTCTCTCCGCCGAGCGCTCCTTCTTCGACCTCATCAGTGAGAGAGATCTGATCGTCCACCACCCCTATGAGTCGTTCGCAGCCTCGACGGCTGAATTCGTGCGCGAAGCCGCCCATGACCCCCAGGTGCTTGGTATCAAGCAGACGCTGTATCGCACATCATCGGACAGCTCTATCGCCCGCTCGCTGATCACAGCCGCCGACTTGGGCAAGCAGGTGGTGGCGCTGGTGGAACTGAAGGCCCGCTTCGATGAGGAGCGCAACATCGAGCGAGCCCAGGCGCTGGAGGAAGCAGGCGTGCATGTGGTCTACGGATTGGTCGGGCTCAAGACCCACGCCAAGCTCTGCCTGGTGGTTCGCCAGGAGGAGGGCCGCCTGGCCCGCTACGTCCACACATCCACCGGCAACTACAACGAGAAGACGGCCCGGATGTACGAGGATGTGGGCCTGTTCACCAAGGACCCGCTGATCGGCGCCGATGTCAGCGACCTCTTCAACCACATGACCGGCTACAGCAAGCAGAAGTCGTACCGGAAGCTGGTGGTGGCACCCACCGAGCTTCGCGATCACTTCCTTGAGATGGTCCGGCGCGAGTCCGAGTACATGGACGGGCACATCGTGGCAAAGCTCAACGGTCTCGTAGACGAGCGGATGATCAACGCCCTATACGAGGCCTCCCAGGCGGGCACCCGGATCGACCTGATCGTCCGGGGGGTGTGCTGTCTGCGGCCCGGAGTTCCGGGGCTGAGCGAGAACATCACCGTTCGGTCCATCGTGGGCCGGTTCCTGGAACATTCCCGTATCCTCCGGCTCGGACGACCCGAACGCGGGTTCCTGTACTACATCGGCTCGGCCGACCTGATGCCGCGCAACCTCGATCGGAGGGTCGAAGCCCTGTTTCCGGTCGAGGATCCGGAAGCCCAGCTCCGGCTTGAGGAGATCCTTGACCTATGCCGGGCCGACGATCACTTGTCCTGGGTGCTCCAACCGGACGGAACCTACGAGCCACGGGGCCAGAAGCGAGGGCTGGATCTGCACCAAGCCCTCATGGATCGGACCCTGGAGCGATCCCGCACCGCTCGCCACTTGTGATCCGATGCCCGACCTGATACTGCTCCGGCATGCGAAATCGGACTGGAAGGCAGCCTACGGCACCGATCGGGACCGGCCCCTCAACAAAAGAGGGATCCGGTCGGCCCGAGCCGTCGGAGAGTTCGTAGCCCGTTACGGGCTCGTGCCCGAGTTGGTCCTCGCCTCGCCGGCGGTCCGTACTCGGACCACGGCCGAGTTGGCGGCCGAGGCGGGAGGCTGGACCAGCTGCATCGAGGTTGTGCCGGGGCTCTACGGCGCCGATTACGGAGAGGTCATCCAACTGGTTCGGGAAGTCACCGAAGTGGAACGGCTCATGGTGGTCGGGCACGAACCCACCATGTCCGGCGTGCTGGAGTACCTGACCGGACACCGGATCCGGGTTACCACCGCCACGCTGGCCTATATGCGTTCCGGCTATGGCTCCTGGTCCGATCTGGCCTGCGGCACGGCCCGGCTCGAGCTCCTGGTCAGGCCCCGCCTGTTACTGGACTGACAACCGCTACCGACCGAAGCGGCCCACCCGCTCTGCTGCGTCGAGTTGGCCGACCAGCTGGAACCTGAGGATCAGAGCGTCATTTGTGACGCCCTCAGCCTCAATAGTGTCCGGACGGCACGAAAGTCGCGAAAAACCGGTGCTTCGCACCGGGCCCCGCCCCCACCACCACCCATCCTGTTTGGAGCGTGGTCAGCCGCGGCCGGCCGGAGGCCGGAATCGGCTATCGCTCCATGAAGCCCCTCATGTTCCCCTCGGGCCGGCCGTTCCGATCGGTCTCCCTCATCGGCCGGTGTAGGTGCTTGGCGGTAGGCAACGTATATGGGGGGTGTGACAGATCTGATCCTTGGCCCGGCAGAACGCGGAAAACTCCGGTACGGTTCCGGAGGAATTGCCCGGCCTACTCGTGGCGGGTAGCCGACCGGTGCCGAACCGGAGACCTCCGCCCCACACGACGCCCCTCATCCTCCAAGGACCCAGGACGCCTGCAACGGTGCCAATGTGGTGGAACGCTCAGTCGAGGGAACGGGTCACCGTATCCACGATCCGGGTCACGGACGGAATGGTGGCATCCTCCAGGATGTCGGAGGCCGGAAGGGGTATGTGGTCCGTGGTGATGCGCACCACCGGCGAATCGAGGTCGTAGAAGGCCTCCTCGACGATGATCGACACCACCTCGGCGCCCCACCCGCACAGCCGCGGGTTCTCCTCCACCGTGAACACCCGCCCCGTCTCCGCCACCGCGGAGAGGATGGTCCTGGTGTCCAGGGGCACCAAGCAGCGCAGGTCGACCACGGTCGCTTCGATACCGCGGGCCGACAACTCATCTGCTGCCTGCAGGGCCTTGGGAACCATGGCCGCCAGCGCCAGGATGGTGGCGTCCGAGCCCGACCGCACCACCGATGCCTCTCCCAACCGTCCGACCAGCTCACCATCCGGCACTTCGCCGCGGCTGGCGAACAGGCCCTTGTGCTCGAAGAAGATCACCGGATCGGGGTCCCGGACGGAGGCGGCCATCAGGGCGATCACATCCCTCGGCGTCGAGGGCGCCACCACTTTGAGGCCCGGTACCGACATGGCCCAGTTCTCCAGGCTCTGGGAGTGCTGGGCGCCGAACCGTACACCGCCACCGTTGGCGGTCCGGATGACCAGCGGCAGCGCGACCTGGCCGTCGGTCATGTACCTGGTCTTGGCGATCTGATTGGCAATCAGGTCCCAGCAGGTTGCCAGGAAGTCCGAGAACATGATCTCGGCAACCGGTCGAAGACCGTTCATGGCGGCGCCCATCACTGCGCCGACGATCGCCTCCTCCGAGATGGGAGTGTCCCGGACCCGCCGCTCGCCGAAGCGTTCCAGCAGGCCGGGCGTGGTCTTGAAGACTCCGCCGGCGGCCGCGACATCCTCGCCGATCAGGTACACGGTGTCATCGCGCTCCATCTCCTGGGCCAGGGCCATAGCCACCGCTTCGCGATAGGTGATCAGTTCCGCCATCGCGAACCTCCGTCCGCCCATACCTCGGTGGCAATGGAGTCAAGCGAGGGCTCGGGCGCAGCCTTGGCCTCCTCAACAGCGGCTTCGATCCACGCCTCGACCGACTGCTCGATACCGCCCAGTTGCTCCTCTGACGCTCCGGCACCGGCCAGCCGGGTCCGGTACATGGGGATGGGATCCCTGGCCAGCCACTGCCGGACCTCCTCGTCCGGCCGGTAGGTTCCGGGATCGGCCCGGGAATGGCCACCGTGACGGTAGGTGATGGCTTCGATCAGGCTAGGACCCCCTCCCTCGCGGGCCAGGGCGATGGCATCGGAAGCGGTCTCGTACATCACGTCCGGGTCGTTGCCATCCACGAGCAAGCCCTCCAGCCCGTAGGCCGCCGCCCGGTCGGCGGCAGGACGTTCCACGGCGGTGACCGACCCGATCGGCGTGTACTCCATGTACAGGTTGTTCTCGCAGACGAACACCACCGGCAGATCCCACACCACCGCCAGGTTGAGGGCCTCGTGGAAGGCCCCGATGTTTGTGGCACCATCACCGAAGAAGCAGACCGCCACCTGCCCGGTGCCCCGTTCCACGGCAGCCCACGCGGAGCCGGCGGCGATCGGTAGGTGGGCACCCACGATGGCATACGATCCCATCGCTCCGGTGGGCGCCCAGGTGAGGTGCATCGAGCCACCTTTGCCGCCGCACACACCCTCCGACCTGCCGAGCAGCTCCGACATCAGCCGGCCGGGCGGGGCGCCTCGGAGCAGAGTGTGGTTGTGGCCCCGGTAGGTGCAGAAGGTCAGATCATCTGCGCGCATGGCGGCGCTGAAACCGGCGGCGACGGCCTCCTGACCGATACCCAGGTGGGTAGTCCCCTTGACCAGACCCTCCAGGAATAGCTGGTAGGAGCGCTCCTCGAAGCGGCGAGCCTCGAGCATCATCCGGTAGATACGGAGGCGAGTGTCCAGGTCGGGGCCGGCAACTGCTGCGACGTTCATTCTGCTATCCCGTTCCAAGCTCAGTGAGAAACCCGGTCGATACTACCCACGCCGACGTCACTCGCCGGTCGGATGGCGGTCGCCCACGGATCGATCAGCGTCTTGATGCGTTCGGGCCGGCCCTTCACCATGGGCATTAGGCCGTCCGGAACCAGCCGATCGAGAGGAAGGGCCACCGGGGCGACGTCGGACCAGCCTTGAGGTCGTGAGGCGATAAGGGAGGCCGCGTCGGCAAAGTCGGCTTCGAATACCTGGGCTCGGGTTCCCACCAGCCGGATCTCGTGCAGGGTGATCCGCCGCATCTCGATCGGGACCGGTTGGGCGCCAAGTCCGACCTGGACCACGCGGCCCCTGGGTCGCACCATCTCCAGGGCGGCTGCGAGCGCCGCCGGAGCGCCGGTCACCTCGTACACCACCGACACCGGACTGCCGGCATGCCCCAACACTCCGGGCGCCGGGGAGGAGTCGGGATCCGCCCTGAGCCTGGCGGATGCGCCGAGGGCCTCAGCCACAGCGAGCCGGGCCGGATCGAGGTCGACGGCTAGCACATCGGCGCCGTGCTGCGCGGCGGCGTAGACCAGGAACGCCCCCACCCCGCCCACGCCCAGCACCACCG
>VXMM01000053.1 GCA_009841105.1 Acidimicrobiia bacterium | reverse complement strand
CTCCCAACCCGGTTGCCGCCACCACCAGCGGCGCAGCCGCCACATTCGCGACCGGGGACCAAAGGGGAAGTTGCCCGATCGCGAGCAGGAGGATCGGGGCGACCGCCAGCTGTGCGCCGCAGGCAGCTCCCAGCGAGGTGGCGAGCCATCGCGGGCGAAGGTTACGAAACCACCCGGTTCCGACCACCACCCCGGCTGTGGCGGCAACCGAGAGCTGGAAGCCGAGGCTGTAGGCCAACTCTGGAGACACGAGCAGTACAAGCCCCACGCCGACCCCGATCACCCTCCAGATGTCGGGGCGTAGACCGAAGGGCCGGGCAACCAGTACCAGCCCTGCCATGGTGGCGGCCCGCACTACGGACGGGTCCGGTCCTATGAGGAGAACGAAGAACATCAGGCCGGCCAGGCCCAGGATTGCTCGCCGGATGGAACTCCAGCCCAGCGGTCCCGCCACGAGGAAAAGGGCGCCCAAGAACAGGGCCACGTTGCTTCCCGACACGGCCACGAAGTGCGACAGCCCGGCGCGGCGCATCGCCTCCTCCTCCCACGGTCGCAGGTGTGAGACGTCGCCGAGCAGGAATCCGGCGAGGAGCGCTCTCCCCCGGTCGGCGTCCGGTCCCAGACGATCGATGATCAGGGAGCGAACCCGAGCGGCCTGCCCGGCCAACCAGCCGGACTGTTCAGGGGCGGGACGAGCGGTTGCCACCCGGCCCCGCCAGACGATCGGATCCCAAGCCGGGTTCCCGATGACCGGATCGGCGCCGGGATACATCATCGTCTCGACCCACCACCGGCTGTCCCTTGTCCAGCCGACCACATCACCCCGGAGCCAGCCAGCCGGTCCATCCCAGGAGACCGGCCCTGCCGCTCCTTCGATCGCCAGGACCCGGACGAGAACCTGGTCGTGGCCCGGACTACCTGAAGCGTCGGCCAGGGCCTTGACCAGTACGGTCACCTCGCCCGTGGGGAGGACGGTGCCGGCCATCGCCTGATGGCGAGCACCGAGGAACAGGCCACCGATGACGCCCAGGGCCACCAGACCCCCCACCAAGGCGACGCCCCATCTCTGCAGGACACCGGCCACGACCGCGGCTCCCAGGGCCAGGACGCCGAGCCACGGAACCCGGAACCCAGCCAACACCCCGATCCAGATGGCCGCGGCGCCGGCCAGGAACCACCTTGCTCGTGGATCGGGCAGGCGGCCTATCGACCCACCTCTACGTAGTCCCGCATCCCGGCCAGCCTGCCTTCGCCGATGCCCGGAACGTCAAGCAGATCCTCCATCGTCATGAAGGGGCCATGGGACTCGCGGTGAGCCACGATGCGCAACGCCAGCACCTCCCCCACCCCCGGTATTCCCGTGAGGGCCTCATGATCCGCCCGGTTCAGATCGACGGGGTAGCCCGATCCCGCGCCGGGCGAGAGCGCGACCGCAGCGTCCGGATGCTCGCCGGCCCACGGGATATCGAGATGCATACCATCCGCTACCGGCGCAGCCAGGTTGACCAGGCGAAGCTCTGCCCCCGACAACGCGCCGCCCACCGCCCCGATCGCATCGGCGACCCGGCTCCCTTCCGGCAAGACCACCAAGCCGGGCGCCGCCACGGCGCCCGAGACATGAACGGTCACTGGTGCCGGGGCGGGACCGACCGCGGATACGGGTGCGACCATCACCTCCGGGGACGGTCGGGACTCCGCCGGAGGGACCTGGGGTCGGTTCCAGAGAGCAAAACCGATTACAACGACCAGCGCGCCTCCCAGGACCAGCAATGCGCCCTGGCGCGACACCGGCATCCCCGGTGCCGCGGCCGGTGCGCCGCGCTCGGACGGCGTCTCCGACATGGCAGCCTCCTTGAACCACAACGCCGCTGCACTTCTACCGGCAAAGAATGCGGTTGAGAAGCCCTTTGTCGTTGGGCGCGGTGCGGAGCCAGAGGGGTACGAGCCGACAATGATTACCCTCCGTCCGGTCCCATGACAGGTGTCCCATGCTCGAACTTGACGGCTTGACCAAGCGCTACGGCGAGGTAGTCGCCCTGGATGACTGCGGTTTCTCGGTCAGGCCGGACCGGATAGTCGGCTTCCTGGGTCCCAACGGCGCCGGCAAGACCAGCGCCATGCGCGCCATCTTCGGCCTCCTGCGTCTCGACGAGGGTGCCGTGACGTGGATGGGTCGACCTGTCACCCATGACATTCGGCGGCGGTTCGGGTACATGCCGGAGATGCGCGGCCTGTACCCCCGCATGCCGGTGCGTCGCCAGGTGATCTACTTCGGTCGCCTTCACGGGCTCGGCAAGGCAGCCGCCGCGGGAGCGGCGGAACGGTGGATCACCCGGATCGGGCTCGAAGAACGGGCAGACTCACGGGTCGACGACCTTTCTCACGGGAACCAGCAACGCGTGCAACTCATGACCGCCCTGGTACACGATCCCGAGCTCCTGGTACTGGATGAACCCTTCAGCGGCCTGGACCCGCTCGGCGTGGAGGAGATGTCCCGGATACTGAGTGAGCGGGCAGAACAAGGCTCGGCGGTGCTCTTCTCAGGCCATCAGCTGGACCTGGTCGAGCACCTGTGTGACGACGTCGCCATCATCAACCAGGGCCGGGTGGCCCTCTCGGGACCGGTTAGGACGCTGAAGGACCGGGCGACTCACCGGAGGGTCGAGGTGGATGTGGACTCGTCGCTCGCCCTCACCCCCATCCTTCCCGGTGTCCGGCTCCTGGAATCGCGAGGCACCCGTCACGTTCTCAGGGTTCCGGCCGAAGTCGGCATGGACGAGATGGTCACCGCGCTCTCGGACGGCAGGACGGTCCGGGAGTTCTCCTACGGTCCACCCACGCTGTCCGACCTATTCCGGGAAGCGGTGGCACCGTGACCAGTTTCAGGGCGGTGAGTCTCGTTATGTGGCGCGAGCTCCTGGAGCGGGGCCTGAGCAAGTCCTATGCGCTGAGCTGGCTCTTCCTGGCCCTCCTTGTCGGCGCGGGAATAGCGATTCCCGGGTTCTTCGGTGATGACGGATCGGTCCGTACCTACCGGGTCGCCACCGTCGGGACCGAGAGCGCGGGCCCCGGCGAACTAGCGGAGTCGATCGCGCCGGGAGTACCGGGCTCCTACCGGATCGACCTCACCACATCCCCGGACAGCGCGGGGGCTGCCGCGGCGGTGGCGGACGGAACGGTGGACGCGGCCCTGGTCGGCGGGAACAGGGTGCTCGTGGGCAAGGACACATCCTCGGAACTCGAGTCCGCGCTGAGGCAAGCCGTCCTTTCCTACCAGGTGCAAAGCATGGTGGCTGCGGGCGAAGTGTCCGAGCGGGCAGTAGCGATCATGAGCGGCGAGGGAGTGGAGATCGTGACCGCCGAGCCCGAGGTCGATACCGCGGCGGAAGATCGCCAGTTCCTGATCTCCCAGGTGGCGCTGGTGCTCCTCTTCATGGCCGTGATGACCACCGGGTCATGGGTGCTGCTGGGCGTCACCGAGGAGAAGACCAACCGCGTGTCGGAGGTGTTGCTCTCCTCCTTGCGACCGTGGCAGCTCCTGGCGGGCAAGATCATCGGCGTGGGATTGCTCGGGCTCCTACAGTTCGGATCGATCGCCACGGGCCTGATCGTGGCCGTACGTCTGGTCCTCGATGTCACCCTTCCCGAGGTGGATGCCGGATTCCTGGCAATCTCGCTGATCTGGTTCGTGCTCGGCTACCTCGTCTACGCAACCGGCTACGCGGCGGTGGGGGCGATCGCCCATCGGCCCGAGGACGCCCAGAATGCCGCCTTCCCCATGATGGTGGTCACCGTGGCCGGTTACCTGATCGGGATCCTCTACGTCTCCGGCAACCCGGACACGGTATGGTCGACCGTGCTCACGCTCATTCCGGTGACCGCCCCCTTCGTGCTCCCCGTTCGAGCCGTGTCCGACTCGGTGGCCGCATGGGAGCAGGTGGCCGCGTTCATGCTCATGACCGGCTTCATCATCCTGCTCATCAGGGCTGCCGGGCGGGTATACGCGGGCGGGGTGTTCAACTACCGGACCCGGATCAAGGCCCGGCAGGCCTACCGCTCCGCCGAGTTCTGAGACCGGCGCCCCACCGGTCCGGCGTGGTCTACACCACGATATTGAGCAGCCTCGGCCTCCGGTCTATCACCCGCCGCACCTCGCTCTCGCCGACATGGCGGACCACGTTGTGGTGGCTCAGCGCCAGCTCCAGCGCTGCGCTCTCAGAGATGCTCACCGCCACCTCGATCCGGGCTCTGACCCTGCCGTTGACCTGGACCACCATCGTCACCGACTCATCGGCGGCAACTCCCTCGTCTGCCTGGGGCCAGGGTTGGAGGTGAATGCTGCTCCCATGGCCCAGACGGCTCCAGACCTCCTCGGTGACATGGGGAGCGATCGGTGCCAGTAGCAGGACCAGGATGGACAGGGCCTCGCGCCAGACCTCCGAGGTCACGTTGCGGGCGGCGAGGGCATCGTTCATGGAGTTACGGAGCTTCATCAACTCGGCCACAGCGGTGTTCCACGAGAACGACTCCAGATCCTGTCCCACCTTGATGATCGCCTGGTGGGCGCGGCGGCGGAGCGCGGCGGCTGCGGAGTGGTCCACGCTGCCCGCGTTGTACTCCGCCTCGCCAAGGCGCCAGACATCCGCGATGAAACGCTGGGCGCCCTTCATCCCCCGGCTGTCCCAAGGGCCGCCCTTCTCCCATTCGAAGGCGAACATCAGGTAGGTCCGGACGGTGTCGGCGCCGAACCGTTCGACCAAGTCGTCAGGATTGACCACGTTGCCCCGGGACTTCGACATGCGCTGGACGTCCAGTCGGTGGCGGAGTTGGGTGACACTGTTGGTTCCCGGGATGGTCGGGATCTCGATCGTCGCGCTCTCGGCTATCTCGACGGTCACCGGCTCGGCGCCGTCCGGTGGTCGGACTACCAGCATCCGTTCGGTACGGCTCTCGATCTCGCCCACCAGATGGTCCCCATCCACAGGCTCCGACGGTACGTGCAGATCGGCCACCACCAGCACCTGGTCGGCCACCAGCCGGTCCTCCTCCTGCCGGCCGACCACCACCACCCGGTCACCCCGGCGCTCCTCTCCCAGCACCTGACCCTGGTTCCGGAGCATCACCATGGGCTCGTCGAACATGCCGTCGGGATCACGACCGTGAGACCTCATCGCGGCGGCCGTGTCTTCGAAACACCCCATGTCTCGAAGGGCCTTGGTGAAGAACCGGGTGTACATGAGGTGCATCACGGCGTGCTCGGCGCCGCCGGTGTAGGTGTCGACCGGCAGCCAGTAGGCCGCTTCCTCGGGATCGAAGGGAGCGAGGTCGTACGCCGGGCTCAGGTAGCGAAGCTGGTACCAGGAGGAGCACATGAAGGTGTCCATGGTGTCGGTCTCACGGGTCGCCGGCTCCCCCTCCGAGTCGACCGCCTTCAAGAACGGTTCGTGGGAAACGAGCGGGCTCCTGCCTGTGGGCATGAACTCCACGCCTTCGGGTAGCTCCACCGGAAGGGCGCCATCGGGCACCAGCTCGACGGATCCGTCCTCCCGGTATACCACGGGAATCGGCGAGCCCCAGTAGCGCTGCCGGCTTATCAGCCAATCCCGCAGGCGGTACTGGATAGCCCGTTCACCGAGTCCCCTGGCCTCGAGCCAGTCAATGACGGCCTCCTTGGCCTCAGCTATGTGGAGGCCGTCCAGGAAGTCCGAATTGATGGATGGGCCGTCCCCCTCGTAGGCGTCACCCTCGAAGCCGTCGGGAGGTTGGACGGTGCGGACTATCGGCAACCCGTACCTGGCGGCGAACTCCCAGTCCCGGGTGTCCTCGCCCGGAACAGCCATGATCGCCCCGGTTCCGTAGCTCATCAGGACGTAGTCGGCTATCCAGACCGGAATATCGCCGCCGGTGACGGGATTGGTCGCGTATCCACCGGTGAACACCCCGTGCTTGTCCCGGGTCAGGTCGGTTCGCTGGAGCTCCGAACGGCGCGCGGCCCCGGAGCGGTAGGCCTCTACCGCTGCCCTCAGGTCCGGGGTGGTCAGCACGTCGACCAGCGGGTGCTCCGGAGCGAGCACCATGAACGTGGCGCCGTGGAGGGTGTCCGGGCGGGTGGTGAACACTTCGATCGGGTCGGCGCCCTCGACCGGGAACCGGACCCGGGACCCCACCGACCGTCCGATCCAGTTGGTCTGCATGGCCTTGATGGGCTCGGGCCAGTCAAGACCGCCGAAGTCGAGGAGTTCCTCCGCGTAGTCGGTGATACGGAAGAACCACTGCTCCATCATCCGCTGGACCACCGGCTGGCCGGTCCGCTCATCCCTCCCGTCGATCACCTGCTCGTTGGCGAGCACGGTCTGGAGCGTCGGGGACCAGTTGACCAGAGCCTCGCCGCGATACGCCAGTCCGGCTTCATAGAGCCGGGAGAAGAACCACTCCGTCCAGTGGTAATACTCAGGCGTGCAGGACACCGCCTCCCGCTCCCAATCGATCATGGTTCCCATCGATCGGAGTTGGCGGCGCATCCGCTCGATGTTGGCGTAGGTCCACTTCCAGGGGTGGATGTTGGCTTGAACAGCCGCGTTCTCCGCCGGTAGCCCGAAGGCGTCGAACCCCATCGGGAAGAGGACGTTGTAGCCCTTCATCCGCATGTAGCGGGCCCGAGCATCCGACGGCGTCATGGCGTACCAGTGCCCGATGTGGAGATCACCGCTCGGGTAGGGCAACATCGTCAGCGCGTAGTGCTTGGGACGCTCCCAGTCGACCTCGGCGCGATAGATGCCTGTTTCTTCCCAGACCTCTTGCCAGCGCGCCTCGACCCGGCCGTGGTCGTATCTCTGGTTCTCTCTCGTCACACCGGTGATTCTAGGAGGTATGGACGATGGAGCTCGCGGGGTTCGCAGGTGGGCAACTATTGCGGCTTAGGGTGATCGGATGGTGTGCCAACCCTCTGTACCCATCGGTGCCCACCGGTCTCCGTGCCTTAGGAACCCTTGAACCTGGCCAAGAAGACAACAGGAGCCGCCGCTCGAACTCTCCCGTGGAACAACTTAGCTCTGACGTGTCACCAGCGACTCCGCCGCCTCCGTCCCCGCGCGGTGGCCGCTGGAAAGCGCGCCGTTTACCGACGGTATGCCCATGTAGTCGCCCGCCAGAAACAGGTTGTCGATGCTCCCGGCAAGCTGCCCCGGAACCCCTGCCACTGCGGCGAGCATCCCGGGCGTCCCCATGCAGAGCGCCTCTTCCCAGCGGTACACGCGATAGAACAGCCCCTCGTCGTCCCCGGGAAGAGCGGAGCCGGGAGGCGCATTCCGGCGAGCGGCCCCCAGCATCCGGCGCTTGATCTCAGCGTCCTCCAGTGGGATCAGTTCCTTTGCCCGGTCCCGCCCGATGAGCAGGTCCAGAATGCTCTTGCCGGGAGGCGCGCAGGCAGGCAGGAAGGCGGAACGGTCCATCAGCATCGGCGTGTCGTCGTCCTCGGGATAGAGCGCACCGTGCCAGCCGCGAGGGAGAGGCGAGTAGTCCAGGCCTATCACCACCCGGCAGCCCGTGGAGTAGTTCACGGTGCCAAGCGCGCGCCGGGTCGGTTCCGGCAGGTCGGGAAGAAGGTCCGGGACCAACGTGGCGGGCACCGCGCAGATGACCGCGTCCGCCTCGATGACCTCGCCGTCCACCACGACGCCCGTCGCCCTCCCGCCCGAGACGACGATCCTCCTCACGGGCCTCGATACGCGGATCGCATCGGAACAGGACGCGGCGAGCGCCGCGCTCAGCGAACCGATGCCTCGTTCCGGCATGTATACCCTGCCACTGCTCAGCATCGTCTCTCCGATGTAAGCTCGCATCAGCGCCTGTCCTGCGGGCGCTGCATCGCCCAGCACCATCTTCAGCGGACCTCCGAGCGTAAACCGGAGCTTCTCAGGCACACCCATCCGCTCCAGATAGTCGCCGTAGCTCTCGTCGTCGTCTATCTCGGCGAGGCGGCTGTCGCTCGCGAAGCTCAGGTACTCCTCCTCGCGGTGCATCTGCCGCATCACCCCGATGCCGGCCCGTATTCCTTGGGGTGACAGGAACCCCATCGCCATGGCCGCAGGCAGTTGCCGCAGGAAGCTCCGAAACGATTGCTCCGGCGTCGTGGTGACCCACCGCTCGTTCCGGTAGTGCCCGAACTTCATCTGCGAAGGGACCAGAGGCAGCCCCAACTCCTCGCATATGCGGAATGCGGTGTCGTAGGTTGACGTGAAGACGAACGCGCCCATGTCCAGCGAGAACCCGTCCACCCGCTCGCCCATCCCCCGTCCCCCTGCCCGCTCCCGCGCCTCCAACAGGACGGTTGTGATACCCCGCTTCATGAGCGTGTAGGCGGCACTGAGCCCGGCGAAGCCCCCACCAACGATCACGATCCGCTCGGCGCTCATGATGCGCGGCTCCCTTCTCGCCACGTCCACAATAGGGCGGACGCGTCGCGAGCGGGTACACGATCCCGGCGGGCAAGCCAACCGACCCACCAGGTTGCCGCAGAGCGGTCAAGCAGCATCTGCTGGAATTAGCGGCTGCAGGGGTGAGGGATAATCTCGGGAGTTGGGTGGAGCTGACGGGATTTGAACCCGTGACCTCTTGCATGCCATGCAAGCGCTCTGCCAGCTGAGCTACAGCCCCGTTATTGGTCGCCGCTAACGGATGGGGGAACGCCCACCAGCTTACCAAGTTTCGACAGGCAGCCTTACGGCCGGATCAATCCCGTGGGTCCGGCGCCCACTGGAGGCGCGGCGCGTCACCCCACAGCCGGTCCAAAGCGTAGAAGTCGCGGGCCCCGGTCTGGAAGATGTGGACCACCAGGTCGCCGTAGTCCGCCAGCACCCACTCGCCGGTGTCCAGGCCTTCGGTCCTGAGCGGTTTGCGACCGCGCCGGCCGAGCCGCAGGTTGACCTCCTCGATCATGGTGCGGACCTGACGCTTCGAGGTGCCGGAGCCGATCACGAAGATGTCCACGATTCCCAGCAGGTCGCCCATGTCCAGGATCACGACGTCGGTTCCCTGCTTGGCATCGATGGCATGAGCCGCTATGACGGCAAGTTCTGACGAGGTGAGCTCGATGCCTGTTGCTTGCTGTTGCTCTATGGCCGGCCTTCCCGGATTGGCGCCACCTCCTCGGGGCAGCCCGCATTATAACCGGGGAGGGCACTTCGGTGTTTCAACGGTACAGGCCGGTAGTTTCGATATAGCGCCACACACTCTCCGGCACGAGGAAGCGCAGGCTCTGACCTGCGCGGGCGCGCCTCCGCAGGTCCGTACCGGAGATGTTGAGCTGCGGGATGTCCAACCACCTCACAGGGGTGATCACGGCCTGCTCCACCGCCTCCGGATGGACTCCGGGACGGGGCGCAACGGCAATTCCCACCATCTTCTGGAGTTCGATGCTCCGGTGCCATGAGGCTATCCGGGAGGCGGCATCCGCACCCAGGACCAAAGTCACTTCGTGATCGGCCAGGCTGGACACGGTATCGAAGGTGTAGGTCGGGCCGGGGCGAACCACCTCGCGGTCGTCGCCCGCCAGGTAGGGAGTCCCGTCCACGGCCGCAACGGTCATGCCCCACCGGTGCTCGGCCGACGTGACCACCGACCCCTCCTTCTGCCAAGGCAACCCCGCCGGCACCAGCCAGACCGCATCCAGGGGCAATTGCCGGAAGGCCGCCTCGGCCACCGCCAGGTGAGCGATGTGTGGGGGATCGAAGGTACCGCCTAGCAGGCCGATGCGCATCCCGTGAGGCTACCCACTTCCGCGGTTTCGGCGACCATCCGGGCGCTGTGGTGGCGCTCACCGGACCTCCACCAGGCGGAGACCGGCGGACGGCGCCCGGGCCTGGCAGCCCATCACCCGCAGGGGGTCGATGTACTCGCCATCGACCCGCACCGACAGGTGGACGTCGCCGTGGCCGGTGCCACTTCCGACGGTACCGACCACGGTTCCCCGTTCGACCTTCTCGCCGGCCAGCACGGTGATGTGTCCGAGGTAGGAGTAGCTGGTCCAGAGCCTTCCCCCGTGGTCGATGGTGACCACCGGGTTGTCGACTACCCGACCGGAGAAGATGACGGTTCCTCCGGCTGCCGCCTGAACCAGGCCGTCTCGGTCTCCTTCGTAGTCGATCCCCCAGTGGCCCTCGTAGCCCGGTCCGGGATCGAAGCCCGCGATGATGATCCCGTCAGCGGGCGGGCTCAGGCCCACGCACGATCGACCGTCGGCGGCGGCACTCCGCGCCACCGAGGCCGGAGCGAGTAGCGATACGACGGCAACCAGGACCACGGACCGGCAAAGAATATTCACAGCAGTACTCCTTGCCCCCCGTCGCGCTCCGGCCTGCGGCGCCCGGTGGGCTGCCGGAGCCGGCGCGTGCGGTCGAACAGCCCCACCAGGCCGGAACGTACCCCGACCCGGGACCCCTTACAAGGCCCTCATCCACCGATCCCGAGCGATCCTGCCGGCTACACCGGGTCCGGGATCCCGGGAGGACCCCGGCGAGTTCTCTGTGGCAAACTACTTCGTATGAGAATCGCCGGTCACCGCGCGAACCCCTTGTCGGGGTCCTTCACCGGCCTCGTACAATGAAGCGCGGACCGGCGGGGAGAGTACGGCTGTAGATGCGCATCGTCGTGGTGGGTGCGGGAGCGGTAGGGGGATACATAGCCCAACGCCTATCCCTAGAGGGTCAGGACGTGGTCGTGATCGAGATCGATCCTCGCCGGGCCGCCGAGCTCAAGGACCGTCTCGACGCTCTGGTGATCACGGGTAACGGCGCCAGCGCCGCCACGCTCGAGCAAGCCGGAATCGGCCAAGCCGCCCTACTGCTCGCGGTGACCGCCAGCGACGGAGCCAACATCCTCGCCTGCCACACCGCCAAGAAGCTGGGCGTGGAACGCACCGTCGCCCGGGTGCAGGACCCGGATCTCAGGGACGGCCTCGACGGTATCGACGTAGATGTGGTCATCGATCCCGTCGGGGCGGCAGCCCAGGAAATCGCCGCGCTAGTGGTGGAATCCGGGCTGAGCGAGCTCATCGAGTTCGGTGAAGGGCGACTGTCCCTGGTCGGCGGCACCGTTACTGCCGGATCACCGCTGGTCGGAGTACCGCTGATGGATATCCCTCGCGACGAAAGCTTCAGCTGGCTGGCCATCGCCGCGGTCCGAAACGGCTCCACCATCGTGGCGCGGGGAGACACGACCGTACTCGAGGGTGACCACCTGCTGCTGATGGTCAAGAGCAGGAACGTCGACCGAGCCAGGTCGATGATCGGCATCCACGACCGCGACATCCGCCGGGTATTGATCATCGGAACGACCCGCGTGGCCCGGCTTACCACCGCCCTGCTGGTCAAGGCGGGCATGGAGGTCGTGGTGATCGACCCCGACAAGGCCCGGTGCGGCGCCGTGGCCGAGGAGGTCCCGTCCGCGCTCGTGATCGCCGCCGATCCCACCGATCCCAGGGTGTTCGGAGAGCTTGATACCAACCTTCACGACGCCGTGGTCGCCCTCACCGGCGTCGATTCCATGAACCTGATCCCATGCCTGGTCGCCAAGGCGATGGGTGCCGCCACCACCATCAGCCGGGTGACGCGCATGAGCTACGTGGATCTGCTGGCGGGCATCGGGGTGGACACGACGGTGTCCACCCGCCTGACCGCCGCCGCCTCGATTCTCCGGTTCGTGCGGCGAGGCACCATCTACTCGGTGGTGACCTTCTCCGACACCGACGCCGAGGTGATCGAGTTGGAAGCTGTTCCCGGCGCCGAGGCGGTGGGAAACTCGCTCCTCGAGCTGACTTTGCCCCATGGAATGGTGGTCGGAGGAATGGTGCGCGGTGACATCGCCTTCGTACCCTCCGGCGCCACCACCATCGAGGAGCACGATCACCTGATCATCTTCGCCGTACCCAACGCCATGGCTGCCGTCGAGTCGATGTTCTCGGCGTGAGTCCGCCCGGCGGCCCTCGGCGCCACCACCATCGGCGGATATGACCTCACCCGGACGATCGTTCCGTCTTCACCGTCCCGGATCTATCTTCGGTCGCCTGTCCTACGTGATCGGAGCCGTGGTCGTGGCGGCAGGGACCGCCATGTTTCCGGCGGCCGTCACCGCGCTCATCTACCGGGAACAGGAAGTTGCCGGCTGGATCACCTTGTCGGCGGTGCTCACCATCCTGGCCGGACTGTTCGGCTGGCGGGTGATGGGGAGTCCCGGGACCCTCACCACCAAGGAGGGGTTCGCCTCGGTAGGCCTCGCCTGGTTCGCCATGGCCTGCTTCGGGGTGCTCCCGTACCTGCTGACCGGAACCATCGACAACCTCACCGACGCATTCTTCGAGACCGTATCCGGCTTCACCACCACCGGCGCCACCTTGATCCCCGATCCGGCCGCTATGCCCCGCGGCATCCTCATGTGGAGGTCCACCACCCAGTGGCTGGGCGGCATGGGCGTGATCGTCCTATCGCTGGCCGTCCTCCCTCTGCTCGGAACCGGCGGGGTACAGCTGGCTCGGGCCGAGTCGCCCGGGCCCGAACCCGATCGTCTAACGCCTCGATTCCGGGAAACCGCAAAGAGGCTGTGGTACATCTACGCCTTGTTGACGCTGGTGGAGATACTGCTCCTATGGGCGGGGGACATGACGCTCTTCCAGGCCATCAACCACTCCTTCACCAACATGGCCACCGGCGGGTTCAGCACCGAAGCCACCTCGATAGACGGTTTCAGCCCGTACGCGCAGTGGGTGGTGATCGTCTTCATGTTGATTTCCGGAACCTCATTCGCGCTGCACTTCCGAGCCCTCCGGGATCCCGGCCGGTACCTCAAGAACGCCGAGTTCAGGTTGTTCACGGGGATCGTGGCGGTCGCCAGCCTGGTCATGATCCTGAGCCTGTGGGGGCAGGCGCCTGCAGCCGACGTCATCCGCGACTCGGTCTTCACATCTATGTCCCTGGTCACCGGCACCGGATACGCGACCGCCGACTTCGGCGCTTGGATACCGGCTCTCCAGCTATTTGTGGTCGGCCTGATGTTCCTGGGCGGCATGGCGGGATCGACCACCGGCGGCATCAAGATCTACCGCATGGGTGTACTGGTCAGGGCGGCCGCGGCCGACCTGAGGCGCCTCATCCACCCTCGCGGGATCTTCTTGATCAGGTTCGGTTCGAAGCGGGTGCACGAGCCCATCGTGCAGAGTGTCCAGTCGTTCTTCCTCTTCTTCATGTTCCTTTTCATGACCGGTACTTTCCTGCTGGGCTTCCTGGGCGCCATATTCGGGCCCGAACTCGGCCTCGTGGAAGCCGCATCGGCCACCGCTAGCGCGCTCAGCAACTTCGGCCCGGCGCTCGGTGAGATGGGGCCGACCGGCAACTACTCCGCCCTGACGTGGCCCGGCAAGTGGTTGCTCTCGCTGCTCATGATCGCCGGCCGCCTCGAACTCTTCCCGGTGCTCCTGCTGTTCACCCGGTCGCTCTGGCGCAGGTGAGCGGGCTTGCCGCGGCAGGCGCCGGAGTCAACCTTCCAGCAGGACGACCAGGCGATCGCGATGGACTACCTCGGACGGGAGCCCGGTATCCGTGCTGCGCTTGCCCATCCGCTCCCTTATCTGATCGGAGTCGGTTGTCACAAGTCCCTTCCCGACCAGGACACCCGTGGGACTCCGGACCTCCACTGGCGCGCCCGCCGGAAACTCGCCGTCCAGTCCGGTGATCCCCACCGGCAGCAGCGAGCCGCCCCGGCGCGCCAGGGCCCGCACCGCACCGTCATCGATCCGAAGCGTGCCCATGGGCTGCTGCCCGAACGCCAACCACAGCTTCCAGGCCGAAAGCTTGGTGTCACCGGGTACCACGTACGTACCTGCCGCCTCGCCCCCGATGATGGTGTCTATGACACCCGGACGGTCCGACCTTGCGATGACGGTCGGGATGCCCGACCAGGCCGCCATCCGCACCGCCTCCACCTTGGTTCGCACCCCTCCCGACCCGACCGGACCGGGTGCTCCCGCGGCCACCCGGTCCAGGATGGGATCCCGGTGCCGGACAGTCCGGATCGGTTCACCCTCTCCCAAGCGGGGATCGGCCGAGTAGAGGCCGTCAGTGTCGGTCAGGAGCACCAGCATTCCCGCACTCACCAGGTGCGACACGATGGCTGCGAGCCGGTCGTTGTCACCCATCTTCCAGCCGTGGATGGCGACTGTGTCGTTCTCGTTGACGATCGGGACTATGCCCCGTTCCAGCATCCGGGTCAGCGTCCGCCGCGCGTGGAGGTATTGGGCGCGCATCTGGAGCACGTCCACGGTCAGCAACACCTGGCCCACCGTCCGACCGCCGGCCGGGAACACCCGGCTGTAGTGAGACATCAGCAACGTCTGTCCGACCGCAGCCGCCACCTGCAGGCCCGTGGTATCGGAAGGACGCCCGCCTACAGCCAGCGATCCGGCCGCGACAGCACCCGAGGAGACCAGCACAGCCGGGTGGCCGGCATCCCAGAAGGCGCTCACCTGCCGCATCACCCGCTCGACTGCCCCTTCGTCCACTACGCCGTCGGCACGGGTGAGACTGGACGAGCCGACCTTGAGGACTACCGGGCTCCCCGGCGGCGGGGGCCCGCGACGCCCGCCGAGGTCCTCATCCAACGTCGTGCTCCGAATACTCGAACACCAGATCGCCGATCCGCACCTCGTCACCCTCCCGGGCACCCGCTCGGCGCAGAGAGTCATCCACCCCGAGGCGAGAGAGCCGGCGGGCGGCAAGCAGGGCGGCGTCGCTCAGAGTCAGGTCGTTGAAAGCCACCGCCCGCTCCGCGGCGCGACCGTTCACGACCCACACGCCGTCCACGCGGTCCACCTCGAAGGTGGCGGCGAGCGGGCGATGCAGGACATAGCCCTCGACCTGGTCCCCCCTCGTCGCGCCTGCCCGGTCAACTGTGTCGGCGATCCGATGGACCAGATCATTCAGGCCCTGCCCGGCCACCGAGCTGACTTCGATCAGGTCCGGCGCCACTTCGAGCAGGGTGCTGGTCACCGGGCTCTCGACGGAAAGGTCACGCTTGGTGACGGCTACCACCCGTGGGCGATCGGCCAGGCCTGGGTCGTGCCTACGGAGCTCACGCTCGAGTATCTCGTACTGGCGTTCCAGGGAAAGCTCCTGCAATGGCGACGGGTCGAGGAGGAACACCAGGACCCTGGCTCGCTCGCAATGACGGAGGAACTCGTGTCCGAGTCCCTTACCGTCGGCGGCCCCCTCCACCAGACCTGGCACATCGGCCATGACGAAGGACCGGTCGTCGATCGTCACCACTCCCAGGTTGGGGACCAACGTGGTGAAGGGATAGTCGGCGATCTTGGGGCGGGCGGCCGACACCCGCGAGATCAGTGTCGACTTGCCGGCGTTGGGAAAACCGATCAACGCCGCGTCGGTAACCAGCTTCATCTCCAGGGTGAACCAGGCCTCCGTCCCGTACTCGCCCTGCTCGCAGAAGGAAGGCGCCCGGTTGGTGGGTGAGACCAGCGCCGCGTTGCCCCGGCCTCCGCGGCCGCCTTCCAGTACGGTGACCTGCTGACCCGCAGCTACCAGGTCGGCAACCAGCCGATCCTCGTCATCGATCACCATCGTGCCCGCAGGAACCCGCACGATCAGATCCTCGCCCTGGCGCCCATGACGAAGGTCCGATGCGCCATGGCTCCCGCCATCCGCGGCGCGATGGGGGCGGCGCCGGAAGTCCGCCAGGGTGGACATCCCTTCGTCCACGGCCACGAGCACGCTTCCACCCCGCCCGCCTGAACCCCCGGCCGGCTTTCCCCGGGGACGGCGACCGACCTGGCGGAACGACACCGCGCCCGCCCCGCCGTTACCCGATCGAAGATGGACGCGCACCTGGTCGATGAACACGATCCACCGTCACTCGGTCAGGGACGTCCCGTACCGGGCGTCCTGAGGATCAGCGAAGGTCGGACAGCACGCTCACCCGGCGGCGACCCCCCTGCCGGTGGTATTTGACCGTGCCCGGTGCGATCGCGAAGAGGGTGTCATCACCGCCGCGGCGTACATTGACTCCCGGATGGATGCGGGTACCCCTCTGGCGAACCAGGATCGTCCCCGCCTTGATCTCCTGACCATCGAAAACCTTCGGGCCGAGCCGCTTGGCATGCGAATCACGCCCGTTCTTGGTGGACCCTCCACCCTTGGTCTTGGACATACAGGCCTCCTCTGGCCCCGATTCTTCACAGATCGGGTTTCGTACGGTGAATGGAGCAGAATCTCGTGCTCCGGACCTGGAATTATAGCCCGTTGGCCCCTTTGGTCAGTGGTCAGTGGTCAGTGGTCAGTGGTCAGTGGTCAGTGGTCAGTGGTCAGTGGATGGTGTAGCACGGAACTGTCAGGAACAGGACACAAGGCCCGGGGGCCAAAGGAACTTGACTACCTCCAGGTCGCGAACTGGCTACTGGCCACTATCAAGGTCAGGTGACGGCGCCCACATGCGTTATCTCGAGGCGGGTGTGGCGCTGGCGATGGCCCTTGCGGCGTCGGTACCCGGACTTGTTCTTGTACTTGAACACCTCGACCTTGCGGCCCTTGATGTTGCCGAGCACACGAGCCTTGACTTGCATTCCGGCGAGTTCCTCCCGGCTCGTGATAACGGCGCCTTCATCGGAGACCACGAGCAACGGCGTGAAGGTCACCTCGTCCCCGGCGTCGTTCATCAACTCCACGTCGATCACGTAGCCTTCGGACACTCTGGCTTGCTTGCCGCCCGAGCGGATGATGGCGTACATGTCGGAAACACACCCTTTCGATCGTATCCCTGCCGGGCGTCTACCAAGGCCCGACCACGGTTCACATGGCGACCTTATCGCCCACCGGATTGATCGGAACCCCTGAGGTTGCCGCTTTCTCGTGAAGGATGAGGCCGCGCCCGTCACAGGTGGGACAAGGATCGGAGAAGGATTCTATCAGACCGCTGGACACGTTCTTCCGCGTCATCTCGACGAGACCGAGACTCGATACGGAGTGCACCTGGGTGGTGGTCTTGTCGGCGGCGAGCGCGGCCCGGAGCCGCTCCAGAACCGCCTCACGGTTCTTCTTGACTTCCATGTCGATGAAATCGATGACGATGATCCCACCGATATCTCGCAGGCGAAGCTGGCGCCCGATCTCCTCGGCGGCTTCCAGGTTGTTGTGAAGGACAGTGTCCTCGAGGTTCGCCTCTCCCACGTACTTACCGGTGTTCACGTCGACCACCGTAAGCGCCTCGGTCCGGTCGATCACGAGGTGCCCCCCTGACGGCAGCCATACCTTGCGATCCAGCGCCCGGCGGAGTTGGTCATCCACCCGGAAGCGGGTGAAGAGGTTCTGATTCCGGTCCTGGTTGAGATGCACCCTGTCCACCAGATCCGGGGAAACCTCCTTCAGATACTTCAGGACCGCCTCGTGAGCGCGGCGATCGTCTATCAGCATGCGACGGAAATCCCGCGTGAAGTGCTCTCGGATCACCCGGATCAGAAGGCTGGGCTCCTCGTGGATGAGCCGGGGCGCGGACCCGGCCTCACCGGCCTTCTCGACCTCCGCCCACTTCGCCTTGAGTCGGCCGATATCAGCCACGATCTCCCGCCTCGAGGAGCCGGCCGCAGCCGTACGCGCGATGAGACCGAAGCCGGGTGGACGCTCCGCCTGGAGAAGCAGCCGCAGCCGGTTGCGTTCGGGCTCGGGCAGGCGACGAGATATGCCCAGCATGGAGTTCTTGGGTGACAGCACCAAGTGCCGACCGGGCAGGGTCATCTGGCTGGTGAGGCGCGGTCCCTTGCTGCCCATCGGGTCCTTATCGACCTGGACCAACAGGTGGTCGCCCTGCTTGAGCTGCCGCTCGATACGCGGTCCCCGACCGTGGGTGCGCCGGGCCGAATTGAGGTCCCCTGCGTAGATAACCCCGTTCTTCTCCGTGCCGATGTCCACGAAGGCAGCTTCCAAGCCGGGCAACACGCTGCGGACAACACCCTTGTAGATGTTGCCGACCAGTGACTCCTGTGCGGACCGGTGGACGTAGTGCTCGACCAGCAGAGACCCCTCCAGCACCACGATCTGGGTCTGGTGGGGCAACACCCGGACCAGCATCTGGCGACGTCCGGCCGCAGGAAGCGGGACCGGCCCCTCCGCCTGGGAGTGCGAGCGACCCCGATGACGGCCCCCGGGCCGCGCCGAGCCTTGCGTGGGCTGTCTCTTCTTCCTTCTGGCGGCGGCCTTGGTCGCCGCGTGCTTCGGCTTGGTCGGCAGCTCTCGGACCCGCCGGACCTTTACGGTCTTACCGCTGATTTTTCTAGTTGTTCGTTCTTCGGTCGACTTGTCGCCGACTCCGCGACGAACTATTTCGGCTGTCTTGCGCCGAAAGAAAGGCATTACTGATGTCTCCTTGATTCGAATGGACGCACGCGACTGCAAAGGCTGAAACCAAGATCGATCGGATGACGGTGCAACCAGAAGGGGCAGAGACTCTGGTCTGCTGCTCCGTCACGGTCTCCGGTCCCTTCTCCTGTCGGTGCGGCTACTGCTTCGACGTGTGCCAGCGGGCGCTGGCAGGCGCGGCCTGCTTCGCCGGCCGGCAGGCCGGCATGGAAGGCAATGTCTCCGATGCCGGCGACGTCTCGTTCGTTCCGTGACTCACCGAACCACTCGATGGCGAGCGAATCTGGTGCTCGCGCCAGACAAACCTGGTCGACGGTTCGCAAGTCCTATTGCCATTCGCGGCTTTCCGCGATTGTCCCGGAGAGAATGACTACCCACGAAAAACGGTCTCCCGAGACGGGCTCGGTGAGGGCGACTGGATGTCAGGCTCGGCCGAGCCACCACCCACCACCACGAATACTAACACCCGGTTCAGAGATCGCGCGCCTCGGGCCGGTCGCTAACCGGCGATCTCGATCTCCAGACCGAGTTCACAATGCCCAGCCCGCTCGCCATGGCAATCATGGCCGAACCACCCGCGCTCATGAAAGGCAGCGGGAGTCCGGTCACGGGGACGAGGCCGACGGTCATGCCGATGTTCACGAATACATGAAAGGACAGCAGCGCGGCCATGCCCACCGCGATGATCGCACCGAACGCGTTGGGCGCGGCCGCGGCGACGATCAACACGCGCCATATCAGGATGGCGTAGGCCAGAATCACCGCTGAGCCGCCGATGAAGCCGAACTGCTCCCCGACCGCCGTGAAGATGAAGTCCGTGGTCTGGGAGGGAATGAAGCTGAGACGGGTCTGCGTACCCTGGAACAACCCCCTTCCGACGAGCTGGCCGGAGCCGATGGCAATCTGGCTCTGATAGAGATTCCAGTTGACACCCTGAAGGTCGGAGGCCTGATCCAAGAACCCGGCGAGCCGGGCGATCTGGTAGGACCTGAGGACATCGAGCTGGAACACCGCAATCACGCCCACAACGCCGGAAGCTCCCAGGACGAGCATCTGGCGAAAGCTGGAACCGGCCGCGAAGAGCATGCCGACGGTGATGAATCCCACCACCAGCATGGTGCCGAGGTCGGGCTGCAGGAAGATGAGGAAGCCGGGCACGGCCGCCATCAGGAGGGCCGTCCCGAGGCGCCTCCACGACAATCGTCGCCCGGCCCCCCTGGTCAGCAAGCTCGCCAACGCGACGATCAGGGCCACCTTAGCGAACTCGGACGGCTGGAACTGGAACGCACCCACGGGGATCCAACGGGTGGCGCCCTTCTGCGGAGGGGCGAACAGGACGACGATCAGGGCGATCATCATGAGGCTGTAGATGAGAACCGGAAAGCGCAGGTACAGGCGATAGTCGATCATCGAGGCCGCCACGTAGGCGACCAGCGCCACGCCTGCGAAGATCATCTGCCTCCGCATGGCCGACGTGGGATCTCCCGTTTCCTCGTCAAGCCGGACGAACGTCGACGAGTAGACCATCACGCTGCCCAGGGCCATAAGGGCGGCCACCAACACGAACACGATGACGTCGGGGGTGGGTCGGGGACGGTCCTCGAAAATCCCGCCCACGCCATCCCAGGAACGTCCCAGTACAGCCATGCGCTACCGCTCCGTGTCCTCACCCGCGACCAAGGGCGTGACCTCGGCACCGAGCAGGTACTGGAATATGGCGCGCGCCGCCGGCGCCGCCACCGCGCCTCCTGAACCGCCCTCGTCCACCATCACCGCGACGACCCATCTCGGAGCATCGATCGGCGCCACACCTACGAACCAGGCAGTCGAGTCGTGGAAGACGCCTTCCTGGTCGGTGAAGGACTGGGCTGTACCGGTCTTGCCTCCGACCACCTCGACCAAGCCGCCGAGATCCTCGAAAGCGCGCCTGGCAGTGCCGGAACGAACCACGGAGGTCAGGTCCCTCCTCAGAGACGCCACGGTTTCCGGGCTGATGTCCACTGACCGGAGCACGCGGGGCTCGAGGGTTCGTATCCGCTCCCCGTCGGCTGTCTCTATGGCATCGGCCACCCTGGGCTGGTATACGGTCCCCCCGTTGAGCATCGAGGCGTAGGCGACCGCCATCTGGAGCGGCGTGGTCACGATGGGGCCCTGGCCGACCACGAGGTTCATGAGGTCGCCACCGAGCCAACCCTCCGCCCGCACCCGCCACGGCTGCCGTTCCCGCCACTCCTCGAAGAGCTGACGATCCCCCAGGATTCCGTAGTGCTCGAATGGAAGGTCGATCTGGGTGGGGCGGCCCACCCCGACCGCACGGGCCCAGTCCTGCACCATCCCTTCCCGGTCCGTGTCGCGGAAGGCCCTCCAGATGGAGAGAGCCACCTCCCAGAAGTAGATGTTGCAGGATCGCCGGAGGGCATCGTGGAGGTTCTGGGGCCCGTCCGACTCCGGAAAGGTCCAGTTCCTCCAGAGATGCGGTGAGTCGTCCTCAAACTGATGGGCCAGCTGTGACGAGCACTCGATGGTCTCCTCCGGCGTGGACACTCCCTCCGGGAAGATGTTCTCTTCCATAGCGGTCACGTAGGTGATGGCCTTGAAGGTGGAGGCAGGCGGCTTCACACCCTGGATGGCCAGGTTGTTGAAAGCCTGGCGCTCGGACAGCTCTTCGAAAGAAGCCACATCGATGCCGCCCACGAACAGCTGCGGCTCAAAGGTCGGGTAGGAGGCCATCGCCAGGATGGCGCCCGTGTTCACCTCCATCACCACCGCGGTGGCCCGCTCGGTCGGCGGGGGTGTCCGGTCCGGATCGGTCTCGTCCTCGTCCTGTGTTTCTTTCAGCGCGTTGGACAGCGCTATGGCCTCGATCAGTATCCTCTCGACCTCTGCCTGGGCCTCGACCTCAAGGGTCAGCCGGACCGTGGCCCCGGGAACCGGAGGGACGGTTCCGATCTCCTCGAGAATGGCGCCCTCCGGGTTTATCCGGTACACGTGCTTCCCGGCCGTCCCCCGCAGGAACTCCTCGTACTCTCGCTCGACTCCGAGCTTCCCGATCGGCGTGTTGGTGTCGGTTATGGGCAGGCGCTCGAGATCGCCGGGGGAGGGCAACCCCATGTGCCCCAGTACGTGACCCATCAACGACCCTCGCGCGTAGCCTCGAACGGGCAAGGCTCGAACCGTGACACCCGGCAGGGTGGCTCGCTGCTCCATGATCAAATAGGCCGTGTCCGCATCGATCTCGAACTCCGGCAGGGCGGCCACCTCTCCCGACGGGGTGCGCTCCACCGCCTCGCGCACTTCGACCGGGGAGAGGCCGAGGATCGCGGCCAGTCGCTGGAGTACGTCATCCTCGACCTCGACCGGGAGAAGTGACCGATCGATCTCGATTACGAGACCGGGTACGGAGGTGGCCAGCACCAGGCCGTTCCGGTCGACTATGTCACCGCGCGGCGCCACGATCGGCTCACTACTGACGATGTTCTGGTCGGCCTCCTCGAGCCATTCCGGTCCGGCGGCGAGCTGCACGAACCACAGCCGGAAGAACAGGATCGCGAACGCCCCGGTGAACAGCAGGGCCAGAACTCCCACACGCCAGCTGCTCGTCACCTGCTCCCGGCCGTCGGCCCGCTTCCTGTCGCTCACAACCCGCTCCGGACCCAGCGATGACGGGGACCGGCCACCCAAGAGAACAACCTGTCGGCCAGTGGTAGAAGGCCCAGCGCGAACACCATGTTGTAGATCGGCACCAGGAGCAACGTCCTGATGATGTCGGGGTTCCCTAGCGTGCCCTCACCGAACAGGGTTCCTACCAGGGCGTTGGTAACCAGCGTGACCAATGTGATCCCGCCCACAGTTATCACGCCGACCGGGAGCCCGTAGTTGAAGCGATCCCGGCTCCGCACCGTGATGTAGGAGCCCACGGTGAACGCCAGCCCGCTCAGGCCCAGGGGGGCTGATCCGAGCAGATCGAGCAGCAACCCGCCCAGGAAACCCAGCAACACGGCCGCTTCGGGCTTGAGCCAGACCACACCGACCACCACCATCAACAGGACCACATCAGGGCTTGCGCCGAAGGGCCGAATGCTGTGGAACACGCTGGTCTGAACGAGGGCCGCAATCATCACCAGCATCACGGACAGCAGGAACCGTAGGCCCTCCACTTACGTCCCCGCCTCCGTCTCGCCGACCCGGTCGCTCGAGCCAGCCCCTCCCTCCGAGACCCCGCCCGGCTCACCGTCCCGGAGTTGTGGCGCCGGAGCGGGCGGCCAGGGGATCACGGCTACGTACTCCAAGCGCTCGAGATCTCCCATGGGCTCCACTCGGACCCTGATGATCCCGAACTGCGGATCCGCCGGCTCGGCCACGATGCCGACGTCCAAGTCCTTCGGGTAGGCGTTGGAGTCTCCGTAGGGTCCGTAGGTCACCAGCAACTCGCCGCCCTCCACCGGATCCGATGCCTCCAGGATGGAGAGCTCCAGCACTCCTGCGCCCTGTCCTGTCACCACCCCACGCTTCCCATCGGGCAAGCGCACCGTGACTGCGGGCGCCCGGCGCGACGTGATCGGAATGACACTGGCCCCGGCCTCACCCGCCTCGGAGACGAGGCCGATCAGCGCCCCCTGGCCGTCTACCACCGGCTGGCCGGTATGGACCCCGTGACCGGTGCCGCGGTCGATGGTCAGGGTCGGGTCAAGGGTTCCTCCCCGAGCCGTGACCTCGGCCGAGACCGCCAACTGGTACAGATCCTCGCTGAGCCGCAGCGCCAGCAGCGTCTCCAACTCGGAGACGTGGGCTTCCAGGTGACCGACCTGAGCCGCTTCCCGCTCCAGCGACTCGATCCGGTCCCGCAGTCGCTGATTCTCCTCGCGGAGCCCGGCGAGGTTCGAGAGGCCGTCGGAAAAGCTCACTACCGGGGTAACCACCGCGTTCACAGCCGCCTGGAACGGTGCGATCACCACTTGCGCAGCGTTGCGAAGGTCGGCCCCGAAACCACCTCTCGAAGCCCTGATGTCAAGGGTCATGAGGATGAGCGAGACCACGAGCAGGCCGATGGCTACGTAAGCGGACCGATCGGTCGGAGCGCCCCTCCTCCCTCGGCCGCCGGCGCGCCGCCGGGATTGTCTACCGGCACTCGAGAGTCTTGGCGGAGCGGAGATTTCCCTGGCCCTTCACTTCCTCATCGGCGGATCCGGCTCTCGTACTCGGAACCACCCCTAGAACCGGCCGGATGACTCGAGGACTCCCTGCAAGACGTCGAACTGTTCCAGGCACCGGCCGGATCCGACCACCACCGACTGGAGGGGACGCTCAGCCACCTCGACTCGCAAGCCGGTTTCGAACGCCAGCCGGTGGTGCAGAACCTTGAGCAAAGCACCCCCACCCGTGATCACGATTCCCACGTTCATCAGGTCGGCAGCCAACTCGGGCGGGGTGTTGTCCAGGGTGTACCGGACCGCATCGATCATCATCGACAGCGGCTCCTGGATGGCTGCCCTGACTTCGGACGCGGTGAGCAGGATGGTCTTGGGAAGGCCGGCCACCAGATCCCGACCCTTTACCTCGGCACTCGGCTCGTTGTGATATGGATAGGCCGATCCGATCGCCATCTTGATCTGCTCCGCCGTCCTCAGACCCAGAAGGAGGTTGTGCTCCTTCTTCACCCACTCGACGATCCGCTCATCCATGTCGTCGCCGCCCACGCGGACGCTCCGCGAGACCACGATGCCACCCATGGCGATGACCGCCACCTCGGTGGTTCCTCCTCCGATGTCCACCACCATCGACCCGGTAGGCTCGTTCACGGGCAATCCGCATCCGATGGCGGCTGCCATCGGCTCATCAATGGTGAAGGCGTTGCGGGCGCCGGCGTGGTAGGCAGCCTCTTCCACTGCCCTCCGTTCCACCCCGGTGATGCCGGATGGAACGCAGATCACGATCCTCGGCTTGGCCCATCGGCGGCGATGCACCTTCTTGATGAAGTAGCGGAGCATCCGCTCCGTGATGTCGAAGTCGGCGATGACCCCGTCGCGGAGCGGCCTGATCGCCTTCACGTGCGAGGGGGTACGGCCGATCATGCGCTTGGCATCCATACCTACAGCCAGCGCCTCGTTGGTGTTGGTGTTGATGGTCACCACCGAGGGTTCGTTGAGCAGGACACCCTGGTTACGGACGTAGACAAGGGTGTTGGCTGTACCAAGATCGACAGCCATGTCCTGGCCGGCAACGACGAACGGGTTATCTGGCATCGATGAAGGGTCCCTGTCGTGGGTCGTCAGGCAACTCTACCCTATGGAGCGGCTCTACGGAATGCCGGCCGATTTTGCGTTCTGTAGCCATCAGGGGAACCAGAGAGCCAACTCGCGAGCAGCACTCTCCGGGCTGTCGGATCCGTGGACGATGTTCTCCCCGACTTCGAGGCCGAAGTCGCCGCGGATCGTGCCGGGAGCAGCTACGGCCGGATCGGTCACCCCCATCATGGCTCGAGCCACCGCGATCGCCGATTCGCCCGACCAGTGCATGGCGACCACCGGACCGGAGGTTATGAAGTCGATGAGATCGTCGTAGAAGGCCTTCCCCACGTGTTCCGCGTAGTGCGTGGCCGCAATGGCTGCATCAGGCCGGACCATCTCGAGGCGATGAAGGTCGAGGCCCTTGGCTTCGAAGCGGGAGATCACCTCACCTACCAGGCGGCGCTTCACCCCATCCGGTTTCACCATTATGAAGGTGTCCTCATGGGCCATCGCTATGCCTGCCTTTCACATCCAGGGTGTGGAGAATCGGGATCCGGCCCGGATGACCACGGCCACCCATGGCTCGGGAGACGGCTTCCGGTCGGAGGATGATCCGCGAAGGGTACCAAAGCGACCTCTGCCACTCGCAGGTCGGCACACCGGTGGACTGACAACTAGCCGACCAGCGCGGTGCGGGCCTCACCCGCTACATAGAAGGAGCCGGTCACCAGGACGGCGCCCTCGGCCCCGCTCCACTCCTTGGCCAGGGTGACAGCAGCGGGGACGGGCCTCACCCAGGTAACTGGGATCCCGGGTAGCACCCTCTCCAGGGCCACCACCAGATCGCTGGGATCGGCGGCACGCTCATGGTCCGCCGCAGTAGCGATAGCCTGACCCACCAGCCCCGCGAATGGCGCCAGCATCGAATGGATGTCCTTGTCGCGAAAGGCGCCCACTACCAGGGTCCAACTTGCCGCCGGCATCTCCTCGCGTAGCGTCCCGGCCAGCGCGGTGGCAGCCTGCGGGTTGTGAGCGCCATCCAGTACCACCAGAGGAGCCCTTCCCACCACTTCCACCCTGGCAGGAACCGTGGTCCGGGCCAAGCCGTCCCGGACCGCCTCGGGTGGCAGGGCACGCCCGAACAACTCCTCGACCGCCGCTACCGCCACGGCTGCGTTGGCTGCCTGGTGGCGACCGTGGAGAGGAACGTACAGATCGTCGTATTGCTCGTATATCCCGTCGAGATCGTATGACCAACCCCCCACCGACATGCGCAGGTCTTCGATCCGGAAGTCCCAGCCAACCTTCCGCCGGACCGTGCCGACCTGCTCCGCTCTCCTATCGGCCGCCAGTCCCACATCCTCAGACAGTGACCCGGTCACCAAGACCCCACCGGTCTTGAGGATGGCCAGCTTCTCGTGTGCTATCTCGACCTCGGTGGTGCCCAGGTACTCCTCGTGATCGATCGACACACCGGTCACCACCGCCACCTGGCTCTCCAACACGTTGGTGGCGTCGAGGCGACCCCCCATCCCCACCTCGACTACTGCCACGTCCACGGCTTCATGGGCAAAGAGGGCGAAGGCGGCAGCAGTGGTCAGCTCGAAGTAGGTGGCTCGCTCCCCGGTCTCTGCCTCGAGCAGGTCCACGAAGGGAGCCACGTCCGTGACCGCCTCGGCGAACTGCTCCGGCGTCGCCGTCTCGCCCGCCACCTTGAACCGTTCCTCCACCCGCTCGAGATGTGGGGAGGTGAAGGTACCGGACTTGAGACCCATCGCATCCAAGACAGAGGAAGCCACGGTGGTGACCGTCGTCTTGCCGTTGGTCCCTGTGATGTGGATGGCCGGGCTGCGGAGGTGGGGCGATCCCATCATCTCGAGCAGCCGGTGGATTCGCTCCAGCCCCGGCTTCCAACCCAGCTCGATGTGCCGATCAAGATACGCGACGGCTTCGTCGTAGTTCATCTGCTCAATGGCTGGCCCGGTGCGGACCGGCGTCGCGTCTAACCAACCACGTCTCCGAGCGCCTCGATCTGAGCGGCCAACTTATCGACCAGGGCGCGGGAGGTGACCGCCTTCCGCTCCTCCTTGGCCACCACCTCGGCCGGCGCCCGAGTGCGGAAGTTCGGGTTGGACAGCTTGGCTTCCGACTGCTGCAGCGCGGCGCGGGCCTTCCCGAGGCGGCGCCCCAGCCGCTCCCGCTCGGCCCCGATGTCTATGACACCGCGGACCTCCACGTAAGCCTCCACGGGGCCGGCCGCCACCCGCAGGTAGCCCGAACTGTCCGGAGGCGGGCCCACTATCGCCTCGACCCCCGCCAACGAGGCCAGCTGGGGCGCCCACCAGTCATCCCAGGCGCCCTCCGGATCATGAACGACCGCGTTGAGCTCTTTACCGGCGGGCCACCCGTGGTCGGACCGAGACCCCCTCAGGGCGGTGATCAGATCCTGGAGGGTCTCCATGCCGGCGGGCGCCGTGTAGCGGCGCACTTCGGGCCACGACGAGACGATAAGAAGTTCTTTGGCTACCAGATGGCTGTAGAGCTCCTCGGTGACGAAGGGAATTGCGGGGTGGAAGAACTTGAGCAGGTCACGCATGACCACCCCCAGGGTCCGGACTGCGGACGCCGCTTCCGGACCTCCGACCGACAGCACCGGCTTCGACATCTCGAGATACCAGTCGAATACCTCCGACCAGGCGAACGAGTACATGAGCGAGAAGGCATCCGACAGGCGATGCGTGTCGGACAGCTCATCGAACCGCGCCGCCACCTCTCCCAACCGGGCGAGTATCCACCGGTCGATAGGACCGGGAGACTCCGGATAGCCTCCGGCCGCCGGCACCGAACCGGGCGGCAGGTGGATGAGGGCAAACCTGGTGGCATTCCACAGCTTGTTCCCGAAACGCCGCGCTGCATCCACCCAGCTGACATCGAAGGGAACGTCGTGGCCGGGAGAGGCCGACTGCAGAAGGCTGAGCCGGAGGGCGTCGGCGCCGTATTGCTCGATCATCTCGAAGGGATCCACGATGTTGTTGAGCGACTTCGACATCTTCTGGCCATCGGATGCCCGGACCAACCCGTGGATGACGATTTCACGAAACGGGACATCGCCTGCGAACTGCATGCCCATCTTCAGCATGCGGGCCACCCAGAAGAAGATGATGTCGTAACCGGTCACCAGCACGTCGGTGGGATAGAAACGTTGCAGGTCGGCCGTATCCTCCGGCCACCCGAGAGTGCTGAACGGCCACAGGGCCGAACTGAACCATGTGTCAAGAACGTCCTCTTCGGGCCGCAACTCCGTAGAACCGCAATTCACGCAGGCCCGGGGCCGGGACGTGGCCACCATCACCTCGCCACATGCGTCGCAGTACCAGGCCGGAATCCGGTGGCCCCACCAGAGTTGGCGGCTGATGCACCAATCCTCGAGGTTCTCCATCCAGCGGAAGTAGTTCCGCTCCCAACGCTTCGGCACGAACCTCGTCAGGTCACTCCGCACCACGTCCACCGCCGGTCCGACCAACTCCGCCACCCGTACGAACCATTGATTGGACAGGAGCGGCTCGATGGGCACCCCGCTACGGGAGCAGTGACCCACCGTGTGGTGGTGCTGCTCGATGCGTCCGAGGTACCCGCCGGTCCTGAGGGCCTCGACCACCTGAGCACGGGCCTCGAACCGGTCGAGCCCGGCGAACGCACCGGCGGCGGCCGTCATCCTCCCGTCCTCGCCGATGACCTGGACCGGGACCAAGCCCGTTCGTAGCGAGATGCTGAAGTCCAGCGGATCGTGGGCGGGAGTCACCTTGACCGCCCCGGTACCGAAGTCCGGGTCGACCGCTTCGTCGGCCACAACCGGGATGTCTCGCCCCATGAGCGGAAGGCGCACCTCGCGACCCACCAGGTGCCGGTAGCGATCATCGCCAGGGTGGACGGCCACGCCCGTGTCGCCCAGCATGGTCTCCGCTCGCGTGGTGGCCACGGTTATGCCGTCTGTGCCATCCCCATCCGCGAAGGGGTAGGTGATGTGGACGAGCTGCCCGTCGACGTCCTTGTACTCCACCTCGATATCGGAGATGGCGGTCATGAGCCCGGGAGACCAGTTGATGATCCGCTGGCCCCGGTAGATGAACCCCTGCTCGTGCAGGCGTACGAACACCTCTCGGACCGCAGCCGAGAGGCCCTCATCAAGAGTGAAGCGCTCCCTCGTCCAGTCGCACGAGTCCCCGAGGGCTCGCATCTGCTCTGTGATGGCGCCCCCCGATTGTCTCTTCCACTGCCAGACCTGGTCGACGAAGGCGTCCCGGCCCATGGACTGCCGGCTCAGGCCCTCCGTGGCGAGTTCCCGCTCCACGACCATCTGGGTAGCGATTCCGGCATGATCGGTGCCGGGTAGCCAGAGCGTGGCGTAGCCCTGCATGCGCTTTCTCCGGATGATGGCGTCCTGGATCGAGTGGTCCAAGGCGTGTCCGATGTGGAGAACGCCGGTGACGTTGGGGGGCGGTATGACGATGCAGAAAGGCTCGCCGTCCGGATTCACCTCGGGGCGGAAGGCGCCCGACCGTTCCCAGACCGGATACCAGTGCGCTTCCACTCGCCCGGGGTCGTAGCTTCCCTGGATGGGGTCGGGGGGGTTGCTAGTCATGGCGGAGACGGGATCGGCCGCGCTTACCCGACCGGGGCCAGGCGGCTACGCGCTCCTCTCGCGGCGCTTCTCGATATCACCGATGGCCAGCAGGGTCGGGTTGGTCTTATCCTCGACCACCTCGCGGTCGACTACCACCCGCCCGATGTCCGTACGGGAGGGAAGTTCATACATGGTGTCGAGGAGTACCTCTTCCATGATGGCCCGCAGACCACGGGCGCCGGTGCCCCGCAGCATCGCCAGGTCTGCAATCGCATCAAGAGCATCGTCCTCGAATACCAACTCTACGTTGTCGAGTTCAAATATCCGGACATACTGCTTGACAAGGGCGTTGCGAGGCTCTTGGAGGATCCTGATCAATGCCTCCTTGTCCAGCGCGTTCACCGTGGCCACCATTGGAAGCCGCCCGATGAACTCCGGGATCAGACCGAACCTGATCAGGTCCTCCGGCATGACCGCCGAGAGCAACTCCTCTTGGGGCCGGTCGGGACTGGATCGGAGATCTGCGCCGAACCCGACCACCTTGTTACCGATACGGCGAGAGATGACCTCCTCAAGCCCGGCGAACGCCCCGCCCGAGATGAACAGCACGTCGGTGGTGTCAATCTGGATGAACTCCTGGTGAGGGTGCTTGCGGCCGCCCTGAGGGGGCACCGAGGCCACGGTCCCCTCCAGGATCTTCAGAAGGGCCTGCTGCACACCCTCTCCCGACACGTCCCTGGTGATGGAAGGGTTCTCGGCCTTGCGGGCGATCTTGTCCACCTCGTCGATGTAGATGATGCCCTGCTCGGCTCGCTTGATGTCGAAATCCGCCGCCTGCAGCAGCTTGAGCAGGATGTTCTCCACGTCCTCGCCCACGTAGCCCGCCTCGGTCAGCGCGGTTGCGTCGGCGATGGCAAAGGGAACGTTGAGCATGCGCGCCAGGGTTTGAGCCAGCAAGGTCTTGCCACACCCGGTAGGACCGATCAGCAGGATGTTGGACTTGGAGAGCTCCACCTCTTCCTTGCGGGGTGTTCCGGCTCGCACCCGCTTGTAGTGGTTGTAGACCGCTACGGCCAGGGTCTTCTTGGCTCGTTGCTGGCCGATGACGTAGCCGTCTAGGAAATCGTATACCTCGGACGGCTTGGGCAACTCCCCGTCGTGCTCCGAATCCTTGGTGGCAAGGTCGTCGTCGAGGATCTCGGTGCAGAGCAGGACGCACTCGTCACAGATGTAGACACCGGGCCCGGCAATGAGCTTCTTGACCTGCTTCTGCGAATGACCGCAGAAGCTGCATTTGAGCAGATCGCTCCCGTCCCCGTACTTGTTGGCCACGCTTCAGAGATCCTCGACCGCCACCAGTTCCCGACTGGTAAGCACCGCGTCCACGATTCCGTGCTCCCCGTACTCCCTGGCCTCCTCGGCGAGCATCCAGAAGTCACGGTCGGTGTCCACGGCCAGCTTCTCGTATTCCTGGCCGGTGTGGTGCGCCAGGATCCGGTTGAGCTGTTCCCGCATCTGGACGATAAGGCGGGCCTGAATCTCTATGTCCGTGGCTTGCCCGCTCGCTCCTCCCTGGGGCTGGTGGAGCATCACCCGGGCGTGCGGCAGTGCGAACCGCTTCCCCTTGGCGCCACCGGCCAGGATTACAGCGGCCGCCGAGGCGGCCATACCCATACACACGGTGCTGACGTCCGGCTTGATGTACTGGATGGTGTCGTAGATGGCGAACAGGCTGGTTATGGAACCACCCGGGGAGTTGATGTACAGGTTGACATCACGGTCGGGGTCCTCCGATTCGAGGTGGAGCAACTGCGCCATGACCAGGTTCGCCACCGCGTCGTCGATCGGCGTGCCGAGGAAGATGATCCGGTCCTTGAGCAGGCGGGAATATATGTCGAAGGCCCGCTCCCCCCGGCTGGTCGACTCGACCACCGTCGGCACCAGGTAGCCCGTGGCCGGAGTACCCGTGACGGCGCCGACCGGCGGCATGATGTCGCTCACTGCTCTCCTCACTCGATCTCGGCTTTGACGATCTCCGGGGTATCGGGCGGATCGAGCCGGAGGTCTATCACAGCTCCATCACCGTCCTTAGCCACCACACCTCTCATAAGAGCGTCCAGTGCCCGGGTCCGCAGGATATCACCGCGCACGCCACTTTCTAGAGCACTGCCCGCCATCTCCTCGGCGATGCTCTCTGCCGACTGATCCGTTCGCGAGGCGACAGCCTGGTAGGCATCGAGAAGTTCCTCGTGACTGACCTCGATTCCGGCGTGCTCGGCAACCGAATCCAGCACCGCTCCCACCTGTATCTGCGCGGTGGCTCGTTCACGGAACTGTCCGAATAGGGCCTCGATGTCCTGCCCCGTCGCCTCCAGGTAATCCTCGACCGTCGACCCCTGCTCATCGAGGCGGCCGCGGAGGTCCTCCACCATCCGCATCGCGGAAGCATCGACCACGGCTTGCGGTATGTCGAGCCCCGTCTCCTCGGCAAGTTCCGACAGGAGCACACCGCGCAACTGGCTTCGCAAAGCCTCGAGACGCTCTCCCTCCAGTTCCTTGAACACCTGTTCCCGCAGTTCGATCACGCTGTCGAAGTCGGTGAAGTCAGACACCCACTCATCGTCCAAGTCCGGAAGGAGCTTCTCCCGGACCTCCTCGACGACGACGCGCACCCCGATCACGGTTCCTTCGGCCAGATCACCGACGGCAACACGCAGCGGCGCCTCGAACTCGACCACCGCGCCGGCCTCGGAGCCCAGCAGATGGTCGGTCAAGCCCTCCATAGGCGCATCGACGCCCAATTCGTACAGAAATCCGGTGGCCGAGGGTGTCTCCAGGGGCTGCCCTTCATGAGTGGTGCTGAGGTCGATGGCTATGTAGTCACCCGCGCGGCAGGATCGCTCCACGGTCTCCAGCGCGGCAAACTGGTCCCTGTAGAGATCCACGTATCGCTCGACGGCTTCCTCGCCCACCTCCTCGGGGGCTTCGAGTTCCACCATCCGTCCCTCATACACGGGCGGGATCGTCAGCGTAGGCCAGAGGCTCACGAAGAGGTCCACCTCGACACCGTCGGTGACCTCCCTGATGCCATCCACCGCCGGCGGTACCGCCGGCTCCAGGCCGGTGCCTTCCCATACACCGGGAAGACGGTCCGTGAGCAGGTCCTCGATGGCTTCGTGGCGGACCCGCTCCTTGCCGACCACCCGCTCCACCATGCGGCGGGGCGCTTTGCCTCGGCGGAAACCGTTCACATGGATGTCCCGAGCCAGCCTCCGGGCGGCGCGGGATTCGGCCGCGTCGAGGCGGCTGCTGTCCAGCAGAAGGGTGATACGGCGCTCGAAGTCGCTCACTTCGGCGACGGTGAATGACACGAAACTCCCAATGGTCGGTTAGGCGCGGTCGAGCGACTCAGCACCAGGGTGACCGAGGGGATTCGAACCCCCGACCTCCTGGACCACAACCAGGCGCTCTAACCAAGCTGAGCTACGGCCACCATGCGCCGGGCGCCACGCCCGGCTCTTTTTTTTCGGACCCACCATATTCGGATCAGTACCCGTCGTGGCGCGCCCCCGGAAGGATTCGAACCTCCGACCAAGAGCTTAGAAGGCTCCTGCTCTGTCCACTGAGCTACGGGGGCTGATCGCAGCCCTACGCTCCGCGGCAGCCGGGTCCAGGACTCAATCCGTCAGAGCGGGTGAAGGGAATCGAACCCTCACCACCAGCTTGGAAGGCTGGAGCTCTACCATTGAGCTACACCCGCCAGTCTTGCCCATAATACATGCCCGGCTCGCGCGGCCATGCCATCTCACCCGGCGGGGACGCGCCCTGCCGGACAGTCCGCAGAAAACGGGGAGCGAACGGCTAGCCTTCGCGCGGCCTGCCATAGGGAGACTCAGGTCGGGCTGGTCGGATTTGAACCGACGACCTCCTGCTCCCAAAGCAGGCGCGCTGCCAAGCTGCGCCACAGCCCGGTCGAGCACCCTCAGGAGCGCTCGTTGAGCACAGATTCTAACCCTACGACCACACGTGGGAACCGGGTTCTCCGTTTCATTGCAGCCCTGGTAGCGGTACTCGCCATCCTGACTGCCATCGCCTTACTCTGGTCATCGGAGGGAGAGCCGACCGATCAAGCCGCGCCGTCAGGCACTGCCGAAGACGCCTCACGAGCCGATCCGGCAGCCTCCGCCGGGGAACTCGCCGCAGATACGGCCTCCCCCGACACCGGTCACGTAACCGAGGCGGAGAGTCGATCCGAAGAGGTTTCCTCCCCGCCTGCCTCCACACCGGTCCCGGAGGAGAGGGACTGCTCACCTCGTATCCCGGAGGACTTCCGCCTCACCGAGGCCGCGCCCGGTCCAGCCAGCGTAGAGATCTCGCAGGCCGCCTTTACATGTGCTCACGAAGTAGGTCTGGCTTTCGCCACCAATCCGCCGGCGATAGCCACCATGTCGGCAAGGGGCATACGAGGGCCTCTGCTCCTAGTCGGAGGATGGTTCGATGATCGGTTGCTAACCGAGCTTCGGCGGCTGGCGCCGGAACGGATCGTGGCCGCCGGATTCTACGAGCGGACGCTTGGCGACGCGCTCACCGGATTCACCGTCGAGCCGGTGGCGGTTGATTGGGAGGCTGAAGTCCCGTCCGACGGGAGGACTCCTGACGTCGTCTGGCTGGTGGACCCGGCCAAGACGCCCTCCTCGCTTATGGCCCTCGGCATCCAGATCGGGGTCGGCGTTGTCGCCGTAGAGGGGGACATCCGAGCCGTTCCAGCCTATGCGCGGGAGATGATTGCCGGTGCTACCAGGGTGGACCTGCTGTCGGACTTCGAGGACGACATAGCCTGGCAACTGGAAGTGGTCCGGCGGAACGACGAGATCCCCGGGGGCGGCCTGCTCATGTTCGGACAGGGCGACGGGCGCCGCCTGGTGGCCATATACGGCCATCCGGTCACGTCCGCCCTCGGAGTGCTGGGCGAGCAAGGCCCCGAGGAAGGAGTCGAGCGTCTCCGGTCGATCATGGAGGGCTACGGGGCGGACGGCTCGATCGTGGTTCCTACCCTCGAGATCATCGCTACCGTCGCGTCGGCTGGGGCCGGCCGGGACGGCGACTACTCGTCCGAAACGGCCCGGGATGTGATACGGCCGTGGATCGAGATCGCAGCCGCCAACGACGTCTACGTGGTCCTAGACCTGCAGCCGGGACGCACCGACTTCCTGACTCAGGCGAAGATATACGAGGAGTTCCTTCGCCTGCCCCATGTTGGCCTGGCCCTCGACCCGGAGTGGAGGCTCAAGCCCGATCAGGTCCATCTGCGCCAGATAGGTACGGTCGACGCGGCGGAGATCAACCGGGTGGTCGAATGGCTTTCGGCAATCGTCCGCGAGGAAGCACTCCCCCAGAAGCTCTTAATCGTCCACCAGTTCCGGTTCTCCATGATCACCAACCGCAGCCTTATCGAGACGCCGCCCGAACTGGCGGTGTTGATCCAGATGGACGGGCAGGGATCCCTCGGATCCAAGTACACCACCTGGAACGCCCTGACTCTCGAGCCCGACGCGGATCGGTTCTGGTGGGGCTGGAAGAATTTCTACGACGAGGACTCCCCCACCGCCACACCGGATCAGGTACTTGAGCTGACCCCGGTGCCGGTGTTTGTGTCGTTCCAGTAGGTCGCAACAATCCGGCGCCGTCGGCGGAGAGGGAAGGACTTGGAGCCTAGAAGGACCTACAAACCGGCTAGGTTTTGACCCGGTTCGTGCGACTGCTCGTCTTCCAGCACATCGATTGCGAACATCCCGGCCGCCTGCGCGACTTTCTTCGCGAGGACGGCATCGACTGGACCGCGGTCGAACTCGACAAGGGCGATCCGATCCCGCCCTTGGAAGGATACGACGTCCTTTGGGTGATGGGCGGTCCCATGGATGTGTGGGATGTGGAGGAGCATCCCTGGCTGGTTGAGGAGAAACGGGCCATCCGAAAGTGGGTGCGAGAGATGGAACGACCCTTCCTGGGTCTGTGCCTGGGGCACCAGCTGCTGGCGGACGCTCTCGGCGGCACCTGCGGACCTCAACGACCGCCCGAGATCGGAGTGTCCAGGGTGGACTTGACGGACGAGGGCCGGGCGGATCCCATCTTCCTTCAGGTGGCCGAGAGCCAGGTCGTTTTGCAGTGGCATTCCGTGCGGGTGGCCCAGCCACCCGACGGCGCGGTGGTCCTGGCGAGTTCTCCAGACTGCCGGGTACAGGCCATGCGGGTGGGTCCACGGGCCTGGTCGATGCAGTACCACGTGGAGGTGGAGGAGGACACGGTATGCAACTGGGCTGCGGTCGACGCCTACCGCACCGCTCTGGAGACCCTTCTCGGTCCCCGCGCGGTCGAGACGCTGGCCGCCGACGCCCGATGCCACATGACGGACTTCGAAACCAACGCCCGGATGCTGTACTCAAACTTCATGCGCGCCGCCCAACACCTGCCCGGGTCGCGATCCTGATGGCCGGCCACCCCCGGATCACCCGGCACCGGGACTTCTCGATCCCATGACCACGCCTGCTCGCGAGCTGGCCGAGGAGTACTGGCGGTTCCGGCTGGAACACCAGCACTTCGCCAACCTGGCCCGTGGCGAGTTGCGATACCTGGAGCGGTGGGACGATCTCTCAGCCGAAGGACGGTCCGCTTCGAGGGAGGCGAATCTGCGGTTCGCCGATGAGGCCTCCCAGGCTGTCAACCAACAGCCTTCCGATCGGATATTGGCGGAGACCGTGGCTGCGGCCGCCTACATGGATGCGACCGTCGGGGTGTGGTGGCCGCAGCTGCAGGCGCCCAATGCCCAATCCGGCCTGCTCAGCACCCTGCTTCCGGCGCTGTGCCTGCAGCCTCTGGTCACCGCCGACCAAGGCCTGCGGTACTTGCGCAAGTTGGAAGCCTTTCCTGCGATGATCGACCATCTGGCGGACCGTCTGGCGGAAGGCGCCGCCACCGGGGTCGCGCCCCTCGCCCGCCATGTGCGCCAGACCATCGAGAAGCTCGATGATCTCCTGTCCCGACCCGCCGCGGAGGACCTGATCGCCACCCAGGCAGCTCCCACCGAGATGGACTCCCGCGAGGCCGAGCGGTGGCGGGCCGGGTTGATCGAGATGATCGAGACCGGGGTGCGTCCGGGTCTGGCGCGCCTGGCGGAAGTGTTGCGGAAGGTGACCCTTCCCGCCGGACGCCCCTCCGATCGGGCCGGACTCTGCCACCTCCCCGGAGGCGACGCGGTGTACCGCGACATGGTCAGGGGCCACACGACCCTGGACACGGAACCCGAGACGATTCACGAACTGGGCCTGGAGAGGATCAGGCTGCTGGAAGAGGAGTACCGCCGGTTGGCCGGACCGCTGCTCGGTACCCACGAAGTCAGCGAGATCTACGTGCGATTGCGCGATGATCCACAGCTTCGGTACGCCGACTCCGAGGAACTGGTGGCCGACGCACTCGGCTGTCTCGACAAGGCCTCCACAGCCATGGACGCCTGGTTTTCTCCCACTCCCCGGGCGGCCTGCCAGGCCGACCCCATCGACCTAGGGGCCATGGCGTACTATTACCCACCCACTGCGGACGGCGCCAGACCGGGACGGTTCTTCTTCAACGTCGCCGACCCGAGCGCCTGGACAACCTTCCAGATTCCCGCCGTGGCCTACCACGAAGGCATACCGGGACACCACCTTCAGATGGCGCTGGCCATCGAGAACACCGGCATCCACGACATCCATCGCAACACCTACCTGCCCGCCTTCGGTGAGGGATGGGGCCTTTACAGCGAGCGCCTCGCTGACGAGATGGGGCTCTACGAGGATGACTGGCAGCGGGTGGGGATGCTCACCGCCGACTCGCTGCGGGCCGGTCGACTGGTGGTGGACACCGGAATCCACGCCCTAGGATGGTCCCGCCGCCGGGCTATCGACTTCTTGGCCGACCACTCGCCCATGTCGCTCCATGAAATCACCGAGGAAGTCGACCGGTACATCGCCTCTCCCGGCCAAGCTCTCTCCTACATGCTCGGTCGGCTCGAAATCGAGTCGCTACGTGCCGAGTCCGAGTCCGCGCTCGGCGAGGCCTTCGACATCAGGAGCTTTCACAGAACCATCCTCGGCAACGGATCCGTGCCCCTGGGAACGCTCCGGTCGATGGTCCGGGAGTGGCTGAGCCGGAACTGGTAGCCGCCATCGGCCATTCCCTTTGCCGAGAGGGACATCACCTCTATCGCACCGCCGCCGCCTTCTCCCACCCCGAACCTGGGGCGGATACCGGCACCCCACCAACATCGGATACCTCAACCCCCTCCAGCAACAGGAACGCGCCTACCAAACCTTCCTCGACAAATGCCACCCCCAACAACCCCACCCCGGCGGATAAACCCTCATCCCCACCCTCGCAGAACGAACCGATCGGACCGCGGCGTGCAACGGTGTTGGGTCGGCGTGCGGGTGGAGGGACTCGAACCCCCACGGGCATTGCCCACCAGGACCTAAACCTGGCGCGTCTACCGTTCCGCCACACCCGCGACGAGGGACGCTGTCGACCGCTGCGGAGCCGTCCCGGGGGTGGGTCGCCCGGGACTCGAACCCGGAACCTGCGGATTAAGAGTCCGTTGCTCTGCCAGATTGAGCTAGCGACCCACCGGGCAGTTTAGTGGACCGCCCGGTTAGCCGGAACCGGTGCGCGCCGCCAGGGCATCGGCCAACGCTTGGATGGCGCGAGCCCGGTGGCTGATCAAGTCCTTCTCCTGTGGCTCCATTTCCGCCAGGGTGCGGCCATCCACTTCGAAGACGGGGTCGTATCCGAATCCGGCTGATCCGCGGCAGGCCCAGGCGATGTCCCCGACCAACTCGCCCTCCGCGACAACTTCGGTGCCATCTGCAAGGACTGCCACCACGACGGTTCGGAAACGGGCGGCCCGGTCCTCGACGCCCTGAAGGGCCGCCAGCAGAGCATCCACGTTCGATTGGTAGGTGGCATCCGGTCCCGAGTACCGGGCCGTGCGAACTCCCGGTGCTCCTCCCAGCGCATCCACCTCCAGACCGGTGTCGTCGGCGATCGAGGGCAGGCCGGTGCTGAGCGCCACCTGGCGGGCTTTGAGAAGGGCGTTTCCCTCCAGCGTGGGTGCGTCCTCCACCACATCGGGCCAATCCAGCCCACGGACGACCTCACCGACCAGCCCGTGCCGGGCCAGCAACGTCTCGAGTTCGGTGATCTTGTCCGGGTTCTTGGACGCCACCACCGCGCGGTGGATGACCGGACGGATCACCCGGCCACCAGTTCGGCCTGGAGCTCTGCGATCCGGGAGATTCCCCCCGCGGCCAGGTCCAAAAGCTCATCCAACTCGGCCCGGCTGAACGGGAGCTTCTCGGCGGTGCCCTGGACCTCCACCAGCAGGCCGCGCCCGGTCATGACCACGTTCAGGTCCACCGAAGCCGCAACGTCGTCCTGGTACTCCAGATCGAGCAGCGCCATACCCCCCACCAGACCAACCGAGATGGCGGCCACCCGATCGAGCACCGGGTTGGTTGCCAGCATCCCCTCGGCCACCGCCCATTCACAGGCGTCGTGAAGGGCGATCCAACCGGCGTTGACCGCCGCCGTTCGCGTTCCTCCGTCGGCCTGGATCACGTCGCAGTCGACTATGACCATCGCGTCGGCCATCTTGTTCAGCGCTACCACCGACCGGAGGGAACGACCGATCAGCCTGGAAATCTCCTTGGGACGCCCTGACGTGTAGGAACCCCGCGAGATACGCCGGTCGCCGGAGCCCGGAAGCATGGCGTATTCGGCCTTCACCCATCCCCGGTTGGTGTTCCGCATCCAGCGCGGCACCGTATCCGCGATGGAAGCGGTGGCCAGCACCACCGTACGGCCCATCTCGATCAACACCGAGCCGGGCGTCATCTCTGTATAGCCGCGGGTGATCCTGATCGTCCTCAGCTCGTCAGCGGGTCTCTCCCTGGACGGTTTCACATGCGCACCACCCGACTCGTCATACCGTCATGCGCGCGCCGGACACGGCCAGCGCCACGCGACCATCGAACTCGGCCTCCGCCTCTGCCAGGATCCGGCCGGGATCCTCGTGGGCGGGGATGTGGGTCAGCACGAGACGCCTGACGCCCGCCCTGGCAGCCATGCTTCCGGCTTCGGCGCCGGTCATGTGATGGGGATAGGAGCCGGGGCCCCTCGTGCCGGTCATGGTCGCGTCGGCCAGCAGCAAGTCTGATCCCGCCGCGTGCGAGGCCACCGCGTCGCTCGGACCGGTGTCGGCGGTGTACGTGACCGAGCGGTCGCCCACCGACACGCGCGGCGCCAGGGTGGGCGGAGGATGGTTGGTCCTCACCATCGAGACATCCATCGATCCCAACCGGATCGAGTCGCCGTCACCCGCGGTGAGGAACTCGAAGGTGGCGTCCAGGGCCGCCGGGTGCTGCAAGAACACCGCCAGCGCTTCGGCAACGCCCTCCGGGCAGACGACCGGGATCCGGTCTCGGCGGCCCGGCCCGTAGACGGCCGCGTGATAGAGAGCGAAGAAATCCGAACAGTGGTCAGCGTGCCGATGAGAGAGGAACACGGCATCGATCTCCATCGGATCCAACTCGTTGCACAGAGCCAGGTAGGTGCCGGGCCCGGCGTCCATCCAGAGGTTCGTCTCGCCGTCCGAAACCAGGTAACCGGAGGCGGGACGCCCGGTGGTCGGATAGGTGCCGTTGGCGCCCAACACCGTCAGTTGCATGCCTCCAAGGGTAGCTAGCCGGCTGGTCCGGCAGGACCGGGACCCCGTACGCCGCCCGGAGCGGTCACCACCATGCCGTCACCGTCGATAGTCACTGCTCCCTGAGCCATCAGGCGCCCTAGCTCGGCCATGCCCAAGACAGGATCATCGCCCAGAGTCGCGAGGAAATCCGCCACCGGAATACCTGGATCCGCTACCGCCGCGGACGCTTCCGACGGCGTGGCGCCGGGCGCCGGTCCTATGGCCAGCTCCAGGCTCTCCACCAGGTCCTCGGCGTCCAGGACAGGAAAGGCCCCGTCCCTGATCAACAGGTTGCATCCCACCGAACTTGGTCTGCCCACGTCGCCGGGTGTGGCGAAGATGTCGCGGCCCTGCTCGAGCGCGAGTCTGGACGTGACCAGGGCGCCTCCCTTGGCGCCGGCCTCCACCACCACCACGGCCTGCGCGATCCCCGAGATGATCCGGTTCCGGGGCGGGAAACGCCATCCGAGCGGTCGGGCGCCCGGCGGCGCTTCGCTCCACACCACGCCGCCTGCTTCCAGGAGCGACATCCCGAGGTCGCGGTGCAGGCGCGGGTACCACACGTCCACCCCGGAGCCCAGCACCGCGATGCCCGGCGTGGGACCGCGCAGCGAACCCGCATGCGCGGCGCCGTCGATGCCCTTGGCAAGCCCGCTCGCCACCCACCATCCGGCACGGGACACAGCCTCTCCGTACCTCTCCGCGAGGCGTCTCCCGTATGTGGTGCAGGCGCGGGTGCCGACGATCGCCACCGCCGTGCCCTCGAACCGCCCGCCCTTCTGGAAGAGGAAGAGAGGAGCGTCGTCCAGTTCAGCGAGCCGGCCGGGGAAACTCGAGTCGCCCGGGACGAGGAACTCGATCCCGGCCTGGCGGAGTTGCTCCCTGCGCTCATCCGCCGGGACGGCGGCCGCTTCCCGAGCGGATGCCGGGACCGACAACTCGCCCGATTCGATCCTCCTCAGCACCCGCGTAGGGGTTCCGGTCTTCCGCACGAGCTTGCGGAGCCGGTCGGGGTGCATTCCGACATGGGCCACCCTGATGAGAGCGTCGGGATCGTAGGTCATCCGAGCCCCCTCAGGGCCAGCGCCTCGGCGGCATGAGGTTCGTCGACTGCGATCGACCCGGCAAGATCAGCGATCGTTCGGGAGAGGCGCCGGACCCGGTCAAAGCCCCGTCCGGTGAGGCTGCCATGCCGGAGAGCGCCCTCGACCAACCGCCGGGCGCCGAGGGTCGCTTCCAACGAGTCGAGGGCGGTCCGGCTCAGGTCGCGGTTGCGAGTTCCGCGCAACTCCTGCGCCTCCCGGGCCGCTGCGATCCGCTTGGCCACTTCGATCGATGGCTCCTCCGGCGGGCCGATCATCGCGTCCGGATCCACCCTGGCAACCTTGACCCGGATGTCGAAGCGGTCGATGAGGGGCCCCGACAGCCGCCGCCTGTATCGCTGGATCATGCGTTCCGAACACGTACAACCGTGCCGGTCGTCGCCCTGGTATCCGCATGGACACGGATTGGTGGCGGCCACCAGTTGGACCATCGCCGGGAACGTGACCGAGACGCCCTTCCGGGCGATGGTCACCTGACCCTCTTCCAGCGGCTGGCGGAGCGCATCCAGCAAGCTCGGTGGGAACTCCCCCAGTTCGTCGAGGAACAGCACACCGCGGTGCGCCATGCTGATCTCGCCCGGGACCGGAATGCCCGATCCCCCGCCGATCACGGCTGCCGTGGTGGCCGTGTGGTGCGGTGATCGGATCGGGGGCTGGAATAACGAGGGCCTGGGCCGTCCCGCTGACGACCATACCTGTGCCACCTCCAGGGCGGTCTTCTCGTCCAGCGTCGGTAACACGCCCGGCAGGCATCGGGCCAGCATGGTCTTGCCCGATCCCGGCGCGCCCGACAGGAGCAGGTGGTGCCCGCCGGCGGCCGCCACCTCGAGCGCCCGCTTCGCCAGTGGCTGCCCTCTCACCTCCGAGAGGTCGGGCATGGGCACGGTGGGTGGCTCGGCCGGTGGCAGCGGACGGAAGTTACCTTCTCCCAGTGCGGCTGCTATCGCTGCGCCCAGCGACCCTGCCATCCGCACCTCGGCGGCCGAGACGATGCTTGCCTCCTCGGCGGCTCCCGGCGGCAGGAGGCACGGAACTCCCATATCCGACGCCACGATGGCGGCTCCGAGCGCGCCCCGGCCAGGCCGGATACTCCCGTCGAGCGCCAACTCACCCAGTGCGACCACCCGGCAGGCGCCCTTCGGGATCTCGCCGGCGGCAGCCAGCAACGCCAACGCGATGGGTAGGTCGTAGGCGCTCCCCGACTTGGGAAGGTCGGCCGGCGCCAGGTTGACCGTCACCGTCCTGGCCGGGAATCGGTAGCCAGCTACCGACATGGCCGCCATGACCCGGTCCTTGGCCTCCCGAACCGCGGTATCCGGCAAGCCCACCACGTTCAGACGGCCTTTCTCTCCTCCTCCGACATGAGCCTCCACCCTGACGGCGCGCGCCTCTACGCCGACCAGTGCTACGGAGTTGGTTGATGCGAACATGCCCCAAAGCATGGGGAGGAGGTGTGACACGATTCCTGAGAACGCGAAAAGTTCCCGGAACGGTCCTATGACCGACCTGATGCCGGCGCGAGATAACATCGCTCCATGGGATTCAACCCCTTCCGCAAGCAGGAGCGTCGGGCGGCCGATCTGGCGATGGTGGTGGGAGCGATCGCCGTGACGGCCGCCCTAGTGGCATGGGCCTTCCTCGGCGGCTGAGCGTCCGTCCGGTCCAGCCCGCCTCGGCTCTCAAGCCCTACGAGTGCGGAGGTTGCGGGCGGACCATCCCGAAGGGGCGGTACCACCTGGTGGTTGTGCCCCACCAGGCCCCTGACCTGCGGCGGCACTGGCACAGGGGATGCTGGAACAAGGAGCGGCGGCGGCTCGAGGGGCGGGGCGTACCGCTAGGCGACCCGTGGGTGCCACTCGACCCCCACGCCGTCCTTGCCGACCACGACCGTAACCAGATCGACCCGGCGGATTCCTAGGGAACGAGCCATCCGGACGACCTGCCGGGCCTTGCGGTCCGTGAAGTTCCACCGGGGGTGCTCATCCGGTGCCTCGATACCGCTCTTCACCTCCACGACGAAACGCCCCCTGCGGTCTGCCGCGATCAGATCGACCTCTCCCCGGCCAACCCGGATGTTCCTCCCCAGCACCCGGATCCCGTTCCGTTCCAGGAACGCGGCCGCCACCTCTTCTCCGAACGCGCCCAAGCGGCGCCGGTGAGCACTCGGTTCGCTTTCGGGCATGTTGGGTCGAGCCTCCTGGCCCGGCATTGCGGCCGGGGGTCACCTGACCTATCCACCCAACCTACGGCCCGGATGTGACACGCCGCGCACAGCCGCATCGCGGTGGTTCTACAGGCCGTCCAGGCGGGACAGGGGCCAGAACCGGATGAAGGCCCGTCCCACGATCGTGTCGACCGGGACCGGCCCGAAAGTCCGGCTGTCACGGCTGTTGTCGCGGTTGTCGCCCATCACCCACACATGCCCGTCGGGAATGTAGACCGGGCCCAGGTCGGCCATCCGGGCTCCGGGCGGCACGTAGGGCTCATCCAGCACCAGGCCGTTCACCATCACCCGGTTGTCGCGGACCTCGATCCGGTCCCCACCCACCGCGATCACCCGCTTGATCAGATCCTCGACCCGCGCCACCCGGATGCCGACCGCCTCGACAACGTGGCGAACCATGCTCTCCCAGATCGGCTCCGGCGGGTCCTCGTACTCCATCGGCATGTCGAATACGATCACCTCACCCCGGTCCGAACCATCGAGAAGGTAGGCGACCCTGCTCACCAGCACCCGGTCGTCGATCCCCAGGGTGGGAATCATCGACTCGGACGGGATGAAGAAGGCCTGGACGAGGAAGACCTTGACCAGTACCGCCACCACCAAGGCCAGGAACAACACCCCCACCGCTTCCCGCACGAACCGGGCACCGGAGCGACGGCGTGGTAGGGGTGCCGCGGGTGCGAACCCATGTGACGGGACGGCTTCCGGTCCGGACAGGTCCGGACCGGCTTGCGGGGAAGGAGGCGGCTGGTCGTTCACCCGCAGCCGAGTACGGCTCTTAGCGCCGTTCCTTGATACGCGCCGCCCTGCCGACCCGGCCCCGCAGGTAGTAGAGCTTGGCGCGGCGGACCTGCCCGCGGCGTGTCACCTCGATCTTCTGGACGATCGGGGCGTGTACAGGGAAGATACGCTCCACCCCCACACCGAAACTGATCTTGCGAACCGTGAAGGTCTCCGACAGGCCACCGCCGTCCCGGGCGATCACCACTCCTTCGAACATCTGGATGCGCTCCCGGCCACCCTCGACCACGCGAACGTGCACCTTGACGGTGTCGCCGGGACGGAACTCGGGCACTTCCTCGCGCAGATGGGCGCGCTCGACATACTGGAGGTCGTTCATCGAGGTCTCCTCACGATCGCGATCCCTGCCGGTCTTGCGACCCGGCTGCTTCGAGAGATCATGGGTCCGCCAAACAGGGTAAGCAGCGCAAGCAGTTTAACCCGTTCGGAGAGCCGATTCCAACGAGAACCGGCTGGACCCGACCCTATTGGAGCAGGTCGGGGCGCCGCTCTCGAGTTCTACTCTCTCGCTGGGCCTCTCTCCACGCCTCGATCCGGCCGTGGTCCCCCGATACCAGGATTTCCGGCACGGATCGACCCCTGAACTCGGCTGGACGGGTGTACTGCGGCTCCTCGAGCAGGCCGTCCCGGAACGACTCGTTCTCCAAGGATCGAGGGTTGCCGAGCACACCTGGGAGCAGGCGGGCCACCCCTTCTATCACGGCCAGCGCGGCGGCCTCTCCTCCGGCTAGGACGAAGTCGCCCAGCGAGACCTCCTCGTCGATGAACTCCTCGACGAATCGCTCGTCGACACCCTCGTACCGGCCGCATACCAGGGTCAACGCCTCACATCCCGCCAGCCGGTCCAGCGTGCTCTGGTGGAGCGGACTGCCGGCCGGCGTCAACAGCACCTTGTGAGAATCGAGCCGGCTCCCGATGGCGTCGGCCAGCGGCCCCGGCATGAGCACCATTCCCGCGCCACCGCCGAAGGGAGCATCGTCGACCTGGCGATGAACGCCGACCCCGTACTCCCGGAGGTTGATGAGACTCAGATCCATGGCGCCGGCTTGCATGGCCTTCGCCACCACCCCCACCGCGGTCGGGCCGGTGAAGAACCCGGGGAACAGGGTGATGACCGCCACGTCGATCATGGACCCGACCCTTCCGCCACCATCCTCGAGATACCCGGCGGGCGACCGCTCGTCCTCAGACGGAAGGCCGGACCCGGCCCTCGACCGCCTGGTACACAGTGTTGCGCCGGGCCGGAGTACGCCCAGTCTCCTCGATGGTCGCCTCGAGTTCCGCCGCATCGACCTCCTGGCCATGCGACGCGCCCGCCGCGCGCGAGATCGTCTCGTTCATCAACGTGCCGCCCAGGTCGTTGCAGCCGGCCGCCAGGAGACGAGCGGCGCCGTCCAGGCCCAGCTTCACCCACGACGCCTGGATGTTGGGGACCAGGCCGTCCAGGGCCAGGCGGGCAACCGCATGAACCAGCACCACCTCGTCCCAGGTTGGACCCGGGCGCGCCCGGCCGCGCAGGTAGATCGGAGCCCCCATGTGGACGAACGGAAGCGGCACCAGTTCCGTGAAGCCGCCCGTCCGGCGCTGGATCTCCCGGATCACCTCCAGGTGGTTGGCCCATGACAGGGGGTCGTCGATGTGGCCAAACATGATGGTGGAGGTCGACCTGAGACCCAACTCGTGGGCGGTAAGCATCACCTCGGCCCACTGCGACGTGCGGATCTTGTCGGGACACAGGTGCTTGCGGATCCGATCATCGAGAATCTCCGCCGCCGTCCCGGGCAAGGTCCCGAGACCGGCCTCCTTGAGCATCTCCAGAAACGCCCGGATCGGCATGCCGAGGGTCTCCGCTCCCTGCCACACCTCGAGCGGGGTGAAGCCGTGGACATGCATCTCCGGCGCCACGGCCTTGATCGACGACAGCACGTCCACGTAGAACTGGCCGGTAAAAGAAGGATGGATCCCCCCCTGGAGGCACACCTCGGTGGCGCCGCGCTCTGCTGCCTCGGTGGTGCGGCCCACCACCTCCTCGATGGACATGAGGTAGGGGTCACCGCGCAGGTTCAGGCTGCGAGGGCCCTTAGAGAAGGCGCAGAAACCGCACCGGAAGTAACACACGTTGGTGTAGTTGATGTTGCGGTTCACCACGTAGGTGACGGTCTCTCCCACCCGTTCCCTGCGGAGGACATCCGCCACGGCGGCGATGGCGTCCACATCATCGCCACGAGCGGACAGGAGGGTGGCGGTCTCGGGCACGGTGGGCGGCTTTCCCTCGATCGACCGGTCGAGTATGGCCCGTACCTCAGGCGACGTCCGGGCCATCCCGGGCCAGGCCCCGTCCGTCCAAGCCGCGTCCGGCCAGGCCGCCGACATCCGTCGCGGGTTGAGAGGAGGAGGCTCCGCCTTACCGGGCGCCCATGAATACCGGGGACGGGCGTACCCGCCTCCGTCAACCAGGTCCAGACACGCCTTGAACAGGTCGCCCGCCAGCGAATCCCGGGCCTCGTCCACCGTGATACCGCCGGGCACCGCCACCCGCTCGACCAGCCGGCCGCCCAGAGCCACCCTGAGTTCACCGATCCGCTCGGTGTCCCAGTCACGCAGCAGGAGGTCGCGGGCGCCTTCATCGACCGCGGTGACGGCTTCCCCGACCGAGTCGGCGAACACCGACGGTCGCGCGTCGATGGTGGGGAGGCCGCATATATCCGCAGCTTCGCCCACCCGACTCCGCCCGGTGCGGAGGAAGGCGGCGCCCGTTCTCGCCAGGGCGTCGATCACCTCGGATCGGCTGTCCGTGTGGACCACCGTTAGTCGCCAGCCCCCAACCCCTTGATCCGCCAGTTCCAGGGCCGCATCCGGCGGGACCACCCAGGAGACAACGTCCTCATCCGAAGCACCGACGGACACCGGCAGCAAGCCCCCCGATAGGCAGGCCGTCACCGACTCGGCCTCCGGGCACGGCATCTCGATGGAGGTAGTGCCTTCGGCGCGGCGGATGGCCGCCGTCGCCTCCGTGACCCGGTGGGCGGGTCGAAGGCGGCAGAACGTGATTTCGGTGTGGGCCCATCGTGTCATAGGTGTGCCTCCATCTTCCTAGCGTACCCACGGTCATCGGTAGCGGCGCCCGCCCGTCCGATCAGGCCGCGGTCTATCCAGGTCTCGTTGATGAACTCGGGATAGACGGGCAGACGAGGCATCAACTCGAACCCACGGGCCTCGGTCCGGGCCCGCAGTTCGTCCAGGTGGGGCCAGGGCGCCTCCGGGTTGACCCAATCTATCGTCAGCGGGGACACGCCTCCCCAATCGTTGATGCCGGCGTCCAGGTAGATCTCGTACCGCTCGGTCAGGTTTGGGGGTACCTGCAGGTTCATCTCCGGTCCGAGGATCCAGCGAGCCACTGCCACCACCCGGGCGAACCATGCCGGTACGGGCTCGGCGGATCTACGCATCGGGGTGTCGGCCTTGGCCCGGAAGTTCTGGATGATGACCTCCTGGATATGGCCCCGGCGCGTATGGACCTCCCGGATGGCGAACAGGCTGTCGACGATCTCGACGGTGTTCTCACCGATCCCGACCAGGATCCCCGTTGTGAACGGAACGCGTGCCACGCCGGCGTCCTCGATCGTCCGCATCCGGACGGCGGGATCCTTGTCGGGACAGTTGTAGTGGGGCATCCCGGGCTCCATCAGGCGAGGCGAGATGTTCTCGAGCATCAGGCCCATCGACACGTTGGTCGGCCGCAGAGCCTCGATCTCCGCGATGGTCATGATCCCCGGATTGGCGTGGGGGAACAGACCCGTCTTCTCCACGATGAGCTCGCTCATCGCCCGGACGTAGCCGATCGTGGTGTCGTGACCCTGGGAGTCGAGGAAGTCGCGTGCCTGGCGCCAGCGTTCCTCGGGCCGGTCGCCCAACGTTAGGAGCGCCTCGGAACACCCGACCTCGTCACCGGCCTCGGCGATCGCCAGCACGTCATCGGGCGTCAGGTATTCGCCTCCCGCTCCGGGTGGCTTGGCGAAGGTGCAGTAGGTGCAGACGTCCCGGCAGAGGGTGGTGATCGGGACGAACACCTTGGGGCTGTAGGTGATCGTGCGCCCCCGCCCCTCGTCCCGCATCCGGCCTGCCAACTCGAACAGCGGGAGAGGATCCAGCTTCCCGTCTATGTAGTCGACAGCCAGCCGGTGGTCGGGAGGTGGGTAACCCATTCGAGCCACAGATCTTAGAGGGCGGCGATAGGCGGCTCCGGCCGGGCTCCTTCGCGCCCGATCAGGCCCCCCGGCGCCAGACCCCCTACTCATCATTTTCCCGTTCTGTCGCGCAGGCCGGAGGTAGAGTGGACGGCGCGTGAAAAACACTCTGAGCAGCTTCCGGAACTACACCTTGACAGACTTCCGGGATGATGCTTTCGGAGGCATCACCGCGGCGGTGGTTGCTCTGCCCCTGTCGTTGGCGTTCGGGGTGGCATCGGGCCTGGGCGCCATCGCCGGACTGTACGGCACCATCGCGGTCGGCTTCTTCGCCGCGGTCTTCGGAGGTACCAACACCCAGATATCGGGTCCGACCGCGCCGCTGGCCGTTGCCATCTCCGTGGTGTTCATCTCCACCGGCGAGAGCTTGACCCAGACCCTCACCGTGGCCGTTCTAGCGGGCATCTTCCAGATCCTGATCGGTGCGCTGCGGCTCGGTAGCTACATCGCCTACACGCCTTACCCCGTGGTATCAGGATTCACGACCGGTGTGGGCGGCATCATCCTGTTCGTTACCACGCTGCCGCTGCTCGGCGCCGAGCCCGCCTTGGGTGGTCCGCTGGCGGCGGTGCGGGGGTGGCCCGCCGCGCTCGCCGACATCAACCTCGGCGCCGTGGTTCTCGGCGCTACGGCCATCGGTGTCAGCATCATCTGGCCCCAACGGCTCCGGACAGTCCTGCCGACCTCGGTGGTAGCGCTGGTGGCAGGCACGGTGCTGGGCTTCACGGTATTCACAGGCGCTCCCACCATCGGTGAGGTGCCCACCGGGCTGCCCGGCATCGCCCTGCCCTCGCTTACCCTCGGCATCCTGGCCGATTCCGCCCTCCCGGCGCTGACGATCGCTCTCATCGCCTCTATCAACAGCCTCCTCACCGCCCTGGTGGCGGACTCGATGACGGGCGACGACCACAACCCCAACCGGGAGCTGATCGGCGTGGGCATGGGCAACGTCATCGCCGGGTTGATCGGCGCGATCCCCGGCGCCGGCGCCACCACGGCCACCGCGGCCAACATCCGAGCCGGCGGCCGCACCCGGGTCTCGGGCGTGATTTGTGCCACCATCATCCTGGCCCTGGTCCTGGGGCTCGGGCGCTACGTCGACCGGATCCCCCACGCCGTTCTGGCCGGCATCCTGGCGAAGGTGGGCTTCGACATCATCGACTGGCGCTTCTTTGCCCGGTTCCGCTTCATCCAGCGCGAGCACTTCCTCGTCATGCTGATCACACTGGGGTTCGCCGTGTTCGTGGACCTGGTGACGGCGGTGGGTATCGGCCTGATCGCCGCTGCCCTCACCAGCGCCCGGCAGTTCGAACTGCTGGAGCTCGAGAGCATCGTGTCCGTTCCCCTGCTCGATACCAGCTTCCTCGGCAGCCTCGACCTCGACGGGGACGATGACGATTTCGACATGTTCTCCGCCCGGGTGGGCCTGGTCAAGCTGCGAGGAACGTTCACTGTCGCCTCGGCCAAACGGATGACCAGGTCGATCGGTCTCGACATTCGAGAACACGAGGTGGTGATCCTCGACTTCTCCGAGACCCTATACGTGGACCCGAGTGCAGCCCAGGTGGTGGGGAGGCTGATCGACACCGCTCTGGCGGAACAAACCGAGTGCATCGTGATGGGCCTGGATGGAAATGCCAAGACCAGCCTCGAGGCGTTCGACGTCCTGCGCCGGGTACCTGAGGACCGCTACACGGAGAACCTCGACGAGGCTCGCGAGGTAGCCAAGTCCTTGCTCGACAAGTAGTTTGCAGCTGCCACTACCAACTACCGAGAAGGCCTTCGGGAGGGTCCAACCGGAGCCATCCCCCGGTCACATCGACCTCGGGAACGAGCGGTTCCACAAAGGGGATCTCGGCCTCAGAGCCGTCATGGCACCTGACCAGTAGTCGGTCCTGCGGGGCCTCGATCAGGTCGTTAACCACGCCGACGGTCGAGGATCCGACCCGCACCTCCAGCCCGATCAGCTGATCAGGCCAGTACTCGCCGGACTCCAGCGCCCTCCGATCCGCCTCGTCAATGAGGAGGTCCGCTCCGACCAGGCGCTCCGCCTGCTCTACGGAGGTGATGCCGGCGAACTCGGCGATGGGGTGCCCAGAGCGGTTTCGGATGCCTCTGAGGACCAGGAGCGGGGCACCGGGCAGCTCGGTGCGAAACCGGGCCGGTGGCACGAAGCGTTGCGGATCGTCGGACTCGACCCGTATCCGCACGGCGCCATCCGTCCCGTGGAGGCCGACGATCCGTCCGACCACCACCGGCTCCCCGGCAGATTGGACGGCGTCGCCCGCTGGCGGTCTCCCTACCGCGACTTCCTCCCGGCGCCGGAGCCGTGCCGGGCGATCAGTCGACGAACTCCACCCCCACGGTGAGGCCCTCCTCGTCGGCGGCTGCCTGGGCGACCGTACGGATGGCGCGAGCCACCCTTCCACCGCGGCCGATCACGCGGCCCATCTCGCCGGGAGCGGTCTTCACCTCGGCGAGCATCCTGTCTTCGCCCTGGTCGATCATGGTGACCTCGACGGCCTCCGTGTCGTCAACGATCGAGGTAACCACGTACCGGATCACCCGTTCGACGATCGCGCCGCTCATGATGCACCTTCCTGCTGGTCCTCCCCAGAGGATTCATCTTCCTCCGGAGCAACGGCCGGTTCTTCCGCGGCCGGTTCTTCCGCGGCCGGCTCGGCGGCGCCCTCCGGCGACTCCGTGACTTCGGGCTCGGGGGGTGGGCTCGGCGGAGGGTCGTCGAGACGGTAGACGCCCGCCCGGGACACCTTCGGTTGCGCGACGGCGCCGGAGATCTCGAGCAGCTTCTGTACGCGTTCGGTGGGTTGTGCCCCCGTGCCCAGCCAGTACCGGGCCCGCTCGTTGTCGATCTCCACCAACGAAGGTTCCCCGCGCGGGTCATAGCGACCGATCGACTCGATGATGCGGCCGTCCCTGGGGGATCGCGCATCAGCCACCACAACCCGGTAGGTCGGCTGCTTCTTCTTACCCATACGCCTGAGGCGGATCCTCACCGCCATTCGTCACCTCTTTTTCTTCTTCTGAAGCTTCTTCGGAGTTCTCGGTTTCTTCTTCGGCCTGCCCGCCGGGCGGCGGCGAGCCCGGCCACCCGCACCTGGCATCGCCCGACCGGGTAGACCACCCGGCAGGCCGCCGGACGGTATTCCTGGGAACCCGCCGCGCATGCCTGGGAAGGCCATCCCGGTCTTGCCCCCGGACAGTGACTGGAACATGGAGCGCATCTGGTTGAACTGCCGCACCAGACCGGTCACATCCTGAACAGAAGTTCCCGAACCCAGGGCGATCCTGCGCCTGCGACTGCCGTCGATGACCTTGGGGTTTACACGTTCGGCGGGGGTCATCGAGCAGATGATCGCCTCCGAGCGGCGAACCTCACGATCTACCGCCTGCGCGTCCGCCAGAGCGGGGCGCGCACCGGGGATCATACCAAGTAGCTCCCCAACCGACCCCATCCGGCGCAGGCTCTTCACCTGTTCGATGTAATCATCAAGCGTGAACTCGGCCCGTAGCAGGCGCTGGGCCATGTCGGCTGCCTGCTGCTGGTCGACGGCTTCCTCAGCCCTCTCGATCAGGGTCAGTACGTCTCCCATGCCCAGAATGCGGGACGCCATCCGCTCCGGGTGGAACACCTCGAGGTCGCGGGGCCCCTCACCCGTACCGACCAGCTTGATCGGGTAGCCGGTTGCCTCCCGTACCGAGATGGCCGCACCACCGCGAGCATCGCTGTCGAGTTTCGAGAGCACCACACCCGTCAGATCGATGTGCTCCGAGAAACCTCTGGCCACCGCCACCGATTCCTGACCGGTCATGGCGTCCAGCACCAGCAGCACCTCATGGGGCGAAGCGGCGCGAGCCATAGCGCCCAATTCGGTCATCAGGGTCCGGTCGATCTGGAGACGACCGGCGGTGTCCACCACCACCGCATCGAGACCCTCCCGGTCGGCCTGCCGCAGCGCGTTCCTCACCACGGATACCGGGTTTCCCCGACCACCGCCGAACACGGGGACGCCGATTCGTTCACCCAACTGTTGGAGCTGTTCCACCGCTCCGGGACGCGCCAGATCGGCCGCCACCATCAGAACGCTCTTCCCGGAGCGCAGGTAGTGGTGGGCCAGCTTGGCGGCGGTAGTGGTCTTGCCCGAGCCCTGGAGCCCGACCACCAGCGTGGTGATTGGCTTCCTGCCGGTTGTGACCAGGGGTACGGCCTCGCTCCCCAGCGTCTCGAGGAGGGACTCGTGGACGATCTTTACCACCTGATGGCCGGGCGTGACGCTCTTGATCACCTCGGCGCCGACCGCTCGAACCCGGATCCGATCGAGCAGGCGGTTGGCAACCTCCTGGTTGACGTCCGCCTCGAGCAGGGCTAGGCGCACCTCACCCAGGGTTTCGTCGACCTGGCGCTCGCTCAGACGGCCCCGGCCTCGGATGCGATCGAAGGTCACCTCGAATCGGTCTGTCAGAGACTCGAACACCGGAGCGGATCTCCTTGTCGGGCTGCTGGAGACAAACTAGTCGGTTTCTAGTTCCCAGCTTGTAGTACTAGGACGTGTTCACGCTATGAGCGCTTGTTTGTTATCGCGGCCCCGTGGTCGGTCTGTGGGGTGGCGGTGGGACGTGGCGCCGGCAGCGGCGTCTATGGCAAGGACTGCTGACGAAGGCGTACCCGCAGGGTACGTTGAGGAGGCAGGACGCAGCCAGGGGCGTCGATGGCGGTCCAGAGCACGCCGCCGCAACGCAGACCGACCACGATCAACTAGAAACCAGCAACTAACAACTACTGACTAACAACTGACTCGTCGGGGTATCCTCCCGACACCGGCAACGAGGTTGCCCGGGCGCCGTTCGGAAGGGAAACCCATTGGCAATCACCGTCGTAGACCACCCACTGAGCCGCCACTACCTGAGCATTCTCCGCGACCGGACGACCGGGTCGGCCGAGTTCCGCCGGGCTGCCCGCCGCCTCTCCTACATCCTCACCCTGGAGGCCACATCGAAGTTGACCGAGACCGAATACGGCCTCGACACACCTCTAGCGCCGGCCACCGGGTACCGACCCGCCCGGCCGCTCGTGGCGGTCGCCGTACTCCGGGCCGGATTGGGACTGATCGATGCGGTGGTGCACCTGGTGCCCGACGTGGCGATCGGATACGCAGGAGTCCAGCGGGATGAGGAGACCGCCCGGCCCATGGCCTACTACACCAAGTTCCCTGAACTGCGGGACCGCACCGTCCTGGTCCTGGAGCCGATGCTCGCCACGGGTGGCTCGCTGGGCTGGGCCGTGGCGCGGGTCAAGGAGGCCGGAGCGACGCACGTCGTAGCCCTATGCGTGGTGGCCGCACCGGAGGGCGCCGCCCGGATGGAACGCGAGCATCCCGATGTGGAGGTGGTCACCGCCGCCATCGACTCCCGCCTGGACGATGACTTCTTCATCGTGCCGGGGCTGGGTGACATGGGCGACCGGCTCTTCGATACACCCCCGTGAGCAGCCTTCCCGTCGAGGGTGACGGGCGGACGTTCTCCGAGCGTGTCTACTTCGCAGTCGAGAGGCTCGCTGAGGGCGAGTTAGCCACCTACGGCGAGATCGCGGCTGACGCCGGCCGGGCGGGCGCCGCCCGAGCTGTCGGACGGATACTGGCGCACTCGGACGGCCTGCCATGGTGGCGGGTGGTGACGAAAGAGGGCCGGCTCGTCCCGGGGCTGGAGGAGGAACATGCCCGCCGGCTGGCCCGCGAAGGGCAGGCGATCCGGCACAACCGGGTCATGCGGCCGTACGAGGGAGGGTCGGGATGAGCGGGCGGAGTGTCCGGGAAGCGATCCGCCACAAGCGCAACGGCGGCGAGCTGGAAGCCGAGGACATCCGGGACTTCGTAGCCGGCGTGGTACGCCGCACGATTCCCGACTACCAGGCAGCCGCCATGCTCATGGCCATCTACTTCCGCGGTATGTCTGTCCCTGAGTTGGCCACGCTGACCTCCGCTATGATCGAATCCGGAGAACGCCTGAGTATTCCGTCCGCCGTGCCCAAGGTCGACAAGCACTCGACAGGCGGGGTGGGCGACAAGGTGAGCCTCTCGCTGGCGCCGCTGGTGGCCGCCTGCGGGGTGACCGTACCGATGATGTCGGGTCGGGGTCTGGGACACACCGGAGGAACCCTCGACAAGCTGGAGTCGATCCGGGGCTTTCGGACCGCCCTCAGCCCCAAAGAGTTCGGACGGATAGCCACCCGGCACGGGGTGATCATCGCCGGCCAGTCCGATCGGATCGTTCCGGCCGACCGGATCCTCTACGCCCTTCGGGACAGCACTGCCACGGTGTCCTCCATACCACTCATCAGTTCCTCGATCATGTCCAAGAAGCTGGTCGAGGGCCTTGACGCGCTGGTGCTGGACATCAAGGTTGGGGCGGGCGCCTTCATGGAAACCGTCGAGGACGCGCGCCGTCTCGCCAGGACCATGGTCGGGATCGGCCGGTCCCATGGTGTCGCTACCAGGGCGCTGCTGACCGGCATGGACGAGCCACTCGGGCTGGAGGTGGGCAACGCCAACGAGGTCGTCGAGGCGATTGCCGTGTTGCGCGGTGGGGGTCCGGCCGATCTCGCCTTGCTGGTGAGGACCCTCGGCGTCAACATGCTGGAGGCGGCAGGAGTGGACGGCGCCGCTCACCGGATCGAGCGGAGCCTGGAGTCCGGCGCCGGGCTGGCGAAGCTGGCCGAGATGATCAGGGCCCAGGGAGGCGATCCTAGGGTGGTGGAGCAACCTGAGAGGCTTCCTAGCGCGGCTCACGCCCGGAGGATCCGGACAACCGGCGACGGTTACGTCACGTCCATCGACGCTCGCGACATCGGGCTGGCAGCGATGAGCCTCGGGGCCGGCCGCCAGACCATGGAGGATCGGATAGATCACGGGGTGGGTGTCACGCTGTCCGCCAAGGTGGGTCATGAGGTAAGGAGGGGTGATGTGCTGGCCACCCTTCGCTTCAACGATCCCGCCCTCGCCGGCCGGGCCTCGGACCTCGTCGAGCGAGCCTACGTCATCAGCGATCTCCAGCCGGATCGGCAACCGCTGATCCTGGAGACCGTGAGCTGAAGGCCGCGCCCTGTCGCGGCGTTCAGCTTCCTCAACGTACGGCTGCGGGTACGCCTTCATCAGCGGGCCTTGCGAGGAACACCGCTGCCGACGCCATACCACGCCGCCATTCCGCAGGCAGACCACTAGGATCAGCCCGTCTCAGGCAGGGTCGTCAGGAGTTCATACGTAATGCAGGTACTGGTGTGCGTGAAGCAGATACCGGATCCGGCCTCCCCATCGTCGCTTGATCCGGTCACCAGCCGCCTGGTCAGACCCCCGGAGCAGGTGCTGGACGACACGGATCGGTACGGGATCGAGGTAGGTCTCCAGCTGGCGGAACAGGCCGACGGGATGGTGACCCTCCTGTCCATGGGTCCGACCGGCACCATGCAGGGGATCCGCCAAGCCTTGGCCATGGGGGCCGGCAAGGCCGTCCTCGTCGACGACCCCACCCTGGAGGACAGCGATGCCCTGACCACTGCCAAGGTCCTGGCCGCCGCCGCCCGCCGCGAAGGATTCGACGTCCTTGTCACAGGCGTCGAGTCCACCGACGGCTACTCCGGCGTGGTGCCCCAGATGACGGCCGAACTGCTGGGGGTGCCGGCGCTGACCTTCGCCCGGCGGGTGGAGCTGGACGGACCCGACCTTCGCATCGAGCGCCAGACCGCATCCGGCTTCGATGTGGTCCTGTCGCCGCTTCCGGCCGTCCTGTCGGTCACCGCAGGGGCCGTTGAGCCCCGTTATCCCACCTTCAGGGGAATCATGGCGGCCAGGAACAAACCGGTCGATAGCCTGACCGCGGCCGACCTGTCCGTCTCGGGAGACCCCGGCCAGCGGGTCGTCTCGGTGGTGCCGGCACCGGAGCGGCAAGCCGGCGAGGTGGTGGAGGACGGCGGTACCGGTCACCTCCGGATCGTGGAGTTCCTCGAAGCGGCGAGGATCATATAGATGGCGACCTGGGTTTTCGCGGAAGCAACGGAACGCGGGCCGGGCGAGCCGGCCCTGGAGGTGCTGTCCGAGGTCGCCGCCCATGGTGACGCGGTAGCCGTCTACCTGGGTGAGGCTTCCAACGACGCACTCGCCGTCCTGGGCGCCTACGGAGCGTCAACCGTGTACAACCTGACCGGCGGCGGTGACCTACCCGCGGCGGGGGGGGGGGGGGGGGGGGGGGGGGGGGGACAGAGCCCCCCACCGCCCCCCACAACGGCACGCGCGGCGCGTGGGTGGGGGGGTCGAATAACGTGTGGGGGGGGGGGGGGGGGGGGG
>VXMM01000023.1 GCA_009841105.1 Acidimicrobiia bacterium | reverse complement strand
CCCCTATGGGCCTGGGGTTGCCCGGCCGGGGGCATTGGCTGAGGTCGCTGGCGGCGTGGGCCGGGCCCCGGGGCCGGGCGGCCGCGCGGCGGGGGCCGCGGGGGGGGGCGCGCCCCCCCGCGCCGGTCTTGCCGGTGCCGGCCGCCGAGGTCGTCTGCCCCGAACGCTCGGTGTCCCAGTAGCTGGCGGATACGCCGCTGCCGACGTTGGCGCCCACCAGGCCGCCCGTGTCGGTGTTGCCGCTCACCACGCCGGTGCTGTAGCTGGCGGTGATGTCGCCTCCTTCGTTGGTGCCCACCAGGCCACCCACAGCGTCGTCACCGGAGACGCGGCCCGTGGCGTAGCTGGCCAGGATGGTGGCGCCCCCGTTACTGCCGACCAGGCCGCCCGTGTGGATGCTGTCGCTGCCGGTGGCGCTGACGGTTGCGCTGGAGTAGCTGGCGGCGATGGCGCCTGAGTTGTTCCCGGCCAGCCCGCCCACGTAGTTGCCGGTGCCGGTCACCCTGCCGCTTGACCAGGAAGCGCTGACCCGTCCCTCGTTGTTCCCGACCAGAATGCCCACATAGTCGTGGCCCGTCACGACGGCGTCCGCCACGCCCACGTTCCTCACCACGCTGCCGCTGTCTAGGTTGCCGAACAACCCAACGCCAATCGTTGTGCTGCGCCCGATAAACAGGTTGCTGATGGCGTAGCCGTTGCCCTCGAAGACGGCGGTGAACAGGTTGGAATCGTCGTCGATGGGGTCCCAGCCCTCGCCGGTGGTGTAGGTATCGTCCCTGGTGTTGTTGCCGTTCTCGTCGAAGTCCAGGTCCGACACGAGCTCGTAGCCGGTGCAGCCTCCGGCCGGACAGCCCATGCCCGCCACCGGGTTGGGGAAGGCGATGAGGTAGGCGTGGGCCTCGTCGACGTCGGCGGTGTTCGTGTCGTCGGTCACCATGCCGTCGCCGTCCAGGTCGTAGCGGATGCCGTTGAGCTGCGCCAGCCGCTCCACGTCGATCAGCCCGTCGTTGTCCTCGTCGTAGTCGGTCGCCGGCGCGGGCGTGGCGGAGACGGACCCCGACCAAGGGCTGGTCGCCGTTCCGCGCACCGCCCGCACCCGGAAGTGGTACTCCACTTCGTTGGTCAGCCCGGTGACGGTCAGCTCGGTGGGCGCGAGGGTGTTGGTGCCCGGGTTGCTGGAACCGGTGTCCCTGCTCTGCGGGTTGGTGAACGCCGCGTTGTCGGCGTACTCCACGGTGTAGTGGGTCAACTGGGCAGGGTTGGTTTCCGACGACTGCCAGGTCAGCGTGATCTGTGTGTCGCCCGGGGTGGCGAGCAGGTCCGTGGGCCTTGGCAGGGTGGTGGTGAAGGTCTTTGCCTCGGACCACTCGCCGTACACGGTGTCCATGGTGCCGCCCGGACGGCTGCGGGCCTGCACCCGCGCCTCGTAGCGGGTGTTGGGCTGCAGGTTTAGGTCCTCGTCGTCCCCAGTGTCCTCCGTGCCCTTGTCGTCCGAGTAGGTGGTGATCAGGCCGGTGCGGGCGCTGCCGCCGAGGTTGCGGGCGTAGCCCCAGCCGGTCCAGGAGGTGCAGGGGGCGTCGATGTCGAGGCTGAGGCAGCGGCGGACCCTGATCTGGTACTGAAAGATGGGGCTCGGCCCGGTGTAGGACGGCTCGCCCCAGGACATCCGGGCGGACACGTCCGTGACGTCCGAGACGGTGGGCGCGGTGGGCGCGGTGGGCGCCGACGACACCGTGAACACGGGGGAGAGGGCGTAGAGGGAGTCTTCGAAACTTGAGCCGTCGTTGCCGACGGTGTTGAGAGAATTGTCGGTGCTGCTCGGATTGCCGTACCTGACGAGGGAGTTTCCAAGCTCGTTTCGTCCGCTCCCTCGCAGTTGTCATCGGTGCCGGTCCAGACTGTGGTGGTTGTAATAGCGGCGCCGGACTCGTCCCGGTTGGCCGCGGAGTCCCAGCTGCCGTCGCAGAGGTCGGCGTAGTTGTCGGCGACCCTGGCGCCGTTGAAGCTGCCGCCGGCGTCCACGCTCAGCACGTAGATGGCCACGCCCGTGCCGCTGATGCTGGTGTTGGTGTTGGCGTCCACGGCGGCGGTGGAGGCCAGCGCGCGGAACTGGTTGCGGTAGGGCCGGATGGCCTCGTGGCCTCCGCCGGCGTGGCCCTGCACGAAGGCGTTGTAGTCCCCGATGTTCGTGCTGGCGGCGTCGCGCGTGCCGGAGGTGATGAACAGCAGGCGGAACTGGGAGCCGGCGGCGCTTTGGTCAGACGGTATCAGCGGCCAGTCGCCGGGAACGGTCTGCACCGTTGGCGCGCTCTGGTCGACCACCTTGAACACGGGCGAGAGGCCGTAGAGTCCCCGGCTCTGGGTGTTGGCTGCACTGGAGGCGCTGAAGAAAAGATTGCTACTAGAGGGTTGGCCATACCGTACCAGAGAGGCACCCAGGGCCTGGCTGGTCGTTCCGGAGAAGTACTCCGTCCCGTCGTTCCCTGAGCCGGTCCACATGTCAGGGGCGTTGAGATACGTGTCACCGTCTTCGTCCCGTACTTCCGTGGAGTCCCAGCTTCCGTCGTAGAAGTCGGCGTAGTCGTCGGCTGCCTTGGCGCCGTTCAGCCAGTAGATGTCGACGCCGGTGCCGGTGGTGACGGTGTTGTCCCGGGCGTCCACGCCCTGGGTGGAGGCCAGCGCGCGGAAGTCCGTGCTGTAGGCCCGGATGTCGTCGTGGCCGGCGGCAACCGCGTCCGCCACGTGGGTGTTGTAGTCGATGATGTTCCGAGAGGTGGCGTCCCGTTCCGTGGAGGTGATGATGAGCAGGCGGAACTCGTCGTCGACCCCGAGGCCGGAGGGCTTGAGCGGCCAGTCGTTGGGCACCTCGTAGGTGAGCGGCGGAACGAGTGTCGGTTCCGCCACCGTCAGCACGGGGGAGAGGGCGTAGAGACGGTGTGTCTCGCTTCTGGGCCGGTCGGCATGACTCAGAGGCGAGGGACTGGCGAGCGCCAGGGTGCCATATCTGACATGAGACGTGGCTCCCGCATAGCGGAACTGACGTTCCGTTCCATTCGCGTTCGAGCCCGTATAAATGACTTGCGGCCTGAGGTCACCAGCCAGCTCGTTCTTCCCCTGCAACGAGTCCCAGCCGTCGTCGTAGAAATCTGCATAGCTGTCGGCAACCTTGGCGCCGCCCAGCCAGTGGATGGGGATGTCGGCGTTGGGGTGGGTGGCGGTGTTGTCGCGGGCATCGACCGAGAAAGTGGAAATCACCGCCCGGAACTCGCCGCTCATGCCCCTGATGGTGGCGTCCACGCCCGTGCCGTTGGCGGCGTTCTGCACGAAGGTGTTGTAGACGGCGATGTCGCTGGATGCGGCGTTGCGCGTCCCGCTGGTGACGAAGAGCAGCCGGAACTGGTCGCCCGGCCCGAGGCCGTCGGGGATCAGATCCCAGTCGTGGGGGACGGTCTGCGGCGCGGGCCCCGTCGTCTGCGCCCGGGCGGTGCTGTCAGGGGCGGTCAGCCCTAAGAGAGCAACAAGGAGAAGGAAGAGGAGGGAGCGGGGCGGCGCAGTGCGGCTGCGGGCCGTCATCAGCCCCTCGCGATGGTCGGTGGCGCGGACACTCGCAGGGGGGGGGTGTCGATGTCCTGCTGTGAATCCTCCAACCGGACATCGCCTCAGGCATTCCGAATCCCATTGACCGCTCCTCGTCTGAAGTCTTTCGTGCGGGCCGGATGGCCACACACCCGGGTCGGATGTGTGACGATCTATAAACGAGTGCCGCCCCGCGTACGGGCCTGGAACGGGATTGTAGGGGAAAGGTGGCCGGGTTATGAAAACTTTGCGAAGATATTCTGGAATCAGCGTGAACTTAACGTGAAATCGCCCGAAATATCCCGGCAGGAGCCGCCCAGGGCGTCGCAGGCCTGCGTGCGGGCCACTCTAGTTACTGGTTGCTGGTTGCTAGTAACTACAAACTAACAACTAGAAACTACTGGCGGCGAACGCGCAAGACGATGAGGGTGATGGCGAGGCCCACGGCACCCACCAGCGCCAGCGCTCCCAGGACGAGAAGCAGCCAGAGGACGAGGGGGATGCGCCCCATCAGGGCGCCCACCCCGAGCGCCACCGCGCCCAGTATGAAGGTAGCGCCACCTCCGGCCACCAGCCCCACCAGCGCGATGTCCCAGAGTGAACCTCGCCGGCCGCTCTCGCCACCGGCCCGGTCGTCAGCTTCAGTATCCCGGGCATCCTCGGGGGCGGGGAGGTCACCGCCGGGCGCATCCCGGCTCTCCGACCGCCATTCCCGCAGGGATCGGTCGGCGAGAACCACCACGATGCCCACCCCGCCGGCGGCAACCAGCGCCGACACCGCCGCGACCAACAGGATGGACAGGCTCTCGCACGAGCTATCGAGGCATCCCACGCGGGCGACGGTCCCGCCGATGAAACCACCGATCAGCGCGGCCATCCCGACCGGCACCACGAAGGTGTAGCGCAGGCGGGCCATCCTCAGTCGGGCTCTTCCAGGAGCCGGCCCGATCGGCTGTAACCGGCAGCCTCCATGAGCCCCGGCGGGGTCACCTCGGGCAGGATCGACACGGGCTTTCCCCGCCGTGGCCGCGGGGGTTCGGTGGCCATGCGGGCGTCCGGCGTCCACGCCAGGTAGGTGAGTACACCGGCAGCCGCGACGAGCAACGTGGCCGCCCAGGGGACCAGCCCGAGCGCGGCGAGCACGCCCAGCGGCAGCGGGCCCAGCCGGACCAACCAGAGGGACCCTTTGACGGTCCGGGCGTAGGCCCATCCCGCCACCAGCCCGAACCCCACCAGGATCCAGCCGCCGACCGTGACTTCGGGCACTCCCAGCCTGCCGGTGATACCCGGTATCCACACCAGGCCGAGCGCCAGGACCGTGGCTGCGGCCGGTACCCGGTCCGGCTTCACCGGGCTGAACCACTCGTCAAGCGGGCGGGTCCAGGCCAGCCCCGTTCCCGCCGCTCCGGTCGACAGCGCCAGACCCCAGAGGAAGCCGATCGGTGTCAGGAGGGCGGTCAACGCCCACCCGCCCCCGATGACGGCGAGCGAGATACGGACCCAGCGTCCTGGCGACAGGAGCATGGCCACTACGAGCACCGCGGCCTCGATCAGGAGCCCGATGGTCACCAGCGAGGCGGCGCCGGCTTCCCAGGGTGACGTTCCGAATAGGACCTGTGCGGCCCAGAGCAGCCCGCTCAGCAGGACGAGAACCGCGGCCAGCGGCACCCTATACGGCATGCCCCCATTCTGGCGCGCCGCCTTCCCGAACAGAAGCCGACCGGTACGATGACCGGCGTGGTTGGGAAACACGAGGGCGGGTGGCCGGGCGAGGCTGTCTACTGCCCAGCGTGCGGGGCCAAGCTCGACCGGGCCGAGTTGTACGGTCGGGAGCGGGGTGTGTGCCCGGATTGTGGCCGCATCGAGTTCCGGGCCCCGCAACTGGCGGCCGCCGTGTTGCTGCGGGATGAGGCCGGCCGGGTGCTGCTGGTGGAGCGGGGGCCGGGCGCCACCCAGTCCGGGAGATGGTCGATTCCGGCCGGTTACGTGGATTACGGCGAGGAGGTGCGGGAGGCCGCCGCCCGGGAGCTCCTCGAGGAGACCGGCTTGGTCGCGACCATAGGCCCTCCGGTGTTCGTGGCCACCAACTTCCACGATCCTGCCAAGGTGAGCGTGTGCATCTGGTTCGCCGGTACCGCCGCGGACGGAGAGGCGGTCGCCGGGTCGGATGCCTCGGACATCGGCTGGTTCGCGCTGGACGATCTGCCCGAGTTGGCGTTCGAGACGGACACAGCCCTGATCGAACAACTCCGCACCGGAGACACGGTCTAGCAACTAGGCGCTACTCGAGAGGCTTGGCGCCATCCTGCGGATCGTGACAGGCTGATCACCTCGCAGTGGCGAGGCTTGTCATGGTGGAGCCGGCCCAGGTCCTGCCCGGTCAGCCGTAGCCGGGCGGCCTGGATCGGATCCTGGTGGGATACCACCACCACCTCCTGCCCGGAATGGCGATCGGCCAGGGCGTCGACCGCACTCCCGACCCGGAGGGCGAGCTCCGTCACCGACTCGGGGGCGAAGTCCAGGGCGAGAGGATCATTCAGGTAGGCGCCCAATTCGCCGGGGAAATGGATGTCCAGATCGGCCCATGGCAGGCCGGCCCACCTGCCCATCAGGGCCCACTCGGTCACCTCCGGCAGCACGAGTGGTTCGAGCCCGTGCGGTAGGGCGATGACACGCGCCGTCTCCCCGGCCCGAGCCAGCGGAGAGGCGTAGACGGCGGTGATCGGAAGGGCGGCCAGACGGGTACTCGCCCAGGTCGCCTGGCGGCGGCCCGTCTCGCTCAAGCCGAAGCCGGCCAGGTCGGCGTACACGACCTGGTCAGGGTTGTCGACCTCGCCGTGCCTGACCAGATGCACAACCGATTTCATCCCACCCAGCGTACCGTCCGATCGGCTCCCTACGGGCGGCTAGCAGGACGATCCTTCCCCCGAACATCGGGAGGGAACACCTCGGCCGGACCGCCGGCTACGCAGCGATACGGGCTTGCGTATACTGCATGGCGATGGACACGGACCGGAGCAGCTTCGATGCCATTGAATGAGCGGGAGCAGCAGATCCTCGACGAGATCGAGCGCCAGTTTCAAGCCGAAGACCCGGAGTTCACCAAACGCACTTCCTCGTTGAACCGCATTCCACAGTGGTATCTACGCGTAGCGGTTGCCGGAATCGTGATCGGCTCGCTGGTCCTACTCGTCACCTTTTCCTTCAACACCGTACTTGCGGTGGGGGGGTTCTGCGTCCTGCTGCTGTCGACGGCGACTCTGATTCGCATCCTCCGGCTGACGACCCGGGTACCGGGTCAGCCGATGCGGGATTTTCTGCCGAACGGACGAAACTCCCGCTGGCCATTTGGGCGCTGAGCGCTCGTACAGGTTAGGATTCGCGGACCCTCGCGGCTGAGGCTTCAACCAATTGAGCTTGACATCGCAGTTGCCTCTGCCAGGTTGCGGGCACGGTACGACACGGCTTACGAGACTCCGGTAGCACTGGTGCCCCGGAGATCCCAGGGAGATAAGTTGTTGCAAGAAGGCTTCAATTCCGAGGATGCCTCGAGACTGACCGGAGCCACCCAATCCCAACTTCGATACTGGGACAAGCTGCGCCTGGTGCAGCCCTCCGTCCAGGGCACGGACGGTCGTCCGGGCAAGCGGAGGAAGTACTCGTTCCGGGATTTGGTGATGCTGCGGGTGGTGGTCACGCTCAAGGCCAACGGCCTGTCGCTCCAGCGGATCGGGCGGGCGTGGAACTACCTACGGCGGCAGGGAGTCGATCCGAGAGACGTGAAGCTCGTGACCTACGGCGACACCGTATTCTCCGTGGAGGATGACAACCTGCTGGATCTCCTTCAGGAAGGCCAGCTGTCCTTCTTCGTGGAGTTGCAAGAGCTGACCCGCAACATCGACGAGGACGAGACTCTTTTCGAGTTGAACCGTGCACAGTTCCTGCACCACGTCGGTCAGAGCCTCCAATCCGTCCAGGACCAACTCGACGAGGCTGTCGGGACCTGAGAGGTCGTGCCTGGCAGCGACCTGTCGGGGCGCGTGGGCACGGTATTCGTGAGGGTGGTGGCCCGCCATCCGTCGCTCGCCTGTGAGGCGATCCGGCTAGCGGCGGCAACGGCCGCTCCCGATTGGTTCAGGAAGGCTCCGTTCGTGCCCCGCCCGGAGCCCCGTTACCGCGATTGGCGCCTACTGACCGCCTACGGCCGGCCCGATGCCATCCCCACGGAGAGAGAAGTGGAGGAGTTCCTCCGGTGGCGCCGAACCCTCCGCCGATGTTAGTTTCTAGTCGCTAGTCTCTAGTTTCTAGTCTCTTACTAACAACTAGCAACTAACAACTAACAACTAGCAACTAACAACTAGCAACTAACAACTAGCAACTAGCAACTAGCAACTAGGAAGGTTCGTTACCGGGCTTCCATTTGATGGAGCATCCCATGGAGGGGTACTGCTCCTCGGTTACAGGCCGGTCCTCCAGGACGGCGTCCAGGGCGGCTCGCAAGTCCTCCCCGGTAACCGGTATACCCGAACCCGGTCGTGATCGGTCGAACTGTCCTCGATAGACGAGGGTTCGTTCCGGGCCGAACAGGAAGAAGTCCGGGGTGCACATCGCCGTGTAGCTCTTGGCCACTTCCTGGGTCTCGTCATAGAGCACCGGGAACAGGTAGCCACGCCGGCGCGCCACCTTACCGAGCATGTCGGGCGCGTCGTCCGGATAGCCCAATGCATCGTTGGCGCTGATGCCGACGATGGCCACATCGGCCCCGGAGTAGTCCCGGCCGAACTCGACGAGTCCCTGCTGGATGTGGACCACGTACGGGCAGTGGTTGCAGATGAACATCACCACCAGCGCCTTGCGATCGGCAACATCACGGATGCTGAGCCGGTTGCCACTTACCGTGTCCGGAAGGTCGAAGCCGGGCGCCGGGGTTCCCAGCGCAAGCATTGTGGATGTTGCTGCGGGCATGTCAGTCACCTCGGTTTCAAGGGGTTCGGCAAGATTATCACGGGCGCGGACGCCCCCTGGGGCGCCGGTCAGGCGGGTTCGGCCAGCAGGTAGGGGACCCACTCAGGTTCCCGGGTCTTGCTCAGCGCGGCGTACAGCCATCCCTGGTAGCTCGGTGTGACCGGGGTCCGGGTTAGCTTGAGACCGGCCTGTTCGGGCAGGCGGTTTCCCTTCCGGACGTTGCAGCGCCGGCAGCAGGCCACCACGTTCTCCCACGTATGTTTGCCACCACGGGCCTTCGGCACCACGTGATCAAGGCTCTCGGCAGGCGAGCGGCAGTACTGGCACCGGTGGTGGTCCCGGGCAAAGACCGCGGTTCGAGTAAGTGGGACCCGACGGTGGTAGGGAACCCTCACATAGTCCCGCAGCCGGACCACGGAGGGGACCTCGAACTTGTGGTCGGCGCTCCTCCACACCAGGTCGGTGGCGGCCACGGTGTCCGCCTTGGAACGCAGCACGAGTACTACGGCGCGCCGGGCGCTTACGATCGAAAGCGGCTCGTAAGTTGCGTTCAGAACCAGTGCTCGCTCGGCCAACCGGACACCCTTTTCGCTCGGATTAACCATAACAAGCCGGCCGGATCGCTCCGGGACCAGGCTCGCGCCCGGAGGGTGGCCGCGGACCGCTCGCCCAGCAGTAGGAGAAACGGTGGCCCACAGCCGCTAATTGGGGCACGGGTCGAGGAATCGAGGGCCAACCCGTCCCCGTCGGTGCTGCGCCCTCCTATCCGGTGCTGTTGTCGGCCCGGGCGCAGGAGGCGCACACACCATCGATGTCGAAGTAGTGGTTGGCGGCTATGAATCCCCTCTCCTCCGCCGCCGTCGACACCAGCCCATCGATTATCGACTCGGTGTGCTCGGTCAACTTGATGTCTTCGATGTTTCCGCACGACCTGCAGATCAGGTGGTGGTGGTGTCCCACCAGCCACTCCGCCAGTTCGTAGCGGATAGCGCCCGTGCCATGGTGGGGTACCACGATGCCGAGATCCGACATGGTGGTGAGGGTGCGGTATATGGACGACAGAGGCACTTCGTCCTCCAGGTCCTTGTACAGATCCCGAGCCGAGCATCGGCTGTCGGATCGCAGTATGGCCTCCAGGACGAGACGCCGTCCCTTCGTAAAGCGGACCTCGGCCGAACTGAGGCGCAACATCACCTGTTGCTCGATCTGTGAGGTCGCCATGGGGGTCTCGGGGGATTTGCCTGCCGTCTCTTGGGGATGGTGCCAAGCCGGAGCGACTGTTGTCCCTCCGTGGGACCTGATACCGGTTCTCATCATAGCCCTCAGGGGTTCGAGCCCTTGCTCATGCCCGTTCTCTATGCCCGACCGGGTCGTCCCATGTGTGCAGTCAGGAGGTGCGCGGCCTGCCTGATTTCCGTCTGGTGTCATTTTATGTAAGAATAGTGTCATCAAGTGTCAGGAAGTGGTAGACTTTTGCTCCCAGTTCCCTGATCGGTAGCGGACGGTACTACGAGCGGAGCGATGAAGGAACGGCGCCAGGAGTTTCTAGGCGAGTTGTCGCGGAAAGTGGACCGCAAGGGCCGTGTCGTGCTGCCGGCCGAATACCGCGATCTGCTCGACAGCGACTTCTACGTGACCAGGGGTCGGGACCGCTGCCTGTACGTGTTTCCGTGGGAGGTGTGGCAGAAGAGAAAGAAAGCACTAGGGGAACTCGACGAGGCGAGCGCCGCGGGTCGGGCCGAGGTCCGGGCCTTCTTCTCGGGCGCCACCCGGCCCGAACTCGATTCGGCCGGTCGCGTACAGCTCTCTCTGCGATTGCGTGAGTATGCCGGGCTCTCGCAGGATGTGATCTTCGTCGGCGCGGGGGAGTACGCCGAGATATGGGCCGCGGAAGCGTGGGCCCGCTACCAACCATCCGCTATGGAGGCCTATTCCGGAGGACAGGAGGATCCACCACAGGACTGACGACTGACACCAGACAAACCCCACCGGCAACGATGACCTGCTCATTGCCAGCCCTCCGGACACCCGATGGATTGTCCCTACTCCGCCCGCAGTCCTTTAGGTAAGAAAGCATCGGAGGGCTGGCAATGGGTCAGGAACCAGGAACGAGGCGCCGGTGAGCGGGAGGCCGTTCCATGTACCCGTGATGCTGGAGGAGGTTGTGAGCTTGTTCGCGCCGATACAGGACGGGGTGATCGTCGACGCGACCCTTGGCGGAGGCGGTCACACCAAGGCTCTTCTCACCAGGCTCGACAACTCGGTCAGCGTGCTCGGCATCGACCGTGATCCCTCCGCCATCGACCGCATGTTCGCGCACGAGCGACTGCAGCTGGCCGTGGCGAACTTCGGCCACCTGGACCGGGTTCTGGCGAGCCAGGGTCTGGACGAGATTGCCGGGGTCTTGCTCGATCTCGGTGTCTCCAGCCATCAACTCGACAAAGCAGAGCGCGGCTTCTCGTACCGTCATGAGGGTCCGCTCGACATGAGGATGGGTCCGGATGCCGCCCGGACGGCCCACGAAATCCTCAACGAGGCGCCTCCGACCGAGCTTGCGCGGATCATCCGCACCTTGGGGGAGGAGCGATTTGCCAGGCGCATCGCGGGATCGATTGTCGAGCATCGTCCCATCGAGACGACTGCTCGCCTGGCGGAGGTGGTCCGCCAGGCCATACCGGCCGCCACCCGGCGATCGGGTGGCCATCCGGCGCGCCGGACCTTCCAGGCGGTGCGAATGGCCGTGAACGAGGAGTTGACCAACCTGTCAGCGGGGCTCGATTCCGGTCTCGATGCCCTCCGTCCGGGTGGTCGATGCGTGGCGATTTCCTATCACTCGCTCGAGGACCGGATCGTCAAGCGCCGGTTCCGGCGAGGGGAGGGCCGGGCGCCCGGCCCTGTTCTTCCCGTGCCTCCGCCGGTCGAGTTGGCGGCTCTCGCTCGCAAGGCCATCAGGCCGGGCGAGGAGGAGGTACTCCGTAACCCCCGGGCCCGGAGCGCCCGTCTCCGGGCAGTGGAGAAGGTGGCGTGACCGCTCGCCAGCAACCGATTCCGACTCCGGCTCCGGCCGGTCTCCGGGTTCTGTCCGGCGGTGGAGAGACCTGGTGGCGCCCGCTCACCTGGGTGCTCTACACGGTCGTAGCCGTGGCGGCGTTCCTGGCGTTCATCTTCCTGCGCACCGCCGTCGACGAGGTCGTATACGAGATCAGCAACACGCAGGTACAGATACAGGTGGAGTTGGAGCGGCAGGCCCGGCTCGAGGAGGAGAAGCGAGCCCTCCACTCTCCCTGGAAGATCGTGCCGCTCGCAGAGCGAATGCTGGGGATGGAGCTGCCCGAAGATGTGATCCCGGTGTCCGCGGTAGATCCTGCGACGGTCGGCGACAGCGGAGCCTCGACTCAGATCGGAAATGGCTGAGGCCGATGGCGACCAACAAGCCGCGGCGCCTCGTCAAGCAGTCGACCGACGTGCGCTTGTTGTCGATAGCGCTGATCTTCGTAGGGTGCTGGTTATTCATCGGTTACCAGCTGTACCAGGTTCAGGTCGTGGACGCGGCCGTGTACCGGGAGGCCGCTGACCGGCAGCTCATCCGGGTGGAGGAGACGGCGGCGGTGAGGGGAACCATCTATGACCGCCAGAACCGGGAGTTGGCCATCACTTCCCAGTCCCGCTCCATCTATGCCGACCCTCGCCAGATCGAGGATCCATCGGGAACGGCGTCCGTGTTGAGCGAGTTGCTCGACATCGACATCCACGCGCTCCGGGACAAGCTGTATTCGGACACCACCTTCCAGTTCATCGCCCGCCAGGTCGACACCGACACCGCGGCCAGGGTGGAGGATCTCGAGCTCCCCGGAATACACCTGCTGCCCGAGCCCAGACGGGTATACCCCTACGGACCCCTCGCCGCCCATGTGGTGGGGTTCGTCAACATCGATTCGGAGGGTATCGAGGGGATCGAGTCCGAGTACGACGATCTGCTCACCGGCATTCCCGGAAGGGTATTGGCGGAGCGGGCGGCGAGAGGGCAACTGATCCCGCAGGGCCGCACCGAGATAGAGCCGGCCGTGGCTGGCGCCGATCTGGTCCTGGCCATCGACCGCGAGATCCAATTCATGGCCTACCGGGAGTGTGTGGAGACGTTGGAGGTCGCCCAGGCGAAACGTTGCATCGTGGTGGCCATGGATCCTCACACCTTCGAGGTGCTGGCCATGGCGGTGGCGCCGGCGTTCGATCCGAGCGGCAGGACCCAAGACGACATCGAGTCGGGCCGCCTCATCAACATGGCCGTCCGCTCTGTGTACGAGCCGGGCTCCACCCAGAAGGCGGTGACGGTGGCGGCCGCCCTCAACGAGGGAGTGGTTGACTGGGACACCCAGTATCTGGTTCAGGACCAGTACGAGGTCGTCCCGGACACATGCCAGGACGACGGCGGTCAGGAGTTCGGCTGCTACCGGGACTTCAGCCCGCATGAGCCGATGGTGATGACGGTCAGGGACTGCGTCCGCCTATCCTCCAACGTATGCATGGTGAAGATCGGTCGTGATCTCGGCGTAGACAGACTGCGTTCCTACCTGGAGGCATTCGGATACGGCCAGCTCACGGGCATCGACTACCCGGGCGAAGCCGGGGGAGCGGTCAACCTTCCCCACGGCTGCCCGACGTGCCCGGCCTCCGCCTCGATCGGCTATTCCCTGTCGGTCACCGCCCTGCAGATGGCCTCGGTATACAGCACGATCGCCAACGGCGGCGTCCGTTTAGGACCGCGCCTGATGATTGGTTGGGCGGACGGAGACGGCCTCCAGCAAACCGAGGGGTCAGACGGGACCAGGGTGATATCCGAGGACACCGCCCGCACGGTGCGCCTCTTGCTCAAGTCAGTGGTGGACAGCGGCACCGGCACCAACGCGGCCGTGCCCGGGTACACGGTGGCCGGTAAGACCGGCACTACCCGGAGGTTCGATCCCGACGTCGGGGCGTATACCACGGACTACATCTCCAGCTTCGTGGGAATGGCGCCGGTCGACGACCCCCGCCTGGTGATAGTGGTGGTGGTGGATTCTCCGCAGGTGGGTTCGACCGTTGCCGAGCGGACCGGCGGCGCAGTGGCTGCTCCCGCGTTTTCCAGAGTCATGGAGGCGTCCCTCCATCAGATGGGAGTGCGACCGGATGCCTGATCGTCCGTTCACGCTCGCCTGCCTGGCCGGCCGTCTTGGCGGTGAAATGAGGGGCGACGGATCGATCCTGATCGAAGACGTAACCCACGACAGCCGCCAGGTAGCCCCCGGGTTCCTGTTCGTGGCCGTGCCCGGCCGGATCGTGGACGGGCACCGTTTCCTGGAGGATGCCGCCCGGCGGGGAGCGGCCGCCGCCCTGGTGCAGGATCGGTTTAGCCAGGTTGCGATTCCCCAGATCCGCGTCCCCGATACGCGCCGGGTGCTCGGCGTGGCCGCGTCCATGGTTCACGGCGAGCCCTCTCGCGGCCTGGAGGTCATAGGGGTGACCGGCACCAACGGCAAGACCACGGTCACGGTCATGCTGGAGGCCATCGCCCGCGCCGCCGGTCGATCGTGCGGGAAGATAGGAACGCTGGGCGTCACGCTGGATGGGGTCGATGAGGTGCTCTCGCACACGACCCCGGAGGGCGCCGACCTGCAGCGTCTCTTGCGAAGGATGGTGGACCGCGGGGTCTCGATGGTGGCGATGGAGGTCTCCTCGCATGCCCTGGCCCTGAGCCGCGTCGAAGGAGTTAGCTTCAGCGTGGCCGCCTTCACCAACCTCTCCCAGGACCACCTCGACTTCCACGGCAATATGGAGGACTACTACCTGGCCAAAGCCAGCCTGTTCGACGGGCGCGCCGCGGTTCATGTGATCGACGTGACCACCGCCGCCGGTCGCCGCCTGGCCCGCTCCGCTACCGGGCCGGTGGTTACCGTCGGCCGCGGACCGGGCCATGACGTGTCGATCGTCTCTCCTGACCCGGACCTGTCCCAGGCCCGCTTCCGGTGCCGGATCGGGGGTCAGGACGTGGCACTGGACGTGCGTCCCGGAGGTCTTCACAACATTCACAATGCGGCTGTGGCGGCCGCCTGCGCCCAGCAGGTGGGTATCGGCTCCGGCGCCATCAGAGCGGGCCTGGGGGCCATGGTCGGTGTCAGGGGTCGGCTCGATCCGGTGGACTTGGGACAACCATTCCAGGTGCTGATCGACTACGCCCATAGCCCCGAGGCGGTGGAGTCCGTGGTTCGAACGGCCCGCGCCCACAGCAGGGGTTCGGTGATCGTGGTGGTCGGCGGCGCCGGGGATCGAGACGCCACGAAGCGCCCTCTCCTGGGAGCGGCCGCGGCCCGGGCCGACCTGGCCGTGATCACCTCCGATAATCCTCGTAGCGAGGATCCCGCCTTGCTGGTCGAGCAGGTGGTGGCGGGTACTCGGGATGGTCGAGCGCGGGTGCTGGCGGAGGTGGAGAGGGATGCCGCCATCCGGCTGGCGATCGAACACGCCTCTCCCGGTGATGTGGTGCTGATCCTCGGCAAGGGCCACGAGACGTACCAGGACTTCGGTACGCGGGTCGTCCCGTTCGACGACCGGGAAGTGGCCGCATCCTGGCTAGCGGCCCGGCCGGGACAGTAATCATGCCAGCGAACCGTCTCGCGGGTGGCTTCCGATGATCGCCATGCTCACCGCTGCCACGGTGGCCTTCGGGGTGGCCATCTTCGGCACCGCCTACGCGATCCGCCTGTTCCGGGCGTTGAACATCGGCCAGTTCATCCAGCAGGAGCTGGAAGGCCACATGCACAAGTCGGGCACGCCCACCATGGGCGGCATCGTCATCATCGCCGCCATCTTGTGCGGCTACGCGGTGTCGCAGTTCCGGGTCCGGTTCGACGACCGCGGAATCGAGCTGGCCGAGACCGGCTTCGAGACCTCCGGATTGCTCGTGCTCGGCGCCATCGTCGGTATGGGCGTGGTCGGTTTCATCGACGACTACCAGAAGCTTTCCCGGTTCCGCAACAAAGGTCTCGGCATCACGGCCAAGCTGATCGGTCAGCTGGCGGTGGCCGGGCTCTTCACATGGGGCGCGGTGGTAGCCGGAGCCTCCACCGCCCTCGCCTTCACCCGACCCACGGGCCTCGATCTGGGCGCAGCGGTCTTCGCCATCTGGGTGCTCCTGCTGCTCACCGGCTTCTCGAACGCGGTCAACTTCACCGACGGCCTGGACGGGCTGGCATCCGGATCGGTCGCGCTGGTGGCTGCTTCCTACATGATCATCGCCTTCTGGATATTCCGGCACCCCGAGATCTATCACGTGGAGGGAAGCCTGGGTCTGGCGACCGTGGCGTCCGCAATCATGGGCGCCTCGCTCGGCTTTCTCTGGTGGAACGCTTGTCCTGCCCGGATAATCATGGGAGACGTCGGATCCCAGGCCCTGGGGGGCGGCATCACGGCGATCGCGCTGCTGACCAACACCCACCTGCTCCTCGTGATCCTGGGTGGCCTGTTCGTCATCGAAGCCCTGTCGGTCATCATCCAGGTGGCGGGATTCCGGTGGTTCGGCGGACGACGGGTATTCCGGATGGCGCCCATCCATCATCATTTCGAGATGAAGAAATGGCCGGAGACCACCATCATCACCCGTTTCTGGATCATCGCCGCCATCGGCGTGGCGCTCGGTCTCGGGATCTTCTACGCGGACTTCCTCGCCGTGGGCCGGTTGGGGGGATCCTGATGCGAGCCCTGGTGCTGGGTGCAGGTATCTCAGGGAAGGCTGCGTCGCGCCTGCTGACCCGGCTCCGGATGGAGCACCGGATCTACGACCGGCGCGCCGACGCTCTCGAGGACCCTCCCGCCGGAGTGGAGACAGCCGGCGGGGAATGGGATCGCTCCATGCTCGCAGGTGTCTCGCTGGTGGTGGCCAGCCCAGGGTTCATGCCCCACCTGGCGCCGCTGACGGATGTCCGCGCGGCGGGAATACCGATCTGGAGCGAGGTCGAGTTGGCCGTACGGCATCTCGATTGCCCGGTGATCGCCATTACGGGCACCAACGGTAAGACCACCGTGTGCCGGCAGACCACCGAGATGCTGGCCGAGTCCGGCATCCGGGCGGTGGCTGCCGGCAATATCGGGGTCCCGATCAGCGATGTCCGACCGGGAACCTGCGACGTGGTCGTCCTCGAGATCTCCAGCTTCCAACTCCACTACACCTACTCCCTGGCGCCGCGCGTCTCGGTGTTCATGAACGTCGCGGACGACCATGTGGACTGGCATCGGTCACTGATCGCGTACCGTCTGGCCAAGGGTCGTATCTCCCGCCATCTCACCGACGAGGACCTGCTGGTCTACGACGTGGGGGATCCGGGCGCCGTCGCCCATGCGTTGGGAGCTCCCGGCCGCAGGGCGCCGGTGACCGGTTCCGAACCAGGCCCTGGGCCGGAGGGCCCGTTCGGGTTTTCCGTCGACGGCCTGGCGCACCCCGGAGGCGCGGTTCCGATCCGAGAGATTCCTGATCTCGACTACTCCTTCCGGGTGAACCTGGCGGCCTCGGCCGTTGCCGCCATCGAGTTGGGCGCCGACCCGGCGGCCGTGGCAAGGGTGGTGGCGCGGTTCCGCCACCGTCACCATCGACGGACCGAGGTGGGCTCGCTCGGGGACGTGACCTGGGTGGACGACTCCAAGGCCACCAACCCGCATGCGGCCATGGCGGCCATCCGCTCCTATCCGTCAGTGGTCCTCATCGCGGGGGGAGTGAGGAAGGGCCTCGACCTGTCACCCCTGGTCCAGGCGCCCAACGTCCGCTACATGGTGGCGATCGGGGAGTGCGGTCCCGATCTGGTGGAGATGGCCGCGGATCTGCCGACCGCCCTGGCCGGGTCGATGGAGGAGGCGGTGCGGATGGCCTCCGACCAAGCCCGGGCCGGGGATACCGTCCTGCTCTCGCCGGGCACCACCGGATTCGACATGTTCACCTGCTACGAGCACCGGGGAAACGTCTTCATCCAGCACGTCGACGAGTACCTGGGTCGGGTCCGGGCCGGGCGGGACCCGCGGGCCGCGGCATCGAGGGCGGCATCGGGATGAGCAATCGGCTGTCGTCGATCACGGACCTCCGCGCCTGGGCCCGCCGCCGGGACGAGCTCGCCCTCTCTCGATCCAGGGTGGTGGTGTTCGTCCTGGTGCTGGCCGCCACCTTGCTGGTGATCGGCCTCGGGGCCACCCTGTCTGCCTCCTCGGCATCCGGGATCATCCAGGAGTCGGATCGCTTGGCTGTCTTCAGGCGGCAGGCGCAGTGGGTGGCCGTCGGGGTCTGCGCGATGGTGATCATGGCCATGGTTCCCTACAACTGGTACCGGCGGATCGCACCGTATGCCCTGGCCCTCTCCTTCGCCGGCCTCGTGGTGACCCTGATGGTCGGGGTGAGGAGGGGCGGCGCCAACCGGTGGCTGGAATTCGGCGATCTGACCGTCCAGGTCTCCGAGTTCTCCAAGCTGGCCGTGATCGTATTCCTGGCCGCCGTTCTCGCCCGTCGAAGAGACCGTCTCGGCGAGGCGAGCCAGTGGATGGGTCCCATGGTGTTCGCGGTGGGCGGGACCTGCGCCCTGATCGTCTGGCAGCCCGACCTGGGGACCGCCATCATCGTGGCGGGCGCGGCCGGGGTCATGATGATCGCGGCCGGGGTGCCGTTCCGCTACATCGCCGGCATCGGCGCCACCGGATTGGCGGTGATCGGGTATGCCACGTACTCGCTGGAGTACCGCCGCCAGCGGTTCCTGTGCTTCCTGGACCCGCTGTCCGACCCGAGCGACGCCTGTTTCCAGATGATCCAGAGCCTCATCGCCCTCGGAAGCGGCCACTGGCTCGGTGTCGGGCTGGGCGCCTCCCGGTCCCGCTGGTCATACCTGCCCAATCCCTACACGGACTTCATCTTCACCATCATCGGTGAGGAGACCGGTTTCATCGGGGCGACCGCCCTGCTGTTCGCCCTGGCCGGCCTGTCGCTGGTCGGGGTGTGGGTGGCCTACCGGACCAGCGACATGTTCGCCCGCCTCCTCGCCAGCGGCATCACCGCCTGGTTGGGCGTGCAGTCGCTGGTCAACGTGGGTGGTGCGGTGGGCGCCATTCCGGTGACCGGCCTGGCCCTGCCCCTGGTGTCGGTCGGCGGTAGCGCCATGGTGGTTGCCATGGCCGGGGTCGGGATCCTGGTGAACGTGGCCCGCAACGCCCCGCATGTACCGGATCCGGCGCTCAAGCGGCGGACGCAGTGAGGTTCGCCATTGCCGCGGCAGGCACCGGTGGGCACATCTTTCCCGGCCTTGCCGTGGCCGAGCAGTTGGTCGCCTCGGGAGTCGGTAGGGAGCACGTCCTCTTCATCGGTGGGGACCGGATGGAGGTGGACCTGATCCCGAAGGAGGGCTACCCCCTGCTACGGATACGGATACACGGCCTGGAGAGACGCCTGTCGGCCCGCAACCTCCGTATCCCGAGGATGGTCTGGGAGGCTACCCGGATCGTGGCGCGGGAACTCCGGGAACGGAGGGTCGGGGCCGTGCTGTGCATGGGAAGCTACGTCACGGTGCCCGTCGCCATCGCGGCCCGGCGGACGGGTGTGCCGCTGTACATCCACGAACAGAACGCCGGGGCCGGGCTGGCGAATCGTCTGGCGGGCCGCTGGGCAGAGAGGTGTCTGGTGTCATTTCCCGGTACCCGAGGACTGGCCGGGGAGGTCGTCGGCTACCCGCTGAGGTCAGCGCTCACCACGCTCGACAAGGCCACGGTCCGGCCGCAGGCCCTGGCCCGGTACGGACTCGAATCCGACCTCGACACGGTCGGGGTGATGGGAGGGAGCCTCGGCGCCGGTTCGATCAACGAGGCGGTCACCGCCATGTCGGCTGGTTGGAACGGGGGACCTCTCCAGATCGTCCACCTCGTGGGGGCCCGGAACCTGGCCCAGGTGTCGACCGCCGGTGACTCGCCCTCGGTCACAAGGAGGGTGCTGGGCTTCGAGGACCGGATGGACCTCTTCTACGGTGCTTCGGATCTGGTGGTCGCCCGGGCCGGGGGAGGTCTGATGGAAGCGGCCGTCACCGGCACTCCCAGTGTCCTGGTACCTGGTCCGTTCGCCGGCGGCCATCAGCTGGCAAACGCCCGAGCCATGGTCGAAGCAGGCGCCGCCGTGCTGGTGGAGGAGGCTGGGATGGGCTCTATGGGCGGGATCCTGGAAGACCTACTGGCCGACCCCGAGCGCCGGGACCGGATGCGGCGGGCCGCAATTGACGCAGCAAGTCCGGGTGCTGCTGCCACCATTGCCACCATGATGATGGATGGCGCGGATGTCGCGGCTCGATGAGAGCACACGAATCCACCTCGTGGGGGCGGGAGGCGCCGGGATCGGCCCGCTCGCCAAGTTGCTGTCGGCCATGGGACATGTCGTGTCGGGCTCCGACCTGGCTGGGGGAGCCGGCCTCGACGGACTGGACGGTCACGGGGTAGAGACCTGGGTGGGGAGCCGCCCCGACCGGATGGCGGAGTGCGACCTGGTGGTGGCTTCGTCGGCCGTTCCCGCCACGGACCCCGAACTGGTGGCGGCAGGGGAGACCGGGGTAGCGGTGTGGGACCGTCCGCGCCTGCTCCGTGACATAACCACCCGGATACCGACCCTCGGTTTCACGGGCACGCACGGCAAGACCACCTCCACGGCCCTGGCGATAACAGCCACGAGAGCCCTCGGGATCGACGCGTCCTTCATCGTGGGCGGCGACCTGGTGGGTGGCGACACCAATGCCCACCTCGGTGTGGCAGACCTGCTGGTCCTCGAGGCCGACGAGGCCTTCGGAACCTTCGCCCAACTAGTCCTGGCCGGGCTGGTGGTCACCAATGTCGATTCCGACCACCTCGATCATTACGGGACGCAGGAGCACCTGGAGGATGCCTTTCGAGATGTGGTCGAGCGGGTGGACGGCCCCGTGGTGGTAGGGGTGGACGATCCAGGCGGTCATCGCCTGGCCGAGCGGACCGGCCGGCCGGGGTACGGCACCTCTCCCGAGGCGGTATGGAGAATCTCGGACGTCGAGCCCGGGCCCGTGTCGGTGTCCTTCCGGCTCGGCGGCCGGTTCCCGCCAGGATCAGTGAAGGTGGGTAGGCCCGGCCTGCACACCGCCCGCAACGCCTGTGGTGTGCTGGCCCTGCTGTGCGAGCTGGGCCACGACCTGGCTGCGGCGATCGAGAGCATGGCACACTTCGAGGGGGTGCGCCGGCGGCTCGAGCATCGGGCCACGGTCGGCAAGGTGACCATCATCGACAGCTACGCCCACCATCCTGCCGAGGTAGCGGCCGACATCGAGGCGCTAGCCGCGGTGGAGAGGAACAGGCTCTGGGTGGTGTTCCAACCCCACCTCTACTCGAGGACGGTGGCACTGGCCTCCGAGTTCGGGGAGGCTCTCTCAGCTGCCGACCGGGTGGTGGTGACCGACATCTACGGGGCTCGTGAGGCGCCCCCGCCGGGGGTCACCGGGGAGTTGGTGGCCGACTCGGTCCGTGACCGGCAGCAGGAGGTCTGCTACGTCGCGGGCCTGGACGAGGCGGCGGATCTGGTCGCAGGGGAGGTCAAGTCGGATGACCTGGTCCTCACGCTGGGCGCCGGCGACATCACTACCCTGCCGGACCGTTTGGTCGACCGGCTGGCCGGGCGCCGATGAAGGCCTGGGACAGCTTCGTAGCCAGCGGCCATGTCCGGGCTGGGATAGAGCTGTCCCGGCTCACCACCTACAAGCTCGGGGGGCCGGCCCGCTGGTTCTGCGAGCCCCGTTCCCTGGAGGACCTGCGGTCGGTGGCGCTGGCGGCCCGGGAACGCGGGATTGAGATGGTCGTAGTGGGACGGGGAAGCAACCTGGTGGTGTCCGACGAGGGATTCCCCGGTCTGGTGGTCCGGCTCGGCGCCGGATTCAAGGAGGTAGGAGTAGATCCGGAGGCTCGGATCGTCAGAGCGGGAGCGGCCGTCAGCCTGCCGGTGCTGGCTCGCCGGATGGCGGACGGATCCTGGTCCGGGCTGGAGTTCTATGTCGGCATACCCGGTTCGGTGGGAGGGGCGGTCCGCATGAACGCCGGCTTCTTCGGTGTCGAGACCGTCGATGTGATCAGGTCGGCCTCGATCCTGGATGCCCGGTCGGGGTCGGTGACCGAACGGGAGGCCGACCAGCTCGGTCTCGGCTACCGGACTAGCAACCTGTGCCCCGACGAAGTCGTGCTGGATGCCTCCTTCCGGGTGTGTGAGGGTGACCGGGATCGGATAGCGGCGCTGATGCGGAAGGCGATCCGTTGGCGGCGCGATCACCAGCCCGGTGGAACCCTCAACGCCGGGAGCGTGTTCCGTAACCCACCGGGCGACAGCGCCGGACGGATCATCGACGCGCTGGGACTGAAGGGTATGCGCCGCGGCGGCGCTCACGTCTCGCCGAAGCACGCCAACTTCTTCGTAGTGGATCCGGGCGGCACCGCGCAGGATGTGTTCGCACTGGTCAGGGACGTGAGGCGCCTGGTAATCGAGAGGACGGGAGTCCGGTTGGAACCGGAGGTGAGGTTCATCGGGTTCCCGCGGGATGGGGTAGGGCAGCGGCCCAGAGGAAACCAGGATTGACCATCGAGCCCCGCATCAAACGTCGGCGGCAGGAGGTCGCCGAGCGGCAGGCTCGGGCTCGCATCCGGAGGTCCATCTGGATGCTGGTCATCTTCGCCTTCGGCGGCGGGGTGGCCTGGTTCCTGGTGTCCCCGGTCATGAGTGTCGAGGAGGTGGTCATCACGGGCGCGGACAGCGTGCCGGTCGAGGACATCCTCCGCCGGAGCCGGGTGGTCGAAGGCAGACCGCTGGTCACCATCCGGGCCTCCGCAGTGGAAACGGACCTCATGGCAGATCCCAGGATCGCCGCCGCCTCCGTAAAGCTGGTCTTCCCCACCCGCGTCGAGGTGGTGGTGAGGGAGCGGGTGGACACCGCCTGGGTCGACTTGGGGGACAAATGGGGGGTTCTGGCCGATGATGGAGTGGTGCTGGCCTATGCATCCACGCCCATCACCCGGCTCCCGCAGATCCGCGTTGTCATCGACGATCCCGGGCTGGGCGCCAGGATCGAAGCCGCCGAGGTGACCGGCGCGCTGGATTTCATCGCCGCTCTGCCGGGTCACCTGGCCGAGCGGAGCCTCTTCGAGGCCAGCGACGGCGAGCTCTGGATCTGGGTGGGTAATCGGATAGCCCGGCTCGGCCTACCGAGCAACATGGCCGCGAAAGCGACCTCGCTCCTGACCATCATCGAGAGCGCCCCGCCGGGACTCATCGATGTCACGGCGCCGAGCCGTCCTGCCGTACGACCCTGGAAATCGGTCAGCAGGACCCTACCCGACCTCGAATACCTTAAGTCTCAACTAGAAGCAGAGATTTATCTAGAACCTTAAGGAAGTGGATGGCGTATGCTTCCGGAGTTTCTACTAGAACGCGAGACTTTGGCCTGTAGCATGGGCCGCGTCCGGAGCGGACCGTCAATGCCCAAGCGGTGAATGGAAGGAACGACACGCCCATGACCGTCATCAACGAAAGCCCCCTCCGTAGCTACGTGGCTGTCATCAAAGTGGTCGGCGTGGGCGGCGGCGGCACGAATGCCGTCAACCGCATGATCGAGGCCGGAATCCGGGGAGTGGAGTTCTTAGCCGTCAACACGGACGCTCAGGCGCTGCTCATGTCCGAGGCCGATGTCAAGCTCAACATCGGTGGCGAGCTCACGAAGGGACTCGGCGCCGGCGCGGATCCATCGGTGGGGAGGACCGCAGCCGAGGACAACAGGGAACAGATCGAAGAAGCACTGGCCGGCTCGGATCTCGTTTTCGTGACTGCCGGCGAGGGTGGAGGAACCGGAACCGGCGCCGCTCCCGTGGTGGCCGATATAGCCCGCCACCTCGATGCCTTGACCGTGGCGGTCGTAACCAGGCCCTTCGGGTTCGAGGGCCATCGCCGCTCCAAGCTGGCCGAACAGGGAATAGCTGCGTTGCGGGAGGCGGTCGACGCCATGATCGTCATCCCCAACGACAACCTCCTGCAGGAAGCCGATCGCTCCACCACGATGATGGAGGCTTTCGCGATGGCCGACCAGGTACTGACGGACGGGGTGAACGGCATCGCCCAGATAATCACCACGCCTGGCCTCATCAACGTGGACTTCGCAGACGTCAAGACGGTGCTGGGCGGAGCAGGCGCGGCCGTGCTCGGTATCGGACGGGCATCGGGAGAGAGCCGGGCGCTCCAGGCTGCCCAGCAGGCGATGTCCAGCCCCTTGCTCGAAACCACGATGGACGGCGCCACCGGTGTTCTGCTCTCGATCAGCGGCCCACCCGATATGACCCTGGCCGAGGTGAGCGAAGCGGCTCTGGCCGTCCAGGAGCATGCCGAATCCGATGCCCAGATCATTTTCGGCGCCACGTCCGACGAGTCGGTCGGCGAGGAGGTACGCGTGACCGTCATCGCTGCCGGCGTGGGATCGCCTTCCGGTGGTCCGTCCGGATCGGGCACATCCAGGCGCCCCCGGTACACCGACCGGTCGGAAAGCGTGTTCCGGTCAGCCGAGGAGGATCCGCTGGACATTCCGGACTGGCTCCAGGAATAGCGAGTACGCGGAGCGCCTGGTGGTCGGGCTGATCCGGCCTCCCGGGTTCCGCGGCGCCGCCTTCACGACGGCTGCGGCGGGCGACATGATGTCCGGTGATCGCGAGGAGGTGTCCGGGACGCTCGGGATCCGGGCGGAGTGGGCGTCTCTCCGCCAGGTGCACGGAGCGGACGTATTGACCGCTAACGAACCGGGCCGGGCCGGGCCCGGCGACGCCCTGGTCGCCACCGGCAAGGGTCTACCTCTGGCGGTAATGACCGCCGACTGCGTCGGGGTCGTGCTGGAGACCGAGCATGCGGTGGGGGTGGCCCACGCCGGATGGAGGGGAGTGGTCGCCGGCGTGGTGGCAGCGGCTGCCCGGCGCCTGGAGCGTCTGGGTAGCCGGCCCGGTCCGGTCTTGAGGGCCGCCACGGGTCCGCGGATCGGGCCGTGTTGCTTCGAGGTCGGGCCGGAAGTCGCCGGGTTGTTCCATGACCGCTATGTCAAGTCCACCGGTGGCATGACGACGGTCGACCTGGCGACCGCCGTCCGCGAACAGGTACCACAAGCCGAGTGGTGGTCGGTCGAAGCATGTACTCGCTGCGATGACGGTTGGTTCTCGTTCCGGGCCGACCGTACCCAGAATCGCCAGGCGGCTCTGGGATGGATTCCGTGAGCGTGGCCCAGCGCCTGCGCGAGGTCATAGGGCGTGCCGAGGAGGCTGCCCGCCGGTCGGGTCGCAAGAGCGATGAAGTGAAGATCGTGGCGATCGGCAAGGGTCGGCCGGCCGCCGCTCTGGAAGAAGCAATCGCGGCCGGCCATCGGGTGTTCGGAGAGAACCGCGGGCAGGAACTGGTGTCGAAAGCCGGTCGGCTCCCGGGCAACCTCGAGTGGCACTTCGTGGGCCCGCTGCAGACCAACAAGGTACGGATGGTCCGGCCCCGGGTGGCGCTGCTGCACTCCTTCGACCGGGACCGGCTGGTGAAGCCATGGCTGCGCGGAGCGGGCCCGCCCCCACCGACCCTGCTGCAGGTCAATATCGGACGGGAGCCCCAGAAGTCCGGAGTCCAGCCCGATCTCGTGGTTGAGACGTTCGAGCGGTGGGAGTCGGAGGGCGTCCCGCTGAACGGAGTGATGGCGCTACCTCCGATGGGTGAGAAACCCGAGGACTCCCGGCCCTACTTCGTCCACATGCGTGAGATCAGGGACGAGTTGGCCGCGCGCTTGGATCGTCCGATGGCGCTTAGCATGGGTATGACGGACGATTTCGAGGTGGCGATCGAGGAAGGATCCACCATCGTTCGCATCGGACGGGCTATCTTTGGGCCCTGAGCCTTAGCGGTACAGAAATGAGCGTCATGAACAAACTTCTGACCTGGATGGGTCTGGTGGACGAGGGTGAGCCCACCATGAACCCCGGTTATGGAACACGGGCCGATATGACCAGCCGCCGGCCTCCGCCACGCAGCCAGTTCCGCATAGTGGACGATCAGTCGGCGACACCGGGCGATCGGAGTTCTCGGATCGCCGAGCCGGTCCCTCCGTACCAGCGGCCTGCGGTCGTTTCCGCACGCGGTGACGCAGATGTCATCGTGCGAGGTCCGGAGTCGGCCGTCATCTCCGCCAGCTACACCGAGATACTCGAGGCCCACGGCTTCGATGACGTGCGGAAGGTCGCCGATGTGCTGCGGGAGCAGGTTCCTGTGGTGGTGAGCCTGAAGAATCTCGATCCTCCGACGGTACGAAGGTTGGTCGACTTCCTGTGCGGCTTGGTGTACGCACTGGAGGGGACGATCCAGAAACCGGCCATGGGAGTATTGCTGGTACGCCCGCCAAGAGTCACGATTACCCGGCAGGAGTTACAGCGCCTGGCTTCGCTGGGCCTGTACGACCTCGACGTCTGAGGCGGGCTTGATCCGGCTGATCTGCAATCTGGCGCAACTCTACGTGGTTGCGATTATCGCCCGGGCCGTCCTGAGCTGGATCGAGGTTCCCGGCGATCATCCGGTTGGCCGTGCGGTCGCGCTGCTCTCGCGGATCGTGGATCCGCCACTCCGGCCGCTCCGGCGGTCCCTGCCCGCCATTCCCGTCGGAGGCGTCAGGTTGGACCTGTCACCGATCATCCTGATCCTGGCGATAATGATCGTGACGAGGATCATATGCAGGTAGCGATGGCCGCATGCGAATAACTTCGAACGAGGTCCAGGCGGTCAAGTTCTCGGTCGCCCTGCGCGGGTACGCCGCGGACGAGGTGGACGCCTTTCTCGAGATCGTGGTCAAGACGATCTCCGAGTACGAGGGACTCCACGACCGGCTGCAACGTGAAGTCAGACGGCTCCGGGATGCCCTGGACGAATGCCGGGAGAACCGGATCGCCGACGGTTCTGGCCAGGCACAGACCGTGGTGACGGTTCAGGCCGATGAGGTGGTGGCCCGGGTTCGGGACATGATCGACGAGGCCGCCCGGACCTCGGAGCAGATGGTCGACAACGTGCTGGAGGCGGGCGAACACCTGCTGGACCAGTTCCGCGCCGCCATGACACCCGGAGACGAGCAGGACGGTCCCGTCCCGCGTTGATATAGCGGTCCGGCCGAGGAGTCCAGATGTCGTATCGATCTTCCGAGGTGTCGCCTCCCGTGAGGTCCCTTCCCCGAAACGCTGACGTGGTGGTTGTCGGGGGTGGGGTGGTCGGGTTATGCAGCGCATACGAGTTGGCGGCCCATGGTCGCCAGGTGGTCGTGATCGACGAGGGGCCGATCGCACGCGGAAGCGCCGCTGGCAACGCCGGACTGATTACCCCGAGCCATCTGATTCCGATGGCCGCCCCGGGCGTGATGTCCGGTGTGGTACGCGGGATGATCCGCCGCACCGGGCCGGTGACGGTGCGGCCGTCGATCGACCCGTCGTACCTGCGCTGGATGGTCCGGTTCGCCCGTAATTGCAATTCCCGGGCGGCCGATGCCGGTACGGTCGTCCTGCGCGCCCTCGGGTTCCGGAGTGCCGATCTCGTGGCGGAGTGGATCGAGCGTGACGAGATCAAATGTGACTACCGCAAGCTCGGACTTCTCTACGTCTACGGAGACGAGGCGGCTTTCGCGGCCGGCCGGCACGAGGCCGAAACGATGGAGCGTTACGGCGTGACCATCGAGCGATACGACACCGCCCAGATCCGCGAGTTGGAGCCGGCGCTGAACGAGGAGGTCCTAGGCGGATTCCGGTGTGTGGACGACGCCGGCCTCGATCCCGCCCGGTTCATGTCCGGGATCGTGTCGGTGCTGTCGGCACGTGGGGTCGTGTTCGTGCCCCATACCCGGCTGCTGGACTTCCGGACCTCGGGCGGCACGGTGGACCGTCTGGTGACCTCCCGGGGCGACCTGACCGCTGACGAAGTTGTGATAGCCACCGGCGCGTGGACCCCCCGGGTGGCCTCTCTGCTCGGCGAGTCGGTTCCCATCCAGGCCGGTAAGGGATACAGCATGACCGTGGCGGCGCCCCGTCAAGGTCCACGCAACAACCTCCTGATAGGAGACCGGTGGGTGGCGGTGAACCCGATAGGGGACAAGCTGAGGTTGAGCGGCTGGCTCGAGTTGGGGCGCCTCGATACCAGGCCGTCGCTCCGCCGCCTGGCTCAGGTCGAGGCCAACGCTCGATCCCGGGTGCGGCTCGACCCCGAGCTCACCGTGCTGGAACGATGGGCGGGTCTGCGGCCGGTAACACCCGACGGCCTTCCCATGATCGGTCGGTCATCCGGCTGGCGCAACGTCACCTACGCCGTCGGCCACGGCAAGCTCGGTCTGTCGCACGGTCCTCTAACCGGCCGGCTCGTAGCCCAGATCATCTGCGACCGACCCACCGACCTCGACTTGGAGCCGTTCTCACCGCGCCGGTTCGGGTAGCGGGTTCCCGGTATCGACAGCAGGAGAAGGCGGTTGCGCCGGCCGCTGCCTCTCTGGATCAGGCTATGGAGTTGCCATCGGCCGCGGCTGCCTTCTCGAGCCGTACCGACAGGATGCTGCGGCCGATCTCGAACCTCATGCCTCCCGCCGTAGACCCGGCCTCGATCGTCAGCGCCAGCACCTCGCCGGCGATGAAATCGGCATGGGTTTCGATAGCCTCGCCGAGGAGATCGTCGTCGGTCTTGTACCGGAGCCGGATCCGGTCGGTGACCTCTAGCCCGATGTCGCGCCGGGCACGCTGGATCCGTGATACCACCTCGCGGGCCCGGCCCTCGCTCCTCAGCTCGTCGGTCAGCACCGTGTCGAGGGCTACCGACAGCGAACCGTCCGATGCCACGGCCATACCCGTCCGGGGGTTCCTGGTGACCACCACGTCGTCGGCGCTCAAGTCGTGGCCGGCGACGGTCATCCCGCCCGCCTCGACCAGGGACGCCACCTGTTCCGAGTCGAGGTCGGCGAGCGCGGCTGCGACTTCCCGGACCGCGGCGCCGAGGCGGGGCCCGAGGCGCCTGTAGTTGGCCTTGGCCGCCAACTCGACCACCGAAAGCTCGTCATCGCGGGTGCCGATCTCCCTGACGTTGAGCTCGTCGGCGATCACCGCGCCGTGGCGGTGGACCGCTGCCTTTACCTCCGGGTCCCGGGTGATCACGGCGAGGCGCGCCAGGGGCTGGCGAACACCGATCGAGTGATCCGACCGGAGCGACCGTCCCAGCGTCACCACCGTGCGGGCGACGTTCATCGACCGCTCGAGGTCCTCGTCGATCGTGTCCTCGTCCACCATCGGGTAGTCGGTGTGATGGACGCTGGAAGCCTCCGGGACCAGGCCGGCGTGTATCTCCTCGGTAATGAAGGGGAGGACCGGCGCCAGCAACCGGCTGAAGGTCACCAGCACCTCGTAGAGGGTGGCGAAGGCGGCTTGCTTGTCGGCCTCGTTGCCCTCCCGAGCCCTCCAGAACCGGCGCCTGGATCTCCTCACGTACCAGTTGGTCAGGTCGTTGACGAAGCCGAGAGCCGGGCCCACCACGGCATACAGGTAGTAGCCCTCCATCATCTCGTTGGTTCGCCGGATCAGCGATTGCAGGACACTCAGTATCCAGCGGTCGATCTCGGGCCGGTCGGCGGGTGGCGGCGCCGACCTCAAGTCGTCGAACCGGATACCGTCCGCCTCGGCATAGGTGGTGAAGAAGGAATAGGCGTTCCAGAACGGCAGGATCACCGTCCGCACCACCTCGCGCACCCCCGCCTCGGAGAAGCGGAGCGGCTCGGCGCGGAGGACCGGCGAGTCGATCAGGTAGGCCCGGACCGCGTCTCCCCCGTAGCGGTCCAGGACGGCGGAAGGCTCGGGGTAGTTCTTGAGGCGCTTGGACATCTTGCGCCCGTCCTCCGCCAGGATCATGCCGTTGACGACGCAGTTGCGGAAAGCCACCTCGTCGAATAGGGCGGCGGCCAGCACGTGAAGGGTGTAGAACCATCCCCGGGTCTGGTCGAGGCCCTCCGCGATGAAGTCGGCGGGGAACGTACGCGGAAAGCGCTCCTCGTTCTCGAACGGATAGTGATACTGGGCGTAGGGCATCGAGCCGGACTCGAACCAGCAGTCCAGCACTTCGGGCACGCGCACCATGGTGCCCATCCTGTCCGGGCACGGATAGGTCACCTCGTCCACCACGTGCTTGTGCAGGTCCTCCAGCCAGACGCCGGTCCGGTCGGCCAGGTCGGCCCTGCTGCCCATACACTCCTGGTAGTCGCAGGAGTCGCACTCCCAGACCGGGATGCAGCTCCCCCAGAACCGGTTGCGGGAGACCGCCCAGTCCCGGGCGTCCTCCAGCCAGTTTCCGAACCGGTTGGCCCCGACCGGTCCCGGGACCCAGTGGATGGATCTGTTCAACTCCACCATCCGGTCGCGGATCGCCTCGACGCGGACGAACCAGGTCGGGATGGCCTTGTAGATGAGCGGCTGATCGGTGCGGTAGCAGAACGGGTAGGAGTGGACGATCTGCTCGTTCTTCAGCAGTGCTCCCGATTCCCGGAGCAGGCCGATGATGGTGTCGGCCGCCTCGAACACATGCAGCCCGGCCAGGTCGGGAGTGGCGTTGGTGAACCTCGCCTCGAGATCGACCGGGTCGACGATGACGTCCAGGCCGGCGTCCGCCAGCGCGTAGAGGTCCTCCTCGCCGTAGGCGGGTGCCATATGGACCAGGCCTGTTCCCTCGTCGGTGGTGACCGAGGGGCTGTGAATGACCCGGAAGGCACCCGCGCCGGCCCGATCCTCGAAATAGGGGAGGGGCGGCCGGTAGCGGACCCCCAGCAGCTCGCGGCCGGACGCGCCCGCCGCCGGCTGCCGGGCCTCACCGAAGACCTCTTCTACCTGCTGGGCTGCCACCCAATGGCGCCCGCCGCGGTCCTCGATGGCCACGTAGTCGATGTCCGGTCCGACCGCCACTGCCAGGTTCCCCGGAAGCGTCCATGGTGTGGTGGTCCAGATGGTCAGGTAGTCGCCGGGGCGGACCGGCCCACCGGGGTCAGGGGCCTTGAGGATCTCCAGGCGGACCGTGATGGCGGGGTCCGGGTGGTCGCGGTAGCCGCCCAGGCTCACCTCGAAGTTGGACAGGGTGGTGCCGGCAGCCCACGAATAGGGAAGCACCTTGAAGGCCCGGTAGACCAGGCCCTTGTCCCACAGCGCTCGGAACACCCACCAGACGCTCTCCATGAACTCGGGATCCATGGTCTTGTAGTCGTTCTTGAAGTCGACCCAGCGGCCTATGCGGCGGGTTATGCCCTCCCAGTCGGCGGTGGTGACCTCGACCATCCGGCGGCAGGCGTCGTTGAAGACGGTTACGCCCAGATCCTGGATCTGGCGGGGGCCGGAGATGCCGAGCTGCTGCTCGACCTCCATCTCGACCGGTAAGCCGTGGGTGTCCCATCCGAAGCGGCGCTCCACCCGGTGCCCTCGCATGGTCCAGTAACGGGGCACTATGTCCTTGATGATCCCGGCCAGGATGTGACCGTAGTGGGGGCTCCCGGAGGCAAACGGGGGGCCGTCGTAGAACGTGTACTCGTGCTCGCGAGGCCGCATCTCGACTGATGCGTGGAAGGCGCCGGTCTCGTCCCAACGCTCCAGGATGCGCCCATCGAGGGCCGGGAGGTCGAGCCCGGGCGGCACCCGGGTGAAGTCTGAGATCGGCGGGGAGTCGGGTTGGCTACCTGGCATGATCCTGGGAGTAGCTGGCGGGCGCCATCGTACCCGTAGCGATTGGTGCTGCCGGAACCGGCCGGTGGGCGCAGCGATGCCTGCGGTCGGGTTTCGGACCTGCTAGCTTCAATCGGCCCCCACAATCGCGCCCCTGGAGGAAGAGGGTATGGCGTCTCGCCGCAAGCTGGCCGAGTCCACGCTCGCACGTTTCAAGAGGATCCTCGAGGAGAGGGAGCGGAGTCTGGTCGCGGTGATCGCTGACCACGAAGCCGAGCGGAGCGAGGTCAGGATGGCTGAGACCGCGGCCGAGCGCAGGCCGGATCCGGACTCCGCCGATGGCGGCTCGATGGCCTTCGAGTTCGAGAAGGAGCTCTCCGTGGACCGCAACAGCCGTGACCTGCTCGGCCAGGTACGCAGTGCCTTGCAGTCACTCGAGGACGGCACCTATGGCGATTGTCGAGTATGCGGAAGTCCCATTCCGGTGGCGCGCCTGCGGGCACTTCCGCAGACCAGTTTGTGCGTGAAGTGCGCATCGCGCCGGCGCTGACCAGCCGACGTATCAACGCCGGCCTCCTCGGCGGGGCCGTTCTGGTAGCCGATCAGATCAGCAAGCTATGGGCGCGAACGGCGCTGGCCGACCACGACCTCGTGATAATTCCCGGCTGGTTCCGGCTCGCGGTCACCGAGAACTCGGGGGCGGCCTTCTCCCTATTCCAGGGTTACGGTTCCTGGTTGGGGTTGGCCGCCGCCCTCGTGGCGGCCCTGATCCTGGTGCTGGTGGAGCGCACCCGCAGCACCACCGAGGTGGTGGGGTTTGGTCTGGTGCTCGGCGGGGCGATAGGCAACCTCGTTGATCGTCTCCTGCGCGGACCATGGATGTCCGGATCGGTCACGGACTTCATCGATTTCAGCTTCTGGCCCACCTTCAACCTGGCCGACTCCGCCATCACGGTGGGCGTCGTGATCCTCGTATGGGCGGCGAGACGCACCTGACCGTCCCCGACTCGCTGGACGGCGCCCGCTTCGACATGATCCTGGCCCGGCTGGCCGGGGTGAGCAGGGCGAGAGCGAGGCGGATGATCGAGACCGGACGGTCCGGGCGGATCACGGCCGGACCGGATAGCAGATGCCGGCCAGGTACCCGGCTTGCAGCTGGAGACGGCCTCTGGTTCGTCCCTCCAGAAACCACCCGACCATTGAGGCCCCATCCGGTCGAGCTCGACGTCCGCTACGAAGACCGCCACCTGGCCGTGATCGGCAAGCCCGCGGGGATGGTCACCCACCCGGCACCCGGTCACGGCGAGGCAACGCTGGTCTCGGCGCTTCTCCATCGGTGGCCCGAAGTGGAGGGGGTGGGCGAGTACCCGCGGTGGGGGATCGTCCACCGGCTCGACAAGGACACCTCGGGAGCGATCCTCATCGCCCGGCATCCGGTCGCTCATCGTCGCCTGACCGATGCGATTGCAGCTCGAGAGGTAAACCGGTGCTACCTCACCCTCACCCACGGCGGCTTCGGTGTCGCCTCAGGGACGATCGATGCGCCGATCGATCGGCGGCGTGCGAGGCGGTTCGTAGGTCCCGGCGGCAAGCCCGCCGTCACCCATTACCAGTGGCTGGCGACGTGGGATCGTCCCTTGCTGAGCCTGCTCGAAGTGACTCTCGAGACCGGGCGAACCCACCAGATCCGGGTGCACCTGGGCTCGATCGGCCGGCCGGTGGTGGGGGATCGGGTCTACGGACGGCCCGCCCGGGCCGGAGTCGATCCGGGCCGCGTCTGGCTCCATGCCCACCGGCTCGGCTTCGTCCATCCGGTCACCCGCCGGGATGTCGAGGTGGAGGTGTCCCTTCCATCCGATCTCCGGTCGAGCCTCGATGTCCTCGGTAGGCCCGTCAGCGGTGAGGCGCCCGACTAGGGCGTGTTCACGCTATGCGCGTTCGTTTGTAAACACGACTGATTAGGGCGACGATTCTCGGTCGACCGACCGGATTTCGCTAGTGTTGTGGATCGCTGGGTACCCCTGACCGGTCAACGGGTAGCGGTCAAGGATGGGGCATGGCAAGTAGGGGTTTCGTTCACCTCCACGTTCACAGCGAGTTCTCGATGCTGGACGGTGCGGCACGCATCGACGACGCCGTGGCAGCGGTTGTATCAGACGGGCAGACAGCGCTGGGTCTGACGGATCACGGAGTGCTATACGGCGCGGTCGACTTCTACCGGGCGGCCACCCGGGCAGGCATCAAGCCGATCCTCGGCGTGGAGGGTTACCTGACGACCGGCTCCCGCTTCGATCGGCCCACCGGCCGCGACAACGTTCGCCATCACATCACCCTGCTGGCCGAGACCCAGACCGGCTACGCCAACCTTCTCAAGCTGGTCAGCAGGGCCTTCCTGGAGGGTTACTACTACAAGCCCCGTATGGACCAGGAGCTGCTGGCCGAGTATGCCGAGGGGGTCATCGCCACCAGCGGCTGCCTGGCCGGTCACGTCCCCACATTGCTGGCCCCGGACGCGCCGCGGGAAGACGGGTACGCCGGCGGCCGTAGGGACATGGAGCAGGCGGTGGAGGCAGCCGGCCTATACCAGGACATCTTCGGCCGGGACCGGTTCTTCATCGAGGTCCAGGACTTGGGCCTGGAGAGCCAGCAGCGCATTCTCCCCGACCTGCTGGAGATATCCGGCCGGATCGGCGCTCCGCTCCTGGCCACCAACGATGCCCACTACACCCGCCAGGACGAGGCGGCCGCCCACGACGTCCTGCTCTGCATCCAGACCGGATCGACCGTTAACGACCCGGACCGAGGCCTCCGTTTCGAGGGCGACGAGTTCTACCTGAAGACCGCCCGTGAGATGCGGGACCGGTTCCCGGACGACATCTATCCCGGGGCGTGCGACAACACCCTCCTGATAGCCGAGCGCGTGAACGTGGATCTGGACTTCGATCAGCTGCTTCTGCCCCACTTTCCGGTGCCGGACGGCCACACCGCCATGTCCTACCTGCGGGAGTTGGTGACCGAAGGAGCTCGCCGCCGCTACCAGGGCGAGGCCGGCGGCGAGGTCGGGAGGCGCATAGATCACGAGATGCGGATCATCGAGGATATGGGCTTCCCCGACTACTTCCTGATTGTCTGGGACCTGGTGCGCTACGCGAGGTCGCGCCGGATCCGGGTCGGTCCGGGCCGGGGTTCGGCGGCCGGATCGATCGTCTCGTACGCGTTGGGTATCACCGATCTGGACCCGCTCGAGTACGGCCTGATCTTCGAGCGCTTCCTGAACCCCGGGCGGCGCGAGATGCCCGACATCGACATGGACTTCGATGAGCGTTTCCGGGGCGACATCATCCGGTACGCGGCGGACAAGTACGGATCCGACCATGTGGCGCAGATCGTCACCTTCTCCACCATCAAGGGCAAGCAGGCGATCCGCGACTCGGCCCGGGTTCAGGGATTCCCGTACGCGATGGGGGACCGCCTTGCCAAGCTGATGCCGGCTGCGGTCCTGGGACGGGAGGCCTCGCTCGACATCTGCTTCAACCCCCCGGGTCCCGAGGCCGATGGGATCACCAAGGAATGGCACAACCACGCCTCCGGACTGCGCGAGGAATACCGGAAAGAGGAGGATGCCCGCCTGGTCCTGGACACAGCGCGGGGCCTGGAAGGGCTTCGCCGCCAGGACTCGATCCACGCCGCCGCGGTGGTGATCGCGCCGCGTCCGCTGACCGATCTGGTTCCGGTACAGCGCAAGGGCGAGGACGCCGAGGTGGTCACCCAGTACGAGATGCATGCCATCGAGAAGCTGGGGCTGCTCAAGATGGACATTCTCGGCCTGCGCACGCTGTCGACCATCGATCGGACGCTGGATCTGATCGAACGGAGTACCGGCGCCCGTCCCGACATCGACCGGGTCGCCCTGGACGATCCCGACACCTACGCCATGCTGTGCCGGGGCGACACCATCGGGGTCTTCCAGCTGGAAGGTACTGCTATGCGCTCGCTGATCCGGAGCCTGCAGCCGGATCGCTTCGAGGACATGATCGCCCTGGTCGCCCTGTACCGGCCCGGGCCGATGTCCAACGACTGGCACAACGCCTACGCCAACCGCAAGAACCGGCGCAGCGAAGTGGATTATCCCCACCCGGCCACCGAGGGCGTGCTGAGCGAGACCTACGGTCTCATGATCTACCAGGAACAGGTCATGCAGATCGCCCGCGACATCGCGGGGTACTCGATGGCCGACGCCGACGCCCTGCGCAAGGCGATGGGCAAGAAGATCCCGGCCATCATGGCCAAGGAACGGGACAAGTTCGTGGCCGGGGTGGTGGACGGCGGCAACGCGCCGGAGTTCGGCGGCGAGCTATTCGACTCGATCGAGGGCTTCGCGGGTTACGGCTTCAACAAGTCGCACAGCGCCGCCTACGGCCTGTTGGCCTACCAGACGGCCTACCTCAAGGTTCACTTCCCGGCCGAGTACATGGCCGCCCTGCTTACGTCGTCGCGCCGGGACAAGGACCGTACCCGGATGTACCTGAGCGAGTGCCGGACGATGGGGCTGGAGGTGTCGGCCCCGTCGGTCAATGCGTCGGAGGATGACTTCACCGTCCGGGACGGCAGGATCGTGTTCGGAATCTCCGGCGTGCGGAACGTAGGGTCGGCGGTGGTGGAGAAGATCATCGAGGCCCGCCACGCCGGGGGCGCCTTCGCCGACTTCCAGGACTTCGCCAACCGAGTGGACGCCACGGCGCTCAACAAGCGAGTGGTGGCCTCGCTCATCCGCGCGGGTGCCTTCGAAGACCTGGGACACACCCGGAAGGGCCTGCACGAGGTGGCGGAGCTGATGGTCGAGCGCACCCTCGCCCGGAGGCGCCACGAGGACGCGGGCCAGTTCAGCCTGTTCGGCGGGGACGCCGAGGTCCCGGAGTTCGACGAGGTGACGATTCCCGGCGAAGAGTGGAAGAAGGACATCCTGTTGGCCCACGAGAAGGAAATGCTGGGCCTCTATGTCTCGGACCATCCGCTACACGGCCTGACCAGGGCCCTGGCCCAGCACACCACGACCACCGTGTCCGGGCTGGCGGGGTTGCCGGACAGGGAGCGGGTCAGGATCGGCGGGATCGTCAGCGGCATCACTCGTCGCTACACCGCCTCCGGGGAGCAGATGGCTTACTTCAACATAGAGGACCTCGACAACTCGGTCGAGGTGGTGGCCTTTCCCAAGACCCTGGCCTCGGCCGGCGAGATACTGGAGGAGGACGCCATCATGGTGGTCGAGGGCATGCTGAACAACCCGGGGGATGAGGTCAAGATGCGGGCCTACCGGATCACCCGACCCAAGCTCGTTCCCGACAGCGACCTCTGGCTACGTCTGGAGCCCCACCGGGCGCTCACGGAGAAGGACGCCTTCACGGAGGCGCTACGCGAGCTCCGGCAGGTGCTGTCCAACCATCCGGGGCCGGCGCCGGTCTACATCGATCTCACGGCCGGGGAGAGTCGGAAGGTCTTCAGGCTGGATGAGCAGGTGGAGTTGTCGTCCTCGCTCTACGCCGAGGTGAAGGGCATATTCGGGGAGGCGGCCCTCGTATGAGGCCCATCCGTCGGGGCTAGACGCTCGGGGGCGGATCCTCAAACCGGACCGGACCGCCCAGGCAGGCGCGAGCCACCTCCTCCCATCCGGTGGCGAGAGGAGAGATCACGTCCATGTGGTCGGCCTCCGCCAACTCGACCAGGCGGGATGGGTCGCCGGCCACCAGCGCCGCCTCGACGAACCGGCGGCTCTGATCCGGCGGCACGGATCGGTCGACGCGGCCGTGCACCGCCACGGTCGAGACCCCGGCGGGAAGGGCGCGGATGGGATCGACTTCCTGGAGGCGGGCGTGGCCGTCGTCACCCAGGAAGGCCGAGATGAGATCGTCGAAACCGGGACCGATGTTCCCCAGGTCGAGCATCCCCGCCAGCGAGACGAAGACGACCGGCCGTACGGAAGCGGTCTTGGCGCCGAAGAAGCCCAGCTGGGCGCCGGCCGAGTGTCCGACGACCGTTACCCGGTCCAGGTCGAGGCCGTGGTCGCCGGAGATGGAGGACAGGGCGTCGACCGCGGCGGTCACGTCCGCGATGGAGTCCCGCCAGCCGCCCGCCGGTGGGATGCGCCGGTACTCGATGTTCCAGGTCGCGGTTCCCCTCGTGGTCAGGTCGACCGCAGCCCCGTCCATCAGATCCCGGGTGTAGGGATCGGTCCACCCGCCACCGTGGACCAGGACCGCCACCGGGTGCGGTCCGGGAGCATCGGGGAGCCGCAGATCCGCCACCTGCTCGGCGTGCGGTCCGTAGGACAGGGTGAGGGGCGGATGGGCCATCCGGTAATGAAGGTGCGAGATGGCGTCCAGGTAGCCGGCGACGCCACGACCGAAGATCTGGTACACGCAGGCCGGCTCGGTCAGCGAGATGCGCCGCCAGGGCTCGCGCTCGCGGACGTTGGAGATGTGGATCTCGACAGTGGGGACCTCGGCCGCCTCGATGGCGTCGTGTAGGGCGTAGCTGGTGTGGGAGAAGGCGCCGGGGTTGAACGCGATCCCGTCCGCGGTCTCGCGTGCGGCGTGGATAGTGTCGATCAACTCTCCCTCGTGATTTGACTGGAGGGCTTCGAGTTGATGTCCGAGCCGGGCCGCGTGCGCTCGGCACTGCTCGGCCACGTCGGCGAGCGTGGCCGACCCGTAGATATCCGGGGCGCGCCTGCCCAGGAGGTTGAGGTTGGGGCCGTTAAGCAAAAGGATACGCATGGTTCCCAGAGCGTAGGCGGGCCGGGCCGCCAGTTGGGGTCAAACAAAGCCGAGGAGATTGGTGGTAGCGGGATTCCGGCTCTCAGCGCGACGTCGAGCAGAATGCGGCACCGTAGCGGGACTGGGACAGGTTGTTGAGCTGTTCCACCCTGATGGCACCCTGGACGACGTGGGGCGGGACCCCGAGTGCGGCTGCCAGATCGAACCGGGCCGCCTCCTCCAGGTAGAAGATGAAACGGCCGGAAGTTCCCCTTCAGCACGAACTCGCCGATTTCCGCCAGGTTGGCAGCAGCTATCCGGAGCGGGTTCGTCCCGTAGTCGGAGGCGAACTGGTATATGGCGATGCTCTGGTCCGAGTGGAGGGCCAACCCGACCAGGGGCGCCATGACCCAGCATGGCGGGCACGGCTGCGCACAGGAAGCGGCGAGGGGTCGGCAAGACCGAAGGAGTTCCGTCCGTGGGGCTGTCTTCAGAACCCCGCGGAGCGGTAAGCTCCGGCTGGGAGGGCGATGCCGGTGAGAGACGGGAAGATAGGTTTCGGCCTGGTCGGGACCGGTATGTCGGGCGGCTTCATGGCCAAAGAGCTCAACTTCGTCGATGGCGGCGAGTTGGTGGCGGTGTGCAGCCGGAACGAGTCGAACGTGCGGGGATTCGCCCAGACCCACGATGCCAGGCACTGGTTCACCGACTACCGGCGGTTGGTGGAACATGACGATGTCGATGTGGTGATCGTATCGGTTCCCACCGGCCTGCATGCCGACGTGACGATCGCCGCTTCCGAGGCTGGCAAGCACGCCCTGGTGGAGAAGCCCCTTGACACCACTCTGGAGAGGGCTGATCGGATGATCGCCGTTTGCCGGGCGAACAACACCAAGCTGGGGGTGATCTTCCAGATGCGTTTTGGCGTGGTGGCTCGCACCCTCAAGGAGGCGGTTGATTCCGGTCGTCTGGGGCGGGTGTTCCTGAGCGATGCGGTTGACAAGTCGAGCCGGACGGCTGCTTACTATGCCTCGGCCGCCTGGCGGGGAACCAAGGCGCTCGAGGGTGGGGGTTGCCTGATGACCCAGTCCATCCACATCATCGATCTGCTCCAGTACGTGATGGGACCGGTTCGGTCGGTGATGGGCCGGGTGGCCACCCAGTTCCACGACATCGAGGTGGAGGACACCGCCACTGCGGTGGTTACTTTCGCCAACGGCGCCATGGGGATTATCGAGAGTACATCCTCGGTCCGGACGGCTCTCAAATCCCGGATCGAGCTGCACGGCGAACTGGGCACCGTGGTCGCCAACGCCCAGTACGACAGGTTCCTTGTCTGGGATGTGGAGGGTGACGAGGATCGGGTGGAGGTGGACCCGGACTTCGGGTTGACCGACATCGACGATCCCTGGGCCTACCCGCAGACCCGCCACCGGATCCAGCTCCAGGACATGGTCGACGCCATCCGCGAGGATCGTGATCCGGTGCTCACCGGTGAGGACGCCCGGGTGTCGCTGGCCATCATCACGGCCATCTACGACTCCTCCCGGAAGGGCAGGGAGGTCTTCCTGGATTCCTACCAGCCGGAGAACCCTGTTCCCTGAGCCGGGGGTAGGCCGCTAGTAGTCGTCCCGGCGACGGGGGCCCTTGATCTCGCTGCCGAGGTGGAAGGTGACGCGCCGGAGTTCACCCCGGAACGGAAAGGGCGCTTCGTAGCGGGTGCTGATGGGACCGTATTCGTCACGGCCCACGTCCATACCGGCCAGAGAGATCCAGATCAGTACGCGGTCGAAGTCGAACCACTCGCCCTGGTGGTCACCGGCGCTCAGACGACCCCGACCGGCCCTTTCCCCTCGACGGTCGAAGTCGAACCCCAACGTCAGGGGGTCGTCGTCCGGCAGGGAGATGCTGTGGGTTGTGACCAGGCCGGCCGCGTTGTACTCGTAGTGGAGGCGCCCGTCCTTCATATACAGCACGAAGCCGGATGTCGGGTGGCCGTAGGCGACGATCACACCCTCCATCTCACCGGAAGCGACCGCCTCGACCTGGTAGGAACAGTGCTCGATCGGGGGTGTGGCGGCCCGCTCGACGTGGCTCAGAGGTGGGTAGTAGTCGACCCGCCGCCGGTAGAGCGGAGACCGCTCGTCCATGCTGTAGGACCAGAACAGCTCCATGTAGCGGTCGTCCAGCGGCAGCACGTCGTTCGCCTCCGCCTCGCGCCAGAACAAGCGGTCTAGTTCAGCCAGCTTCCCGGTCTCGGAGGCGGCTAGGTCCCTCGACTCGGAGAAGTCCTCGTCCAGGTGGTAGAGCTCCCACTCCTCCGTGGCATAGGGATCGCCGGGCGTGTGCCGAGTGACCGCTTTCCATCCGTCCGCCCATATCCCCCGATGACCGGTCATCTCGAAATATTGTGGGCCCTTGCGGCTCGGCGCCGCCGGCTCACCGAACGTGTAGGCCATGCTCTGGCCGTGGATCGGCAACTGGGCACGCCCCAGGTACTCGGAGGGCGGCTCCACACCCGCCACCTCGTAGATGGTGGGTGCTATGTCGATCATGTGGTGGAACTGATCAAGCATGGCGCCGGGGGAAGCCATGCGGTCCCCCCATCTGACGATCAACGGCACCTTGATGCCTCCGCCGTGCGTGTAGCGCTTGTACCACTTGAGTGGTGTGTTGGAGGCTTGCGCCCAGCCCCTCGCGTACTGGGAGTCGGCGGTGGGACCTCCGATCTCGTCGATCCGATCGATGATGTCCGCCGCCCCCGGCTCGATGTCGTTGAAGAAGTGGATGCGCCCGAAGGCCCCGATGTCGCGGCCGTCCATGGCCGCCCCGTTGTCGGAACACACGAAGATGAGCGTGTTGTCCCAGCGGCCCACCCGTTTCAGGTGGTCGAAGAGGCGTCCGAGCGCCGCGTCCGTGTGCTCGATGAAGGCGGCGTAGGCCTCCTGCAGGCGAGCCGACACCAGACGTTCCTCCGCGGTGAGGCTTGCCCACGGGCGAACATCGGGATTGCTGGGGGGAAGGTCTGTACCGGGCGGGATGATGCCGGCTTCCAACTGCCGCTCGTACCTCATCTCGCGGATCCGGTCCCAGCCGGCGTCGAAACGACCGCGGACCCTCTCCATGTACTCGGGGGGCGCGTGGTGCGGTGCGTGGGCAGCACCGAGAGGAAGGTAGAGAAACAACGGATCCCAGGGGCGGTGGGCGATGTGGTCGGAGACGAACCGTGAGGAACGGTCTATCAAGTCATCGGTCAGGTGGTATCCGTCCTCCGGCCTGGCCGGGGGCTCGATGTGATGGTTGTCGCGCACCAACTCGGGGTAGTAATGGTCGGCCGCTCCTCCCAGAAATCCGTAGAAACCGTTGAATCCCCGGGCCAGCGGCCAGTCGCCGTAGGGTCCGGCCGGTCCCTGGCTGTCGGCCGGCAGAACGTGCCACTTCCCCGCCGCAAATGTGTTCCACCCGGACTCGCGCAGCACCTCGGAGATGAGTGCTGCCCTCCTGGTGATCCGTTCCTGGCCGCTGGGGTAGTCGTAACGGGTCCCGGTGAGCATCCGCATGCCCACCGCATGGTGGTTGCGACCGCTCAGCAGGCAGGCTCGAGAGGGCGAGCACAGCGTGGTGGCGTGGAAGTTGTTGTAGCGGTGGCCGCCGGCGGCCAGGGCGTCCAGGTTGGGGGTGTCGATCTCAGATCCGTAGCACCCCAGGTCCGAGAAGCCGATGTCGTCGAACATGATGAGCAACACGTCCGGCTTGCGGCCGTTGGCTTCGGTTGCACCGCCCGGGTGCGGTTTCCGTACTGTCCCGCCGCCGTTCATTAACGGGCGAGCCTACTCCACCACCCGCCTCTGGCGCACGCTCGGCTCAGGGCTAACAGACTTGAGACCGATCCCCTCGATGGCAGTCCTGAGCCGAAGGTTCGCCATCTGTCGTCGGCATTATTGACACCCGATGGCAGGTGTATCTACGGTCTCGTTACGGACAAGGCTCCGGAGGTATGCATCCACCCCGCCAGCCTGGCCGCCATATGCGAACTGTTCCTGCAATCACTTCGGAGGGAGGATCTGATGATTGCCAGAAACCGGAAACCCTTTTCCATTCTCTTACTTCTCACGGTCTTCGCCCTAGTGGCAGCCGCGTGCGGGTCCGACGACGACAGCACACCGGCCACTGCCGCCACGACCCAGGCGACGACCACAACGGCAGCCATGGAGGAAGCTCCCACCACCACCGAAGCGATGGAAGAGGCACCCACGACCACCGAGGCGATGGCTGAGGAAGCTCCCACCACGACCGAGGCAATGGAAGAAGAGATGATGGGGACGGGGGTCGATGTCCCCATGTACGAGACCTGGGAGGACGTGCTCGCCGCTGCCGACGGAACCACGGTCAACTGGCACATGTGGGGAGGCAACGAGAACCTCAACAGCTGGGTTGACACCTACATCGGCGATGTGGTCAAGGAGCGTTACAACGTCACCCTCAACCGGGTCCCGCTCGGCGACACCGTCGAGGCCGTGAACCTCGTACTGAACGAGCACCAGGCCGGAGTGACCGAAGGCGGCAGCGTCGACATGATCTGGATCAACGGAGACAACTTCAAGACGCTGAAGGAGGCCGACCTGCTGTTCGGGCCGTGGTCTGAGGGGATCCCCAACGCGGTACACGTCAACTGGGACGATCCGTCGATCGCTTACGACTTCGGTGTCTCGGTCGACGGCCTCGAGTCGCCGTGGGGTTCCGCGCAGATGGTCTTCGTGTACAACTCGGCCTTCGTGCCGGAACCGCCCGGAACCTTCGAGGCGCTGGCGGAGTGGGTTCACGCCAACCCGGGCCTGTTCACCTACCCGGCCCCGCCGGACTTCCACGGCTTGAGCTTCGTGAAGCACATGTTCTACTGGGCGGCCGACGACTACTCGGTGTTCCAGCAACCTTTCGACCAGGCGGTATTCGACAGCATCGCCCCGAAGGTGTGGGAGTTCCTGAACGACATCGAGCCCGATCTGTGGCGCGGTGGCGACACCTATCCGACGAGTATCGGAGCCCTGCAGGACCTGCTGGCCAACAGCGAGGTCTACTTCGGCATGTCGCTGAACCCGCGGCGACCCTCGACCTTGATCAACAACGGGACCTACCCCGACACCATCCGCACGTGGGTATTGGACACCGGAACGCTCACCAACAAGAACTACGTGACGATCCCGAAGAACGCCTCTAACCCGGCCGGCGCGATGATTGTCGCCAATCACATCCTCAGCACCGAGAACCAGCTGATCCAGGCCAACCCGGAACAGTGGGGATGGGGACTCCCCACCGATACCAACACCTGGACGCAGGAAGAGCGTGACATCCTCAACTCGTACGACCGGGGAGTAGCGACCCTCCCCTTCGACGTGCTTGCTGCGGCCGGACTGCCCGAGCCGCACGCCTCATGGCCTACGGAGATGGAGGCGGGCTGGATCGAGAACGTCCTCGAGGCCTAGCCAAGAGGAGCACGGTGGGGCCGGCGCCCGGTCAAGCGACCGGCCCCACCCCGACCTTCGGGCAGGGAACGCACTCGTGTCCATGACGCTTGAACGACGCCGGACGCCGCTGAAGGAACGGCTGAAGATCCCACTGATGCTGACACCGGCGTTGGCGGTGATCCTCCTGCTGTTCCTCGGGGGACTGGTCGCGGGTCTCATGCAGAGCCTCGGATACTTCCCGGCCGCCGGCCTCACCGAGTTCACCTTCCGCCACTACGTGGACGCGGTCACCGACCGGAACTTCCTGATCTCGCTGTGGACCACTTTCCGCATCGCCTTCTCGGTCACGCTGCTGTCGACCGTCCTCGCCGTCGGCGCGGCTCTCGTCCTGAGGCAGCGCTTCTCGGGTAGCCGTCTGGCGACGTTCCTTTTCCAGATCCCTCTCCCCGTGCCACACCTGGTGGCCGCCAGCGCAGTCATCCTGCTGTTCTCCCAGAGCGGTCTCCTGTCTCGCATAGCCGCTGCACTGGGACTGATCAACGCTCCGGGTGAGTTTCCGGCGATCTTGTACGACAAGGCCAGCATCGGGGTGATGCTGTCGTTCATGTGGAAGGAGATCCCGTTCATAGGCTTGGTGGTGCTCGCCATCCTCCAGAGCGTCGGTCCCCAGTACGAGGAACTCGCCCAGACCCTGGGAGCTACCAAGCGGCAGCGGCTCGTGCACGTGTTGCTGCCTCTCATCATGCCCGGGGTGGTATCCACGTGGATAATCGTGTTCGCCTTCACGTTCGCGAACTTCGAGATCCCGCTCCTGCTCGGACAGAGTTTCCCGACCACCCTTCCGGTTCAAGCCTTCCGAGAGTTTCAGCGTCCCGAACTGACATCGAGGCCCACGGGGATGGCAATTGCCATCGTGCTGGCCGTCATTACTGTCCTCTTGCTGATCGCCTACAGGCGGCTGGCCCGCTACTCGAGGTCGACGTGAAACGGGCGGTCAGGATCCGATGACCTCTACACCTACTCCCGAGCTTGCACCAGGTCCGGCCCAGGCAGTTAGCGAACGGCTGCTACCCGAGCGGCGGCAGATCAACTGGCTGCGTTGGGCCACCGTGACCATCATCGTGGTGTCGGTGGTCCTGCCGGGGGTTTCGCTGCTGCTCAGGTCCTTCGCCTTCCGCTGGCACTATCCCGACGTCGTTCCCGGCGAGTGGGGCCTCGACGCCTGGGCCTACACCATCGACGACACGTCCCGGGTGTTCGAGTCGCTCGGCAATAGCCTGCGCATCGCGCTGCTGACCACCACTCTGGCGCTCCTGGTCGGTATGCCGGCAGCCCGAGCCCTGGGCCAGCACCAGTTTCGCGGCAAGCGGGTAGTCGAGTGGATCCTGATGATGCCGATCATCGTGCCTGCGCTGGTCGCCGCCATGGGGATCCACATCGTGTTCATCAGGCTGGGCCTCACCGCGACCGTCCTGGGCGTGTCGCTGGTCCACTTGATACCGGCCACGCCCTATTTCGTCCTGGTGATGTCCAGTGTGTTCGCCAACTACAGCCCGGCCCTGGAGGAGACGGCCCGGACGCTCGGCGCCAACAAGATACGAGTGTTCCGGTACGTCACATTGCCCGCCATCTCGTCGGGACTGCTCGTGGCGTGCCTATTCACGTTCCTGATCTCGTGGTCGCAGTACGTGACCACAGTGCTGATCGGCAGCGGGATACTGATCACCCTGCCGATGGTGCTCTTCCCGTTCCTCGGGCAGGGCAATGCCGCGGTGGCGGCCTCGATTACATTGATCTTTGTCGCACCTGCAGTCATGGTGTTGATCCTGACCTCTAGATCGTTAGGGCGCGGCTCGACCGTGATGGGAGGTTTCGGCAAGGTATGACGGACGTGTCTCTCGTCCATCTCGGGCGAGCCTTCGGTGACAAGTGGGCGGTCAAGGACCTGAACCTGGAAATCGCCTCCGGTGAGATGGTCGCCCTGCTCGGCCCTTCCGGGTGCGGGAAGACCACCACCCTGCGGATGATCACGGGGCTGGCCCGCCCCACCACGGGGGACGTCCTGTTCGGCGGGTCGTCGGTGGTCGAGGTTCCGACCGAACGGCGAGGTGCGGTCCTCATCTTCCAGCAACATCTCCTGTTCCCCACCATGACGGTGGCCCAGAACGTCGGTTTCGGCCTCAAGATGGCCGGTATGGGCAAAGGCGAGATCAACCAGCGCGTGGAGGAAATGCTGGAACGGGTCGAGTTGTCCGGTTTCGGCACCCGCAAAGCCCACGAACTCTCCGGCGGCCAGCAGCAGCGGGTGGCCCTGGCCAGAGGCCTGGTCACCCATCCCAAGGTCCTGTTGCTCGACGAGCCGCTCGCCAACCTGGACGCGAACTTGCGGATCACGATGCGCCACCTGATCCGCTCGATCCAACGAGATCTCGGGATCACCGCCATCTTCGTCACGCACGACCAGGAGGAGGCGGTCATGCTCGCCGACCGGATCGCCCTGATGTTCGACGGGACGCTGCAGCAGGTCGGCCAGCCGGACGAGTTCTACCGCCATCCCCGCACGGCGAGCATCGCCAGCTTCTTCCGCAGCCAGAACTTCCTGCCCGGAACTCGCCGCGGCAACGTGGTCAGCACCGGCGCGGGCGATCTCGTAGTGGGCCACAATGTGGCCGACACCGGCGATGGACCGGTCGTCGTCACGGCGCGACCTGAGACCCTCATGCTGTCGAACCGGCCAGGTGGGGAGAACTGCCTCGCGGCGACGGTGACCTCGGCGATATACATGGGCACCCATACCCAGGTCTTCGTGCAACTGGCGGACACGACATGGACGGTCCACGCCCCGCCGTCCGTCACTCTCGAGACCGGCGACCAGGTGTTGGTCGAGTTGCCGAAGGAGCACATCTGGATACTCGAGGACGACTCGGAGGCCTAGGACGGCCGGCCGAAAAAGGGCCGGGCCCCGGTGGAGCATGATTGGAGAGGTGATGGGCGGTCCTCAAAGAATCGGAAAGACGAGGGAAGAGTCCGAGGTCCGCTGGCCGCAATCCGCGCCCGTGGCCGACGGCCGGAGCAACGTGGTGGTGATCCTCCTCGACGACGTCGGCTTCGGGCAGATTGGGTGCTATGGGTCGTCGATCCGCACGCCCAACATCGACGCGCTGGCGGCCGAAGGGATCCGCTACTCGGCCTTCCACACCACCGCCCTGTGCTCACCGACGCGGGCGGCGTTGCTGACCGGGCGGAACCACCACAGCTGCGGCATGGCCAGCATCCCGCAGTTGGCGATGGGCTATCCGGGCCACAACGCGGTGATGCCCCCGGAGCACGGCATGCTCTCGGAAATCCTGCGGGATCGCGGTTACAACACCTTTGCGGTGGGCAAGTGGCACCTGACCCCTGACTACGAGCAGACCCCGGCCGGCCCGTTCGACCGATGGCCCCTCGGGCGGGGATTCGAACGCTTCTACGGGTTCCTGATGGGGATGATCGACCACTGGCACCCGGGCGCCCTCGCCCAGGACAACCAGTTCGTGGACCGTCCCGGCGGCAACGGATACCACCTAAGTGTCGACCTGACCGACCGGGCCATTCAGTACCTGGCCGGCGCCCACTCGGCCAATCCCGCCAAACCGTTCTTCCTTTACCTGGCCTACGGGGCGGGTCATTCCCCCCACCACGTACCGCTGGAGTACGCCGACGCCTACCGGGGCGTGTTCGATGAAGGGTGGGATACGGAGCGGCAACGGGTTCTGGACCAGCAGAAGCAACTGGGGTTGATGCCGGAGTCGGTGGGCTTGCCGGAACGGAACTGGGGTGTGGCAGGCTGGGATACGCTGTCGGACGACCAGCGACGACTGTACGCCCGTATGCAGGAGGTTTACGCCGGTTTCATCACGCACACCGACCACCAGATCGGGCGGGTGGTGGAGTCCCTACGTCGCATCGGCCGCCTCGACGACACGATGATCGTCTTCCTGTCCGACAACGGCGCCAGCCTCGAGGGCCAGGAGCACGGCATCATCAACGAGTACGCCATGTACAACGCCCTGTTCCCGGAGTTCTCCGAGCTCCTGGAACACATCGACCGGATCGGCGGGCCCGGTTACATGAATCACTACCCCCGGGGCTGGTCGATGGCCGGCAACACACCCTTCCGGGAGTGGAAGCGGTCCGTATGGCAGGGTGGGATCGCCGACCCTTTCATCATCCGGTGGCCGAACCGGATCCGGACCGCCGGTGAGATACGGGGCCAGTACCACCACGTAACCGACGTGATGCCCACCATCCTCGAGGCGTTGGACATCGAGCCTCCTTCAAGGATCGACGGCGTGCCCCAGTCCGAGATCGAAGGCGTGAGCATGTGGTACAGCGTCCTGGATCCCGACGCCGACTCCCGCAAGCGGGTCCAGTACTACGAGATGCTGGGCCATCGCGCCATCTATTACGACGGCTGGAAGGCGGTGGCCGATCACGCGCCCATGAGCAGCCGTGGCAACTTCGACCAGGACCGCTGGTTCCTCTACAACATGGCGGACGATCCCAACGAGACCACCGATCTGTCCGGGAAGCATCCTGAAGTAGTCCAGGACCTGGTTGACCGCTGGTGGGTGGAGGCCGGCCGGTACAACGTGCTCCCCGTCGACGACCGCGGGCACGAGCGCTGGCCCGATCCCCGGCCCTCGGTCGGCCCCGACCGGGACACATTCGAGTACCTGCCCAATACCCAACCGATCTTCGCCAGGGGAGCCGTCAACACCCTCAACCGGGACTTTGACATCGTCACCACGATCTCGCCCTGCCCATCCGGGGTGACCGAGGGTGTCATCTTCGCCCACGGCAACCGGTTCGGCGGCTACACCCTCTTCGTCAAGGACGGAGAGGTACGTTTCGTCTACAACCTGTGCGGCCTTCGGGAATACCGGGTGACCGCCCCCTTACCGGCGGAAGATGGCCCGATCAGGGTGTCGGTCGTCTACACGAGAGAAGCGGACCATCGAGGCAACGTACGGTTGATCGTCGGGGAGGCCGAACCCGTCAAGGGCCGCATCGGCATGACCATTCCCTGGGTCTTCCCCGCCCACAGCAGCCTCAACTGCGGGTTGGACAGAGGTCTGTCCGTCTGTCCGGACTACGAAGCTCCCTTCGCCTTCACGGGTGAGATCGACAGAGTCTCCGTCACCGTCGGGGAACAAGGCACCCTGGACAAAGCCAAGATCCTCGAAGCCGCGCTCGCCGAACAGTAGCGAAGGGACCCGTTGCGGTCCGACCGGGTGTTCTGATTCCGTACTGCAAGACGGGCCGTACACTCGGCGTGTAGAGCGGGAGGTCCGAAATCTTTCACGACTTCGGTGGGGGATGGTGGTCGTACCTGCGCCACGACCGGGACCAGCGCGGTCCCGAGATCGACCGGGCGCTCCTGCGGCGGGTCTTCGCCTACGGCGTGCCCTACCGGATGCTGCTGGTGGGAGTCCTGGTCACCATCTTCGTGGTGTCCGGCCTTACGGTGGTTCCGCCGCTCCTGATCCGCGACCTGATCGACAACGCCATTCCGGCGGCTGACGTGGGGCGGTTGACCTTGCTGGGCGCGGCCATGGTGGTGGTCCCGCTCATCAGCGTGTCGGTGGGCGCGCTGCAACGCTGGATGAGCGCTAGGGCCGGGGAAGGCATCATCTACGACCTGCGCCGGGCCCTGTACACCCACTTGCAGGGCATGTCGCTGCGGTTCTTCACCGAGACCAAGACCGGGGAGTTGGTATCCCGTCTCGACAACGACGTGGTGGGCGCCCAGACCGCCATCACCGGCACCTTCGTCACCATCGTGTCGAACGTTGTCTCCGTGGTGGCCATCCTGGTGGTGATGGTCCAGGCCGAGTGGCGCCTCACCCTCCTGGCGGTGGCCGCGCTGCCACTGTTCGTCTATCCGGCCCGGCGGGTAGGGCAGATGCTCCGCGCCATCACCCGGCGCCAGATGCGGCACAACGGGGCCATGGCGGCCATCCTCAGCGAGACATTCAATGTGAGCGGGGCGCTGCTGGTCAAGCTGTTCGGACGCCGCAACGAGGAGGTAGCTCGCTTCTCGGCCGAGGCCAGGATGGTCCGCGACCTCGGCATCCGGGCCGCGGTGGTGGGTAGATGGTTCTTCGCCGCACTCGGGCTGGTGGGCGCCATCGGCACGGCCGCGGTGTTCTGGTCGGGCGGGTACCTGGTCATCCAGGGGACCATGAGCCTGGGTACGGTCATCATGTTCTCGACCCTTCTGGTGCAGCTGTACGGGCCCCTGTCGGCCATGTCCAACGCCCGGGTGGAGTTCGCCACCTCCCTGGTCTCGTTCGAGCGGGTCTTCGAGGTGCTGGACCTCCGCCAGGAGATAGTGGAGCGGCCCGGTGCCACCGACATCCGGCCGGTAAGCGGAACGGTGGAGTTCGACGGCGTGTACTTCCGGTACCTGCAGCCGGAGCCGGCCGGGTTGACGGCGGCAGCCGGATCCGGCGGGCCCGGGGAGCCGGCCCGGCCTCCCACCCGGCGCTGGGCGTTGGAGGAGGTCACCTTCCGGATCGAGGCCGGCGAGGTAGCGGCCCTGGTCGGGCCGTCGGGGGCTGGAAAGACCACGGTGAGCTACCTCATCCCGCGGCTTTACGATGTGACCCGGGGCACGGTGCGGATCGACGGGGTGGACGTTCGGGACGCCACCACCGAGTCGCTCGAGCGTTCCGTGGGCGTGGTCACCCAGGAGACGTTCCTGCTTCACGACTCGATCGCCGCCAACCTGCGTTATGCCAAGCCGGACGCCACCGAGAGAGAGATCGAAGCGGCGGCCAGCGCCGCCAACATCCACGAGTTCGTCGTCTCCTTGCCGGATGGCTACGAGACGGTCGTGGGGGAGCGCGGTTACCGCCTCTCGGGCGGGGAGAAGCAACGGATCGCCCTGGCGAGGGTGATCCTCGAGGACCCGCGTATCCTGATTCTCGATGAGGCCACCGCCCATCTCGATTCAGAGTCCGAAGCCCTCATCCAGGAGGCTCTGCAGCGGGTGATGGTGGGTCGTACGTCGCTCGTCATCGCCCACCGCCTGTCGACGATCCGGGCCGCCGACCGGATCCTGGTTCTGGACGAGGGCCGACTGGTCGAGGAGGGCACCCACGAAGTGCTCTTGGACACGGATGGCCTCTACGCCCGGATGTACCGCACCCAGTTCCGCAGGAAGGACTCGAGCGCTCGGGTCAGGCCCCCAGCATTCGCGACACCTGAGGAAAACGGTGGGCGAGGAGCAGGACCGAGCCGTCCTGGCACACCCACAAGTGCTCATCGGCCCTGAACCAGCGGTGCGGCGGTATGGCGTCCATGGCGGAGCGGTCGGAGGGCCTGGCGGGGCGGAAGGCCATTACCTCACCGCCTGGAGCGCCGATCGCCTCCACCCGGCCGACCAGGCGGTAGTCGGCGAACAGCGCGGCCACGCCCCCGAACGAGTCCCGGTTGCGGAAAGCGACCATCCCGCAATGCTCGCAGGTGACGACCGCCACGCCGTTACGGATCACCGTGGTGGTGTCATGGGTGGGGCACATCTGCACCATCGTGCCATGAGCCTGGGACAGAACCGGGTATTTTCGGGATCCGGTATTTCAGGGCGCCGGGACTCGCGCCGGGAGACAGGCCCGTTTTGGTGATCATCGCGCCTGTTCGTAGGATTGGCTTCTCGCGGAGGTGGCGTGGATCTTTCCGATTATCTCCCAATAGCTCTCATGTTGGTGCTGGCCATATTGTTCGCCGGCGTGTCACTGATCGTCTCCTACCTGATCTCGTACAAGCGTCCCACCGCCGAGAAGCTGGAGCCGTACGAGTGCGGCATCGTCACCGAGGCCGAGCCGATCCAGCGATTCCCGGTCAAGTTCTACCTGGTCGCCATCCTCTTCGTCATCTTCGACGTCGAGATCGTCTTCCTGTTCGCCTGGGCATCGGTGTTCGGGACGCTGGGCTGGGGTGGGGTAGCCGCTATCGCCATCTTCACCCTGCTGATCGTCGAGACCCTCGGCTACGTGTGGAAGCGCGGCGCCCTGGACTGGAACGTGTCGCGGCGCGCCCGGTACCGGTCGACCGCGGATGCTCCGGCCGGCGAGCCGGCGACCTGATGGCTCGCCTGACCGCTCCTCCGCAGTTCCTGACCACCACGCTGGGGAAAGCCATGCGGTGGTCCCAGCAGCAGTCGATGTGGCCCGCCACCTTCGGCCTGGCCTGCTGCGCCATCGAGATGATGGCCACCGGCACCGCCCACAACGATCTGGCCCGGTTCGGCATGGAAGTGTTCCGGGCGTCTCCCCGGCAGGCCGACCTGATGGTGGTGGCCGGCCGGGTGTCCCAGAAGATGGCCCCGGTCCTGCGCCAGGTGTACGACCAGATGGCAGATCCCAAATGGGTCATCTCGATGGGCGCCTGCGCCTCGACCGGTGGCATGTTCAACAACTACGCCCTGGTTCAGGGCGTCGACCAGATCGTGCCGGTTGACGTGTACGTTCCGGGATGCCCGCCGGGCCCGCAGTCGCTGATGCACGGGATACTCACCCTGCAGGACAAGGTGATGTCGGGAGAGCTGGCCCGTTGATGTCCGGCGACGGTTCGCCCGGTCCTGTCGACGGCTCCGACGAGATGCTGGCTGGTCTCACGGATGCGGTTCCCTCCGCCGAGGCCGACCGTTCGGTGGGCGATGACGTCATCCGGGTTCCGGCCCCGGATCTGGCCAGGTTGGCCCAGGCGGCCCGCGCCGCCGGCTTCGAGATGTGTGCGGATATCACCGTCGTCGATTACCTGCGTGTGCGGAGGGTCCGGTTCGAGGTGGTGGTCAACCTCCTCTCCCTGCAGCACAACCGCCGTCTCCGCATACTGGTGCCGGTCACCGAGGACGATCCCGAGGTGCCGTCGCTGGTGCCGGTCTATCCCGGCGCCAACTTCCTGGAGCGCGAGGCATACGACATGTTCGGCATCCGCTTTACGGGTCATCCCGATCTCACCCGCATCCTGATGCCCGACGACTGGATGGGCCATCCCCTCCGCCGCGATTTCGATGTGGGCGCCGTCCCCGTCCAGTTCAAAGCCTCCCCCCGGGTGAGTTGATGGCCGAGCCGACCTCCACCACCGACATCTGGGTGTCCGGCACCGAAGCCCCGGAGGTGTCGGAGTGGATGGTGGCCGGCACCGACGAGGGCGCCCAGGAGATGGAGCGCCACGAGACGACTGAGAGGAGCGTCGAGCAGCGGGGATCCCGCGTCGTCGACGACTGGGTGGTCGACGACACCATCGACGACGACGAGCGCATGATCGTCAACATGGGACCCCAGCACCCGTCCACCCATGGCGTGCTGAGGCTCAACATCGAGTTGGAGGGGGAGATCGTCCGCCGGGTCAAGCCGATCATCGGCTACCTCCACACCGGTATGGAGAAGACCGCCGAAACCCTGACCTTCCTCCAGGGCGGCACCAACGTAACCCGCATGGACTATCTGGCGCCTCTACACAACGAACTCTGCTACTCGCTGGCAGTGGAGAGACTATTGGGGGTGGAGATCCCGCCGCGTGCCCAGGCCATCCGGATACTGATGACCGAGCTGAACCGGGTGTCCTCTCACCTGGTCGCCACCGCCACCAACGGGATGGACATCGGGGCGCTGTCGATGATGATGTACGGCTTCCGGGAGCGGGAGTTGATCCTGGAGTTCTTCGAGAAGACCACCGGTCTGCGGATGAACCACAACTACATCCGCCCAGGCGGCCTGGCGGCCGACCTGCCTGACGGGTGGGAGGAGGACGTGGCCGAGATCCTGGTGCGGATCCCGCGAGCCATCCAGGACTACGAGGACCTCCTGAAGGAGAACCCCATCTGGATGGGCCGCACCCAGGGAATCGGGATCATCACCGCGGACGAGTGCCTGGCGTATGGAGTCACCGGCCCCACCCTGCGCGCGGCGGGAGTGCCGTGGGACCTGCGCAAGGCGCAGCCATACTCGGGTATCGAAGCGTACGACTTCGAAGTCGTGACCGGCAGCCGGGGGGATGTCTACGACCGATACCGGGTCCGCATCGGTGAGATCCACCAGTCCTTGCGCATCGTCGAGCAGGTGGCGGACGCCATGCCCCGCGGTGACTACAAGACCGGTGATCGCAAGGTGTCGCCCCCTCCCAGGCAGCGCATCGACGAGTCGATGGAGGCTCTCATCCATCACTTCAAGATCTACACCGAAGGGTTCAAGGTCCCCGCCGGAGAGACCTACGCGGCCATCGAGGCGCCGAGGGGGGAGCTGGGCTGCTACCTGGTGTCCGACGGGAGCGGCGCGCCGTTGCGCATGCATACCCGGGCGCCCTCCTTCTCCAACCTCCAGGCTCTCCCGATCATGATGGCGGACTCGTTGGTGGCTGACACCGTGGCCTGCATAGCGTCGCTGGATCCGGTGATGGGCGATGTGGACCGGTAGGTGGCGATGACGTACGCCTGGTCGGAAGCCTCCGAGGAACGGGCACGGCAGATCATCGGCAGCTACCCCGAGCCCCGTTCCGCGATGATGCCCCTTCTCTACATCGCCATGAAGGAGGATCTGGACCGGGGAGCCGACCGGCTCACCGAGGACGGCATGCGCCGGGTGGCCGACCTGGTGGGCGTGACCCCCGCCCAAGTGGTCGCGGTGGCCAGCTTCTACACGATGTACAAGCGGGACCGCGTCGGCAGGTACCTGGTGTCGGTCTGCACGTCCCTCTCGTGCTGGCTTGACGGCGCCGACGATGTGCTCCATGCCGTGGAGAGCGAGGCCGGGGTTCCGTCCGGCCACACCGACCGCGACGGAACGATCACCCCCGAGCACGTCGAGTGCATCGGCGCCTGCGGCGGGGCTCCCGCGGTGCAGGTCAACTACGAGTTCGTCGAGGGTGTCACGCCGTCGGGGGCGAGGGAAATGGTCCGCTGGCTTCGTTCCGAAGAGCCCGAAACCGTGACGGGTGACGAGCTCCAGGCCAGGTTCGGCGGGAGGACCGCGTTCCCCTGGGCCATACCCGAACCGGCGGGCGTCGGCGGACCGGTACCGGCATGTGCCTCTCTGGGTACGGCGGTTCCGTCAAACGGCCTGGTTCCGAAGCTGGACACGTCGGAGACCGCGGGGAACGGGGATCTGCCGATGATCCTCACCGGCCGGATGAACCAACATCCGCTGGACAGCCACGCCCTGGCCACCTACGAGGCCACCGGGGGTTATTCCGCGCTCCGCAAGGTGCTGGGCGACCCTGGCATGACCCCGGCCGAGATCACGGAAGACATCAAGGCTTCCATGTTGCGGGGCCGTGGCGGGGCCGGGTTCCCGGCCGGTGTCAAGTGGAGTTTCCTGGCGCCGCCCCGACCTTCCTACCTGGTCGTCAACGCCGACGAGTCGGAGCCGGGCACCTTCAAGGACCGCCAGCTCATGGAGCGGGATCCGCACCAGATGATCGAGGGCGTCATCATCTCCTCCTACGCGACGGAAGTGAACCACGCTTTCGTGTATGTCCGGGGCGAGTACCCGAAGGCGACCCGGCGGGTCGAGGCCGCGGTCGAGGAGGCCTACCGGGCCGGGTATCTCGGTCGGGACATCCTCGGATCGGGTTACGACCTGGAGCTGACCGTCCATCTGGGCGCCGGCGCATACATCTGCGGGGAGGAGACCGCCCTCCTCAACAGCTTGGAGGGCAAGCGGGGCGAGCCCCGGATCAAGCCGCCCTACTACCCTGCCGCCAAGGGGCTCTACATGATGCCCACCATCGTGAACAACGTGGAGACCCTGTCCAACGTTCCCTGGATCATCATGAAGGGCGGCGCCGCCTATGCCGCCATCGGCCCCGAAGGTTCGCCGGGCAAGCGCATGTGCTCGATCTCCGGTCACGTCAACCGTCCGGGTAACTACGAGATCGTGGAAGGCCTGACCTGGCGGGAGCTGATCTTCGACTTGGCGGGCGGCATCCGCGACGGGAACCGGCTCAAGGCCTGGGTGCCGGGCGGCGCCTCCGCGCCCTGGTTCGTGCCCGAGCTTCACCTCGACACCGAGGTGACCAAGGAGGCGATCGACGGGAACGGATCGATGACCGGCTCTGGAGCGGTCATCGTGATGGACCACACCACAGACATGGTGGCGGCCGCCGAACGCCTGGTGCGGTTCTTCGCCCACGAGTCCTGCGGGCAATGCACCCCGTGCCGCGAGGGAACCGTCTGGATCGACCTGATCCTGCGGCGCATCATGGACCGCCAGGGGCGCCCCGTGGATGCCGATCTGCTGCTCGACGTGTCCGACAACATCTCACCCGGGCTCCGGTGGCCCCCTGCCATGACCACCATATGCCCGCTCGGGCCCTCGGCGGTTTCTCCGGTGGTGTCGCTCCTCCAGTATTTCCGCGACGAGGTGAATAGCTACCTGGAGCAGGCCGAGCTGCTGGAGCAGGCCAACCTGGTGCCCGTGTCGATCGGTGGGGTTTCATGAGTGGGGGAGACCAGACCATGGTCGGTCTGACGATCGACGGTGTGGAGGTGGAGGCTCCCGCCGGAGAGCTGCTGATCAAGGCGGCCGAGGACAACGGCGTCTATATCCCGCGCTTCTGCTGGCACCCGCGGATGAACCCGGTGGGAATGTGCCGGATGTGCCTGGTCGAGATCGAGACCCCTAGGGGCAGGATCATCGTTCCCTCCTGCGTGCAGCCGGTCAACGACGGGATGGTGGCGTATACCGAGTCGGAGCCCGCCAAGAAGGCGCAGGAAGGGGTGCTTGAGTTCCTGCTGGCCAATCATCCTCTCGACTGCCCGGTGTGCGACAAGGGCGGGGAGTGCCCGCTCCAGGACCAGACCATGTCCTACGGTCCCGGAGAGAGCCGTTTCGTGGAGGAGAAGCGTCACTTCGCCAAGCCGGTGCCGATCAGCGATCTGGTCCTGCTCGACCGGGAACGCTGCATCCTGTGTGCGCGTTGCACCAGGTTCTCGGACGAGATATCGGGGGATCCGCTGATCGAGTTCCAGGGCCGGAGCGGCCACACGCAGGTGCTTACCTTCCCGGACGAGCCGTTCAATTCCTACTTCTCGGGCAACACCGTGCAGATCTGCCCGGTCGGCGCGCTTACCGCCGCTCCCTACCGCTTCCGCGCTCGACCGTGGGACCTCACCGTCGGCGAGAGTACCGGCACGGTGCACACCGAGGGGGCCGGCATCTCTGTGCATGTCTCCCAGAACCGCGTGCTCCGTTTCCTGGGTCTCGACATAGGCGCCACCAACCAGGGGTGGTTGTCCGACAAGGAACGGTTCGGTTTCGAGTTCATCGCCTCCCCCGACCGCCTCCGCACCCCGCTGATCAAGGACGGGGACGGATTCAGGGAGGCCGGGTGGGGTGAAGCCCTGGACCTGGTGGCGGAGCGGCTCCGGGCGGCGATTACGACCCGGGGCGGGGAGTCGGTGGCGGCGCTGGGCGGCGCCCGGGGCACCAACGAGGACGCCTATGCCCTGTCCAAGTTCATGCGGGTGGCTGTGGGATCCAACCACCTCGATGCCGGACTCGGTGACGGACTCCCGGCCAGGTTGCTCACCGGATTGGCAGGCCGTGGCCGGATCGATGACCTCGAAGCCGCTCGCACCATCCTGCTGTGGGGTCCCGACCTCAAGGAGACCCACCCCATCCTCTACCTGCGGGTCAGGCGAGCGGCTCAGGAGTTGGGCGCGACGCTGGTCGTGGTCCATCCCCGCCGGACCGGGCTGGACGACCGGGCCGCCTACAAGCTGACCTACCGGCCCGGGGAGGGTCCGCAGCTCCTGGAGCGGCTGAAGACCGGCGCCGGGGAGTTAGGGGCGGCGCGTGATGCGCTGGGCCAGGGGCCTCTGGTGGCACTGGTAGGGCGTCCCGGACTGGCCGAGGATCCCCTCCTGGCCGAGTCGGTGGCGGCCTTCGCCCGCTCCCTCGACGCATCCCTGCTCCCGCTCGTCCACCGTGGCAACACCTTCGGAGCGCTCGACATGGGGGTGGCTCCCGACCTGCTCCCGGGTCGCTTGCCGATCGAGGGCGCGGCGGGGCGCTTGGTCGACGCCTGGGGGGCTGTGCCACCGGGCCCGGGCCTCGACGCCATCGGGATCGCGGCCGCCTGCGGCGCGGGGGAGATCGAGGTGCTCATCCTGTGCGGCGCCGATCCGGTCCGCGACCTGGTGGGATTCGACGGAGCCGCCGCCCTGGAGGGCGCGGGCTTCGTGGTGGCGATGGACCTTTTCCTGACCGATTCCTCCCGCCGGGCCGACGTGGTGTTCCCTGCGTTGGGATTCGGGGAGAAGAAGGGCACGGTGACCAACCTGGAGGGCCGGGTCCAGATGGTGAACCGGCTGGTACCCGGACCGGGACAGGCACGGGCCGATTGGTCGGTCCTGGACGACCTGGCAGATCGCCTTCGCAGCCCCCTCAACCTGGGTTCCGAGCGGGATGTCGCCGCCGAGATATCCCGGCTGGCGCCCGCCTACACCGGCATCACCTGGGATCACCTCGAGTGGGATGCCGGGGAGGGCGAGGTGGCCCCGATCGAGCCCGCCCACCAGCCGTTCGTCCACGAGCCGCGCTACCAGAACCTCAACGGCCGGCTCGGCGACCACACCCTCCATCTGGCCCGCACCCTTTACGACGACGGTGTGCTGCTCCGGCACTGTCCCTCCCTGGCGCCGCTGGCGCCGGGCGCTAGCGCCTACCTGACCCCGGCCCATGCCTCCTCGCTGGAGGTGGAGGAGGGCGATGAGGTGGTGGTCCGGGTCGGGGGCCGGACGGTGCGGTTGCCGGCGCGGATCGATCGGAGCCTGGCGGAGGGGTCGGTGTACATTCCCTTCAACCAGCCCGGTATGGGGACCGTGGGCAACTCGCTCGACGTCAGCGTCTCCGTGGGGGAGCCGTCCTGATGGACTGGATCGATGTGGGCCTGGTGGCGCTCCGGGTGGTGGTGATATTCGGGCTGCTCCAGGTCGTGACCATCCTGCTGATCTGGTTCGAGCGCAAGGTGGTGGCCGATATGCAGAACCGGATCGGCCCTGATCGGGCCGGTCCGTGGGGGATCCTCCAGACCGTGGCCGACGGTTTGAAGCTATTCTTCAAGGAGCAGGTGACGCCCCGCAAGGTCGAGTTCGGCCTCTACCTGGCCGCGCCGATGCTGGCCGCCGTTCCTGCCTTCCTTATGTTCATGGTGGTGCCCTTCGGCCGTCCCGTCCGGATCAACCTGGGCGGCGAGGACCGGCTGATCCCCATCCAGGGCGCCGACCTCAATGTCGGTCTGCTCTACGTGCTCGCGATGTCGTCGGTAGCCGTCTACGCCGTAGTGCTGGCCGGCTGGTCGTCGGGCTCGAAGTACCCGTTGCTCGGCGGGGTGCGAGCCACCGCCCAGGCCATCTCCTACGAGGCGGCCATGGGCCTGTCGCTGGTGCCGGTGGTGCTCTTCACCGGTTCGCTCAGACTCTCCGAGATCGTCGCTTCCCAGTCGGGGAGCCTGACCTTCTTCGGCCAGGTGCTCAGCCTCCCGGCCTGGAACGTGTTCGTTCTGGCTCCATCGTTCCTGATCTTCTTCATCGCCGCGGTGGCCGAGACCAACCGGGCGCCCTTCGACCTGGTTGAGGCGGAGCAGGAGATCGTGGGCGGGTTCCACACCGAGTACTCCGGGTTGCGCTTCGCGCTGTTCTTCCTGGCGGAGTACATCAACATCTTCACCATGTCGGGTCTGGCCGTGACCCTGTTCCTGGGAGGGTGGTCGGGTCCCACCTGGGACGGCACGCTGCCGCTGGTGGTCAGCGCCGTCCTCCCGACCGTATGGTTCCTGCTGAAGGTGACGGTGTTCCTCTTCATGTACGTATGGCTGAGGGCCACGCTCCCTCGCCTCCGTTACGACCAGTTGATGACCCTCGGCTGGAAGCGGCTCATACCGGCATCGCTGGTGTGGCTGTTCTTCATCGGGGGAGCAATGGCCGTCCGGCAGTTCGGGCTTCCTTGGGGGTGATATGGGACCGGTAGAGGCATTCTTGCGAGGAATGGCGGTGACCGGCCGCCAGTTCATCGCCACGATCACCGGCAGGGGTCTGGTCACCACGCCGTACCCGAAGGTGATGCGGGAGAAGCCGCAGCGATTCCACGGACGCCATGTCCTGAACCGCTACGAGGACGGGATGGAGAAGTGCATCGGTTGCGAGTTGTGCGCCGGCGCTTGTCCCGCCCGCTGTATCTACGTGCGGGGCGCCGACAACCCGGCGGACGACCCGGTGAGCCCCGGAGAGCGCTACGGATTCGTGTACGAGATCAACATGCTGCGTTGCATCTTCTGCGGCCTCTGCGTCGAGGCCTGCCCTACCGAGGCCATCACCCACACGCAGCTGTTCGAGATGTCGACCACCAACCGAGCCGACGCCATCTTCACCAAGGACGAGCTGCTGGTGGACGGAGACGGCCAACCCAACCACATGTTCGAGACCGACCGGTTCGCCGACCTGGCCGAGTTGGCCAAGGCGGACGGGTGGATGCGGGCCACTGCGCCCCAGGGTCGGGCCTCGTACGAGGGTCTGGTGGCCTGGTCCGGATCAGCGGGCGTTGGTGTCCGCCCGCCGGAGCGCGGCCAGTCGGGGCTTCCTGACGAGGACGAGGAGGCTTCAGAGGGTGCTGACGGCTGATGGTGGAGCTGGTCATCTTCGCGCTAATGGGGGCGGTGGCCCTGGCGGGCGCCATCGGAGTGGTCCGGGCCCGTAACCCCGTGTACGGGGCGATGGGCCTGATGGCCACCCTCTTCGCCCTGGCGGTCTTCTACGTGGTCCACCTGGCGCACTTCGTGGCAGTGGTGCAGGTGATCGTGTACGCCGGAGCGGTCATCACCCTGTTCCTCTTCGTCATCATGTTCGTGGGCGTGGACCGGGCCGAGGACCTCACCGAGAAGCTGCCGGTGCAAAGGCCGGTGGCCCTGATCGTCCTGGTGGGGGTGGTGGTACTGGCAGGCGCGCTGGTGGTCACCGGCCGCTTCGACTGGGTGATCGCCTCCGGTGAGCCTCCCGTGGTCCGGGGGACCATCGAGGAGATCGGCGAGAACCTCATCTCGGTCGGCCCGCCGTCCGACCGCCAGGCCTCCCGGTGGCTGTTGCCCTTCGAGGCCACGTCCCTGCTCCTGATCGTGGCGGCCGTGGGGGCGATAGCGCTGGCCTTCTACCGCCCGCGCCGCAAGGACGAATCACCGGCCGACCCGGACCCCGGCCCCGGGTCATGATCGAGTCCATGGTCGTCACCCCGGGCTGGTACATGACGCTGGCCGCCGTCCTGTTCCTCATCGGAGCGGGTGGCCTCCTGCTGCGCAACAACGCCCTCGTGATGTTCATGTCGGTGGAGCTGATGCTCAACGCCGTAAATCTCACGTTCGTGGCGGCCGCCCGCGCCCACGGTGACATCGGCGGGCAGATGGCGGTGCTGTTCGTGCTGGTGGTGGCGGCCGCCGAAGTGGCGGTGGGCCTGGCCATCATCGTTTCGATCTTCCGATCGCGCCGTACCGCCTCGGTGGACGAGTTGTCGGAGCTGTCGGGATGAGGAGCGTCCGCGGGGAGGGCGGTCCGGTCGGGTGCGCCCGGCCCTCGGCGCCCCGGTCGGGACGAGTGGCGTCGTGACCGGCTACCTATGGATCGTCATCGCCCTGCCGCTGGCCGGCGCTCTGTTCAATCACTTCTTGGGACGCCGGATCGGCGAGCCCCGTGCGGCCGGCCCGGCCGTCCTGGCGGTGCTCGGATCGTTCGCCTTTGCGGCCGTGGCGGCTCGGGACTTCTTCATCTCGGCCGACGCCTCGGACGAAGCGGTGGCGGTGGTGCACCTGTTCGACTGGATACCGGGCCTGGGCGCCAGAGCCGAACTGCTGTGGGATCCCCTCTCAGCCACCATGACCCTGGTCGTGACCGGCGTGGGCGCCCTCATCCACATCTACTCGGTGGGGTACATGCACGGCGATCCCCGGTTCGGCCGCTTCTTCACCTACCTGAACCTGTTCATCGCCTCGATGCTGATCCTGGTTCTGGCCAACAACTTCGCCCTCCTGTTCGTGGGTTGGGAGTTGGTGGGCCTCTGCTCCTATCTGCTGATCTCCTTCTTGTACACCCGACCCTCGGCCGCCGCGGCGGGCAAGAAGGCGTTCGTGGTGAACCGGATCGGGGACTTCGGATTCATGGTTGCCCTGATGATCATCTTCCTCTCCTTCGGTACCCTCTCCTACACGGAGGTGCTCCAGGATCCCGGAATGGTGATCGGGGCCGGTACGGCTACCGCCATCGGCCTGCTGTTGCTGGTGGGAGCGGCCGGTAAGTCGGCCCAGCTACCCCTTCACGTCTGGCTGCCCGACGCCATGGAGGGCCCGACTCCGGTGTCGGCGCTGATCCATGCCGCCACGATGGTCACGGCGGGTGTCTACATGGTGGCGCGGTGCGCCGCCATCTTCGGCCTGTCGGACATCGCCGGTGGGGTAGTAGCCACAGTGGGGGCGCTGACGGCCCTGCTGGCGGCCACCATCGCCATTGCCCAGCGCGACATCAAGCGGGTGCTGGCCTACTCGACCATCAGCCAGCTGGGTTACATGTTCATGGCGGTCGGCGTGGCCGGATACGTGGCGGGCCTGTTCCACCTCGTCACGCACGCGGTCTTCAAGGCGCTGCTGTTCCTCGGCGCCGGGTCGGTCATCCATGCCATGGCAGGTCAGCAGGACATGAACAGGATGGGTGGCCTGCGCCGCAAGATGCCGCTCACCCACGCCACCATGCTCATCGCCACCCTGTCGATAGCCGGCATCCCGCCGCTGGCGGGCTTCTGGTCGAAGGACGAGATCCTGGCGGTGATGTTCTATAAGGGCGGGTACTTCACCGTATTGTGGGCGGTGGGCCTGGTGACCGCCCTGCTGACCGCCTTCTACATGGCCCGCCAGTACTTCATGGTCTTCTCCGGCGAGGGCCGCTGGGACAGCGGGGCGGACCCGCACGAGTCGCCCCGGGTCATGACCGTCCCGCTGGTGATCCTGGGCGCCCTCACGCTGGTGATCGGATTCGTCAACACCCCGTTCCGGCTGAGCTTCGAGCATTTCCTGGATCCGGCGTTCCACTCGGTAGCGGTGGCGCACGCCCCCGAGGACGGCTTCCTGCTGGCTGCGCTGGCGCTGGTCTCGGTAGCCGCTGGCATGGTGGGCATCCTCATCGCGTACCTGATCTACGGTCGGGCCACAGACGAGGTCCGGGAGCGCCTGCTGGGCAAGGTGCGCCGGCCCCTCATGGCGTGGGAGCACGGCTACTGGATCGACGACGTGTACGGGAAGCTGATCGTCAAGCCGGGCATGAGGATCGCCGACTGGAGCGCCGGCGCCCTGGACCAGCGCGCCATCGACGGGCTGGTCAACGGGGTGGGGATTGCGGTGCGCAGGCTCGGGGCCCGTCTCCGGCCACTCCAGTCGGGGTTCGTGCGCGCCTACGGCTCGCTGCTGGCGGCCGGCGCCCTCCTGGTGGTCGGCTGGATCGTGGCGAGGGGCATCTGACATGAGCGGCTTCTCCACCCTCACCGCGCTCATCCTGGTGCCGGTGGCCGGCGCCGTGATCGTGATGCTCATCCCGGAACGCCGCCGGGAGTTGGTCCGGCCCCTGGGGGTGGTGCTCAGCCTGGTACCGGTCCCTCTCGCCGGAGGGCTGTTCCTGGCGTTCGAACGGGGAGAGGCGGGATTCCAGTTCGTGGAGCGGTCTGTCTGGATCGAGCGCCTGGGGGTCGGCTGGCACCTGGGGGTGGACGGCATCTCGCTACTTCTGGTCGTCCTGACGACCGTCCTGGTCCCCGTCGCCCTGGCCGCTTCGGGCGCGATCGAGCATCGGGTGCGGTTGTTCGTAGCCATGAACCTGCTGCTGGAGGCGGGCCTGATCGGGGTGTTCCTGTCGCTCGACCTGTTCCTCTTCTTCGTCTTCTTCGAGGCGATCCTGATCCCGATGGCGTTCATCATCGGCATCTGGGGGAGCGAGAACCGCATCTACGCGGCTGTGAAGTTCTTCCTCTACACGGCGCTGGGTTCGGCCCTGATGCTGGCCGGCATCATCGCTCTCGCCCTGATACACCGGGAGCAACTGGGCGACCTCAGCTTCTCGTATCTCGGCATGCTGGACCTCGATCTCGGTCACAGCACCCAGCGGTGGTTGTTCGGGGCGTTCGTGGTTGCCTTCGCCATCAAGGTACCCGTGTTCCCGCTCCACACCTGGCTCCCGGATGCCCATGTGGAGGCGCCCACCGCCGGATCGGTGTTGCTCGCCGGAGTCCTGCTCAAGCTCGGCACCTACGGGCTCCTCCGGTTCAACCTGCCCCTGTTCCCCGAAGCAACCCTCGACTTCGTGCCTCTCCTGGCCACCCTGGCGGTGGTGGGGGTGATATACGGGGCTGTGGTGGCAATCGTCCAACCCGATCTGAAGAAGCTGGTGGCCTACTCCTCGGTCAGCCACCTGGGCTTCATAGTCCTCGGGACGTTCGCCCTGACCTCCCAGAGCCTGGAGGGAAGCGTGGTCCAGATGATCAACCACGGGCTCACCACCGGGGCGCTGTTCCTGCTGGTCGGGATGATCTACGAGCGTCGCCACACCAAGTTGATAGCCGACTTCGGTGGTCTCGCCTCGTCGATGCCCGTCTTCGCGGGCATGTTCCTGTTCATCGCCTTCGCCTCGATCGGGCTGCCGGGTCTGAACGGTTTCGTGGGGGAGTTCCTGATCCTCGTAGGGAGCTACCCGACCCTGCCGGTGTACACGGTGCTGGCCGCCACGGGTGTCATCCTGGCGGCGGTCTACCTGCTGTGGGCGTACGAGCGGGTCTTCACCGGCGAGATAACGGACCCGGCCAACCGGCAGGTCTCGGACCTGTCGATCGGGGAGACCCTGGTCTTCGTGCCGCTGGTGGCGCTCATCATCGTGCTGGGCGTCTACCCGAAGGTGGCCCTGGACGTGATCGGTCCGTCCACGGACGCGGTCCTGGAGCGGGTTGAAGCCACCACCGGGTACGAGGCGCCCGAACCGGGCGGCAGCGATCTCGTGGCGTCGGGGAGCGGCGGATGACCGGCGTCTCCTACCTGGCCGTCGCGCCGGAGATCATCCTTACCGCCGGGGCGGTGGTGGTGCTGATGGTGGATGTGTTCGCCCGGCCCTCGTCCCGCGTGCACGGGTGGCTCGTCTCGGCCACCTACGCGCTCGTCGCGATCGCGATCGGTTTCCAGTGGCGCCGGGTCGACCTCGACGGACCGGGCGTGTCGTTCGGGGGAACGCTCTTGCTGAACCACCTATCGGTCACGGTGCGGGCCATCCTGCTGGTGGCAACCGTGCTGGGAACGGCTGCCGCTTGGCGGATGCTGGTGGGGCTGCGCCGTCGCGCCGCCGAGGGGATCGCCTTGATCATGGTGGCGACCGTCGGCTTCATGCTGATGGGCGCCTCGGCCGACCTGGTGATGACCTTCGTGGCGCTGGAGGTGGGCTCCATCGCCCTCTACGTGCTGGCCGGGATCATGCGTAGCTCCCCGGCCGGAGACGAGGCCGCCATGAAGTACTTCCTGCTGGGTGCGTTCGCCTCCGCCATCTTCATCTACGGCGGAGCCCTGGTCTACGCGGCCACGGGTAGCACCGACGTCAACGAGATAGCGGCCCGCCTGTCGGGGGTCCACGTGACCCGTCCGGCGGTTCTGCTCATCGGGGTCGGCCTGATCGTGGTCGGCCTGGGTTTCAAGGTCACAGCGGCGCCATTCCACTCCTGGGCGCCGGACGTCTACCAGGGAGCTCCGTCCGGCGTGGTGGGGTTCATGGCGGCCGTGGCCAAGATCGGAGGGTTCGCCGCCCTGATCAACATCCTGACCGGCGGCTTCGAGCGCTACTCCGGGGCGTGGGGGGATGGCCTGGCGCTCATAGCGGCGGCGTCCGTGACACTGGGTACCCTGCTGGCGATCCAGCAATCCGACGTGCGAAGGATGCTGGCCTATTCCGGAGTGGCCCACGCCGGCTTCATCCTGACCGGGCTGGCGGCTGGACTGGTCGGCATCTCGGGGGTCATGTTCTACGTGGCGACCTATTCGGTCATGGTGGTGGGGGCGTTCGCAGCGGTGACGGCGGTCAGCGGCCAGGCCAACACCGGTAGTTCCTTCGAGGAGTACCGAGGTCTGGCCAGGCGGTCGCCCGTGGTGGCGGCGGTTCTGGCCACGCTGATGATCGCCATGTCCGGCATGCCCCTCACCACCGGGTTCATCGGCAAGTTCCAGGTGTTCACGTCCGCCTGGGAGGGCGGGTACGAGTGGCTGGTGATCACAGGCCTGCTGGCATCGGTGGCGGCCTTCTTCTTCTACCTGCGGTTGGTGGTGGTGATGTACTTCCGGGGCGACGAGGGCGCTGAAACGACTCTCGTCGTTGCCCGGAGCATCCGGTGGGTCCTGGTCGTAGCGGCAGGCGCATCCGTGGCGCTGGGGATCTTCCCCGGCCCACTGCTTGACCTATTGAACGGGGTCGGTGTCTAAGCACTTGGCTTCAAGGCTGTTCGGGTTGGGTGTGGCGGCACTGCTCCTGACGGCCTCCGGCGCCCCCGAGGCTCTCCAAACGGTCAGCGGGGACATCTACATCGTCCCGGAGTCGGACGTGGTGGGGGAGAATCTGTACGTCTCGGCCTCGGTGGTCCGGATCCACGGGACCATCGAGGGCGACCTGGTGGTCGTGGCCACCAGCCGCCTCCAGGTCACGGGCTCGGTGACGGGGGACGTGGTCGGTTTCGCCCGTACGGTGTCGATCGAGGGGGCGGTGGAGGGGTCGGTCCGGCTGGCCGGCGTCGACCTCGATGTGTCGGGCGAAGTGGGGGATGAGGTGGCCATCCTGGCCCGCGACGCGGTGCTGGGGGGCGAGATCGGCGGTGATGCGCTGGTGTGGGCTATCAGGTTGGTGACCGACGGCGGCCTGGGTCGCGACCTGGGCGGCCGGACCCTCTGGGCCACCATCGACGGCCGGGTGGGCCGGGACGTGGAGATGACCGTCGACCATCTCCGGGTCGGTCCGGCCGCCGTGATCGCCGGAGACCTGGGCTATCGGAGCGCCGACGATGCCGAGATCGATCCCGGAGCCACCATCGGGGGCACTCTGGTGCGCCGGGTGCCCCTGGCGCCGGACCTCTGGTTGAGGGCGGGACGCCTCCTGGGAGGTCTGGTGGTCTTCCTGTTGTTCATCGCCATGGGGTTGATGGCGATCCGTTTCAGGCCGGGATGGCTCTATGCCTGCGTCGAACGCGTGCGCAGGCGCCCGGTAGGGATCGTGGTTCGGGGAGTGGTGGCCCTCCTGATCCTGACCCTGCCGGTGACCGTTCCCGTCCTGGCCATCTGGGCCGGGCCTCCCGGCGTGGTGACGGCTGCCGTGATTGCTGGTCTGGTGAGCCTCGTTCCGGCCGTCCTGGCGTTCCTGCTCGCGTTCATCGCGGGGTCGGTGCCGGTGATCGTGTGGGCGTGGGGCCTCGTGACCAGGTTCCGGATGGGACCGTACGGGTCGTTCCTGGCGGCTGCCCTGCTGTTCGTGATCCTTCTCCAGGTTCCGTACGTGGGAGGGGTCCTGGCGACGGTGCTGCCCGTCATGGCCCTCGGTGTCGCCTTCCGCAACATCCCACAACGGTGGCGGCGTGTCTAGCGTTTCCTCTTCTTGGGTGGCCACTTGCCCTGGCTCTTCAGCTTCGCCCGCTTGGCAGCCAGAAGCCGGGCGGCCTCCTCGAGGCCCAACCCGGCCACGGCATCCTCTCGAACGGAGACGTTCACAGAGCCATCAGTGAGGTATGGCCCGTACCGCCCTGTCTTGATCACCATCTCGCCCCCGGCCTCCGGGTCCTTGCCCAGCGTTTTGAGAGGTGGCGCGGGCCGACCCCCTCGGCGGGTCTTCGGCCGGTTCATCGCCGTGACCGCCTCTTCCAGGGTGATGCCGAAGAGAAGTTCCTGATCCTTCAGGTTCCTGTACTCCTTACCCATCTTCAGATAGGGTCCGTAGCGCCCCAGACCCGCCACGATGGCCTCGCCGGTGTCAGGATGAACCCCCACGGTTCGGGGCAGGGAAAGGAGCCGCAGGGCGTCCTCCAGGCTCAGGGCGTCGAGTTCCATGCCGGCCAGCAGGGAGGTCCTCTTGGGCTTCTGGCGTGACCCCGTGACCTGCTCACCGAGCTGCACGTAGGGCCCGTACCGTCCGCTGCGAGCCAGGACGGTCAGACCCGAGTCAGGATCGGTGCCGAGGATCTTGTCGCCCGAAGGAGCTTCCAGGAGCTTCACGGCTCTCTCGAGGGTCAACTCGTCCGGCGGCAGATCTTCCGGAATCGACGCTCGATCCTCGCCTCTCGCGAGATACGGCCCGTACCTGCCCACCCGCGCGACCACCTCCGCGCCGGAGGTGTCCTCCCCGATCCGGATGAAGAGGCTGCGGGGGTCGATCTCCTTGACTCGCTCGGTGGCGATCAACTCCAGCAGGCCGGGGGACCCGTTCCCGTGGAAGAAGCGATTCAGCCATGGGACCTTTCGCTCCTCGCCCCGGGCGATCTTGTCGAGGTCGTCCTCCATGCGGGAGGTGAAGCCGTAGTCGACCAAGTGGTCGAAGTGGCGTTCCAGTAGCTCCGTGGTGGTAAAGGCCGTCACAGACGGGACCAGCGCGGTTCTCTTCTTGAACACGTAGTCGCGCTCGATGATCGTGGAAACGGTGGATGCGTAGGTGGACGGCCTACCGATTCCCCTGTCCTCGAGTTCCTTGATCAGGGAGGCCTCGCTGTACCGGCTCGGCGGCTCCGTACGGTGTTCCTTGGCGAGAGCGTTCCGGGCGGTTACCTGGTCGCCCACCTCGAGCCGGGGCAGGTGACGCTCCCGGTCGGACTGGGCATAGACCCTCAGGAAGCCGGGGAACCGGATGACCAGGCCCGAGGCCTCGAACTCCAAGTCGGTCCCGTCATCGAGCATGGTTCCCGCTCTGACCCGGGTGGACTCGCCGCGGGCCGGCGCCATCTGCGAGGCCAGGGTACGGGCCCATACCAACTGGTAGACCAGGTGCTGGTCACGGTCGGACACCAGCGCCGCCACTTCCTCGGGCGTCCTCCACCGGTCGCCTGCGGGCCGGATGGCCTCGTGCGCCTCCTGGGCGTTGGCCACCTTGCCGGTGTACCGGATGGGTCCGGAGGGCAGGTAGTTGTTGCCGAACCGCTTCGCGACCTCGGAGCGGGCCGTCTTCAGGGCGGTCTCCGACAGGGTGATGCTGTCGGTCCGCATGTAGGTGATATAGCCGTTCTCGTAGAGGGACTGGGCGGCCCGCATGGTCCGGCCCGGCTCGAAACGCAGCCTGGTGGAGGCCTCTCGCTGGAGGGTCGAGGTGCGGAAGGGAGCCTGGGGCTTGCGGGTATACGGCCTGCGGTCCACCGAACGGATCCGCAACAAGGAGCCCTCGATAGCCCGGGCGAGCCGGTCCGACCGGGTCTCGTCGAGGAGTGTGACCCGGTCCGACTCCAGGTTCCCCCGGGAGTCGAAGTCCCTGCTCCCGGCCGGACGCACGCCGTCCACGGCCACCAGATGGGCCTGGAAGTCCTCACCGCCGCCGGTGACGAGCCGGGCCTCCACGTTCCAGAAGCTGGCCGATCGGAACGCGATCCGCCGGCGTTCCCGCTCCACCAGCAGGCGTACCGCCACGCTCTGGACACGTCCCGCGGAGAGGCCCCTCCTGACCTTGCGCCACAGCACCGGCGACACGCCGTAGCCGACCAGCCGGTCCAGAGTTCGCCGGGCTTCCTGGGCGTCGACCCGGTAGCTGTCGATGGTGCGGGGGTTGGCCAGGGCGTTGCGGATCGCGCCCGGGGTGATCTCGTGGAACGCCATCCGGTGGGTCGGAACCTTGGGCTTGAGCACCTCGGTGAGGTGCCAGGCGATGGCCTCTCCCTCGCGGTCCTCGTCGGTTGCCAGGTACAGCTCGGATGCCTCCTTAGCTGCTTGCCGCAGTTTGGATACGATACGGCGCCGGTCGCTGGGAACGATGTACAGGGGTTGGAAATCGTTATTTACATCGACCCCCCAGTTCTTGGCCCAGGGCTGGTCCCGGTACTTGGCGGGGATCTGCTGGGCGCGGTCGGGCAGGTCCCGGATGTGCCCCTGGCAGGACTCCACCCGGTAGCCCCCTCCCAGGTAGCTCCCGATGGTCTTGGCCTTGGCGTTGGATTCGACGATGATGAGCGGCTTGGCCATTAGGTCTTAATATCCTGATTCTGTCGGGCTTGTCAAAACGGGCCAGTCGGCCCGACGACCGGCCGGCCCGGAAGAAACTACCCGAGCCCACCGGCTACGAGGGTACCGGGCGGGCGTGACGCGACCATCCGAGGACGACCATAGAACTAGTACGCAGAGGCGCTTTCGCCAGGCTCTGGTGGGCGAGCGCCGCCTCCTCGTGGGGCGACTGGATCACGTTTTTCGCGACGCTGGCTCTGGCCGACCACATAGGCGGCAGTACCGCGGTCCTGGTACCCCTGGTGAGCCGGATCATTCCGAGCCTGCTGCTGGGTTCGCTGGCGGGTGTGCTGGCTGATCGATTGGACCGCAAGTGGACGATGGTGCTCTCCGATGGCGGGCGCGCGGTGGTGGTGCTCTGGCTGATACTGGCCAACGATCTGGTCACCATCGCCATCATCTCCTCGATACTCGAGATCCTGACCATGGTTCGCCAACCGGCTCGGGAGGCGGCCGTACCCACCCTGGTCGAGACGGAGCAGTTGGTGAAGGCCAACAGCTTCTCCGCGGCCGCCGCCTATGGAACAGCTCCGATCGGCGCAGCCACATGGTCGGGCGTGGCCGCCCTCTACGTTCTGGTGGGTGCGGTGGGTCCGATCGACCGCGCCCCCGACCTCGCCTTCGCCCTGGATTCCCTGACCTTCCTGGTTTCCGGGGCGATCGTGGCCACCATCCCCATTCCCAAGCCGACGCTCGCCGAAGCGCGCGACGCCGGGGACCGGCCGGGCAGGGACTGGAAGCAACCCCTGCGTGACCTGGTCGAGGGCTTTGCCTTCGTCACCCGCACCCGTACCGTCCGCCGGGTGGTGTTCGGGATGGCGGTGGCCCTGTTCGGCGGCAGCGCTCTGCTGCCCTTGGGCCAGTCGTTCGCCAGAACCGTCCTGCGAGGAGGCGATACGGGGTTCGGCGTGCTGGTTACCGCCTTGGGCGTAGGGGTGGGTCTGGGCATGCTGGGGGTGGCCGTGTTCAGCTCCGACCGGACCCGTTACGACCTGACCTACGCGCTCAGCCTGGGCCTGGCCGGCCTGGCCATCGCGCTGGCCGCCTTCGCCCAGACCATCAGCGGCGCGGCCGGCTGGGTGCTGGTCGGAGGGGTCGGGACCGGTGTCGCTTATGTCACAGGCTTCACCCACCTCCACGGTGAGGTGGACGACACCCTCCGGGGACGTACCTTCGCGGCCCTGTTCACACTGGTTCGCATGGCCATGCTGGCCTCTTTCGCGCTGGCGGTGGTGGTGGCAACCGCGCTGGACGGCATTCTCCCGGCACCGTTCGACAGCGGCATCCGGAACCTGTTCGGGATCTCCGGCGTGCTCATCCTGGGCACGGGCACGTTGTCGATTCTCGCCATCCGGTCGGCCCTCCTCAAACCGGATGTCCCGCCCGAGGTACGCCGGTCGATCCGGGATGCCTCCCGTGCGTTCGGCTTGATGAGGGGCCGGAGGGGCGACTCCGGGTACCGCGATTGAACTGGTGCGAGACGGCGGGGCTCCGGAGATGAACCGTTACGTAGCGCTCGAGGGTATCGACGGGGCCGGCAAGACCAGCGTCTCGACCGCGCTGGCCCTTCTCCTGGAGGAGGCCGGCCACGAGGTGATGCGGGTGCGGGAACCGGGTGGGACCGCGGCGGGGGAGGGCTTGCGGCGGATCCTCCTGGACGGGCCGCCGGTAACCCCGTGGGCGGAAGCGCTGATGTTCGCAGCGGCGCGGGCCCAGCTCGTCACCGACGTGATCCGTCCCGCACTCGATCGGGGCGCCTGGGTGCTCAGCGACCGCTCCGTGTACTCGTCGCTCGCCTACCAGGGTGCGGGTCGCCAGCTGGGCGTGGACCGCGTCCGCCGGATCAACCAGCCCGGCCTGGGGAGTACCTGGCCCGATGTGGTGCTGCTGCTTACCGTTTCCCCGCAGCAGGGCCTCGATCGCCAGGCCAGACCGGATCGGATCGGCTCCCAGGGGCTTGCGTTCCTCGAGGCGGTTGCCAAGGGCTTCGCCGGCCTTGCCCGCGACGAGCCGGATCGCTTCGTGGTGGTCGACGCCGGGCGTCCTATGGAGCAGGTGCTTGCCGCCGCCTGGAACGCTCTGGAGGCCCGAGCCTGATGGCGGAGTTGCCCATCGGCGCCGGAATTATCGGCCACCGGGACACCCTGGACGCGCTGGCCGCCGAGGCGGCGTCGCCGGCCCACTCCTACCTGTTCGCCGGACCGTCCGGTGTCGGAAAGGCCACCGTGGCCCTCTCCTTCGCGGCGGAGTTGGTGAGCCGGTCGGAGGCCGGCAGGGATCGGGTGATGCGAAGGAGCCACCCCGATGTGGTGATGATCGGACCCGAGGGTCGGGCCGGTTTCGGGGTCGGTCAGGCCCGGGAGGCGATCACCGCCGCCAGCCTCCGCCCCGTGGAGGCCGACCGGAAGGTGTTCATTCTCGACGAGGCTTCGACGATGACGGAGGCAGCAGCCAACGCCCTGCTCAAGACGTTGGAGGAGCCCCCGCCCCGGACGGTATTCGTGCTGGTGGCGGAGTCGGCCGACGACCTCCCTCCCACGGTGGCGAGCCGTTGCCGGTTGGTGCGCTTCAGGCAGGTGCCGGAGGGAGAGCTTGCAGCCGCACTGGTAGAACGGGACACGGAAGCGGAGAGGGCGTCGATGATCGCCCGGATTGCGGGGGGAAGGCCGGGCCTGGCACTGGACCTGGCGAACAGCAACGAGGTGGCGGCTTTCCGGCAGTCATGGCTGGCGGTTCCGGGTCGACTCCCGTCCCAACCCGGCCATGGCTTCCGTCTGGCGGAGGAGATGCTCGAAGCCCACGAGCCTCTCCTGGAGGGGATCAAGGCCCGCCGCGAGCAGGAGATCAAGGCATTCAAGTCACGCGGGAACGCGGTGCCGAAGGCATTACGCGACGGTTACGAGCGCACCTTGCGGCGGACCGGCAAGTCGTTGCTGATGGCCGGCTTGGATATGTTGGCCTCCTGGTACCTGGACGCGGCCTCCGTCCAGCACGGTGGGCCGGTCCGCAACCCGGACGTGCCGAGGACCGAGTTGGCGAAGGTGCCGGCTCGTCCGGCGACGCGCTCGGCGGAATTGGTGATCGATGCCGGCGTCCAACTCCGGCAGAACCAGCGCCCCAGACTGGTGTTGACCTGGCTCTTCAACCGCCTAGCCGATTGCTAGTTGCTAGGACGTGTTCACGCTATGAGCGCTCGTTTGTTATCGCGGGTCCCGTGACCACGATCAACTAGTTGAAGGCCATTGGTTACTGGCCGATGGGTCGCCTGTAACATCACTCGAGAAGGGAACACGAGGTAGAAGCATGAGCATCGGCAACCGGTACATCTCGGCGGAGTTGTACGAGTACATCCTGGCCAACACTCTCCGGGAGGACGATCTGGGCCGCGATCTACGGGAAGTGACCGGGCATATGCCCGAGTCCAACATGCAGATCTCACCGGACCAGGGCCAGTTCATGGGGATGCTGGTGAAGCTCATGGACGCGACCCGCATCATCGAGATTGGTGTGTTCACCGGCTACAGCAGTCTCTCCATGGCCCGCGCGATGCGAGACGGCGGCACGCTGGTGGCCTGTGACATCAGCGTCGACTACACGGATGTGGCCCGCGGCTACTGGGAGCGAGCAGGCGTGGCCGACCGGATCGACCTGCGGCTCGGTCCTGCCATCGAAACGCTGGACGGCTTGATCCGGGAAGGAAAGGGTGGTGAGTTCGACCTGGCCTTCATCGACGCCGACAAGGAGAACTACCCCGGGTACTACGAGCGTTGCCTGTCCCTACTGCGCTCCGGCGGGCTGATGATCTTTGACAACATCCTCTGGAGCGGGCGGGTGGTCGACCCTGCCGACAGCGGCCGGCAGACGTCCATTCTCCGGGACCTGACCGCCGAGATCGGCCGGGATGGCCGAGTAGTGGACGTCACCCTCCTGCCGGTTGCGGACGGCCTGCTCCTGGCCCGCAAGGCCTGACGATGACCGCCTCCCCTCCGAGCCGGTGGCCGGACCTGCGCCGGTGGGGGGGGGCTCCAGGCCTAAGCTCAGGCGTATGATCGGTCGCGCTGCGCGTTTCTCCGAAGACGGCTCGGTCAGCTGGGCGCGTGTCCGCGAGGGGCTGGCCTTGTTCGCCATGGTGCTCATCCTCGGCACTACTGGTTATGTCCTGCTGGGCCTGTCGTGGCTCGACGGTCTCTACCAGACGGTGATCACCGTCTCGACGGTCGGCTACGGGGAGGCGAGTGAGTTCAATTCGAGCCACCAGGTGTACTCGATCTTCCTGATCCTCGGTGGGACCGGCATTGCCCTGTATACCCTCGGAGTCCTGATCAATACCATGTTCGAGGCCACGATTGCGGGAGACTTCCGGAGGCGAAGAATGAGACGAAAGATCGACCGGTTCACGGGACATGTGATCCTGTGCGGCTTCGGACAGGTAGGGGAGGCGATCTACGAGGAGATAACCCGAGACGAGGAGATAACCCGACACGGCAGGCAGGTGGTCATCGTGGACCGGTCGCCTCCGGACCGGTTGGACGGTTCGTTCGATGTCCCGATAGTGCACGGAGATGCCACCGATGACTTCGTCCTGCAGCGGGCCGGTTTGGAACGGGCCCGAACTCTGGTACTGGCCCTCGGCTCCGACGTTGACAACCTGTTCGTGGCGTTGACGGCTCGGTCGGTCAATCCCGAGATTTTCATCGTGGCAAGAGCCAACCACGAGGCGACCATCGGCAAGCTGCAACAGGCCGGCGCCGACCGGGTGGTGAATCCCAACCAGATCGGCGGGGCGCACATGGCGGCGCTGGTGGCGCAGCCGGAGGTGGTCGACTTCCTAGATGTCGTGATGAGGGACGGCGAGTTCGAGGTGAGGATGGCGCACTTCGAGGTTACCCCGGCCTCGCAACTTGCCGGGCGCGCCCTGAGGGAAACAGGTGTCCAGCGGCGGACCGGGACCAGCATCCTGGCGATCGGGCGTGACGAGACGTTCCTAACCAACCCGGACGGGAAGCTGGTGCTGGAACCCGGCGACGTCATCATCGCGCTCGGCACCAACGACCACCTGAAGCAACTCCAGGCCACCGCGAACGGGGCTTGACCCATCGCTCCGGCCGCTTTCCGGGGGCCCTTCAGCAGGATCGTCTGGGTGGTGATGTGGCCGTTGGCGAGGGTTCTGGCCGCCTGGTTCCCGTATTCGGTGGTCCGTAGGGCTCGGTTGCCTAAGGGCCCGTTCGTAGCGGTCATCAACCACGTCTCGTCGCTCGATCCACCCATCGCGGGCCTGGCTCTGCGCCGGCCGGTGCGGTTCCTGGCCCTTGACGAGCTCTGGGGGGTCCACCTGGCCCTCGATGCGGTGCTGACCGTCTTCGATTCCGTTCCGGTCTCCAGGTCCAACCGCCCGGTGCTCGGGGCTTTGAGGGCGGCCCTTCGTCACCTGGAGTCGGGTCGCCCCGTCGGGGTGTTCCCGGAAGGCCGCCGGGTGGCGGCCTGGGGGGAGGTCCCGCTCAATGCCGGCGGGGCCTGGTTGGCAGTACGGGCGTCGGTGCCGGTCGTCCCCGTGGCTATCTGGGGGAGCCAGCACGCCATGCCCATGGACGGGACCCGGATAGGGCGCGCACCCATCAGGGTGGTGGTCGGAGCACCGATCGACCCGAGCCCGTTCATGGATCGGTCCGACCCGGTGGCAACCCTCAACGAGTCCATCCGCTCCGCGCTGGACCGGGAGCTACACCGGTTGGAAGCCGCCTACCCGAACCAGCCGGCCCACGAATGAGAGTGTGGGTCGCCACCACTAGAATTGGTGGACCAGCCGGAGTAGCTCAGGGGTAGAGCAGCTCACTCGTAATGAGCAGGCCAGGGGTTCGAATCCCCTCTCCGGCTCTTAGGCATCACGCGGTTTGTGCCCGGAAGCGTGAGCTTCGTGGCCACGGCAAGCCGGCGGATCGCCCGTGGCAGTGGGTAGCTAGGACGGGACGGATGGCGGACAGGGCGAACTTCGAGCGGGACGCCATACAGTACACGCATCCCCTCTACTCGGCTGCCTTGCGCATGACCCGCAACCGGGCGGATGCCGAGGATCTGGTGCAGGAGACCTTTCTCAAGGCCTACCGGGGATACGATGGCTTCGAGGAGGGGACCAACCTGCGCGCCTGGCTGTACAGGATCCTGACCAACACCTTCATCAATCGATACCGGCAGCGGCAGCGCCGTCCCGACGAGGTCGATCTGGACGAGGTGGAGGGTCTCTATCTCTACAAGCGGGTGGCCACCGCCGAGACCGATCGAGCGGCGCGCTCGGCGGAGGACGAGGTGTTTGAGGCGCTGGAGGGGTCCGATGTACGGAAGGCGATCGACAAGCTGCCCCGGAAATACCGGATGCCGGTGCTGATGGCCGATCTGGAGGGATTCTCCTACAAGGAGATCGCAGGGATGCTGGAGATTCCCATCGGAACCGTGATGTCCAGGCTCCATCGAGGAAGAAGGGCGCTACAGAAGCTATTGTGGCAAACCGCGGAGGAGCGAGGGTTCCACACCACCGACGGGGAAGGGGATTGATGCGTCGCAAACCGTGTTTCCGGGCCGCCACCAGGCTCTACTCCTATCTCGACGGCGAGATACGGGCCGTCCGGAGGATCCGGATCCGGTTGCACCTCAGGCTATGCCCGAACTGCAGACAAGCCTTCCGATTCGAAAAACGACTGCGCCGGTTCGTCCGTGAACGGGCCCACGTCGATGCTCCGCCCGAGGTGGTGGAGAGGGTCCGCCGCCTGATCCGGGAACGAAGCTCCTGACCCGACCTCGTTCGAGCAGGATGGGGGAGTCGTGGCGGACCCGGGTCCGAGCCTCTGCCACAGGCCCGTTCGGCCATATCGAGTATCCCCTGCGCCATACCCTGGACTTTCCCGGCGACCCCGGCGTGTGCGGTCCCGGATCCGTGTCCTGGTCGGTCATTTCGGACGTGGCCGCCTTCGTGGGCGGCATAAGGGCGTTGCTGATCCAGAGTTCCCATCCGGAGGTGGTCGCCGGGGTTGCCGACCACTCCCGCTACCGGGTCGATCCGCTGGGCCGGCTGTCACGGACCTCCGCCTACGTCACCGCCACCACGTTCGGTGCCGGTCCTGAGGTTGAGCGCGCCGTGGAGGCGGTCCGGCAGGTTCATGGCCGCGTGGAGGGAGAGTCCCATCGCGGGCGGCCATACTCGGCAGCCGCTCCGGACCTGTCCGCCTGGGTGCACAACGTGCTCACGGATTCGTTCCTGGCGGCCCACAGGGCATTCGGGGCGGCTGCCCTGACCTCGACCGACGCTGATCGCTTCGTACGGGAGCAGGCCCGGATCGGGCGGATGCTGGGTGCCGAGCCAGTGCCCGAGGAGGCCGCCTCGCTGTCGCGCTGGGTGGCGGATCATCCGGACCTGGCTCCGTCACCCGGGATGCGGTCAGCGGTGGACTTCCTGGCAGACCCGCCGTTCGACCGGGTACAGAGAGTCGGTTACCGGCTCCTCTACCTCGGGGCGGTCTCGATCGTTCCGGGTCGGATCAGAGACTTGCTCGGGATCCGGCTCCGCCGTGGCAGCCGGCCGGCCGGTGCGGTAGGGGTGAGGTTGCTCCGGTCCGTGCTGGGGTTCTCACCCACCTGGAACCTGGCGTTGATCCGCACCGGCAGCCCGATTCCCGAAGGCGTGTTCCGCCAACCCCTCCCGGTCGATGTCCCGCCCGGCTGGCAGCTTCCTGGTTGATAGTGGACACTTATTAGTCACTAGTTAACTAATTATAGCCTACTAACTAGTTTAATATAATTAATAACTATAAACTACATACTACAAACTACAACCAACTGACTAACTGAGGCTGGTAGAATCGACTCCATGGCAGGGGCGGCACGTACTAGGGCTCTTAGGGGTTCGGTCGCATGGTTGCTCGTGGGGTTGGTCCTCGGTGCCTGGTTGGTTGCCTCCCCCCTTCCGGCAGGTGCGGCTGACGAGACCCCGGCGGCGGATGCGCCCGTGCCGGCTGTTCCGGTTCCTGACGATCCCCCTGCGGAACCCGAACCCGAATGGTCCTACCGGTTCCTGGTACCGGCCACGCTGCTACTCGGTACCGCCGCGGTGGTGGGCGCCATAATCATGTACTTCGTGAGGGTCACCAAGAACCGCTACCGCGTGATCAGGTGAGAACGCCGAGGTCGCGCAGGGGCCGGCGCCCATAGGCCCCGGCCTGATGCAACCCGAGGACCGGGCGCGAACGTTACGTGTGGCCGGGTACCTGGCGGGCACCTACCCACTGGCCGGTAGCTATCACCTGGCCGATCTCGAAGCGATGGCCCCCACCATGGTTCACCGAGCCGGCGCGATGGTCGAGGAGGAGACCGGCTTTTGCGCGCCGGGCGAGCCCCGCGTTGTGATTATCGACCGCCTCACCTGGGTGGAGCGCAATCTGGCTTTCTTTTCCGAACTGTTACGTCCGGTGGAGGAGAAGTTGGAGGATCACGCCGAAGAGACCGGGTCGGGCCACCGCGTTGCCGGGCTTCTGATGGCGATCGAGACCGGAGCTGTTCTGGGGTTGCTGTCACGGCGGGTCCTGGGCCAGTACGAACTGCTGCTCCCATCAGACGGTCGGGGGGATCAGATCTGCCTGCCCGCCCCCAACATCCTGGAGATGGAGCGGAAGTTCCAGCTCCGTCCCGGCGACTTCCGGTTCTGGGTGGCTCTTCATGAGGTCACCCACCGGCTCCAGTTCGTCGGTGTTCCCTGGCTTCGAGACTACTTTCTGGGCCTGGCCAGCACCCTCGTGTCCCAATCCGCGCCCGAGGATCCGTCCCGCTTGGAGATCCTCGTTTCTCGGGCGGGCAAGGCCATCATGGAAGGTATCCCCCCGCTGGGGGAGGCCGGGGTGCTGGGCTTGATGGCCACCCCTGCCGAGTTGGAGCATCTCGACCGGGTGCAGGCCCTCATGTCGCTGGTCGAAGGTCATGGGCACGTGGTGATGGACCGGATCGCGCAAAGACATCTGGTCACCTGGAAGCGGATGTCCGATCTCTTCACCCGACGCCGGCACGATCCCCGCGTGGCGGCCCTGTTGCGCCTGTCAGGGTTGGAAATGAAGCTGAGACAGTACGACGAGGGGCGGGAGTTCATCCTGGCCGTGGAGAAGCGGGCAGGATGGTCGGCGGTGAATCGAGCCTGGGAGTCGCCCGAGACCCTGCCCACCAGAGCGGAGATCAAGGCCCCCGAGACGTGGCTGGCTCGCGTCGCCTAGAGCGACTCGGTTCCGAGGTCGTGACCTTGGTCGGCCAAGCGCTCGGAGACGACCCCTGCCGGCCGGTGGTGGCTCTGAGCGGGGGCGCCGACAGCGGGGTGCTGGCTTGGGCGCTCCAGGAGTGCGGGAGTAGCCCCCGAGCCGTACATGTTCACCACGGCTGGCCCGCCTCGGACCTGATGCAGTCAGCCGCCCGGGCTGTCGCGGGCCGGCTCTGCCTGGAGTTGGTTGCCGTCAGGGTGGACACCTCCCGGCCGGGTTCGCCCGAGGCTGTCGCCCGCCAGGCCCGCTACGAGGCGCTTGAGCGGCAGCTGGGCGCCGGGGAGCGGATAGCCACCGGCCACACGCTGGATGACCAGGCCGAGACGGTCCTCGGGAACCTCTTGTGGGGATCCGGGCTCGACGGGTTGAGGGGGATTCACCGGCATCGTCCCGGTGTCGTGCGTCCCCTGCTCGAGGTGACCCGGACCCAGACCCGGGAGCTGGCGACTCTGATGGGACTGCCGTTCGCCGACGATCTGGCCAACCAGGATGCTTCCTACCGGCGGGTCAGGATCCGGCGCGCCCTGGCAGGATGGGAACGCACTCTCGCCCCTGGCATCGGCCGGAGGCTGGCCGATCTGGCCCGGCTGGTCGAGGCCGACCTGGCCTTCCTCGAGGGGGCGAGCGCATCGGCCACGGTGGAGCAGGTTGGAGGATCGGTGCGGATCGCAGCCGGCGAGGTCCATACCCTGCCGCCGGCCCTGGCAGCCCGGGTGGTCCGCCGGGCCCTGCGGACGCTCGGTGACGGATACCCGGGCGCCCGGCGCGACGTGGATGCGGTGCTGAGAGCGGCCGCGGACGGGAAGGAGGGTCGCATCTCGGGGGGACACCGGGTGGCCCGGGTGGGGGCTTACGTGCTAATCGGCGCCGAAGACCGGCCCACCGGCCCGCCAGTCGTTCCGTTGTCGATGCCAGGAGCAACCCGCTGGGGCGCCTGGAACTGGGAGGCCCGCGAGCATCCCGGGCGGCCGCATGCCTTTCCCCTGTCCCGGTGGCGCCAGGTCTTCGATGCCCGGATCATGGCCGGGAGCGAGGTGGTAGTCCGGCCGGTCGGGGACGATGACCGGCTTGCCATGGCACGTGGAGGCAAGCGGGTGGCGGACGCGCTTTCCGAGGCCCGCGTCCCCAGGGCCGAACGGGCGGGATGGCCGGTGCTGGCGATAGGTGGTGAGGTCGTGTGGGTTCCCGGCGTGCGCCGGGCTTATCGCGGATGGGTCGACGAGGATACGATGGGGTACGTCTTCGTGGAGGCGACGAGGGAGGAGCGGTGGAAGCCGGTCGGGTACTGATCAGCGAAGAGGAGATCGCCCATCGCCTGCGTGACATGGGCGAGGAGATTTCCCGTGACTACCAGGGCGAGCGGCTGCTGGTTGTTGGGGTGTTGCGGGGGGCTTTCATGGTGATGGCCGACTTGGCCCGGCACATCTCCATCCCGGTGGAGTTCGACTTCATGGCGGTGTCTTCGTACGGCTCGAGCACCAAGACTTCGGGCGTGGTGCGCATACTCAAGGACCTGGATGAGGAGATCGCCGGCCGCCACGTGCTCCTGGTGGAGGACATCGTGGATTCGGGTCTCACCCTCGACTACCTGTTGCGAACCCTCCGGTTGAGGAACCCGAGCTCGATTGAGTTGGCCACGCTGTTGCTGAAGGAGGGGACGCAACAGATCCCGGTCGAGGCCAGATACGTCGGCTTCCGGATCGGCCCCGAGTTCGTGGTGGGTTACGGCTTGGACTTCGACCAGCTCTACCGGAATCTTCCCTATGTGGGGGTTCTAGACGAGCATTCGCTATAGCAAGATGCTGTAAGCCGACGAGAGCAGTTCCCGTTCCTCACCGTGATAGGCTCGTTTTTCCCGTAGCATGGGGAACGCGAACCTCCGCTACGCCACGATACCGGGCTCACCGGGTCTCTCGCCGCGCTGCGGCAGCAACATGAGGAAGGGAAATTGAGTAAGACCACCCGCACCATCGTTCTCTACGGTCTTGTGGTGATGGCACTCGTGCTGCTGGGCCAGCGGTTTCTGAACACGGCGGCCGAATCGGGTGAGATCGATCTGACCGTATTCGAACAGTTGGTGGAGAGCGGCTCCGTAGCCGAAGCGACCATCCTCGAGAGTTCCAACGCCATCGAAGGCGTACTGGCTCCCGGAACAACCGTCCCGGACGTACCGACCGACTTCCGCGTTCTCTACCCGGCCGAGTACGAGGGAACGCTTACCGATCTGCTTCTCAGCAACGGTGTCAAGGTGATCATCGATCCCGAGCCGCCGGGTTTCCTGGACCTGATCATCGGATTCCTGCCATGGCTGCTCATCTTCGGCTTCATGATCTTCGTGATCATGCAGATGCAGAGCGGTGGAAGCCGGATCATGCAGTTCGGCAAGGCGAAGGCCAAGCAGGTGACCAAGGACCAGCCGAAGGTCACCTTCGAGGATGTAGCAGGGCTCAGGGAGGCCATCGAGGAGCTGGGAGAGATCAAGGACTTCCTGGCGTCCCCGCAGAAGTTCCGGGCAATGGGAGCCAAAATCCCCAAGGGAGTACTGCTCTACGGGCCTCCTGGAACCGGCAAGACCCTCCTCGCCCGGGCGGTAGCCGGGGAGGCGGGCGTCCCGTTCTTCTCGATCTCCGGATCGGACTTCGTCGAGATGTTCGTCGGCGTAGGCGCCAGCCGGGTCCGTGACCTCTTCGAGAAGGCCAAGTCGTCGGCCCCGGCCATCATCTTCATCGACGAGATCGATGCGGTGGGCCGGCACCGGGGTGCCGGCCTTGGTGGAGGCCACGACGAACGGGAGCAGACGCTTAACCAGCTCCTGGTCGAGCTGGACGGCTTCGACGTGGCCAGCGGGGTGATCGTGATCGCCGCCACCAACCGGCCCGACATACTCGACCCGGCCCTGCTCCGGCCGGGCCGCTTCGACCGCCAGGTCGTGGTCGATCGTCCCGATCTGCGCGGCCGGAGAGCCATCCTCGATGTCCACGCCAAGGGCAAGCCGATCTCCGAGGATGTGGACATGGAGGCGATCGCCCGCCAGACCCCCGGATTCACCGGCGCCGATCTCGCCAACCTGATCAACGAGGCGGCCCTCTTGGCGGCGCGCCGCGACAAGGAACTGGTCGAACCCGACGAGCTCGAGGAGGCTATCGACCGCGTGATCGCCGGTCCCGAGCGCAAGAGCCGGGTGATGAGCGAGCACGAGAAGAAGGTCACCGCCTACCACGAGAGCGGACATGCCCTGGTGGGTTTCGCGCTGCCCAACGCTGACCCGATCCACAAGGTGACCATCATCCCCAGGGGCCGGGCGGGTGGTTACACGCTGGCGCTTCCGACGGAGGACCGCAATTACATGCGCCGGTCGGAGCTGACCGACCAACTGGCCATGCTGATGGGAGGGCGGTCCGCCGAGGAGCTGATATTCGTCGACCCGACCACCGGCGCCTCCAACGACATCGAAAAGGCCACCGAGCAGGCCCGGCGGATGGTCATGGAGTACGGGATGAGCGACGAGCTCGGTCCCATGAAATACGGGAAGAACCACGCCGAAGTGTTCCTGGGCCGGGACTATTCGAGCCAGCAGGACTATTCCAACGAGGTGGCAGCGGCGATCGATGACGAGGTGCGGACTCTGCTCGGCCAGGCGCATGATGAGGCCAGGCGGATACTCACCACCCATATCGACGCACTGCACCGGCTGGCCGAGAGGCTCATCGAGGTGGAGACCCTGGCAGCCGACGAGATCGTCGAGATTCTCGCCGATGTACCCAAGTGGGAAGCCAGGCATGGCTCGGACCCCCGCATCCAGGCGCCGGCCGGTAGTCCGGGGCTGGTGGAGGGGGTGGCGGCCGCGAGGGCCACCGATCCGATCTCGCGCTGATCGTGCCCAGCCGCGGGATCGACCAGGCCGCGATCCGCGACGCCGTGCGGCAGATACTGGAGGCGATCGGAGAGGATTCCGACCGGGAAGGCCTGACCGAGACCCCGCTGCGGGTGGCTCGCATGTACGCCGAGGTATTCGACGGCATCCAACGAGACCCCAGGGAGGATCTGTACCGGGTGTTCGTGGCCGACAAGCACGACGAGATGGTGCTGGTCCGCGACATCCCGTTCTATTCGATGTGCGAGCACCATCTGCTCCCGTTCTATGGCACCGCCCACGTGGCATACGTACCGGATGGTCGGGTCACCGGGCTCTCCAAACTGGCGCGGCTGGTGGACGGTTACGCCCGGCGGCCCCAGATGCAGGAGAGAATCACGACCCAGGTGGCCGATGCCCTCGTGGAAGTACTGGCGCCCCGGGGTGCGTTGGTGGTCGTGGAGGCGCGACACCTGTGCATGGAGATGCGCGGGGTAAGGAAACCGGGCACCGTCACCCAGACCTCGGCGGTGCGGGGACAGTTCCGGCGTAGTGCTGCAACTCGGGCGGAGGCCTTCTCGCTGATCAACCGCGGCCGCGTATGAGGCGACCGAGGTGGCACGTCAAGGGTGCTGTCCTCGACCCGAACCGGGGCACCATCATCATGGGGGTGGTCAATGCCACGCCCGACTCGTTCTCCGACGGCGGGCGTTGCCTGTCGGAGGATGCGGCGGTTGCCAGCGGTCTGCGGATGTGGAGCGAGGGCGCCCACATCGTGGATGTGGGAGGCGAATCCACCCGACCGGGCGCAGCCGGAGTCTCCGAGGAGGAGGAGATCGGGCGGGTCGTGGGCGTGGTGGCGAGGCTGGCGTCCGCCGGCGTGCTGGTGTCGATCGACACGTCAAAGCCGGGGGTGGCCGAGGCGGCCATCGAGGCCGGAGCAGCAGTGGTGAACGACGTTACGGCCCTCGAAGACCCGGGAATGGCTTCCTTGTGCGCATCGTCGGGAGTGGGTGTGGTACTCATGCACATGCGCGGTAATCCCCGCACCATGCAGACCGACCCCCACTACGCCGAGGTGGTAGCGGAAGTCAGCGAGTTCCTCCGCAGGAGGATCGGGGCGGCAACGGCGGCGGGTGTCGACCGGCATACGATCGCGGTCGATCCCGGGATCGGATTCGGCAAGACGCTCCAACACAACCTGGCCTTGCTCAACGGACTGCCCGACCTGGCCGAACTGGGTCGGCCGGTGCTGATCGGCGTATCGAGGAAGGCCTTTCTGGGCGCGCTCACCGATCGGTCCGTGGAGGAGAGGGACGGTGTTACCGCCGTGGCGTCGGGCATCGGGGCCCTCCTTGGCGCATCCGTTATGAGAGTCCACGATGTGCCGTCCACACGGGATGCGCTGGCGCTGGCTGACGCTATGGTGGCGGCCATGGATGAGGGTGATGCCGACCGGTAGTAGGCCAAGGGACTTCGCCTGGGTCATCCAGGATCGCCTCGCCGTGTCATCTCGGGTGGGTGGTCAGGGTATCCAGCACCGGCGGGTCCGGCGCGAGCAGGAGATATCCTGGCTGGTTGAGGCCGGATTCAACACGGTTGTGTCGCTGCTTCCCGGCAACCAGAACGTTCGAAGCTACGAGCGAGCCGGTATCGAGGTCCATCTGGCTCCGGTTGACAGCGAACACGAAGAGGGGGCAGTCGAGCTTGCCTTCGAGATCCTGGCGAAGGCCCTGGCCAAGCCCGAAGGCAGGGTCCTCGTCCACCGGGACTTCGTGGACGACACGGTGGGTGGCATCCTGGCCGGATACGTGGTCTTCGCCGGCTTGGTGGATGACCCGCGCGTGGCGGCGATGGTCATCCAGGAGATCATCGGACGGCCGCTCGGTCCCAGCGCCCGGGCCCTCATACCGTCCCCGGCCTGACTTGCCGCCTTCCCGGTCGCACGCTTCCGGGTAGGCGCACTGATGTTCGAGCGCTTCACCGACCGGGCCCGAAGGGTGATAGTGCTTGCCCAGGAGAATGCGCGGCTTCTGAACCACGGCTACATCGGTACCGAGCACCTCCTGCTAGGCCTCATCCACGAGGGAGCAGGAGTGGCCGCTCGAGGGTTGCTGAGCCTCGGTGTCCGGCTCGACTCGGTGAAGAGCGAGGTGGTCGAAACCGTCGGGCAGGGCCACCAGATGCCGTCCGGCCACATCTCGTTCACTCCCCGGGCGAAGAAGGTGTTGGAACTGAGCCTTCGGGAAGCATTGCAGCTGAAGCACAACTCCATCGGTACGGGGCACGTCCTGCTGGGCCTGGTCCGTGAAAGCGACGGGGTGGCCGTCCAGGTGCTGGAGAAGCTGGGCTTCGACCTGTCCAGGGTACGGCAGACGATTGTCCGGCTCCTCTCCGAACGCGCCAGCCGCAAACAGGTACCTGCGGCGGCGGATCCGGTCGACTCGATAACGCTGCGAGGGCTGCGGGTACGCGCCCGCCACGGCGTCATGGAGCGGGAGCGCTCCACCGACCAGACCTTCTTGGTGGACGTCAAGGCCTGTCTTGATCTGTCCGAGGCGGGCAATACCGATGAACTCCGGTCCACGCTCGACTACGGGACCCTGGCGGAGGCGATCCACCGGCGGGTGTCCGGCGAGCGATGGAACCTGATCGAGCGGGTGGCCGAGCGGGTGGCCGATCTTGTATTGGAGGACGGCCGGGTGGTTCAGGTGGAGGTGACGGTGCACAAACCGGAGGCGCCAATCGGAGTGGAGTTCGGGGATGTCTCGGTGACGGTGGTCCGGCCACTTCCCGGACCGGGGGTGCCGACGGAGTGAGGGCGGCCGTAGCCCTGGGCGCCAACCTGGGCGACCGGGCGGCCAACCTCGTCGACGCCCTGGAACGCATCCGGGAGCTGGGGAGGGTGGTGGCGGCTTCCGGCGTCTACGAGACCGCTCCGCAAGGCATGGTCCGCCAGGATGCCTTCTACAACGCGGTGGTCCTGGTCGATACCGAACTCGACCCGGTGGAACTGGTGGGCCGGCTCCTCGACATCGAAAGGGAGATGGGCCGGATCAGAGGACCGCGGTGGGGCCCCAGGCTCATCGATCTCGACCTGATCCTGCATGGCGACCGCAGCATCCGTACCTCGTCGGTGGAGGTTCCCCATCCTCGCTACCGGCAGCGCCGGTTCGTTCTGGAACCCCTGATCGAGGTGTGGCCCCACGCCCGGGATCCGGACGGCACCCCAGTGGCCGACCTGCTCGGGGCGGTGTCCGACCAGGAGGTGGCGTCGATCGACGTGCCCGGCTGGCCCACCGGGCTTTAACCCAGGTTCTTTCCCGCTCGCTCCTAGACTGCCCGGTTGTGATCGGTCTCCTGAAGGCAATTCGCGGGTTGCTGATCCTGGTCGCTCTGCTGCTGGCGGTGATCCCCCTGGTCATGCTGATCAGCCTGCTGACGGGCGGCACGGGATACGGCTTGTGCGCCGATGGTCTGGCCAGGTGCGACACCGCTTTCCTGACCGGCCCGGCGGTGGCGGCCCGCATCTGCCTCGCGCTCCTCATGGTGGCTGCCGCCGTCCGGGTGATCTCCCGGATCGTCAGCCGCGTAGAGAAGGACCGCCGCTGGGCAAACGCCCGCGACCGCTACTCGGACCTGGCCAACTGGGCAGACCGCCTCAGGTAGCCGGCCCACCCATCGTCTCCTCCAGGGTTCTTCTATAGCCCGGTTTCTTCCATGATCTCGGCGATGGTGTGGCTCACGAGGTACAGGCCCTTGGCGGTCACGCTCATGCCACCATCGCCGGGGTCGAGCGATCCGCTGATCACCAGCCGGTTGCCCCGACGTTCTTCAACCCGGGCCCGCAGATCGATCTCCCCGGCGACACCTACCGGGCGGCGGTAGCGCAGATCCAGCCTTCCTGTGACGCATAGGACCTTCTCCTGAAGGATCCCGGCCCACACCAGTATCTCATCCAGGGCGGTGGCGGCGATCCCGCCATGGAGGTTCCCGATGGTGCCTTGGAGGTCGTGGCGGGCGGTGAAGGTGGCCACGACGTCGTCCCCCTGGATGTCGAAGTTGTCGATGTGGAGGCCGATCGGGTTGGACCGCCCGCAGGCGAAGCACTCGTCGCCGGTGTGTCGCCTGAGAGCGTCGACTATCCGGGCCACCGGCGGAACGGGTTCAGCCAAACCGGATCACGCCGCCGTCCACCGACGCCACGCTGGTCACCGCCCAGACCGGCCAGCCCCGTTTCTCGATCAGGCGACGGGCGCCCACCCAGGCCTTCTCGATGGCGAACACCGCCCCCAGCATCTCGCAGCCGAGTTCCTCGATGATCTCGCCTAGCGCTACCGCGGTTCGTCCCTGAGCGAGGAAGTCGTCGACGACCAGCGCCCTCATCCCGGGCTCGAGCACATGGCGGCGGATCTCGATCGTGTACTCGAATCCCTTCGTGGCCGATCGAACCTCCTTGCTCACTGCCTCCCTCGGCCCCGGTAGGACGTACTTCTTGGCATAGACCATGGGGAGACCCAGTTGCGAGGCAGCGGTCAGGGCGGGAGGTATCCCGCTCGCCTCTGCGGTGACGATGACATCCGGCCGGAGCGGAGCGGCGATGACCGCGATCCGGCGGCCGAATTCGAGCACGATGTCGGGATCTACCCGGTGGTTCAGGAAGGTGTCGGCGCTGATGATCTCACCGCTGACGCTTGACCGCTCAAGTATGTAGCGCTCGAGATCCATGCCGCCTGCACCATAACCCTTGCTCAACGCGCCGGCGGCCATGGCACCTCACTCGGGCGGGAGGGACTTCGGTACGAACGGGCACAGCTTGGCGAGCTCGCACTCCCAGCACCTGGGCTTGCGAGCTTCGCAGGTGTCCCTGCCGAACTGGATGATCCGCATCGAGAGGTGCTGCCACTCGTGCTTGGGCACTAGTGCCTTCAGGTCCTGTTCGATCCTCGCCGGGTCGTCTTCGGTTGTGAGCGAGAGCCGGTTGGTGATCCTCCGGACATGGGTGTCCACCGCGATGGCCGGCTGGCCGAACGCCTCGGCCAGCACCACGGAAGCGGTCTTGCGCCCGACGCCCTTCAACGTCACCAACTCGGCCATGTCATCCGGCACGACGCCGCCGTACCGCTCCACCAGGTTCTGGGCCAAGGCGATGATCGATCGGGTCTTCTGCCGGTAGAAGCCGGTGGAGAAGATCACCCGTTCGACATCCTCGGGGTCGGCCACGGCCAGGTCATCGGGGGTCGGCCAGCGGGCGAACAGCTCGGGGGTGGCCCGGTTCACGTTCTCATCGGTGGTCTGGGCCGATATGACCGTCGAGACCAGCAACTCGAACGGGTTGGCATACTCGAGAGCCGTTCGGATCTCCGGATAGCGGGAGGCGAGACGGTTGACGACACGCCGGGCATATCCCCGCTCCCTCGCGGTCGGAACGGTACCGTCCGCCCGCACCTCACCCCTGGCCATGGTTGTCAGCCTAGATAGGACCGGTAGCTTGGGGATCCATCCGGCCGGGCTGCGTCGACGGCGGTCACAGGCCATAAGCTCCGAGCTCCACATGTTCCGGATCACCGATGACGACCGCGCCATCGCCCGCCTGGCCGTTCCGGCCCTGGGCGCGCTGGCCGCCGAGCCGCTGGTGGCGCTGGTCGACACCGCCTTCGTAGGACGCCTCGGCGAGGACCCTCTCGCAGCGATGGGGGTGGTGACCGGCATCCTCGGCTTGGCGTTCTTCGTCTTCATCGCCTTGGCCTACGCCGGAACACCGCTCATAGCCCGGGCGATCGGAATCGGTGACCGCGACCGGGCGGCTGAGCTGGCCGGACAATCCCTGTTCGTGGCGGCCGTGCTGGGGGCAGGCGGTCTGGTCCTGGTCGAAGGCGCCGCGCCTCAGTTGGTCGGCCTGATGGGCGCCGGGCCGGATGTCGCGCCTCACGCCATCTCCTACCTGCGGATCCGCGGCCTCGGCCTGCCCGCGATCCTGATGATCTCCGTCGGGCACTCGGTGTACCGCGGGGTGGGCGACACCCGGACCCCCATGTTCATCAGCTTCGGCCTCAGCCTCGTCAACCTGGTTCTCGATCCCGTGTTCATCTTCGGAATGGGATGGGGACTGGCCGGCGCCGGTTTCGCCTCGGTGATCGCGCAGACCCTGGGCGGGGGAGCATTCCTCTATTACTTCCTGACGGGACACACCGGGCTGGTCCTGCGCCGGGCCTGGCCCCGGTGGGATGACCTGCGGGAACTGATCGGCGCCGGGTCGGCGCTGTTCGTGCGGACCTCGGCGCTCGTGGCCACGCTCACGGTGGCGGTGGCGGTCGCGGCTCGCTTGGGCGATGCCGAAGTGGCTGCCCACCAGGTGGCGGTCCAGATGTGGTTCTTCCTGACCCTGATCGTCGATTCGGTGGCGATCGCCGCCCAGAACCTGGTGGCGGGCCATCTCGCCACCGACCGGGCGGCCGCCCACCGCTTCTCGCAACGGATGCTCCTTTGGGGGCTGTGCTGGGGTGTGCTCCTGGCGGCGGCCTTCTGGTTGGTACGTCACGACCTGCCCGGATGGTTCACCACCGATCCGGGGGTGGCCGCGCTCGCGATCACCCTGATGCCGATCGTCGCCCTGAGCCAGCCCCTGAACGGCCTGATATTCGTACTGGACGGAGTCATGATCGGAGCCACCGAATTCACGTACATGGCCAAGGCGACGGTCTTCGCCGCGGGGGTGGCATGCCTGCTGTTGCTCATGGCCGGGTCGATCAGCGCCGTCTGGTGGGCGATGGTCGCCATGAACGTCCTCCGCCTGGTGACCCTATATCCTCGCTATCGGTTGGTCGTGTGACTCATGTCGTCGCCGAGCGTCTCGGGAATTGCGAGCTGTGCGAGCATCGCCACGATCACCCCCACACCCAGCACGGTCACGGTCACCGGCAGGCTCCACATCTCGATGGTGGCTCCGGCGATGGTCAGGCCGAGGATCGACCCGAGCACGGCCACCGTGTGCAGCCATTGGGTGGCGGTGGCTCTGATTTCGGTCGGGAACAACTCGGTTCGCTGGGCGGCGCTCACGGGTAGGGCGGCCGAGCTGCCGAAGGCCGACAGCGTGGCGGCCACGATGAGAAGGTCTCTGCTCGACGTCCAGTAGAAACCGATCCCTCCCGCCAGTCCCACCACCAGCGAGAGGAGGATGGCCGGCTTGCGTCCCAGGGTGTCGCCCATGCGCCCACCCAGGAAGAAGCCGGTACCTCCCAGCGTGCCGCCGATCAACAGGATGCGGGCCGCCTCGGAGGAGGTCAGCCCCAGACCGTTGACGAGCCGTTCGAGAGCGAACGTGACCGCCACCGCCGAGAACGCGCTCACCGAGAGGCTGTAGATGCCGGCCAGCCAGAAACGTCCGGCCCATCGACCGAACAGGGGGGCAAACACGCTACCGCCACCGGCGTCGAACCGGAACACCCTGCTCTCCTCGACCCTCACCCTCAGCCACAGGTAGATGGGTAGGCCGGCAACCGATGCTGCGAACAGCAGGCGCCAACCGGCCTCGGTGGCCTGAGCGATCGGGAGGGCAAGGAGTCCCGCTCCCGATCCGAGAGCCACGGCGGTGGAATAGAGGCTGATCGCCCAGGCTCGATTGTTCCAGCTGACCTGCTCGGCCAGCAGGACCGTCGCCAGCATCGCCGTGGCGGCCGAACCCATGCGAGCGACCACTTGCAGCGCGGTGTACATAGTGGGGGAGAAGGCCGCTGCCGTGGCTCCGGTGGCCAGCATGAGCATTAGGTATGCGGTCAGGAAGGGACCTCGGCGCCCCCAGCGGTCGCCGAACACCGCGTAGACGACGGCGACCAGGGAACCGATGCGGGCGATGGCGAACAGGTAGCTCATGTCGGCGCTGGACAGGTCGAACGTGAGCCGGACGAACGGGAGGGTGTTGACGGCCTGGGTCTGCACGTATCCCTGGAACAGGCCGGCCAGATACATCAGCCCCAGCAGCCGCCAGTCATCCCGGCGATATCCGGAGGCCGGCCCGAACATGCGTATCAAGGAGCTCAACGTATCGATTCCGCGGGCGGCCGCACGATGGACGGATGGGTGTGATGGCTGGGGCCCGTTGCGGCGAGCCAACCCGGTGTCACAGGGACCATCCCGACCAGGTTACCCCCATCACCCTAGATCGGAGTCCTGTTCATCGCCCGGGCGAGCCGACAGCCTTCACATAGGCGACCGAACCGAGGAGGCGGTCCTCGGGTATGTCGTAGTAGGTACGGAGCGTGAGCTCGGAGTCGGCAGCCGGCCGGTATCCGCTCTTCTCCAGGAGGCCGCGGGCCTTGAAGTTGGCCGCGTAGGTGCCGGCCACGATCATCCTGATGCCCGCGGGCGACATTTCCTCGACATGGCGGATCAGGGCGGCGGCGACACCGCTTCGCTGGTGCCGGGGAAGGACGTATATGTGGCGGAGGAGCACCACGTCTCCGATGGGCTCGCTGCCGGTCACCCCCACCAGGCCCTGGTCCGAGAAGGCGCCCCACCAGGTCATCCGTTCTGCCTCGGCATCCCAGCCGGACTCGTCCATCTCCGGGCTGTGGAGTTCCTCCGGCGGGAGGAACTCCCGGTACCAGCCGGCTGCCGTGTTGATCACCTCGACCGCCGCCCTCCGCTCCCCGGATCCCAACTCCCGGATCACCGGGTCGGTATGTGGGGGCGATTGCTGGTTGGGCGGGATGAACGGACGCTCCTAGCCGCTGGGGGACCGGCTGTGCCGGTTCCGGTAGACGGTACACGTCGCCGAACCATCCGCATCCCCGCTTCGGCGGCGAGGGGGCTGTGCGTAACTGCGCGGTGCCAAGTCGTGCGATCGGGCGGTCGGACGCCTACTATGAGAACCCGTCGGATATGGCCAGCGGCTAGGAGTTCTGGATGGTCAGGATCGTGCATATCGTGGGGACGGGGACCATAGGGGAGCCCTTGATCGGTCTCATGGCCGATAATCGGGAAGCCTTTGGCATCGATGAGGTGACGTTCCACAAGCGGACGCCTTTGCTTCGCGAGCGTGGCAAGGTGAACGATCTGGTGAGCCGCGGTGCTCATCTCTCGGTCGACCAGGATCGCTGGGCCGGCTTCGAGGAGTTGGGTCACGCCCCCAAGCTGGAGGCATGGGAAGCCATCCAACGCGCCACGGTGGTGGTCGACTGCACCCCGGCGGGTAACGAGTACAAGCACAAGTACTACCGGAGCGCCTCCAGCGTCAGCGGGTTCCTCGCCCAGGGTTCCGAGTTCGGCTTCGGCAAGATGTATGCCCGGGGCATCAACGATCAGGCTCTCGACCGGGAGGAGGACCGCTTCCTCCACATCGTGTCATGCAACACCCACAACATCGCGGTGCTGCTCAAGACTCTCGGATTCGACGCAGACGGGACCAACCACATCGTCGAGGGCTCCTTCCTCTGTATCCGGCGGGCAAACGACATCAGCCAGGCAGGTGGTTTCATCCCGTCACCGGAGGTGGGAACCCATTCCAAGGGAAGGTTCGGCACCCACCACGCCCGGGATGCCCATCACCTCTTCCAGACCGTCGGGGAGGACCTCGACCTGTTCTCGTCGGCGATCAAGGTCAACAGCCAGTACATGCACGCCTTGCATTTCGAGATCGTTCTGGACCGGGAGATCACCGTTGAGGAGGCCCAGGAGCGCCTCATGGAGAACCCGAGGGTGGCGGTCACCTACAAGCGTTCGGCCGGCGAAATCTTCTCCTTCGGGCGAGACCACGGCTATTACGGGCGCATACTCAGCCAAACGGTGGTTCCGGTCGAGACGCTGGCCGTGCGGGGAGGCAACCGCATCGTCGGGTTCTGTTTCACACCACAGGACGGCAACCCCATGCTCTCCACTGTGGCCGCAACCCTCTGGTACCTGCATCCGGACGGCTTCGGCGATCGCCTAGAGGTGCTGGCTCGCTACGTGTTCCAGGAGGTCTGAACAGTTGCCGGTGCACGGACCCTTGGCCGCCGCCTACCGGTAAGGATGAGGCGACCGCTGGTTCTCTCGGCCGGCCTGGTGCTGCCGCTGATCAGCATGCTTTCGCTATCCGTGGCCGCGGCTGTGCCGACGACGCCATCCAGCGGCTTGGAAGTGAGCCGCCCGTTCTCGGATGTCCCGGCGGACGGTCCCGATGCTGCGATGATCGAGGCCCTCGACGCGCTCGGGATAGTGACGGGAACCGAGTGCGGAATCGGACGCCTCTGTCCGGACGAGCCGATCGAGCGCTGGGTCATGGCGGTCTGGTTGGTCCGGGCGGTCGACCACCAGGACGAACCCGATCCAGTCCGCGGCCGTTTCACGGACGTTGACGAGGAGGCTTGGTGGTCGGGTTACCCCGAGCGGCTGGCCGAGTTGGGTGTCAGTCAGGGGTGCGGCACGAACCCGGCGCGTTTCTGCCCTTCTGACGCGGTTACGAGGGGGGCGATGGCCAGCTTCCTCACCAGAGCGTTCGGATTGGACCCCGCCGAAGAGGCAGGTTTTAGCGACCTGGCCGGGACGGTGCATACCCCGAACATCGACTCGGCGGTGGCGGCCGGGTTGGTGAACGGGTGCTCCGAAGATCCGCTCCGCTTCTGTCCGTCCGAACCGGTGACCAGGGTCGAGATGATCACATTCCTGGCCAGGGCGTTCGACCTGGCGCCTCCGGCAATCTACGAAGAGGTGGCGGAGGAGCAGGGAATCCTCCACCTGATAGCCGGGTACACCACCCATCACGACTGTTGCGAGCCTCGGGTCACCAACCTCGAGCTCTTCTCCGACACCGTGACCGGGACCGTGGTGCCGCCCGGCGAACGGCTGAGCCTCAATACGCTGGTGGGGCGGAGGACGGTGGAGAAGGGATACGTGCCTGCGGATACCTGGGTGGTGGATCGGGTATCGGACACGGTCGGTGGGGGAATCAGCCAGTACGCGGCCACCATGTACAGCGCAATCTTCTGGGGAGGGTTCATCGGCAGTTCCTCCCGGCCCCATAGCGTGTACATATCTCGCTACCCGCCCGGGATCGAGGGAACCCTCGACTATCCCTACATCGACCTGGTTTTCCGGAACGACACCCAGAGCCCGGTCCTGGTGGTGAGTGACTACACCGACACCTCCCTTACGGTGAAACTGTACGGGGACAACGACGGGAGGGCGGTGATCGGGGCGTGGAAGGACGGTTGGCACACCCTGGAGGTGGTGACGCCGGGCGGGCCGGAGGCCCGGGTGGTCACCGGAGAGGTCTCCAGTCCCTACCGCTACGTCGACCCGCCGCCGACCCGGTACATCTCCAACCCGGACCTGGGGATCGGCGAGTCGATCGTGCGCCAGCCGGCGCAGAAAGGTTGGACCGTGCGTATCGACCGTACCGTCACCGTCAACGGCCAGGACCGGCAGCAGTCGTGGTGGGTCAGTTACAGATCGGTCCGCGCCACCATCGAGGCTCACCCCTGTGTGATCAGCAACACTTGTCCCGCCGAGAAGCAACCGGCGGACGAGACCGAGAAGAACGGGAACGGAGACAAGGGACCGCAGCCGTTCTAGGCGTCTAGGGCCGATTCGACCACCCTCCTAGACTCCCCGCAGTGAGGTCGAGTACCAGTCCCAGCGTCCACATAACCACCCTTGGCTGTTCCAAGAACCAGGTCGACTCCGACAAGGTGTCCGCCATGCTCCACCAGGCCGGCTACCACTCCGCCGGATCTCCTGAGGAGGCGGACGTGGTGATGGTCAACACCTGCGCCTTCATCGAGGCTGCCAGAGCCGAGTCGGTCGAGACCATCCTCGAGCTGGAGGACGCCAGGGCCGAAGGCGCCCGGATGGTGGTGATGGGCTGCATGGCGCAGCGTTTCGGAACCGATCTGGAGGAGGCCCTGACCGCGGTCGACGCGGTCGTGGGCCTGGACCGCTACGGCGAGTTGGTCAGCATGCTCGACTCGATGACCGGCTGGTCGCCGGTGCGGCTGGGCCCCCGGCGCTCGCCGATGGACATCCTCGATCTGGCGCACCGACCCACGCCGGTCTTCCCCTACGCGTACGTGAAGGTGGCCGAAGGATGCGACAAGACCTGCGCCTTCTGCGCCATACCGCTCATACGGGGTAGCCAACGCTCGCGGCGTCCCACATCTATCAGGGACGAGATCGAGCGGCTGTGCCGGGCCGGCGTGTCGGAGATCGTCCTGGTTGCCCAGGATCTGGCTGCCTACGGGCGCGACATCGGGGTGGCGACCCGGGATACCATCGTCGACCTGCTCCGGTTCGTCTCCGACGTGGAGGAGCTGGCCCGGATACGCCTGCTCTACCTTTACCCGACCGAGATCAGGCCTGCCCTGATCGAGGAGATGGTCACCAACCCGAAGCTGGCGCCATACTTCGACCTCAGCCTCCAACATGCCTCCCGCCGGCTGCTCCGGTCGATGCGCCGTCCCGGAAGCACCGGCAGCCACCTGCGCCTCATCTCCAGGATCCGCGACGCCGAGCCGGATGCCGCGCTGAGGTCCTCGTTCGTCGTCGGCTACCCGGGCGAGACCGAGGACGACGTGGACGAGCTCATCGACTTCCTGGGCGAGGCCGGACTCGACTGGGCCGGCTTCTTCCCCTACTCGCCCGAGCCGGGTACGGCGGCCGTCGACCTGCCGGGACGGATAGATGCGGACGAGGTGACCGACCGGGTGCGGGAGCTGAGCCGGGTCCAGGAGAGGATCACGGCCCGGCGCAACGCCGAACAGGTGGGGCGGCGGCACACCGTACTGGTGGACCAGGTGGAGAACGGGGTGCCGGTGGGGCGCTCCTACCGGGAGGCGCCGGACATCGACGGGATGATCTGCCTGGATGCCGGAAGCCCCGGCGAGTGGCTGGAGGTCGAGATAACGGGCAGTTACGAGACCGACCTCACCGGCGAGGTCAGCTCCCGAGCCGCCGAGAATCCGTACGGGCCGGGGAGAGCGAAGTGATCGTCGAGGTGCTGGCGGTCGGGACCGAGCTCCTGCTGGGTCAGACGGTCAACACCAACGCCGCCTATCTGGGGGAGCGTTTCGCGGAGTTGGGCCTCGACGCCCACTACCAGGTGGTGGTGGGGGACAACCACGACCGCATGGTGGACGCCATCCGGACCGCCTTCTCGCGGGCCGACGTTCTGATCATCACGGGCGGCCTCGGGCCTACCCAGGACGACATCACCCGGGATGCCATCTGCGAGGCAGCCAGGCGCCGGATGCTGTTCAGCGAGGAGCAGGCCGCCCGCTTGAGGACCTTCTGGGATCGCTTGGGCCGGCCTTTTCCCGAGAGCAACCTGTGCCAGGCCGAGTATCCGGACGGCGCCGAGCAGCTCGTCAATCCCCGAGGAACCGCCCCCGGCTTGTTCCTGGAGCACGAGGGGGTGTTGCTGTTCGCCCTCCCGGGGGTTCCGGCCGAGCTGTACGGGATGCTCGACGACCACGTGCTACCCCGGCTTCGCGCGGCCACCGGCACCGGAGATGTGCTGGTAAGCCGGGTACTGCGTACCTGGGGTCACGGCGAATCGGCGGTGGCGGTGCTCCTGGATGATCTCTACCACGGCTCATCCAACCCGTCGGTGGCCTTCCTCGCGTCGGCAGGTGAGGTCAAGGTGCGCCTGTCGGTCAAGGCGAGTTCCGAGAAGGAGGCCAGGGCGCTCATCGAACCGCTCGAGAAGGAGGTGCGCCGCCGGATGGGGGAGTCGGTCTTCGCCACCGACGACGAGACCCTCGAGATGATCCTCTTGGATGAGTTGCGGGCGCGAGGATGGACGATCGGGACGGCCGAGTCGGTCACCTCTGGGATGGTGGCTGCCCGGCTTAGCCTCCTCCCGGGCGCATCGGAGGTGTTCAGGGGGAGCGTCATCGCCTACGCCACCGACGTGAAGCAGAACATCCTCGGAGTGCCTGTGGAGACGATCGAGGCCCATGGGGTGGTAGGTCCCGAGACAGCGGTTGCGATGGCGGAGGGGGCGGCCCAGGTTCTGGAGGTCGACGTGGCGGTGGCCACCACCGGTGTGGCGGGTCCGGACTACCTGGGCCATCCACCGGGGACGGTTGCCGTGGCGATTCGAACTCCCCTCGATACCCGGTCCAGGCTCCTGCGGATGCCGGGAGACCGGGAAAGGGTCCGGGCCTATGCCACCACCACGGTTCTCCAGCTGGCCCGGCTCGCCATCCTGGGCGAGTGGTCGGGGGAGTGACCGCCTCCTCCCTGATCCGCTATTTCGTGGCCCTGCCCCTCCGTCCGGAGATCCGCTTCGCGGTGAGGGACTGGCGCGACGCCTTGGACCTGCCGGGCCGGCCGGTACCGCCGGAGAAGTTCCACGTGACGTTGCGGTTCGTGGGGTCGGTCGACCGGGTCGGGCAGGAGCGGATCATGGGGGCACTGGACACTGCCGATCTCGGCCTGTCCTTCCCATACCGAATCGGCGGCCTCGGGGCCTTCCCCAGGCCGCGCAAGGCGACGGTGGGGTGGGTCGGGTTGGAGGGCGACGGGGGCAGGCTGTCCGTGCTGGCCTCGGTGGTTGATGAGGCTGTGGCCTCGGCCGGGTTCGGTCTCGAGGAACGTCCGTTTCGAGCCCACCTCACCCTGGCGAGGATCCGGCCGCCCCGAGATCTCCGTGCGGTGATCGCCCGCCCTCCCGCCGGGATTCCCGCCCGCGCCACGGAGGTGGTGTTCTACCGGAGTCGCACCGAGGGTCCGCGCACCGCCTACCACCCGTTGGAGAGGTTCCCGCTGGCCTGAGAGTTGTGATAGTTGATCTTTGGTCGGTCTGTGACCACGGGACCAGCACAACTAGCGAGCGCGCATAGCGTGAACACGTCCTAGTTGAGGTCGGCCGGAAAATGCTGGTGTTCCGCCGAGACACCGTGTAAGGTGGATGCGAACATGTGTTCGTGGCGTCCAGGGTGGTGCCGTGATCTGTCTGTGGCAGACCGCTAACCTTGGCTGTGGATAACACGACTGTAGTTCGGCAGGTGTAATTGTGTATATCGAGTCGAGTTTCGGGGTCTGCCCGGCCGAGCAAGGAGGGACCGGCGTTTTCTGTCACAGCCTCTTCTTACCTTTGGTCGAGTACAGGCCCGGCACGAATCCGTCGGCTCGATGACACGAAGGAGTAACCGATGAAGAACAAGGAACGTACGCAGGCTCTGGATACGGCCATGTCGCAGATCGAGCGGCAGTTCGGCAAGGGGTCCATCATGAGGCTCGGTTCGACCGCCGCCCAGAAGATCGCCCATATTTCCACCGGGGCGCTGTCCCTTGACCTGGCTCTGGGGATCGGGGGAGTACCCAGGGGCCGCATAGTCGAGGTGTACGGTCCCGAATCGAGCGGGAAGACCACCCTCGCCCTTCATATCGTGGCCGAAGCCCAGCGCAACGGAGGGCTGGCCGCTTTCGTGGACGCCGAACATGCCCTTGACCCCGTCTATGCGAAGGCGGTCGGGGTGGACATCGACGAGCTCCTGATCTCCCAGCCCGACACGGGTGAGCAGGCCTTGGAAATCGCAGATACGCTGATCCGCTCCGGCGCTCTCGATGTGTTGGTGATCGACTCGGTGGCCGCGCTGGTGCCCAGGGCCGAGATCGAGGGCGAGATGGGCGATACCCACGTGGGTCTCCAGGCCCGGCTGATGTCCCAGGCTCTGCGCAAGCTGACCGCCAACGTCAACCGATCGATGACCACCGCCATTTTCATCAACCAGCTCCGCGAGAAGATCGGAGTGATGTTCGGTTCTCCGGAGGTCACACCCGGTGGTCGGGCCCTGAAGTTCTATTCGAGTGTGCGCCTGGATATCCGTCGCATCGAAGCGATCAAGGACGGTAGGGAACAGATCGGTAACCGGACGCGGGTGAAGGTGGTCAAGAACAAGCTGGCGCCTCCTTTCCGGATGGCCGAGTTCGACATCATGTTCGGACAGGGCATCTCCCGCGAGGGCAGTCTCCTGGACGTGGCGGTGGCCGCCGGAATCGTCAGGAAGAGCGGTGCCTGGTACACGTTCGAGGGCGACCAGCTGGGGCAAGGCCGCGAGAAGGCGAAGAGGTTCTTGCGTGAGAATCCCGACCTGGCGATGTTGCTCGAGGCGAAGGTCCTGGCGGCGGTCGGAATCACAGATCCGGAGGAAGCCGGGTCTGAGGCTGTCGAAGTCGGAACCGACTAGTCCGTTTGACGGGAGGGCGCCGGCCAGACCCGCGCTGGCGGGTCGGGCCTGGCTCGACCGAGCAAGCCCGTTACGTCGGCGCCTGCCTGTTGGTTAGCCTCCCCGTACAACGAGGGCTCGCATCGCGGACCCCATCGTGAGTCCGCGCTGCGTAACTCCGAGCACCCGGGAAGGGGCTGGCCGTGTCCGACCGTCCACGACAACGATCAGGATCCGAACGATCCCACCGCACATCACGTCCCGCCCGGCCCGGCGGCAAACCGCAGAAGGGCCGGCGCCGCGGCCCGGGACCAGGCGGCCGATCCGGGCGGCCCGGAGCGACCCCCCCACGCCGGCGTAAGGGCGGGCCGGGGGCCAAGCCGCGTTCCGGGCGGGCATCGGGTCGGGGTTCCAAACCCGGGCGGGGTTCGGCGCCGCGATCGAGAGGTGGAGGTTCCGCCCGGGCTGGCGCCGGTTCGCGATCGAGGAATGATCGAAGGGCACCGGGACGGGCCCGCCGGCCAGAGCAGGAGTCACGGGGGCGGCCGGCGGGCCGGAAGCCGCCCCATGCCGGAGTGGGAGCACAGAACCTGCCGCGCTGGATGCGAGAGGAGATCCACCGGGTCACCAAGAAGGATCGCCGGGCTGCCGCTCTACAGCTGCTGTCGGGCGCGGTTGACTCCTACGGCGACGAGGCTTTCCCGGCCGCACGCCGCAAGCTGATGGAGGCCAAGCAACTCAGTCCGCGGTCATCCACGATCCGGGAACTGCTCGGGCTCAGTTCCTACCGGTGCCGGAAGTGGGATGAAGCCCTGGCCGAGCTCCGGGCCTTCCGGCGACTGGCCGGGGACACCACCCACATGCCCGTGGAGATGGATTCCCTCCGCGCATTGAAGCGCGACCGGGATGTGGAAACGACGTGGGAGCGGTTTGTGGAGCTCGGCGGTGATCGGCCCACCGAGGCCGAGGCGAGAGTCGTCTATGCCTCGTACCTGCTCGACCGGGGGAGGGCTCCGGATGCATGGGCGATCGCCGGACCCGATCGTCTTGCCGAAGATGCGCAACCGTACGAGAGGCGGTGCTGGTTCGTGGCCGCGCGAGCCGCCTTGGCCATGGGGGAGACGTGCGTGGCTGCCCGGTTGACAGAGGCAATCCGCCGAGCAGATCCGGAGATGCCGGGACTCGAGGATCTGATCGAAGAGGTGGAGGAAGCTGGGCCGGGACCGAGCTAGCCCGGATCGTCTGTCAACGCTGCCGATGCCGCCGGTAGTCGCAGCCGACGACGCGGCACGGCTGGAAGTCGCGGTCAGCGCGCCCTGCTTGCATTCGTTATATCCTTACTATTTATCACTGTATATATTTATGTCATACCTATTCCATATATTGGCCAACCTATCGCACTTCTCCCTGTGATTAAAGAGCCAATCTCATGGTCAAGAGCAACAAGTCGGCCAAGACCGAAGACACGCAGCGGCACGACTGCAACGAGGTCGTTCTGCGAGGCGTGCTGACCACCGCACCCGAGCATCGGGTCTTCGGATCGGGCGCGTCACTGGCCCGCCTGCTGGTGACGATCCGCCTGTCCTCCCCGAGAACCAGGACCGACGTCATCCCGGTAACAGTCTGGGAACCGGAGGCTGCGGTCATCGAGGCCGAACGCGGCACTCCTGTCGACGTAGTAGGTCAGGTGCACCGGCGCTTCTGGACCGATGCGGAGGGCCGTCACAGCCGGGTCGAGGTTGTGGCCACCGAGCTCGTAATAGGCGAGATCGAAGCGACAGCCTGAATCCCGAATCGGAACGCAGGAATACGGGCCGCACACGAACGGCCACCACGGAAACACTGATTGCGGGCTATGCGATCCGAAGCGGGATAATGGAATCGTGCGGATTGCAGTTCGTCCCCGATGGATCGTCTTCTCAGTTCTGGTGGTCTTCGTGTCGGTCGCCTGCGTTTTTCTGGGGTTCTGGCAGCTGAGCCGTCTGGAGGAACGCCGGGCGTCCAACGCCGTCCTGGCTGCCAGGTTGGCGCGCGAGTCGATCCCGCTCGAGGACCTGAGATCCGCGCTCCGGCCGGAGCAGGGGGTAGAGGTCGATCCGGCCGACTACGAGCACACGAGAGTGACGGCCTCGGGAGGGCTGAGCGACCGGGGTAGGGTGCTGGTCCGCTCCCAGGTAGTCAGCGGACAGGCCGGGGTGCATGGTGTCTATGCGATGGAGCTGGGCGACGGAACCGCCGTGCTGGTCAACGTAGGCTGGTTCCCTATCGACGTGGAGATCGGCTCGATTGCCGATTTCTTCGGCGAGTCCGGACAGATCGAACTGAGCGGCCTGGTCCGGGCCGACCAGAAGAGGCCCGCCCTGGGCCGATCAGAACCTCCCGGCCCGCTCGATACGGTGGCTCGGATCGACATCGACCGGATCCAGCAGCAGGTGGAGTTGCCGCTCCTGCCGTTCTGGATCCAGCTGGTCGAACCGCACGACCCGGGCCGCATTCCCATCCCCGTACCGTTGCCCGAAGTCGGCGAAGGATCTCACCTGTCCTACGCCGTGCAGTGGTTCTCGTTCGCAGCCGTCGCGGTTGTCGGATATGCGGCGCTGATGCGTCGAGAGTTGAGGCCGGGCCTCAGACGGAAGGCTCGGGCAGCGGATTAGCCAGGCCTTCGATAACGCTGACTGACGGCATCCGGTCGAACACCTCCGGGTTGACCGAGATCTTGGTAGAACGGTTTCCCCCGCCCACGAGTATCTCGTCAAGTGACATGATCCGGGCGTCCACATAGACCGGAAGGCCCTCCGGGAGTCCGAAGGGCGTTACGCCGCCGATCTCCATTCCGGTCAGCTGCATCGTCAAATCGGCGGAGGCGAAGGACAGCTTCCGGACCCCGAGGAGGCCACGTACCCGGCGGTTCACGTCGAGCCGGGTGGTGGCGGTCGCCAGGCAGACCGCGTTGTGACCTTGCGGACGCTTCGAAGCCACCACGATGGCGTTGCCCGATAGCTCCGGCGAGTAGCCGTACTGCGCGCAGAAGTCCGCGGTGTGGGTGAATGCAGGGTCGATGTCGATGACCGTGAAGTCGGCTTGGAGGGCTGCCAGAGCGTCCTGCACCCGCTGAGCGATGTCGTTACCCATGATCCGGCTGCATGGTGGCAGGTGTGATGGCCTGAGCCAACCGGAACCCGCCCGAGACGTGCGATACTCAGACCCATGGCAATCGATCCGGTGCTGTTGGACATTCTGGTTTGCCCTCTCACCAAGGCATCTCTCAAGGAGATCGACGGCGCTCTGGTCTCCACCGACCCGGAGACCAGGATGCGTTACCGGATTGAGGGCACCATTCCGGTCATGTTGGTGGAGGAGGGCGAACGGATGCCGATGGACGAGTGGGAGGACGCGATGGCGCGTGGCTGAGCAGCGTAACGACACGGTGTTCGGGATGATCCTGAGGGGCGAGATTCCCGCCGACATCGTCTACGAGGACGAGCTTGCCGTCGCCTTCCGAGACATAGCGCCCCAAGCTCCGGTGCACGTCCTGGTGATCCCCCGCCGGCACGTTCGGAGCCTTGCCCACGCCGCAGCGGACGATCAGGCCCTCGTAGGCCATCTCCTGGGGGTGTGTGCAGCGGTTGCGGAGCAGGAGGGCGTGGCCGAGTCAGGCTACCGGGTGGTGACCAATATCGGCGAGGACGGCGGACAGTCGGTCGATCATCTCCACTTCCACGTCCTGGGTGGCAGACGGCTGAGTTGGCCCCCCGGCTGACCCTGCGCCCGGCCGGTGGTCTGTTCGCGGCACTGGCGGTCCTCCTCCTGCTGGCGAACGCGGGTTGCTCGGCAGGGAGTGAGGATCGCGTCGTCGAGGTGGGCTTCTACGCCTTCTTCGAGCCGGTGAGTTCGTCGGCGGACGCCGATCCCGCATCACCCGACTTCAACGTTCACGTCGGCTACGAAGCCGATCTTCTCACCGCTATAGAAGCGATGGAGGGTTACGGCCTGCGCTTCAACCGGACCGCCATTCCCCAATGGACCGACATCTGGCTGAGGCCGGCCAGCGCCGAGTTCGACCTTGCCGGCGGGGGTATCACCATCCTCGACGCCCGTACCCGGGATGAGTCCGGGGTAGCGGTTGTGGCTTTCGCCGAAGGCCACATCGACTTCACCCAGTCGCTCCTGGTACGCGCCGAAGATGCCCTCCGCATTCCCGATCACGAGGCGCTGCTGCCTACGGACGTGGTGGGAGTTCTCGCCAATACCACGGGAGAGGCCAGGTTGCTCCAGCTTCTGGGGGTGGCGGACGAGGACGGGGGCCTGGCGGCCGGCACCCGCATCGAGACACCATCCGGCTGGGTAACGGTGGAGACGGACGGTGCCCTCACCATCAGCGCCGCCCGCGCCTCGCCGGAGTTAGCGGTTCGCACCCGCCTCATCGCGGCCGATCCCGACCGACCGCAGATCCTCTATCTGGGGGAAGAGCCCGGCGCGGAAGTTGGGGAGCCGGAACTCCTGGAGGCACTGTCCGACGCGACGATCGACGCCATAGCACGAGGCACCGCGGGCAACACGCTCGCGGCGGCCTCCTCGGGCAACGCCTTCGTGGTCACCGCCCTCGACTCCCGTCCGGAGCGAGGGGGATTCGTGGTCGATATCGACGACACCGGGCTCTTGCAAGACATCAACGAGGCTATTGCCTGGCTGACCGACGGGGGCCGGATCGGCCTGGCCGAGTGGCTGGCCGATCCTCGAATCTTCCTCGATCGGGCCGCCCTCTGGGATGATCGATCCTGAGGACAGATCGTGAGCATCACCCAATGGGGTTGAAACTGTCACACCCTCGCCATACATTGCCTATCGCCAAGCACCTGCGCCGGTCGAGAGCTCTGCCAATTGGCTTGACCGACCCGAGGGAACATTCAGCTTCTAGGAGCGAAGGGCCTTCATCCCGGCATCCAGCCGGGCATGGCCGACCACGCTCCAAAAAGGAAAGGTGGTGGTGGGGGAGGGCCCGGTGCGGAGCACCGGCTTGCCGCGGGGCCGATTTTCGCGTTCTCGGGATGATCCGGCACTGGCGTCTGGCGATCATGGCGTTGCTCATGCCATCCCTCGTCGCATGCGGGTTCGGATCCGACCAGACCGAGGAGGTGCCTTCCCCGGTCTGTGCGTCCGGTCAGATCGACGGTGAGGTGGTTCTGCTCACCCGCGCCGATCAGATCTCACCGGATGTCATCGACCGGTTCGAGCGGCGCTACGCGGTGGACGTCAAGGAGTTGTTCTACGAGACCGACGATGAGCTACTCTCTCGCGTGACCGCCGGCGCCGATCCCTTCGATGTGGTGCTGCTCCGCCAGGATCTGGCGGCGATTCTCTGGCGTGGAGGCCAGCTCCACACGCTTGATCCGATCGCCCTGCCGGGTCGGGTCAACCTCGATACCCAACTCACACAACCGACTTCGGATGCGGAGGGCTTCTACTCGGTGCCCCTGGTCTGGGGCACGGTAGGGATCGGTTTGAACGTCAACGTGGTGGCCGACACCGCCGAAACGAGTTGGGGGCTCATCTTCGATCTCTCCCAGGCTTGGATCTACGCGGGCCGGGTCTCAGTCCTGGATGATCCCCGTCATGTAATGGCCGCCGCCATGTTCTACCTCGGCTACTCGCCGAACTCCATGAACCGCGACGAGGTGCGGGAGGCCGGCCGGGTGGTGGCGGAGGCAAAAGCCCACCTGAGGGGATTCGATTCTGACGGCTACGCCGCCAGGTTGGCCGATGGGGGACTCGACCTTGCTCAAGGCAGGTCGGATGACTTCATGGAGGCCCTCTCACCCGACTCGGACGACTTTCTTTACTCCCTGCCCCGGGAGGGGGCCGCGATCTGGTTGGAGGTGATGGCCGTACCCATTACGTCCCAGCATCCTTGCAGCTCTCATTCCTTCATTGACTTCCTACTTGAGCCCCGGACGGGCGCGGTCGTGGCCGATCACATCGGTGAGGCTACCGCGAACACCGCATCGCTTTCGTACCTGATGCCCGAGACCGCTGCCAACCGGACGCTCTATCCGACGCTGCAGGCTCGGGAGCGGCTGGTGCTCCTCGACTACACGGAGGAACTGGACCTCCTCTACGCGGAGGAGTTCGCCCTCGTTGCGGAGTAGGCGCCGGATGGTGTGGTGTAGGGCCGAAAACGTGCGGGAAGGGTTGTAGTCTGAACCGGTGGCGAACACCGTCCCCAAGCTCCGACCGGTCCTCAAGAAGCAGAGTCCCAACCTTCGGGTCGAAAAGCGGCTCTGGGAGGTCGGACACGAGGTGGTTGTGGGTGTGGACGAGGTCGGGAGGGGTGCCTGGGCGGGCCCATTGACGGTCGGAGCCGCCGTCATCCCTAAGGACCGGCGCGTCTACAAGCTACGCGATTCCAAGATGCTCACCGAAGCCGAGCGGGAGGCCTTGTTCGATCGCGTGGCTGGCTGGTGTGTGCGGTGGTCGACCGGGCATGCCGACCACCGGGAGTGTGACCGGCTGGGCATGTCGGAAGCCCAACGCCTGGCCGCCCGCCGCGCGCTCGCCGGCCTGGGTTTGACACCCGACCGCATCCTGATCGATGGTCGCTGGGACTTCGTGGGCGGGTCGAAGACCATCAGGCTGGTCCGGGGGGATGCAACGTCCCTTTCCATATCGGCCGCCTCGATACTGGCCAAGGTGACGCGTGACCGGATGATGCGCCGTCTCGCGGCCCACTATCCGAACTACGGTTTCGAGAACAACAAGGGTTACCCGTGCCCGACTCACAAGGCCGCCCTGCAGGCATGGGGTCCGTCTGCCATCCACCGCAGGAGTTGGGTGTTCATGGACCACATGCCCTGGACGGGGATCCCACGTTACGTGAGACCGGACCCCCAAGGCGTCCTCTTCGACGCGGGCTGAACAGGTGCCCTCAGAGTGGAGGTTGTAACAGGCGGCGGGGGCCGGACCTTCAGCGAGGGGCTGGGTCTTCCAGGAAGCCGGCGATGGCGTCGATCACCGGGTCGGGTTGCTCGACCATCATGATGTGGCCCGCGCCTTCGATGGTGACTTCCTGGAGGCCGGCCAAGCGTTCCCTCAGAGGTGCCGCCGCCCGTGACGGTGTCATGATGTCCAGCGAGCCGCTGACGAGAAGCGCCCGGCACCGGATCCGGCCAGCCGCCTCAGGACCGCGCCTGTAGGCATTACAAGCGTGGAGATCCGACGCCAGGACCCCGGTGGGCGCCCGTTCCCACAACCGGATGGTGCCGCCCATCATCCAGAGGCCGGGTGTCTGGTGGCCGCCCAGGTGGAAGGGCTTCCCGTGACCCCAGGAGGACATCAGCTCGTACGCCAACTGCTCTCCCTTCTCAGACGCGGCTAGCAGACCGGGATGAACCCGGATGGCGGCTGCCCCCCCGCACATGGTGAGGGTGGTAGCGCGACGCGGATGGCGCGCCGCCGCCTCGAGGGCGATCAGTGCACCCATCGAATGACCCACCAGATGGGCCTCGCCGAATCCCGCCGCCGCCACCAACTCCGCCACCCAGTCGGCGTAGTCCTCGATGGCGCCGAGCACTGGGCCGTCGGATGCGCCGTGACCGGGAAGGTCCACTGCCAGCACCGAGAAGCCGTGGTGCGCGAAGTAGCGGGTCTGGAGTTGCCAGGTGGTCTTGTCGAGTGCCGCTCCGTGGATGAACACGAGGAGCGGCAACCCCTGGTCGAGGTCTCGCCCGCCGGTGGTGGCGGAGACTCTGGAGTCCCTGACGGTCAGTTCCATGCCGACTCAACCCCGGGAGGCTCGAAGGGCAGCAGCCAGATCGTCCAGCAGGTCGTCCGGATCCTCCAGGCCCACCGAGAGCCGGATGAGGTCCTCCCCGACCCCGGCCCTGGCCAATTGTCCGGCGCTCATGGTCGAATGGGTGGTCGATGCCGGGTGGATGACCAGTGACTTGGCGTCTCCCACATTGGCCAGGTGCGAGAAGATGCTGAGGCGCTCGATGAACCGCCGGCCGGCGTCCCGCCCACCCTTGATGCCGAACGCCAGAATGGCGCCACACCCGTCAGGCATCAACCGGGCCGCCCGGTCGTGGTCCGGGTGCTCGGGCAGGTCGGGATGGCTGATCCAGGCCACCTCGTCCCGACTTGAGAGGAAGTCCAACACCACCCGAGTGTTGGCTACGTGCCTCTGCATCCGGATCGCCAGGGTCTCCATACCCTGGAGGATGTAGAAGGCGTTCTGCGGGGCCAGAGGCGCACCGAAGTCCCGCAAGCCTTCCACCCGCCCCCGGATGATGAAGGCCTGGGTTCCGAACTCCTCGGTGAACCGGAGGCCGTGGTAGCTGGGATACGGCTCTGTCAGTGTGGGGAACTTCCCGGACGCCTCCCAGTCGAACCGACCGCTGTCGACCAGCGCTCCGCCCACGGCCACCCCGTGGCCGCCGATGAACTTGGTCACGGAGTGATAGGACAGGTCGACGCCCCATTCGAAAGGGCGGAACAGGTAGGGCGTGGCAAAGGTGTTGTCCAGCATGAAGGGCACTCGGGCCTCGTGCGCGATGGCCGCCACTGCCTCCACGTCCATGATCTCGAGGCCGGGGTTGCCGAGAGTCTCCCCGTACACCAGCCGGGTCTCGGGACGGATGGCATCCCGGAAACCGTCCGTGTCTCGGGGATCCACGAAGGTGGTCCGGATCCCGAAGCGGGGGAGGGTGGTGGCGAGCAGGTTGTTGGATCCCCCGTACAGGGACGAGGAAGAGACGATGTGGTCACCGGCACCCATGAGGGTGGCGATGGCGAGGAACAGGGCGGACATGCCCGAGGCGGTGGCTATCGCCCCGACGCCTCCCTCGAGCGCGGCCAGCCTTTCCTCCAAGGCGGCCACGGTCGGGTTCGAGATCCGGCTGTAGATATGGCCCTGGCGTTCCAGATTGAACAGACCGGCCGCATGTTCTACATCCCGGAACACGAAGGAGGTGGTTTGATAGATTGGGATGGCGCGGGCACCATGGTCGGTATCGGGATGATGCCCGGCGTGCACGCTCAGCGTGTCGAAGTTCAATAGTTTCGGATCAACCACGGCTCTCCTATCCGGCGAACAGAGCCTAATGCTGCTGGGCACGCAGGCCGGGAAGGCGGGGAGAGGTCCCGGCCGGGAGGTATCAGGCACCGCATGGACGAAGTATCGATCAGCTATCGCGGCGACTTCCAGGCCACGATCACCATCGAGCGGCCTGACCCGCTGAACTCCCGGGCGTCGCCCAACCGCCCGCCCGGGCCCCGGGCCGCGGCCGAGGGGGCGGCCCGGCGGACCGCGCGCACGGTCGTACTGCTGGAGGGGAGGGGGCGGGCGTTTTCTTCCGGGCTCGACCTGCGCATGCTGGAGCTCGACTGCGGAGTCCCGGTCCGGGAGATCGTCCGGGGTGGTCAGACCGTTATGGAGGCATTCGACGCCATCCCGGCGGTCACCGTGGCCGTGCTGAAGGGGGCGGTCGTGGGAGGCGGGGTGGTGCTCGCTTCGGCGTGCGACCTGCGGATCGCCGCCGAGGACACCTATTTCGCCCTTCCGGAGGTCGACCTGGGGGTGCCGGTCCGCTGGGGCGGTGTTCCCCGGTTGGTGCGAGAGCTGGGACCCTCCCTGACCCGGGAACTGATGCTCACCTGCCGTCCCTTCACCGCCCACGAGGCCAAGGAAGCCGGGTTTCTGACCAAGGTGATCCCTCCCGGAGAGCTCGATGATGCGGTCCGGGAACTCGCGAACACCCTGTGCGAGAAGCCGGGCCAACCGCTCCGGGCCGTGAAACGGAGCATCGCCGAAGCGGTGGAGGCCATGACGCCTGCCCGGGCCGGGCTCTGAGCCCCTTCGTGAACGCTGGACCGGCGGACCAGGTCCGGCTCAGAAGTCGGCCGCCCCGATGTCGAACAGGACTTCCTCCCCGCCGGTGACGGCACCGTGAAGAGCCGTGCTGAGAGGTAGCAGTTGTTCGATGTAGAAACGGCAGGTGGCCTGCTTGCGACGGTCTCCTGCTGAGATCGCCGCCGTCGCGGACTCCGCCATCAGCGCTCCGGCGGCCACACCTCCGAACATGAGGCAGTAGGGACTGGCCCCGGCCAGCACCCGGTTGGGCCGGTCGCTCTCGGCGAGCAGCCGGCCGGTGGCATCCTCGAGTCGAGAGAGAGCCGCTTCGAGACTGTCCGCTGCTCCGTGCCAATCCACCTCGCGCAAGGCGGCCACGGAAGGCCATAACGAGCGGATGTATGACTCGACGAACCGGCCTCCATCCATGGGCAGCTTGCGCATCACCAGGTCGATGGCCTGGATACCGTTGGTTCCCTCGTAGATCGGGGTGATGCGAGCGTCGCGCCAGTGCTGGGCGGCGCCTGTCTCCTCGATGTAGCCCATGCCGCCGTGGACCTGGATCCCGATCGAAGCCACCTCCACACCAATCTCGGTGCACCACGACTTGACGATTGGTGTGAGGAGGGCCAGGCACTTGGAGTGCCGGTGGCGCTGACCTTCGCCCGGCGCGGCGCGTGACAGGTCCTGATGCATGGCAGCCCGGTAGATCAGCGATCGCATGGCTTCCGTGTAGGACCGCATGGTCATAAGCATGCGGCGCACGTCAGGGTGGTTGATGATCAGCGACATCGGCTCGGTGGCGCCCACCGCACGCCCCTGCCGACGTTCTCTGGCGTAGGCGACCGCCTGCTGGTAGGCCCGTTCCGCCGCGGCCATGCCCTGGATGCCCACCGATATCCGGGCGGTGTTCATCATCGTGAACATGTTCCGCATGCCTTGATCGGTGCCTCCTAGAAGGTACCCGACCGCTCCGCCCCGGTCCTCGCCGTAGACCATGACACATGTAGGGGTGGCCTTGATACCGAGCTTGTGCTCCAGCGACACCACTTTGACGTCGTTGGGCTCGCCCGGCTCGCCGCTTGCGTCCGGCAGGAGCTTGGGCACGATGAACATCGAGATTCCCTTAGTGCCGGGCGGCGAACCGGTGATGCGGGCGAGGACCAGATGTATCACGTTGCCCGCCATGTCATGGTCGCCGTAGGTGATGAAGATCTTGGTGCCGGTCAGGCGGTAGGTTCCGTCCCCGGCAGGATGGGCCCTGGTGTCGAGGGCGCCCACGTCAGATCCGGCGTGGGGCTCGGTTAGGTTCATCGTGGCCGACCACTCGCCCGTGATCAGCCTGGGAAGGTACAGGTCCTTCTGCTCACCGGTTCCGTGGGCGGCGAGGGCGGAGACGGCGCTGGCGGTCAGCAGTGGGCCGGTACTGAAGGAGAGGCATCCCGAGGTGAAGAGCTCCTCGACGGCCACCCCGAGGACGCGGGGCATGTCCGCGCCACCCCACCGAGCCGGTGCGCCTATCGTCCCCCATCCGGCGTTGACGTAGGACTTGTAGGCCTCCTGGAAACCGGGCGGGGTGACCACATGGCCGTCCTCCAGGGTCGATCCCTCCACGTCCCCGACCCGGTTGAGAGGCGCCACCAGGTCCTGGACAAAGCGAGCGCACTCCTCCAGCAGTGAACCCACCATGTCCGGCTCGGCGTGACGGAACGGTTCGAGGCCGAGGACGTCATCAAGGCCGGCGACGTGTGCGAGGGCGAAGTGGACGTCTCGGAGCGGGGCCACGTAGCCGGACATGGGCCGCGATTCTAGGTCCGCGCGAGTGGCTTTCGTCCGTGTCCACCGGCCGAGGAGAGCGCGGGACCTGGTTCGAAGGCACCAGCACATTCTCCGCGTTCCGCCAAGAGGGGGTTTGAATCTGTCCCACCTCCGCTGTACGTTGCCCACTGCCAAGCACCGACAACCGGTACATGAACTACGCCATTGGCTTTGCCGGTCCGAGGGAACATACGAGCTTCATGGAGCGAGGGCCGATTCCGGGCATCCGGCCGGGTATGGCCGACCACGCTCCAAGCAGCAACGGCGGTGGAGGCGGGGGTGGGCCCGGTGCGAAGCACCGTTTCTCGCGACTTGGGGGACGTGGGGGACTAGAGGCGGTCCAGCCCTTGGGCCAGGTCCTCGATGAGGTCCTCGACGTCTTCCAGGCCTACGGAGATGCGCACCAGCCCGTCGGTTATACCGACCCGGAGACGCTCCGGCTCCTCCACGTCGGCGTGTGTCATGGTGACCGGATGGGTGATCAGAGACTCCACCGACCCGAGGTTCTCGGCCAGGGTCCACACCCGGAGCGATCTCATAAGCGACTTGGCGGCCTCAACGCCGCCTTCGACCTCGAACCATCCCATGGCGCCGTATCCGGAAGCCTGCTCGGTGGCCAGCTCGTGCTGCGGGAACGAAGCCAGCCCGGGGTAGGAGACGTAGGTCACCTTGGGATGGTCTTCCAGGAACTCGGCCACGGCCATGGCGCTGGCCGATTGGCGGTCCATCCGTTCGCTGAGGGTCTTGCTCCCTTGGAGTGTTAGCCAGGCGACCATGGGCGACATGATCAGGCCGGCGGCGTTCTGTACGAAGGCCACTGCCTCCGAGAGTTCCTCCGTCCGGCTTACCACCGCTCCGCCCACGGTGGCGTTGTGACCGTCGAAATACTTGGTGGTGGAGTGCACCACCAGATCGGCGCCGAGCTGGAGCGGGCGCTGGAAATAGGGCGTGAGGAAGGTGTTGTCGACCGCGTGGGGGATACCCAGCGAGGTGGCTATCTCGGAGACTCCGGCGATATCCGTGTACTTGAGGGTGGGGTTGGCGGGTGTCTCGGTGAAGACGAGCCTGGTCCGTTCGGTGATGGCGGCCCTCACTGCGTCGAGATCTGACGTGTCGGCGAAGGTGAAGTCCACTCCGAATCGGGCGAACACCTTGGTGGCGAGGCGGTAGGTGCCACCGTAGGCGACATCGCTGACAACGGCGTGATCCCCCGCGTTGAGCAGCGCCATGAAGACGGCATTGGTGGCAGCCATACCGCTCGAGAAGGCCGCCGATGCGACCCCGCCCTCTAGCTTGGCGACCCGAGCCTGAAGCGCCGTGACGGTGGGGTTGCCGGACCGGGAGTACGAGTAACCGGTGGCCATGTAGTCCTCCACGGAGGGCTGCACGAAGGTGGTGGACTGATGGATAGGCGTGAGGATGGCGCCGCTGGCCGGGTCAGGCGTCACGCCGGCATGTATCTGGTCTGTTCTGAAACCCATCGGCCTCCTAGGACGGTTGACAGGTTACTCCGACGTCCGGGATATCTCGGCGGCAGGCGGGTACCATCGCCAGCCGGGATGATCAACAGGGCATACACGATCACGACCACCGAGATGCACACCGGCGGAGAGCCGGTCCGGATCGTGGAATCCGGATACCCGCCCATCCCGGGGGCCACCATCCTGGACAAGCGCCGCCACGTCCGCTCGGAACTCGACCACCTGCGTACGGCTCTGATGCACGAACCGCGCGGCCACTTCGACATGTACGGGGTGATTCCCGTGGAACCCGACCTTCCTGAAGCCGACCTAGCGGTGCTGTTCATGCACAATGAGGGTTACTCCACCATGTGTGGCCACGCGGTCATAGCGTTGGGCAGGTATGCGGTGGACAGGGGACTGGTTCCAAAGGTGGCGCCCGAGACCGGGATGGTGATCCAGTGCCCCTGCGGGCCGGTAGCGGTCCGCGTCGAGGTGGACGGAGGCAATGCCGGGGCCGTTGGCTTCGAGAGCGTGCCCGCTTTCGCCCACTCCCTTGATCTTAAAGTCAAAGTAGAAGGTTATGGTTCGGTCTCATGCGACGTGGCGTACGGGGGCGCCTTCTACGCCGTGGCGGACGCCGGCCGGTTCGGGCTGGAGGTGCCGGGTTCCCCGGTCGCGGATCTGGTCAAGGCCGCCAACGCCCTGTCCGGAGCTGTGCGGGAACATGTCGAGCTCGCCCATCCCGATGCCGGCGACCTGGGCTACCTCTACGGCTCGGTACTGACCGACGGACGGGACGGCGGACCTGTCACGGCCAACGTCTGCGTCTTCGCAGACTCTCAGGTCGATCGGAGCCCGACCGGTTCGGGAGTGACTGCTCGGATGGCCCTAGGCCACGCTCGCGGACAGGTGGGTCCGGGGGAGGAGTGCGTTTTCGAGAGCGTCACCGGATCGACCATGACCGGACGGATCGTGGCAGAGCGCATGGTTGGTGACCTGCCGGCGGTCACGGTGGAGGTGTGCGGAAGGGCCTTCTATACCGGCAGCGCTTCGTTCGTCATCGAACCGGATGACCCCTTCCGGTACGGCTTCCTGGTGCGGTAGAGGGACCGGACCTTCTCAGCACCTCTCAGACCCGAGTGAGTTCGGCCTCGAGATGAACTTGAAGAGGCTGGCCGACCGCCGCCATCCACAGGCGGTACCGCATGGTGTCTCCCACCACCCGGATGTAACGCTCTACCCGGGACACGTCGACCGCGGTGGAGCTCGTCCTGACCTCCGTGGACCGGAAATGCACCTGGTCGCCATCGATCTCTCCGGTATGGACCTCGACTATCCCGGTCGGTTGGGCTATCACCAACTCGGTGCCATCGGTACCTCCGGGCCGTATGTACCCCGATTCGGAGTGGAGCGGTTCGCCTGCTCCGGCTCGCCTGGTCCGTTGCCGGTACGCGATGAACGGCTTGCCGGGGCCAGGGGTGAAGACCGCTTCCTCGACATACTCGAAGGGTTCGATGGTGGGGTACCGGCCGTTGCCCCTACCCCTCCATGTTCCGACGAGGAAGGCCAGGGAAGCCAGGCTGGGGTGGGCTCGGCTCACCGGGGTGCGGGGACCCGGCAGGACACCCCGGTCCCCTTCAGACCGCAGTAGCCGTTAGGGACCTTGGCCAGGTACTGCTGGTGGTACTCCTCGGCGTAGTAGAAGGGGGGCGCCGACCGGATCTCGGTGGTGACCGGGCCGAAGCCCCGGGCGGCCAGATCCCGCTCGTAGGCCTCCTTGGTCTGGAGGGCCAGCTCGCGTTGGGCGTCGGATGTCCAGTAGATCGCCGACCGGTACTGGGTGCCCCGATCGTTACCTTGGCGCATCCCCTGAGTCGGGTCGTGTTCCTCCCAGAACCGCTTCAACAGGTCACCGTACGAGACTACTTCCGGATCGAACACCACCATCACGGCCTCGGTATGCCCTGTGTGTCCGCTACAGACCTCCCGGTAGGTCGGATTGGGGGTGAACCCACCCTGGTAACCGGCCGCGGTCGTGTACACCCCCGGAATCTGCCAGTAGATACGTTCGACCCCCCAGAAGCAACCCATGCCGAAATAGGCGACTTCCATACCATCCGGAAACGGCGGCGCGATGGTTCGACCGTGTACGAAATGGGGGCGCGGCTCCAGGACCGGGGCGGCCCTTCCCGGCAGGGCCGACTCCGCTGAGATCAACAGGTTCTTGGTGGTCCTGAACATGAACCTCACCCTCTTTCGCCTCCCCGGAATCCTACTGCCGACCCGTTGCTACCCTGCACGCCCGGAGCCCTCATCGGGCAGTTCGCGGGTCCAGACCTCCCTCGCCTCGTGGTCGGGATCGCCGAATCGACTTGGGACTTTGGAGGTGTGCACAGATGCGCGTCGGGGTAAACATATTCCTCACCGAGTACTCGATCCAGCCGGTTCAGCTGGGGGAGGAACTGGAGGCTCGGGGATACGAGTCGCTCTGGGTGGCGGAGCACAGCCATATCCCGACCAGCCGAGATACTCCTTGGGGTGGGCGGAAGGATGCTCCGCCGCTGCCGAAGGAGTACCGGTACACCTACGACTCCTTCGTGGCGCTGGCAGCGGTCGCAGCGACCACTGATCGGCTGAAGATCGGCACCGGCATCGCCCTCGTGGCGCAACGGGATCCGATCTGGCTGGCCAAGGAGGTGGCGTCGCTGGACATCATCTCCGAAGGCCGGTTCGAGTTCGGGATCGGGTTCGGTTGGAACCGGGAGGAGATGGCCAGCCACGGTATCGAATCTCGGACGAGGCACAGGTTGGTCCGGGAGAAGGTCGCCCTGATGAAGGCTCTGTGGACCGAGGACCGGGTGTCCTACCAGGGGGAAGTGATCACCCTGGAGGAGAGTTGGGCGTGGCCCAAGCCATACCAGAAGCCGCATCCTCCCATCGTGATGGGAAGCGGAGGTGGCCCCATGGCGCTGGCTGCGGTGGCCGAGTACTGCGACGGCTGGATGCCTGTGCATCCGCAGAACCTGGCCGGGGACATCGCCACCTTGCGCGGGCTACTTGAGAAGGCCGGGAGAGATCCGTCGGAAGTGGAGATCGGCGTATACGGCTCCCAGCCGGACCCCGAGCTGTGGAAGGGGTACGAAGCCTTGGGGGTGTCCCGGGTGACTATCTTCCTGCCCCCCGCACCCGCTGACGTCGTGGTACCGCTACTCGACCAGCACCGTCACCTGATCGATAACTAGCACCCGCGCCCACCGGCCGGACGGAGAGGGTACGGACCGGCGCGGCGGCAATTGGGGGAAGAGCCCTAGGCTCCGGGAGCCTGCTCGGGGAGCTTTCAGGGTTTCGTACGGGAGAGCTACGGTCCCGTGTCCAATAGGCTGGCTGGCATGGCGGACGAGCCAATCGAAAGTAAGCGCCCGAGGCGGTCGGTGGCGCTCGGCATCCTGGCGCCCGTCCTGTTACTTCTCGTGGGGACCGCCTCGGCGCAAGAGCAGGGAATCCAGCAGCCAGGAGGCGACGCCTGCCCCTCCACGATCTCGTCCGCCGGTTTCCTGGACATCGGGGACCTGAGCAGCGAGTCGGTCCACGCCATCGACTGCCTGGCGCACTACGGGATCACCACCGGGACCAGCACCACCACCTATTCGCCGGGCGACTACCTGACCCGTTCCCAGATGGCTCGGTTCCTGATCAGAACTGCCGGGGCTTTGGGGGTGGAGCTTCCCGCCGGTGACTCCGCGCCCTTCGAGGACATTTCCGGTCTCGGAGCCAACGGCCGACGTTCCGTGGTCCAGTTGTACGAGTTGGGGATCACCACCGGGAGGCGACCCGGAGTGTTCGATCCCGATGCGCTCGTGAATCGCCGCCAGATGGTGCTCTTCCTGTCACGTACCCTGGCTGCAGCGGGTATTGAGGGCGAGGCCGATCCAGACGCCCTGCCGTACTCGGACCTGGAGGGATGGTCGGACGAGACCGTGAACGCGGTAGCGGGCCTGGCGGCGCTGGGGATCGAGTGGCCGGCCGCCACGGACCTCTTCGAGCCGGTGCGTCCGGTTACCCGTGAAGAAGCGGCTCTCCTGCTGGCCGGCACCCTCGAGGCCGGAGACGCTCGCCATGTGGTCCTGGCCATCGAGGTGTCCAGCACCGTGAACCTCCACAACGAGGCGATCGTGGTCACCGTCACGGCCACCAAGCCGAACGGAAGCCCCTACCGCGGGCTGCTGGTCGACATGTTCGTCTCCGGGATCGGCCACAGGCACGACGGCACCTGCTTCCTGGTCACCGACGCCTGGCTCTACGGCGTCGACGCCGGCACGTCGGAGGACTGCGTGATCGACCGCGCCGATCCGCGTACCAACTACCTGGGGCAGATCAAGGCAAGCCTGGCGCACGCGCCGCGGCGCGGGACGAGCCGTATCCATGCCTGGGTCGGGGATCTCGGGCAGGAGTTCCGGGAGAGCCGTCCCCATCAAGTTTCAGTACGAGTTGAATGGGTTGACGTTCCGGACCGGATAGAGATCGACGGTCCGATCGACGCCCGCTACGACGAGGTGATTGAGGTCGAAGTGCGGCTGGTCGGGTCCAACAGAGGCGGGCGAAAACTGGTGATGATGGTGATACGTGACGGGATAACCGTTCACACCGTATGGCGGACGACGCCCTACAGCGGGAGGGTGAGCTTCGTGTATGCCGGTCCGGACGACCCCTCGTCCAACAACGACGAAGAGCTGGTGGAGATCATCAGGGTGTTCTGGGACCGCAACGACAACTGGATACACGACGGTCCGGCCGAGATCTCGGATGAGATCACCGTTACGTGGGACGACTGACGATCGGGGATCTGGAATGAACCTAACGAGGAAACGGATGGCAATGATCGCGGTGCTCGCGATCCTGGCCACGGCATGTGGTGGAGGCTCGGAGGAGGCGGAGCCCGTCCCCGGAACCACCGGTGACACCATCGCCGACACGGCCTCCGTCGAAAGCGTGACCGATGGGGCACCGGTCGCGCCGCCCGCGACCGCGACCGGGGATGATCGGGGTGAGAACGGGGACGACGAGGGCGAGGGCGAGCCCGAGAGGCTGGAAGACTTCCTCGGGTTCAGTTTCGACGATCCGGAAGCCAATGCGGCCTTCGCGGCGGACATGGAGCGCCGAGTGCAGGAATCCATCGCCTTGTGCATGGCACAGGAGGGGTTCGAATACATCCCGGCCGTCCGCCCGCAGGACGCCGGCTTCTTCTCCTTCGAACAGGAGGAGTACGCCCGGGAGCGGGGGTTCGGGATCACGACCTGGTTCGGGGAGGAGGGCATTTTCGCGGCCGGGGATGAGGAATGGGTGGACCCGAACGGCGAGATCATCGCGTCGCTCTCCGAGTCGGAGATGGACGCCTACCAGGAGGTGCTCTATGGAGAGATCTCATTCGGTGATCCGGGCCCGTCCGGAGAAGTCGAGTCGATCGGCGATCTGTGGGGAGGCGGCTGCAACGGGAAGGCCTATGAGGAGGTCTACGGAGCGATGACAGCCGTATTCACCGAGTTGGGGCCCCAGCTGGAGGAGCTCAACCAGCGGGTGGAGGCCGATCCCCGCTTCCGGGAGGCCGAGGAGATCTGGGCGGGTTGCATGGCTGATCGGGGCTTCCCGTACGACACCCAGGAAACCATGTTCGAACAGGTCAACGAGGAGTTCGGCCGGCGTCTGGATGAGATCGTGGGCAACGTGGATGCGTATTTCGACCCGTTCACGGGAATGAGCGAAGAGGAAGTCCAGCAATTCTGGGAAGAGCGCTCCCAGGAGGAGATAGAGGACTTCTTCGACCAGGCCCGGCAGGAGGCGATGGCGGGCATCGATCAGGAAGCCTTGGCGGCTCTCCAGCAGGAGGAGCGTGACATCGCGGTGGCCTCGTTCGAGTGTGGCGAGGAGTTGAACGAAACGGTCATGGAAGTCTTCCGGGAGTACGAAGGCGACTTCGTGAAGGAGAACCGGGACGTGCTCGAGCGGCTCCGGACCTAATCCACGGGATGGCGGTATGAGGCGAGCCGTAGCCGTCGGCGCCGTGTTGCTGGCCGTCTCGGTAGCTGCCGGCCTGGGGTGGATGGCTGCTCGCAACATCCGGTCGCCTGCGCAGGTGGCGCTCGAAGCGGAGCCGCCCGCACCATCCCTCATCACGGTCGAGGTGGAGCGCACCGAGTTGGTGGCCGACGTCATCACCAGGGCCGACGTCGGCTATGACGATCCGGTTTCGCTCCGGCTCGGTGGCGCCCTGGGTGGACGTCCTTCGACCCTGATCGTCACTTCTGCCCGGGAGCGCGGGGACGAGTTGTCGGAAGGGGCTGTGGCGGTCGAGGTCTCCGGACGGCCCGTCTTCCTGCTGCAGGGAGGGATTCCCGTCTACCGGGACTTGCTACCCCAGGCCGAGGGCCCGGATGTCCGCCAAGTGGAGGAGGCCCTGGCCAGGCTCGGCTACCTCTCCGAGGAGCCCGACGAGTTATTAACGCCTGCAACGGAGGTGGCCGTCGAGGCGTGGTATGCCGCGGCGGGCTATGAAGCGAACGGGATCAGTGACGAGGACCTGCTCCGGCTCGAGACCGCCGGGGAGGCGGTGAAGTCGGCCGAGCAGGGCGTGAGGACCGCCCAGGATCAGCTCGAGGCTGCCGAAGACCGGCTGGCGGCAGCCATCAGGCAGGAGGACAACGCCCGATACGAGCTCGCGCAGGCTCGCGAAGCCCTCGCAGAGGCGCGGGAGGGTCCTGACGAGTTGGCGATCCGCCAAGCCCGGTCGGCACAGGCGTCGGCGGAGGAGCAGTTGGCGTTCGCCCAGGCCGACGCGGAGCGGAGCGTGGCCGCGGCCGAGCGCGCCATCATCGAGGCAGAGGCGCGGGAGGGTCCTGACGAGTTGGCGATCCGCCAAGCGCGGTCGGCACAGGCGTCGGCGGAGGAGCAGTTGGCGTTCGCCCAGGCCGACGCGGAGCGGAGCGTGGCCGCGGCCGAGCGCGCCATCATCGAGGCAGAGGCGCAGCGAGAGCGGGCGGCAGTGGACTACGCGGCGGCCGGGTACCGGTGGGACAGCGCCAGGTTGGGCGTGCATCCCGATACCGGAACGCCGCCGACAGGGAGCCAGCTGGAGAACCTCCGCCAGGCTGTGGACGTCGCCTCGTCGGCCCTCGACGCTGCCGAACGGGGAATCGAGGAGGCCTACGAGGATCTGGACCGGCGGGTGATCGAGACAGACGCCGCCATCCGAGCCGCCGCCGACGGCCTGGCAGAAGCCCGATCGGCCCTGGAGGACCTGCTGGTGCCTCCGGACTCGGCCGCCGCCGAACGGGAAATCAAAGAGGCCTACGAGGATCTGGACCGGCGGGTGATCGAGACAGGCGCCGCCATCCGAGCCGCCGCCGACGGCCTGGCGGAGGCCCGGTCGGCCCTGGAGGACCTGCTGGTGCCTCCGGACTCGGCCGCCGAGGAGCGGGCGGTCGGAAACGCCCGGGATGCTCTGGAGGATGCCCAGGCGGAGACCGAGGACGCCCAGTCGGCCATCGAGGACGCCGAAGCCGGCGTCGAGGACGCCGAGATGGAGGTGATAGAGGCTCGCGACGCCTTGGTAGAACTCGAGGATAGGACAGGGATCTGGATTCCGGCCGGCGAGTTGATCTTCCTGGAACGCCTGCCGGTCCGGGTCGACCTGATCACCGCCGAGACGGGCAGCTCCGTCACGGCCTCCTTCATGACGGTCTCGGGCTCGGAGCTGGCGATACGCGGCTCGGTACTCGATACCGACGTGGCCCTGGTGCGGGAGGGTGGAGAGGCATTGATCGAGGACTCCCTGCTGGCGGAGCCGCTCCGCGGTGAGATCCGGCATGTCGCCGACCGTCCCGGCACCAACGGGGTGGCGAGCAGCCGCTACTACATCGAGATAGTGGCCGAGGGGATACCCGATGAGCTGGTCGGTTCCAACGTCAAGGTGGTGATCCCGGTGGGCGGCACCGCCGGCGAGGTGCTGGCCGTGCCGGCCGCGGCCCTGTCCGCCACCGCCGACGGATCGACCCGGGTCGAGGTCCGGGAGCCGGATGGGACGACCCGGTTCGTGCGGGTGGAACCGGGCCTGTCGGCGGATGGACTGGTTGAGATCACGCCGCTGGATGGTGAGATCGCAGAGGGTGATCTGGTGGTGATAGGAGTGGCGTCGGGTGACCGATGAGCTGATCCGTCTGTTGGGGGTGGGCCGGACCTTCCGGTCGGGCGATATCGAGGTGCGGGCGCTGCGGGACGCCGACCTGGAGGTCAGGCGGGGTGAATACCTGTCGATCGTAGGGCCCTCGGGCAGCGGGAAGTCGACGCTGCTCAACATCATCGCGCTGCTGGATCGCCACACGTCCGGCACCTACCGCTTCGAGGGCACGGATGTAACGGAACTCTCCGAGGGCGCCCGGACCGGTCTGCGGGCCCATCGGATCGGGTTCGTCTTCCAATCTTTCCATCTCCTTGCGCACCGGACGGTCACCGAGAACGTCATCATGTCGATGCTGTACAACAGCGTGCCTCCCCGGGAGCGCAGGGCACGGGCCAGGGCGGCCCTCGACCGGGTGGGTCTCGACCATCGGGCCGGGTTCCGACCGGGACGCCTCTCGGGAGGGGAGCGGCAACGGGTCGCCATCGCGAGGGCGATAGCCACCCGTCCGGCGATCCTGATCTGCGACGAGCCGACGGGCAATCTCGACTCTGCGAGCACGGAGTCGGTGTTGGAGCTGTTCGACGACCTGCGTTCGGACGGGCTGACCCTGCTGGTGGTGACTCACGATGACGCGGTGAGTGCCCGGGCGGAACGCATTGTCCGCATGCATGACGGGCGCCTGTCGGAACCGGTGGCGGTCTAGCGCATGGCGGTGGTGCGGTTGAGGGCCAGGCTCCGGGTTCGAGACCTGTTTGCCGAGGCGCTGGCCGGCCTCTTCACCCGGCCCGGACGTTCGCTGCTCACCGCATTGGGTGCAGTGCTCGGCATCGCGTCGCTGGTGGCCACGCTGGGCATCGCCGAGACGGCCGGCGCTCAGATCGTCACCGCTTTCGACGAGTTGGCCGCCACCTCGGTAGTGGTCACCAACGACCGGGGTTTCTTCGGAACCAGCCAGACCCAGGCGGCCCTCCCGTGGGATTCGGAGGAACGCATCTCCAGGCTCAACGGGGTGGTGGCGGCCGGCACCATGGCGGATGTCCAGCTCGGTGGAAGGCTGACCTCGGCGGTCCCGGTGAACGATCCCTTGGGCCTGACCGAGTTCCAGATGCCGATGATCGCGGCATCGCCCGGCCTCTATGCGGCCGCCCGGGGGGAGCTCTCGACAGGCCGGTGGTTCGACCGGGGCCATTCCGAGCGGGCCGACCGGGTGGTGGTGCTGGGAACCGGCGCGGCCCAGCGGCTCAACGTGACCAGGGTGGACCAGCAGCCGGTGGTGTTCGTGGGGGACGCCAGCTTCGCAGTGCTGGGGATCCTGGAGGACACACAGCGCCAGCCGGAGTTGCTCAACGCCCTCATCATCCCCGAGGGAACCGCCCGGGAGATGTACGACCTCGAGTCGCCCACCACGGTCCAGATCGACGTCGAGGTCGGTGCGGCCTCCCTCATATCGGAGCAGGCGCCGATCGCCGTGTCGCCCGATGATCCTGGTGCAGTCCAGGTGCAGGCGCCGCTGGAGCCGGACGAGGTCCGAGCGGGCGTAGAGGAGGACGTCAACGCGCTGTTCCTCATACTGGGAGGGGTTTCGCTCCTGGTTGGCGCCATCGGAATCGCCAACGTGACCCTCGTCTCGGTCCTCGAGCGGATCGGCGAGATCGGGTTGCGCCGGGCGCTGGGCGCCGGTAGGCGCCACATCGCCTACCAGTTCCTCTTGGAGTCCACCGGAGTGGGCCTCTTCGGCGGTGTGATCGGCGCCAGCACCGGGGTCTTGGTGGTGGTCACCGTATCGGCTCTCCGCACCTGGACTCCCGTGATGGACCCCAGGATCGCCCTGGCTGCGCCGGTTCTCGGTGCGCTGGTGGGGTTGCTGGCCGGTCTCTACCCGGCGCTGCGCGCCTCCCGGATGGCGCCGGTCGACTCGCTCCGGGCCGGGGCGGCCGGGTGACCATGGCCGGTAGGATCGAGCGGCGTGGGTACGATGTCGCGACAGCAAGCGAGCCGGGCAAGGATGCGTAGGTGAGTTACCAGGGTTACGTGCGGGTCATCGGCGAGAGCGGGAACATCCTGGATGTGGCCGAGGCTTCGCTGGGTCCCATCGACCACCCGGGCCACCGCTGGGGTGGCACCATGACCGTGTGGAGCGGAGGCGCGCTCGACGGCAAGACCATGATGGTCGACCTGGAGGTTCCCGGTTCCTTTCGGGCGCCCGCTCTGATCCTTCCGGGCCCGGTGTCGGGCCGGCAGCGCCAGCTGTCGGTGCTGGGCAGTGGGGATTCGCCCTTCGGCAGCTGAACCCCGACTAGTTCAGGGCAGGATCCAGGCCTCCGAGCCGTCGCCCGACGCCGCTGCGGCCAGGTTGCGGACGCTGCTGATCACCGCTCCGAGGAGGGCGAGGACCAGGGCGGCGTCAATTACCAGGACGGAAAGGATCGGAAGCGAACTCACCAGCGAAGGAACCGTGGTGGCGGCCGTGTAGAGGATGACCAGCGTGGACCAGGTCATGATCACCGCAACGATGAAGAAGACGGGCTTCGAAGCCCCCTCGGACCGACCGATCCCCTTGTATATCAGGGGTGCCAGCACCGTCAGTATCCCGAAGGCGAGCATGGTGGCCTGCGCCCCCGCCCCAAGCAGCACCAGGACCAGGGCCAGCACCACCGCGATACTCGACGACCAGCTTCCGGAGAAGGACCACTGCAGCGGGCCGACCGTGCCCGACCACCCGCCCTGGGAATCGCGGACGGCCGCGTAGGCGATCAGGAGCGCCACCAAGCCGATGGCGATGATCATCGTTTGCGGGTTCATGTGTTCCTCCCGTTCACTCTGGCCGGCCCGCCAGGAGGGTGCTCATCTCTCTCCGGCCGCGGGCTTGTGTTCCGTCCCTTGGTCATTAGGACTCTACGGTACGCCGGGGCGTTTCACGAGTAAATTCCGGCCCGGACGGCCCGGCCGTGGAGCGATCGGAGGCGCAGTTGAGACTTGCCGAGGTAGTGGCGACTTCGCAGAAGATCGCGGGTACCAGGGCGCGCCGCGCCAAGGTGGCCGGTCTGGCCGATCTCCTCGCTCGGGCGGCGCCGGACGAGATACCGATCCTGGTCGGGTTTCTGGCCGGCCGGCCGCGCCAGGGCCGCATCGGTGTAGGCCCGGCCGCGTTGTGGGCGTCTGAGATCGATCCCGCGCCGGAACCGGTCCTCGACATCGCGGAAGTCGATCGGGTTATCGGCGCGATCCCGGGGATAACAGGCTCCGGTTCCCAGGCTCGGCGGACCGCCCTGCTCGAGTCCCTGCTCGGCAGAGCCACCGCCGACGAGCAGGACTACCTGCGGAGGCTGCTCACCGGAGAACTCCGGCACGGAGCACTAGAGGGCTTGATGATGGACGCGGTGGCGGTGGCGGCGGGCGTCGACGCCGCGGTGGTGCGGCGGGCCGCCATGCTCGGGGGCGACCTCGGATCGATCGCCGTCCCGGCGTTTACGGAGGGAGAGGCCGCCCTGAGGGCGATGCGCATCGTCCCGCTGCGGCCGGTCCGGCCCATGCTGGCGTCGAGCTCCGGGTCCGCTGCCGATGCGATGGAGTCCTCAGGCAGGGCGTCGGTGGAGTGGAAGCTCGACGGTGTCCGCATCCAGGCGCACCGGGCCGGTACGAGGGTGGCGGTCTTCAGCCGGCGGCTCAACGAGGTCACGGACCGGCTGCCGGTGGTGGCCGAGGTGGTGTTCGGCCTTCCCGTTTCGAGCGTGGTGCTCGACGGGGAGGTATTGGCTCACGATCTCGAGGGTCGGCCGGAGCGCTTCGAGCAGATCATGAGCCGTTTCGGAACTCATCAGGACGGCGACAGGACACCGCTTTTCCCGTACTTCTTCGACATCCTGCATCTCGACGGCGAGGACTTGATCGACCTGCCCCTCGGCCGGCGTATCGCAACGCTCGAGAGCCTGGTCCCCAGCGAGTGTCTGGTTCCCAGGTTGGTCACCGACCGGATCCCGGAAGCGGAGGGCGCTCTGTCGGAGGCCCGCCGGAGCCGCCACGAAGGGATCATGGTCAAGGCGATTGGCTCGACCTACCAGGCGGGAAGGAGGGGATCGGCCTGGCTCAAGGTCAAGCCGGCCTATCACCTGGACTTGGTGGTGCTGGCCGCCGAATGGGGCCACGGGCGCCGGACCGGGCGGCTCTCCAACCTGCACCTCGGAGCGAGGGACACCGAGAGCGGCCGGTTTGTGATGGTGGGCAAGACCTTCAAGGGCCTGACCGATGCGATGCTGGCCTGGCAGACCGAACGGTTTCTAGAGATCGCGGTCCGCCGGGAACGTCATGTCGTGTTCCTACGGCCGGAGGTGGTGGTGGAGGTGGCCTTCGACGGGGTTCAGTCGAGCCCGGTGTATCCGGGCGAGGTAGCGCTCCGTTTCGCCCGTGTCAAGCAGTATCGGCCCGACAAGCCGCCGGATCAGGCCGACACCATCCAGCGGATTCACCGGATATTCGAGGAACGCGGAGGGCGCCGAGATTAGTGGTCTATCGATGGATGCCGTAGGGATCCGTATCGGCGGGTTCAGCCATCGAGATAAGCAGGGCGCTGACCAGGACGACCTGGGCCAGTAACGCGGCGCATCCGGCCAGGATCAGCCCGAGCGTGGCAGGGATCCGTACCAGTACGGGAATGACCGCCCCCACTACCCAGGCGAGTTGGAAGAGGGTTTCCGAATAGGTGAACATGCGCCCTCGGTCCTCGGGCCTGACGCTGGCGTGGAGGAGCCCGTCGTATCCGAACTTGGCCGTTCCCCAGGCGAGCCCGGCGAAGAACGCCACGGCCGCCGCCGACCACACCCCGAACACGTGGGCGCTGATGAACGCGGCGGCTGCCTCCAAGGCGAGAGCAGCCACCACCATGGGCTCCTCTCGGAGCCGCCGCGCCAGGAACTGCGCCAGCAGCGATGAAACGCCGAAGCCGGCGCCGGCAGCAAGCAGCAAGCCGCCGAATCCCACTATTCCCGCCTCGCTGTCCCGGAACACGAAAGCCACCAGGAGGAGGAGGTAGCCGTTCAGGAGGCGGACGATGGCGGTGGCTATCCGGGCATGCCGTACGGCCCGCCGGGAGGCGGGCGAGCGGGCGACATGAGCCACACCGGCGCCCGGTTCCCGCGCGGCCGGCCGGAGGTCGACCCGCAGACCCAGGGCCGCAACGCCCGACCAGGCGAAGACGCAGGCTGCCAGCACCAGGGCCGCTTCGTTCCCCAACAGATTGATGGCGCCCAGCCCGACCGGGAGGACGGCGCCGCCGGCGAGGATTCCAAGCCGGGCGAGGCGGGCGTTGGCCTCAACCAGATCGGCCGGATTTGGTAGGGCGGTGGGCAGGATGGAGCTACGGCTGATCCCGTAGATCCGGGATAGCACCAGGATCCCGAACACCATCGACAGCATCACGAGGTCGGCCTCCGCTCGCATCATGGCGATAACGAGCACCACCCGCCCCAGTGATCCGAACGCCAGGCCGGCGCGGTGGCTGCGAGGCAACCGATGGACCAGCGAGCCGAGGAGGGGTCCGATTACGGCGAAGGGAGCCAGGGTGAGGAGAAGGAACGCAACCACGTTGCCCCGAGCCTCGGTAGTGGGCACCGAGAAGAACAGCGTGTCGGCCAGGGCCAGGGCCACCAGGGCGTCTCCGGTCACGTTGGTGGCGTGGGAGATGGCAAGCCGCCGGAAGGCCCAGCCATGTCGTGAGAACTGCTCCTCGATCTTGCGGCCCACTGCCCGGGTGGCGCGGTAAATCTTCGAGGGTGGTCGGGGCGGCGGAGAGCCGGTGTTCATGCCATTAACGTAGCCGCGAGCACGGGCGGATCGTCCCGCCCGGTGGTGGTGCAGGAGTCGGACAAACCGGAACGAGAATATGAACTTAAACCAGTTGCAGAAGGTTAAGGACGGGAGAGGGTTCATCGCCGCGCTGGATCAGAGCGGGGGTAGCTCGCCCAAGGCGCTGGCGGGATACGGGGTACCGGAGGACGCCTACTCGACCAGCGATGAGATGTTCGATCTGATCCACGATATGCGAACCCGGATCATCACCAGCCCCGGTTTCGGAGGGGACAGGATCTTGGGCGCCATCCTGTTCGCCGACACGATGCGCCGCCGGATAGAGGGTGTTTCCACGGCGCGTTACCTGTGGAGGGAGAAGGGCGTGGTGCCCTTCCTGAAGGTGGACGAGGGCCTGGACGAGGAGCGGGACGGTGTCCAGCTCATGAAGCCGATGACCGCCCTGGACGATCTGCTCGAAGAGGGTCGGAAGAACGCCATCTTCGGCACCAAGATGCGCTCGGTCATCAAGATGGCCGACAGGGATGGCATTGAGGCGAACGTGGAGCAGCAGTTCGAGGTGGGGGAGCGGATACTTGAGGCCGGAATGATCCCGATCCTCGAGCCGGAGGTGGACATCAACTGCCCGGAGAAGGCCGAAGCCGAGCACCTGCTACTCGGGGCGATCCTGTCCCGGCTGAGCCGGCTCGGGGACTCCGGCGTGATGCTGAAGCTGACCCTCCCCAGCCAGGACGATCTGTACCTGGGTCTGATCGAGCATCCCAACGTGATCCGGGTGGCAGCCCTCTCCGGGGGCTATGACCACGTCGAGGCGTGCGAACGCCTGGCCCGGCAACGCGGCATGGTGGCGAGCTTCAGCCGGGCCCTCCTGGAGGGCTTGGCTGTGGACCAGTCCCAGGAGGATTTCGATGCGGTACTGGACCGGCTGGTGGACAACGTGTTCGGAGCTTCGGCAACGTAGTGGTATGGACGTCCGCCTGCGAGGCGCCTTCGGTGGGCCCGCCCAAGGCAAGGGCGGCCCGGAACCGGAGCTAAACTCCGGCCCGTGACAGAAGACGGCGGCTCCGGCGCCGGACGCAGGCTCAGACAGCTAGCACTGCGGGACCGGCACGAAGCTCTCGGAGCCCGTTTCGCACCCTTCTCAGGCTGGGATATGCCGCTCCAGTACCAGGGAATAGTCGGTGAGCACCATGCCGTGCGCCAAGGGGTCGGCGTCTTCGATGTCTCACACCTGGGCCGGGCCCGGTTGGAGGGTTCGCAGGCGGCCCGGCTGCTCCGATCGGTTACCACCTTCGACGTGAACAGGCTGGCCGTCGGCAAGGCCCACTACTCGCTCTACTGCAACGAGTCCGGGGGAATCGAGGATGACGTCTTCATCTATCGCCTGGCGGGGGAGCGATGGCTGGTCGTCCACAACGCTTCCAACGCCGACCAGGACTTCGGCCGGCTCCGGTCCGTATCCGGTGACATGGCTTCCGAGATAACCGCGGAGACCGTGATGCTGGCCGTTCAGGGCCCGGACGCGATGGCGCTTCTGGGCAGCGTCCTCGGGGATGACGTCGCGAGGCTCGATCTGCGCTCATGCGTGGAACTTGACTGGGAGGGTGGAACGGTCACGTTCGCCCGCACCGGCTATACGGGCGAGGACGGCGGCGAGTGCATGGTGGGGGTGGCGCACGCCGCGGCGCTGTGGGATGCGCTGATCGAAGGAGGTGCTTCTCCGGCGGGTCTCGGGGCGCGGGATACGTTGCGCCTGGAGGCTGCGTTGCCCCTGTACGGCAACGACATCGATGCAGCGACCATCCCTTACGAGGCCGGCCTGGGGTTCGCGATCACCCTCGATGACGGGGCGTCCTTTACGGGACGCGATGCGCTGGTCCAGGCGCGGGAGCGACCCCTCGTACGGCGGCTCGCCCACCTGGCGGCGCGGGGCCGCGGTGTGCTCCGGGCGGGCTACGCGGTGCACCCTCCGGACGGCGGGGAACCCGTCGCTCGCCTCACCAGCGGAAGCTTCAGCCCGAGCTTGCGTCTCGGTATCGGAATGGCCTACCTTCCTGTGGAGCTTGCGAAGACCGGGGGCCGGTTCGAAGTCGACGTACGCGGCCGCATGCTGCCGGTCGAAGTGGTACGCCGCCCGTTCTATAGAAAGTCGAGGGAGTAATGAAGGCCGAGTTCGAGATTCCGGACGACCTCCTCTACTCGGAGGAGCACGAGTGGCTTCGCCGGGACGAGGAGAACCCGGACGAGGGCACCATCGGCATCACGGACTTCGCCCAGGACGGCGTGGGCGACGTGGTGTACCTGGACCTCCCCTCCGAAGGTGACCGCGTCACTGCCGGTGAGTCCTGCGGCGAGATCGAATCGGCCAAGACCGTTTCCGACCTTTACGCCCCGGTGGACGGCGAGGTGATCGCGGTCAACGGGGAGCTCGAAGACCAGCCGGAGTTGGTGAACGACTCACCCTACGGAGACGGCTGGATGATCCGCGTCCGCATGGCCGACGCGTCTCAACTCGACGACCTGCTCGAGGCAGCTGCTTACCGGACGCTGCTCGAGGAGCACTGAGACCTTGGTGTCGTCGCGGTCCTCCGCTTCACCTCATCCGTACATTCCGGCCACGGGGGCGGACCGGGCGCGGATGCTGGAGCGCATCGGAGTTCCTGACGTAGGTGCTCTGTTCGCCGACCTGCCCGCAGCCATGCGGGATCCGGCGATCGACCTCCCGCCCGCGCTACCGGAGCCGGACTTGATCGCGTTGATGGAGGAACATGCCGGCGCCAACGCATCTCCGTCGCGGCCCGACTTTCTTGGCGCGGGGGCGTACCGGCGTTCCATCCCGTCCATCACCGGGTACCTGATCGGGCGTTCCGAGTTCGCCACTTCCTACACGGCATACCAGCCGGAGATCAGCCAGGGGACCCTGCAGGCTGCATTCGAATACCAGTCGGTCGTCTGCGAGCTGACCGGGATGGACGTGTCCAACGCCGGGCTCTACGACGTGGCCAGCTCCACCGCCGAAGCCTGCCTGCTGGCAGCCCGCGTCACCAAGCGGAGAACCGTCGCGCTGCTCGAACCGATCCATCCCGGAACCGCCGAAGTGGTTCGCACCTACGCCCACGGCGCGGGGCTGGGAGTGGATGCCATCTCGTCGCCCGAGGAGATCGGCGACGAGCACGCCTGCCTGGTGGCCCAGCAGCCGGACTTCCTCGGAACCATCGCGGATCTCGAACCGCTGGCCGAGGCGGCCCATGCGGTAGGGGCATTGTTCGTGGCGGTCGCCGATCCGTTCGCGCTGGGCCTGCTGCGCCCGCCGGGTGACGCCGGCGCGGACATCGTGACCGGCGAGGGCCGTGATCTGGCCGGACCTCCCAACTACGGCGGACCGTCCCTCGGGTTGTTCGCGGCGCGCACGAAGTACCTGAGGCAGATGCCGGGTCGCATTGTCGGGCGTACCAGGGAACTCGCCGACGGAAACGGCGGGGGAGAGGAACGCACCGGCTACGTGCTCACCCTGCAGGCCCGGGAGCAGTTCATCCGGAGGGAGCGGGCCACCTCGAACGTGTCCACCGCGCAGGCCTTGATAGCGGTCGCCTTCACGATTACCGTCCAGGCGCTCGGCCCGAGCGGGATGCGGGAATCCGCCGTGCTCTGCTACCAGCGCGCCCACGACGCCGCCTCGCGCATCGCGGCGCTGCCCGGTTACGAGACACCCGATCGCGGGCCCTGGTTCCAGGAGTTCCTCGTTCGGGGGCCTGTCCCTGCCGCCGACCTGGCCGCCCGACTGGCGGCCCGCGGCATCGGAGCGGGTCTCGATGTGTCGGCGCGGCCGGAGCCCGAAGCGCGCGATGCCTTGCTGTTCGCCGTGACGGAGGCGACGCCCGATGCGCACGTGGACGCCTTGATCGGGGCCCTGGCGGAGATCGGGGGAGAGGCGTGAGGGACCCCGGGCCCGGCGTAGCGGACTTCGGAGCGCGCTTGAGCTTCGATCGCGGAGAACCGGGCCGTCGGGCCGTCGATGTGCCCTCGTGGGCGGCGGAGGAGACTCCTCTGCCGGACGATCACCTGCTGCGTGACTCGGTGCGGTTGCCCGAACTCAGCCAGGGAGGGTTGGTGCGCTACTACACGGCCATGTCGGCCCGGAACTTCGGCATCGACTCCGGCACGTACCCGCTGGGATCGTGCACCATGAAGTACAACCCGAAGGTCAACGACACGGTGGCGAACCTTCCGGGGCTCGCACGGGCACATCCGCAGGCCCCGGCGGAGGACATCCAGGGCACGCTGCGTATCCAACTGGAGTTGGCTCTTGGCCTGGGGGAGCTCACCGGCCTTCCGAATGTCAGCTTCGCTCCCGCCGCGGGCGCGCACGGAGAGTTGGCAGGCGTCTTCATGGTGGCCCGCGCCCTCGAGGATCGGGGAGAAATCGAAACCCGCCGCCGCATCCTCGTTCCGGACTCGGCCCACGGCACCAACCCGGCCACCGCCGCCATGGCCGGATTCAAGGTCACCCAGATCCCGACCGGCGCCGATGGATCGCTCGACCGGGCCACGATCGAGCGGGAGCTCGACGAGACGGTGGCGGCCGTCATGGTCACCGCCCCGAATACCCTCGGCCTGTGGGAAAACGGCATCGAGGAAGTCGCCGGCCTGATCCACGACGCCGGTGGTTACCTGTACGGGGACGGAGCGAACTTCAACGCGATCATGGGAAGGGTGCGCTTCGGAGACCTGGGCTTCGATGTCGTCCACCTCAACCTCCACAAGAGCTTCAGCACCCCCCACGGTGGCGGAGGCCCGGGCTCCGGACCCGTTTTGTGCTCCGAGGAGTTGGCTCCCTACCTGCCCACGCCGGTGGTGGAGGAGGGCGACGACGGTCTCGTGCGCCTGGTCGCTCCCGAGCGCAGCATCGGCCGGCTCCAGCAGTTCCAAGGCAACGCCGCCGTCCTGATCCGCGCCTATGCATACATGCGAGCGTTGGGCCTGGAAGGCCTGCGTGCCGCTTCGGGCCAGGCCGTGCTCAACGCCAACTACGTGCGCGCATTGCTCCACGGCCATTACGACCTCCCGTACGACCGTCCGGTGCTGCATGAAGTGGTCTTCTCCGGCTCCCGCCAGCGCCGGGAGCTCGGGGTGCGAACCTACGACATCGCCAAGCGCCTGATCGACCACGGTTTCCACCCGCCGACGGTCTACTTCCCGTTGATCGTCGAGGAGGCGCTGATGATCGAGCCCACCGAATCCGAGCCTCCCGAGGCTATCGAAGCACTGGTCGATGCCCTGATCTCGGTGGCGGAGGAAGCCGAGAGCGATCCCGATACGCTGCACCACGCCCCCTGGACCGCACCCATAGGCCGCCTGGACGAGGCCACCGCCGCCCGCCGCCCCGTACTCCGCTGGCAAGAAGACAGCACATAGCGCCCAAGAATTAGGCTAGTTCAAAATCAAACTCTGAATTAGCCTGAACCTCTATCTAAGCTGCCGGGTATGCTCATCGACAGGGACCTGGCGCCGCAGGTACTCGCGGCAGCGCAGAAGATGCCGGCTGTCACTCTGACCGGACCACGCCAGAGCGGCAAGACCACCCTGTGCCGCACGCTTTTTCCCGATCATCTTTACGTGACGCTCGAAGCTCCTGATACGCACGCGTTCGCCACCGAGGATCCTCGTGGTTTCCTGGAGGGGCTATCCGAGGGCGCGGTGATCGACGAGGTGCAGCGCGCACCGCACATCCTGTCGTACCTTCAAGGCCTCATCGATGACGATCCGGCGCCAGGACGTTGGATCCTGACCGGATCGCAGAATCTCGCTTTGCTGGAGGCGGTCAGCCAGTCACTGGCCGGGCGGACAGCCCTCCACAATCTGTTCACGCTGACCCGTGGCGAGATCGTGCGCTTCCCCAGTTACCCGACAGGTCTCGAGGAGTCACTGCTGGCAGGTTCCTATCCACGGATATTCGACCGTGACCTCGACCCATCCGACTGGCTCCGATCCTACGTCGCCACCTACATCGAACGCGACGTCCGATCGATTAGGACTATCGGAGATCTCGCCACCTTCCAACGCTTCGTCCAACTGTGCGCCGGACGCACCGCCCAGTTGCTCAACTACTCCTCTCTGGCAGGCGACTGCGGAGTATCGCAACCGACCGCAAAGGCGTGGCTTTCGGTCCTCGAAGCAGGGTTCGTCGTGTTCCGGCTTCAAGCGTTCCACTCGAACCTGCGCAAGCGGCTCGTCAAGATGCCCAAGCTGCACTTCTACGACACGGGCCTGGTCTGCTGGCTTCTCGGCATCCGGACACCCGAACAACTGCGTACTCACCCGCTGCGGGGCGCGATCTTCGAGACATGGGTCGTCTCCGAGATCACCAAGCAGCGCACCAACCAGGGAGAGCCGGGCGGGCTCTCGTTCTATCGGGATCGCAACGGCGTCGAGATCGATCTGCTGATCGACCGTCCGGACGGGATCACCCTCGTGGAAGCCAAGTCGGGGATCACCCCTTCTTCGAGTTTCCTCCGTGCCGGAAGGACGGTCCAGCGGCACATGGCCTCCATACCTCGCCCGTCCGACATCATGGTGGTGTACGGGGGCGACGAACTCCAGATCCGCTCGGACGGGACGCTCATGCCGTGGGCGCGCCTCCACGAGGTCAACCCTAAGTGAATGGCCGCGCGACGAACTGGCGCCGCCTGAGTTCGCGCTCACCGGCTGTGTAGCCTGGCAGCGTGTACGGGCACCCGATCCGATGGGAGTCCCGACGCTCGCCGATCCTGTCGACGAGGGGTGTGGTGGCCTCAAGCCAGCCGCTGGCCACCCTGGCCGGAATCTCGGTGCTGCAGTCGGGTGGCAATGCAGCTGACGGCGCCGTTGCGACCGCCGCGGCGCTGGCGGTGGTCGAACCGGGCTCCACGGGCATCGGCGGTGACTGCTTCTCCCTCTTCTATGACGCCGGCCGAGGCGTGGTCGATGCCGTCAACGGCAGCGGACGGAGCCCCAAGGCTCTGACACCAGAAATGGCTGGGGGACCGGCCGGTTTCGATCCCCAGGGACCCCACGCCGTAACTGTGCCTGGCACGGTCGCAGGCTGGGTGGACACCGTGGAGCGCTTCGGGCGTATGTCGATGGCTGAGGTGCTGGCGCCGGCCATCGCGCTGGCCGAGGACGGGTTTCCGGTGACGCCCATAATCAGCGGCGGCTGGAAGGGGCAAGAAGATCTCTTGAGGGCCACGGGACCTGCCGGCCACGATCTGCTGGTGGACGGCGGTGCTCCCAGGCCAGGGGAGGTGTGGAGAAACGTGTCGATCGCCCGCGTGATGCGCGCCGTGGCGGAGGGCGGCGCCGATGCCTTCTATAGCGGGTGGCCGGCACGGGCCATCGTCGAGGCTGTGCAGCTGAACGGCGGCTGCATGACGGCCGAAGATCTCCGAGATCACCGTTCATCCTTCGACAACCCGATCTCAACCACCTACCGTGGCTACACCGTCTACGAGTGTCCTCCCAACGGCCAAGGCATCACCGCGCTAATGGCTCTGAACATCCTGGAGGGATTCGACATCCCCTCGACCCGACCGAGGTCGCCGGAGGCGTTGCACACGACCATCGAGGCGATCCGCCTGGCCTTCGCCGACGCCCGGGCCTACGTCGCGGATCCCAACCGCTCCCGCGTCCCCGTCGCCGCCATGCTCAGCAAACGGTACGCGGCGAAGCGTCGCCGCCTCATCTCCTACGAGGGCGCCATCGAGTTCGCAACCGCCGGACACCTGCCGGGCGGCTCCGACACCGTCTACCTATGCTCGGTCGACGGAGAGGGGAACGCATGCTCCTTCATCAACAGCAACTATCACGGCTTCGGAAGCGGCATCGTGCCCCGTAGCTGCGGATTCAGCCTGCAGAACCGCGGTGCCGGGTTCGTTCTCGAACCCGACCACCCCAATGCCCTGGAGGGCGGGAAGCGCCCCTACCACACCATCATCCCTGCCATGCTCACCCGGCCCGACGGGTCGCTCGTGGGGCCCTTCGGGGTGATGGGCGGGTGGAATCAGCCCCAGGGACACGTCCAGGCGGTGATCAATCTGGTGGACCGCGGTATGGATCCCCAGAGTGCCATAGACGAGCCTCGCTTCTCGATCTACGACGACCCACCGAATGGCAACATCTGGGTCGAGGACACCATACCGGAGGGCACGATCAGCGCACTGGCCCGACTCGGGCACCCCGTCCGTCCCGCTTCGGGCGCCCTGCGAACAAGAGTGGTAGGCCAAGGGCAGATCATCGTGCGCGACCCGGAGACCGGCGTGCTCTGGGGCGGCTCCGATCCCAGGGGCGACGGTTGCGCCATCGGTCTCTGATCTCTCTTTTCTAAATCACCGGCGATGAGGCTGCGGGCGTTCGTCCAGCGTCAGATCGGTCAGCGCAGTCAGGCGTGCCGGGATGCCCGAGCCGGACTCCAGATCTGCCGACGGTGTCGCCCGGCCAAAGCGGGTCGTGATCGGTACCGTCCCTGCCCACCAGGGGCCTTCGATGTCCTCGGGATCGTCGATCGGATCCCCGGTTCTCACCTTGGCTGAGGCTTCCAACAGAGGGAGTTCAAGGACCAGGGTCTTGCGAAGCTCGGACCGTGACGGTGGGCGGACATCGTCCCAGTGCCGTACCACATGGTCGGTGATGAGCCTGAGAGCCTCGAGCTTCCGCCGATCGTCGCGGATCCGTCGACCGCGGCCGCGCACAACCACCGAGCGGTAGTTCATCGAATTGTGGAAGGGGGAGCGGGCCATCACGAGCCCGTCGAGGTGCGTTACGGTGGCGCAGATCTCCTGTTCCTCACCCGAACCGAGGAGGTGATTGGCGATGGCACCGTGCAGGTAGAGCATTTCGTCGTCACGGCCGTAAGCCATCGGGAGAACGAGGGGTCCGTCGGGTGTGGCCACACCGACATGGGCTATGACGCCGGAGTCCAGAATCTCCAGCACATCTGCCCGGTCATAGCGGGCCCGTTCCCGACCGCGGCGGACCCTCGTGCGGGCAGACGGCGGTACATGGCTGTTCGGAGGTGCAAGGTCGTCCATGGCCGGGGGAGGGTAGCGCCGGCGCCCGCGTAGTGGCAGCCGGCCGGCGTCAGGTCAGTGGTCCAGGAGCGTTTCGACAATCCGTCTGACCTGATGACTGGTGTCGGGGGCTACCAAGCCGAGGCGGCGTACGAGTCTGTTGCGGTTGATCGAGCGAATGAGCTCGCACTGGATGAAGCTCGTGCGGTCGAGACCCGTCTGAGGTGTCGGCTCGACCTCGATATGGAGGGAGAGGCGTCGATGCGTGGTCGTCAGCGGAACGACGATGACGAACGGGAATCCGGTCCCGAACGTCGGCGGCGGACCGATAACCAGGGCCGGCCTTTGCGATGCCGGCTCTCCGGGATACGGGTTGCCGAAGTCTACGAGCCAGAGTTCATCAATCGAGGCCATCGGCAACGGAGGTCGACTCCGCCTGCGCCAGGTAGGAGGACCATGCTGCCCGGTCCCTCCGGAGTTCCTCGACTTCGGCCGCCACACGATGGGCGAACCGTTGGCGACTAAGCGCCTCGGCCGCCTCCCGGATGGTCGCTCCGAGAGATACACCGGCCAGCTCGCTCATCCGCACGAGGCGCGCGTGCGTCTCCCTGTCTATCCGGACCGTTGTGGTACTCATAGCCTTGAGTATACATTATGTATACAACTACTCTACTCCTACATACCGTGTTAAACTAAGTCTTGTGGACTAAGTTGGTTGGGAGACAACACAATGCAAATCGTCAACATGCATGAAGCCAAGACCCACCTGTCGCGCCTTGTAGCGGCCGCAGCGAATGGTGAGCCGTTCGTTATCGCACGGGCCGGGACCCCTCTGGTCAAGGTGATAGCGGTTGACGCTCCGGCGCCCGGACCAAAGCGGCGGGTGGGGTTCCTGGAGGGCCGTTTCTCGGTGCCCGATGACTTCGATCGCATGGGCGCTGGCGAGATATCGGGCCTGTTCGAATCTGACGCGTGAGCCTGCTACTAGATACCCACGTCCTGCTGTGGGTTGCGGGTGAGCCCGACCGGCTGCCCGAACGAGTACGTCTTGCGGTCGAGGACCCGGGTACCGAGGTCATTTACAGCGCGGCGTCACTGTGGGAGATTGCTATCAAGAGCGGCTTGGGCCGGCCTGGCTTCGCGGTGGACCCGCGCGTGCTGCGCCGAGGTCTGCTGGAGAACGGCTACACGGAGTTGCCGGTAACCGGTACCCATGCGGTTGCGGTCGACTTGCTTCCTCCCATCCACCGGGACCCCTTTGATCGCATGCTGGTGGCCCAGGCCCGGATCGAGGGAATAACGCTCCTAACCGCGGACGCCACCCTAGGTCTTTACCAAGGCCCCATCGAGGTCATCTAGCAAGGCTGAGTCCAGCCGTCGGAGCGGCCCAGGTTCAGAGGGTCTGGCGTACCTTGTCGGCTCCATGGAACAGGATGTCGCGCACCGCGTCGGAGGCCTTGCTGTGGAACTTCACCGTTTCCGGGTCGAAGTCCCTTGTGGGCCTAGGGGTGTGGGTGAAGTGCCGGTGGGTGTCCTCGCCGCGGACCAGGGCCGCACTGTCCCAGTCGCCGATGATCTGGCGGGTCCTGGTCGGCATGTAGTGGAACGAGACCCCGATCCGGCGGTCTCCGGACGTGTTGGGGGAGGAGGCATGAGCCAGCCGGCCGTTGTGCATCGAGATCTCGCCGGGCTGTAACGGCATCGAGACTGTCTCGGCCTCATCGACCTCCACCGTTATCTCCTGGCCACGGGTCAGCATGTTGTCCTCTTGGAACGTGTCGCTATGGGGCATGAACTCGCCGCGGTGGCTTCCCGGAAGGACGCTCATGCAGCCACTCTCGGGTGTAGCGGGTGACAATGCCAGCCACACCGTGATCAGGTCGTCGGTGTCCAGCCCCCAGTAATTGAGGTCCTGGTGCCACGAAACGTAGGACTTGGTCTCGGGCTCCTTGATCCAGAACAGCGTGTTCCAGCACAGGATGTTCTCGCCGATCAGGTCCTCGACCGCGTCGAGCACCGTCGCGTCACGCATCAACTCGTCGACCCAGCGGAACAGCAGGTGGCACTTGTTGCGAAGGGCGCCTGCCACCGGCCCGCCCTGTTCGGATTCGAACTGTTCAAGCATCCGCCGGTAGCCGGCCGCACGGGCCGCATCCATCACCCGAACCGGGCACATGTACCCGTCCTGCCGGTACTGAGCCACCTGGTCGGCGGTAAGGCGCTTGGACATCACGTTTTCCTCTCGGCAACCGCGTCCGATCCTAGTGGTCTGTCTGCGAAACAACCGGGTGCTCTGGCGGCCATTACACAGACAGGCCACTAGCGATTGGGTCTCCCACGATGTCCGGTCCGCTTGTACCGGGCGGGATAGACTTCAGGTGAATGGGGTAGGCCCCGCCGAGTCCATCGCCAGGTCTGTCCGCGACGGCAGGCGGACCGCCCGCGAGGTGGTCGAGGACTATCTCGAGATCGCCGAGGCGAAGAACCCGGGCCTCAATGCTTTCACCGAACTCGACCGCGTCGGCGCGCTGCGACAGGCCGATCTGGTCGACGCCGGGTCCCGAGCCGGCTCGCTGGCGGGCGTGCCGATAGCCCTCAAGGACCTGATCGATCATGCCGGGCATGTGACGACCGCCGGGTCGGCCTTCTACCGGAACGAAGCCACGGTGTCGGCCCCCGTGGTCGAACGCCTGGAGGCCGCGGGGGCGATCATCATGGGCCGCACCGGGCTGGACGAGTTCGCGTACGGAGGCACCTCCGAGAATCCCTGGTTCGGGGTGGTTCGCAACCCTTGGGACCGCAACCTGTCGCCAGGCGGGTCGTCTGGCGGGTCGTCCGTAGCCGTGGCGGCGGGGATGGCCCCCGCCGCCATCGGAACGGACACAGGAGGTTCGGTACGAGTACCGGCCGCCATGTGCGGCACCGTCGGCCTCAAGGTGACCCACGGCCGCGTTCCGCTGACAGGCGTGTTCCCGTTCGCCGGATCGATGGACACTGTGGGACCGCTGGCTACCACGTGCGGCGACGCCCGCCTCGTGTACAGGGCTGTCAAGGGGTTCGACGAGAGCGACCCCTGGTCCGACCCCAGAGACCTACCGGGCCGTAGGCTCGGCTCGCCGGATGGGATCCGGGTCGCCCTGCCCCTGGACTGGCTCGAGTGGGTGCCGACGTCTGATGCGATACGAACCTCCTTCGAAACGTTCTGCGACCGGCTCGGGGACACCGGCATCGGGGTAGAACTGCTCCGGGACCCGGCCTTGGTCCCGGATCCGATCCGCATGGCGCTGTCGTCCGCAGAAGCAGCCGCCGTCCACCGGCAGTGGATCGGCGACCCCGACAAGCCATACGGACCCGAAGTGCGGGGGCGCGTGGAGACGGCGATACGCACCACGACCGACGAGTACACGCGGGCGCTGCGATGGAGGTCCGGATTAATTCAGGTGGCCCGGAGGGTCTTCTCCGAATACGACCTGATCCTGACGCCGACGGTCGGCCACAACCGCAAGACGATCGGGGTCGACGGCATCGTGGTCGGGGGCAAACGCCACTGGACCGGCGACGTTATGGGCGGTTTCACGTCCCCGGTCAACGTGTTGGGCTGCCCGGCGATCTCCCTGCCCCTCACCGACGAATGGACGCCCCCTCCGGCAGTGCAGTTGATCGCTCCCTGGTGGGAGGAGGAGCTCCTGCTCGATGTCGGGGAGTTCCTGGAACAGACCGGACTAGTGGCGTCAAGACCCCCACCCGACTGAAGCCATCCTCACCGCGTAGTGGATCGCAGCTCGACATCTCCGGGAGCGAGAGGATGTACCGCCGGTGATCGGGTGGTGAGGGAGTAGTTGGTGCTGCGACCCCGGGCCGAACTTCGCACGAGAATCCCGTCGTCTACCAGGGCAGTTATGTCGCGTAGAGCTGTGTCTTGCGAGCATTTGGCTAGCTTGGCCCACTTCGATGTGGTCAGTTTGCCCTCGAACCCGCCCAGGAGTCGGTTGAGAACCCTCCGCTGGCGCACGTTGAGCGGGACGTCTTCTACCTGTTGCCAGAAGCGAGCTTTGGTGAGAACGGATGCCAGGGTCGTCTCGGCTCCGTCGATCGCTCGGCCGAGGCACCCTAGGAACCACTCCATCCACTCCGAAACATCCGGTGTTCCCTTCTGTGTCCGTTCGAGGATCCGGTAGTAGCCGCGACGATCCAACCGGATCTGCGATGACATGCTGTAGAAACGCTGCGAGCTGTCCTCCGAGCGGGCTAGGGCCATATCACTGATCGCCCGAGCTATGCGCCCATTGCCGTCGTCGAAGGGATGGATGGTCACGAACCAAAGATGGGCCAATGCCGCCCGAAGCACGCCGTCAGTGTCCGACGGCTTGTTGAACCACCTGAGGAACATGCCCATCTCGTTGTCGATCCGCTCCGCTGCGGGTGCTTCGAAATGCACCCGTTCCTTGCCGATGGGCCCCGAGATCACCTGCATGGGTCCGGTACGGTCGTCACGCCAGCCGCCTACGGTGATCGGTCGCATCCGGCTGCGCCCGGTCGGGAAGAGAGCCGCCTGCCAGCCCCACAGCCGCTCCACTGTCAGGGGCAGGTCATAGTTGCCGGTTGCGTCCAGCATCATCTTCACGCCGCCCTCGACCTTGTCCTCTGCATGGCGAAGACCACCGATGTCCAAACCGAGGCGACGCCCGACGGAGGAGCGGACCTGTTCTAGGTCGAGACGTTCACCCTCGATGTCGCTGGACTTGTGAACGTCTTGGGTCAGGGTCTCGAGTATCGCCTCCTGCCGGAGGTCGAATCCCAACGAATGCATCTGGCCCACCAAGCGTCCTTGCTTGTAGCGGACAACTGCCAAGCTGTCCGCCAGTTTGTCGGTTTGCCAACGGAGTTGGGGCCATCCCGGATGCTCATGAACAAATAACCGCCGCATGAGATGCGGTGATTATAGCAGGTAATCACCGCATCAGGATCCCGAGTGTCTGCGAGTTGTGCTGGACAGGCACACTGGGGCAACAGCGTTGTTCGCGATCGCGGAGGATGCCAGTAGCCGACAGATGCGGCGTCGGAACTCGGGGCCAAAGGGAGTGAACACACTAGAACTCGACGGTTTTCGCGACTCACCACGGTCCCTGGGCTCTCTTGCCAGGTCAGTCTTGGGATGTCCCCAGTCTTGGATGGGATCGGGCATCGAGGGTGGCGGTAGCGGTATAGGTGGAGCATCGAGACCACAACTTTACATAACGTGCATTATGGGACAATTCGGTTCTCGTCTGACCTGTCCCTACGTCGTTAGGTCATCCATGCTGGCTCCACCGAAGGCCCTGTCACATTGCTCGGCGCTCTCCCGATCAACCCTTTAGTGCGGCGCGGAGTGCATCACCTACGGTCGCGAGTCCCATTGGCCTGCCCTCCTCGTCCGTTGTAAGAACCCAGTCGTACTCGATGAGGCACTCCGCCGCTTCCGCAAGAAGGGTTGAAGCACGGACTCTTTGGTTCGGATCATTGCTGTGTTCTTGCAACGCAACCGAGACGGGCGTATCGGCTCGTTCGGTGGGCGAGACCGTCGCGACTCCCCTACGGGTGACCACCATGGCTCCGTCAAACTCTGCGCCTACAACCGGCACCTGATCGATGTTGTGTCGGTCCATGACCCGTTCAACATCCTGGAGCGTGTCTGACAGGGTCACGGTGTGGGCCTCATCGAGAGCGATGTGGAAGTGAAGCAAAGTGATTGCTCGCCGGTCGCCACGGCCACTCTGGCTGATGCCAGTCTGCGTCATACGGGTACTCTCCTTCAACGCTGCTCTGTGTGAACAACTTGTGAGCTTATCTGCGGGCCGTGGTCAGCGTGAAGAGCGAATCTCGCTCGATCGCGGTCAGGCCCGTGGAGATCTCTACACTACAGAGTATCCTGCTGGTCCTCCGCGTAACGGGGATTCCATGAAGATCTCTACGATTATCGCCAACATCGACAACGGCCTCATGGCACTACCAGAGTTCCAACGCGGCTACGTGTGGAACAGGGACCAGGTCAGGGCCCTCTTTTCTTCTCTCTATCGCAGGCATCCGGTAGGTGGTCTCTTGGTGTGGGTTACCCAGTCGCAAGCGGCCGACGCTCGGGGTGACGTCGAGTTGGCACCCGGAATGGTCAACCTCTTACTAGACGGCCAGCAACGGATAACTACCGTCTACAGTGTCACACAGGGCAAGCCACCGCCGTTCTTTGAAGGCAATCCGTCAATGTTCCGAGGGTTGCACTTCCATCTCGAGGACGAGGAGTTCTCCTTCTATCAGCCGGTCAAGATGCGAGATGATCCGCTTTGGATCGACGTGACGACCGTTATGCAGGGTGGCGTGACCGCAGTCATTCCCGATTTGGATCAGACATCACCTCGGTTCGCACAGTATGTCGGGCGCGTTGCGGACCTTCAGGGCATTCTGGCGACCGACCTTCATGTAGAACAGATAACTGGAGTTGACAAGTCTCTGGATCTGGTGGTCGACATTTTCAATCGAGTCAACAGCGGAGGCACGAAGCTCTCGAAGGGCGACCTGGCTCTGGCCAAGATCTGCGCCGACTGGCCACAAGCGCGTGAGGCGATGAAACGGGCCGTCGGCAAGTGGGAAACCGGAGGCTACAAGTTCAACCTCGACTGGCTGCTCCGTTCGGTCAACACCGTGCTTACGGGCGAGGCCAGGTTCCAGCATCTTCACGACAGGACCGCCGTCGAAGTCCAGGACAGCCTCTCCCGGGCCGAGAAGGCAATCGACAGCATCCTCCTCCTCATAGATGCCCAACTCGGACTGGATCACGACCGCGTCCTGTTCGGACGCTTCGCCATTCCGGTCATGGTCCGCCACTACGACCAACGAAGCGGTTGGGCTTCGGCACGGGAACGGGACAAGCTGGCCTTCTGGTTTGCGCAGGCCGGTATGTGGGGGAGGTTCTCCGGGTCGACGGAGACGGCCATCGACCGTTGTCTCGAAATCCTGGATACTGAAGCCGAGCCCATCGACGCTTTGCTGGACGATCTTCGCCTGTGGCACGGGGACCTGGCTGTGGAGCCCGATCACTTCAAGGGATGGAGTCGGGGAGCGCGGTTCTATCCCGTTCTATACATGCTGACCCGCAAGAACGAAGCCAAGGATTGGGGTACCGGCCTTCCGCTGAAGCAGGGAATGTGGGGCAAGATGAACCAACTCGAGATGCACCACATATTCCCCAAGTCGCGGCTCTACAGGCACGAGTCGCAGCTCTACCCGCATGGCTACCGCCGACCCGAGGTGAACGCCTTGGCCAACTTCTGCTTCCTCACCAAGGACACCAACCTCGAGATAGGCAACCGGCTACCGGCGGACTACTTGCCAGAAGTTGAAGCCAGTCATCCGGGCGCTCTCCGTTCACAGTGGATACCCGAGGATCCTGAGCTGTGGAAGATCGAGAACTACCCGGCTTTCCTTGAGGCGCGACGCGAGCTGCTCGCGAACGCCGCCAATCGGTTGCTGCAGAGCCTGCTCCACGGCGACACCCGCTGGCTGGGTCGCCAGGCGCCGGTGGAGGCCCCTCCCCCGCCCGAGGTAGTCCCCGGTGGCATCGAGACCAAGGACGAAGAGGCTGCGGTGATCTTCATCAACGACTGGGTTGTCGACCAGGGTCTTCCCGCGGGCGAGGTGGAGTACGAATGCTCATCGCCGACTGGCGAACCTCTCGCGGTACTTGACATCGCCTGGCCGGACGGTCTCCAACCCGGGCTGAGTCAACCCGTCGCAGTGCTATTGGACGAGGACCACGAGACCTTGTCCCTGGCTGGCGCCAGCGACTTCAGGTGTTTCACAAGCGTCGAAGCGTTCCTCAAATACGTAAGAGTCGAGATAAACCCCTCGGGCTCGGAGGGGCCGACCGTATCCGGGTAATCGTTCCTACGGCAGCGCGAGGGATACCAAGGCACCCGTTGAGCGCGGTTCGCCAGTGGCGAATCTGCTTCGTCTGGAGCGACGGCAACGCCTACCGAGTCGAAATAGTCGATTACCACTGAGGTGGAGAGCCGATGAGCGCAGAGACCAAGCTACCTCCCATCCATCCGGGCGAAGTCCTCAACGAGGAGTTCCTCGTGCCCATGGGAGTCACCCAGTACCGGCTGGCGAAGTCCATCGGTGTGGACGCCAGGCGGATTCACTCCATCGTCCATGGGGAGCGGTCCATCACCGCGGAGACGGCACTGCTGCTCGCACGGTTCTTCGGCAATTCCCCAGGCTTCTGGATGGGACTCCAGAGTCAGTATGACCTCGAGGTCACCCATGACCGCCTTGCGGAGCGGCTTGACATGATCGCCGTTCACACAGAGCTCGCCTGAGGGCTGGATACCGAAGCGCTGGTGCAGGCAGCGGCCGTAGCAACGTTTCGATGGCGCATAACCCGTGTCACGTGGATTGGCCGTCGCGGACCAGCAGAACGGCGATTGGATAGTTCTCACTCGCACGTATGAGATCCTCATCTACGCGGCTCGGGTTGGCACGGGGGCGGGCCCAAAGGGCTGTTTCGAGACTCTTGTCGAGTTGAGCCCGTCGTTGCTGCCCAACCTCGTCTGGGGCGACAGCCTGACCGGGGTCGGACGCTCTTCGAGATACCCGACTAGCCTCCGCTCTGTGTAGCTCAGCAGGAGGAACCAATGGTTCGTTGGGTATCGATTGGTATAGGAGTAGCCGCTGTCGTGGGGGCCATCGTGTCCATGGTCGCCGGCAATGAGGGGCTGGGGCTGTTCTTCATCGGTGTAGCCCTGGTCGGGTTCGGTGTAGGCGGCTGGTTCGGCAAGAGCAGCTAGCAGTCAGACCTGGTGAGTTGCCGGTAGGTGAGCTGACCACCTGCAGGCGCCAGCTGGTAGCCCCTGGGATCACCTTCCAGATAAATCCCTTTGCGTAACGTGGTGCAACAACCATCGGAGAACGCGAGTCACTGACCAGGCTATCCACGCGTAGGTCAATGACTTGTGCAACGTGTGGGACTCGGGGCTTGACGGTTCTGGTTCGACGCCCGCGCTGCAAGCGGTAGTTATCAAGACGTTCTACCCACGTAGTACCGCCATCCGCGGCGTCTTGCCTTGACCGTCACGTCGCGCCGTTCGGGGTTACCCGTTGCGGTAAGACGAGGGAGTGTCGTGAACTACGAATACGAGCCGGAACCTGCCCTCTCGTAGCCAACCGTTGTCTAGGTCGGCCTTGCTAGTCGGTCCGGTAGAGGTAGCGGATGTCCCAGAGACCGTAGAGGGTTGGTGTGGTGTTGCCGAAGACGTTTCGCGTTGCTGTCAGTCGCTCGGCCAGCGTCGTGTAGATGAGTGGCACATTCTCGGCGACGATTTCCTGGGCTCGATGGTAGAGCTCCACACGCTTCTGGCGATCCAGCTCCTGGCTGCCCTCGACGTAGAGGCCATCGATTGTCGCTTCCCATGCGGTCTCCGGTTGCGGTTGCTTGGGGTGCCACATGTGAAGGCCACCGCTGCTGTGCCAGGTGTCGATCCCGCCGTAGGGGTCTGAACCACCGCTGAGGCCGATGACAACGGCCTCCCAGTCGTAGGATTCGGTCAGTTGCTTGACGAGGTCGCCAAAGGCGACCGTCTGATGGTTCACCCTGAGACCTATCGCCTTCATGCCCTTTTGGATCAGTGTCGTGACCCTTTCGCGGACGCTGTTACCGGAGTTGGTCACCAGACTGAATTCGAGGTCGTTGCCGTTGGTGTCCTCTCGTATGCCGTCGCCGTTGGTGTCGGTCCAACCGATGCTGTCGAGGATCTGGTTGGCCTTAGCGATGTCGTACTCGTACTTGCGGACATCCGGGTTGTGGAAGTCCCCGGCGGCGGGGCTTATCGATGACCACTGCTCGTAGGCGAGGCCATGCTGGATTCCGTCGATGATCGCGTCCTTGTCAATGCTGTGGGCGACCGCTTGGCGGAACTGTTTGTTTCTGAACCATTCCAGCATTTCGGGTGCAACATAGGGATTGCCTGTGTCCGTATCCGTGCCGGGGTTCATATTGAATACCAGGAACGTGGTGCCGAATCCCGGCCCTCGCCGGTGGATCGTGAAGTTCTGGCTCTCCTGGAGCGGCTCGAGTTGGGCGAACTCCTCACCGGATACACCGTGCACATCCGACGCGGTGGACAGGAAGCCGGCAAGCTCGGCCTCAAGGTCCGGGACTATGAGGCGCACGACCTGATCGAGATAGGGAAGACTGTTCCCTGCTTCGTCCTTCATCCAGTAGTGCGGGTTGCGCTTTAGGACAACCCGTTCGCCGGGGCGGTAGTCCTCGATGAGGAATGGGCCGGTGCCTATGACCTCCGCGGGGTCGGTGTCGATGTCCCACGTAGTGGAGAAGCTGCCGTCGTCCACGTGTCTCTCAAGTATGTGCCGCGGGTAGACGGGTGTGCCCAGGGACCGCAGGAACGGCGCGAACGGTGCGGGAAGAACGAATTCGACAGTGTGCGCGTCCAGCGCTGTGACAGTCATCTCCGACTCTTCCCACGCGCCGCCGGCATCGTCGAAGTGTCTGAATGTGAACACGGACCTCGCGCTAACAGGGAGATCGTCGTTGTAAATGATACGGTTGAATGTGAAGTCAACGTCTTGGGCGGTGAATGGTTCTCCATCGTGCCAGTGAGCGTCCCTACGAAGGTGGAAGGTCCACTTCAGACCGTCTTCTGAACGTTCCCAACTCTCAGCCAGTCCTGGTTCTACCTGGTTGGTCAACCAAGACGTATCGGTCAGGCCCTCGAAAAGGTATCCGAGTAGTCCTGTCGAGCCGGTGTCATTGGCGAGGGCCAGGTTGAACGTGAGCGGCTTGGAAATTGTCGCGATGGTCAGCGTGCCACCAGGTGTTCCTATGGCATACTCAAAACGCTCGGCGTTCTCTCGTAGTCGGGCTATGAGTTCGGATCTATCTGATGCCGCTTGGCCGATCTGGAGCACCCAACCGATACGTATGAGGTCGGGGTCGGTCAGTGCTCTACCGTCGGCTTGGACAACGCCCTCATTGATCTCGTAGATCTCCGGCCAGCGGTTCTCGTCACCGAGGTGTTCCATAGCGATCTTCCGCAGCGTGTCACCGGGCTTTACCACCACCGTCCTACCCATAGACGAGCTGCCGTTTTCACCGGACTCTTCACCTGTCGCCTGAGCACTCGAAGCAACAGAGGCCACGACCAGCAGCCCAACAAGAACGCCACATAATGCTAACCGAGCCCGATAAGTCGCCACTCCACTCAACTTGCCAACATCGTGTTCTGACACCTCAGAAACCTCCAGACCTGCCAAGGACGTCCCACTCCCCGCCCTGGGCATGCAAACTTGATCAATCGCACGAGGATACACCGGAGCGAATGGTAGAGGCAGCGCAGCAGGTGACTACGGGTTGTAGCAAATCAGTCATTCTCGATGGTACTGATGATTTGTTCTCGTAGGTCCTCAGGTTCGGGTTGGCTGAGGTCCTCGCAAACGACGCGTTGAATGTGTCCCGTGAAGGGAAAGGGTGGTTGGTAGTCGTTGCTGACGGGTGTCCCGTAGTCCCGACCGACCAGCAACCTCCCCAGCCGAAACTGGGTGGCCATAGGGTTGTCCGAAAGGCCCACGGCGCCCACCTCTCGACCGTTCAACGACATGCTGATGGTGTGGTCGTTCACGTCTGAGCTCTCGGTGTACAGGAGCTCGAGCTGGTGTGTGCCTGCCGGGATCCGTTGGGCGGCCACGAGGCGTTCGGGTGTGCCCTGTAGGTTGAAGGTCACGATCGGGTGGCCGTCGAGAAAGTAGAGAGCCCACCCATGGTCGGTGAAGTGGTCCATCATGCCTAGCCGCTGCGTGCAGATGATCCCGGCGGCACTCCGGTCTCCCCCTATCTCGATGTCGGCCACGAGGCGGAAGCTGGACACCAGCGCGGAAGTGAGGATGGGGCCTCCCCCGGGCAGGTAGACGTATCGACGCCGCCCGACGTACGGAGGGGGCTCGATGGCCGCGGCCTGGTTCGAGTCCCAGAAGCCATCCATGAGCGGTAGGACTTGATTCCGGTCTGCTTCGTGCCACCAGAGGTCAACGAGGTGCTGCAACCGTCCGGGGTACTCCCCCGCGACGTCGTTCGCCTCTGAGAAATCCTCCTCCAGGTTGTATAGCGACCACCGATCGGACTCGAAGTCGTCGCTGCCCTCGATGAGTTCGCGTTCGGCTTCAAGCATGCTGCCGACGTGGTCGGTGGTTGCCTTCCAGCCCTCGTGGTAGATGGCGCGGGATCCCAGCATCTCGAAGTACTGGGGAGCCCGTTCTATCCGGGCGTCCGTCTCACGGAACGTCGGCAGGAGGCTCTCTCCGTGGAGGTCCTGCTGGCCGACACCGTCGAGCAGGGCGGGACTGTCTGCTCCGGCCGCGTCGAGAGCCGTGGGCATCAGGTCGATGGCGTGGCAGAACTGCCGGCGTACATCGCCGTTGTGTCCGGCCGGGATGCCTGCCGGCCACCTGACGATCAACGGAGTCCGGACCCCGCCCAGCCAGGTATATCGCTTCCACAGCCGGAACGGGGTGTTGCCGGCCCAGGCCCACCCCCAGGCGTAGTCACTCGCCACGCCTATCCCCCCGAGGTCGTCGATATGACCCACCATGGAGTCGATGTCGGCGTTGCATGGTCCTTGCCCGTAGCGGCGGACCATGCCGTGGGGGCCTGCGTCGGCGCTGGCGCCGTTGTCGGACAGAAACATCACCAGGGTGTTGTCCGCTATGCCCATAGCATCGAGAAACCCGATGAGGCGCCCGATCTGGGCGTCGGTATGCGTGACGAACCCGGCGTACACCTCCATCATGCGTGCATAGAGTTGACGTTCGTTGACGGGCAGGTCGTCCCATGGGGCCACCCAGGAGGGGCGCCCGGTGTTGATCGTGCCGGGCGGTATGACGCCCAGTTCCTTCTGCCTCAGGAAGGCGCGAGAACGCGCCGCCTCCCACCCGTCGTCGAACCGTCCCCGGTAGGGCTCGACCCAGGGGTCCGGGACCTGGTGAGGTGAGTGAGGAGCCGCAGTGGCGAAGTACAGGAAGAACGGCTTGTCGGGTGCTGCTTGCTGTTGATCCTGCATTAGCCGGATTGCCTGAGACGCCAGGTCCTCGGTCAGGTGATAGCCCTCCTCGGGGGTGAGCGGCGGTTCGACGAAGCGGTTGTCGCAGACGAGATGTGGATTCCACTGATCGGTCAGTGCGCCGAGAAAGCCGTAGTAGCGCTCGAAGCCGAGACCGAGGGGCCAGTGCTCGAACGGGCCTGCCTGATTGCGCTCGAAGCGGGGTGTCAGGTGCCACTTCCCCACTGCAAGGGTGCTGTAGCCGGCGTCACGCAGCAGCCTGGGAAGGGTTCCCGCAGACTTCGGTATCCGCCCGGTATAGCCGGGAAGGCCCATCGGGACCTCGGGACCGATCCCCATACCGACAGCGTGGTGGTTGCGACCTGTTATGAGCGTGGCTCTGGTCGGTCCGCATAGTGATGTGACGTGAAAACTGTTGTAGCGGAGGCCTTCGTCCGCGAGCAGGTCGATATTGGGAGTGTCGATGTCAGCGCCGTAGCACCCGAGTTGGGCGAATCCCAAGTCGTCAAGGACGATCATGACGACGTTCGGAGCATCCATCTCACCTCCAGGATGTTTCCCCAACGGGCGCCGCCGTGCGAACTACCACCGACGCTCAGCCTATCCGGATTGTGCGCGGGTCGCCTCCGACGAACACCTTGCCCTTGAAGCCCCGCCGGACCTCATGGGCCATGCGCCTCACCGCCCTCCGCCCGGTGGCATCACCGTTCCCGCCGAAGTGCACGATCGCCACCATCCGCACGCCCGCTTCCGAGGCGATCCGCCCTACTTCCGTCGATGACGTGTGGAAGTCCCCGAGACCCTTTTCCCGGACGATCCTCTCCGTGGCCGTGCACTCGTGGATGAGCAGGTCGGCTCCCTGCGCCAGCCGGATCATCTCGTCCGACGGCGCCGTGTCTCCCGAATAGGCCACGGACCCTTGTTCGGTGTCCAGCCGGTATGCCCAGGCGTCCAGGAAACGGGAGTGGGGAACGGCCGCCGCCGTGACCTTCCAGTTCTCTCCCTCGTAGACCACCCCGGGGGCCGCCACGTCGCCGGCCAGTACCTCGATTCCCCTCGGATCCATACCGACCGAGCCGTCGGTGCGAGAGGCGATGTCACGGGCATAGAAGCCCTCCGGGCCGACGAGGGACGCGATGAGCGCGGCCGTGCCTTTCGGTCCGTAGACGGGGATCGGTTCGGTGCGCCCGGTGAGCCAAGAACCGAACAGGAACTCGACCAGGCTCATGTTGTGGTCGAAGTGGCTGTGCGATATGAAGAGCGCCGACACCTCCGACGGGGGAATCCCGACGCGAAAGAGACGGCTAACCGCCTTTCGGCCGCAGTCGAACATGACGTTGGTGTCCCCGAAGGACACGACATGGGCCGGGCCGCCTCGGGTGCGGTGCCACCACCCCGAGCCCAAGATCGCTACTCGCACTGTGGGTTGCTCAAACTCCCGCGTGATCGGTCACCAGGTCGGCGACCTGCTGCCATCCGTAGGCCACCTCATCTAAGTCTGCTCCGGCGACGTCGATGGTTCTGGTGTCGATCGGCTCCCCTCCGAGCGCCTCGTAGAAGCGGCACGCGGGATGATTGTCCTTCGCTACCCACAGCAGCATCGAGCCGAACCCGTCCGCCAACAGCCTCTCGGCCACGGCCGAGACGAGGAGGCGCCCCAGACCCCTGCGCTGGTACTGCTCGAGCAGGTAGACGAGATAGAGCTCCCCCAGGTAGGTCTCACTCCCGGTTCGCTCCGGCCCTCCCGCGGCCAAGCCGACCACATCACCGGACTCGGTCTCCGCGAGGAAATTGCTGACGGTGGGCCGCGCCGTAGTCAGGACCTGTTCCCAGAAGGATTCCCTATCCCGGTAGGAGAGTCCGGCCAAGAACTCGTCGGGCAAGATGCCGGCATAGGTGGACCGCCATGAATCGACGTGAACCCTGGCGAGCGACTTGGCATCCCGCGATTCCGCAGTCCTGACACGCATGGAAACACCTTACTGTCAGGTCTTTCGGGACCGCCGGGCATGTCCGGTACGAGGCCGTCCTCGCTACCCGTCCGGTCCTCGGTGCCTGGCTAGAGTGACCACATGGAGCCATCGATCGAAGAATCACGTCGTATAGCCATGTTGGTTGACGGTGATAATGCGCAGCCTTCTCTGATCGAGGACATCCTTGCCGAGATCGCCAAATACGGGATCGTAACCACGAGGCGTATCTACGGTGACTGGACTGTGCCGCAGATGAAAGGTTGGAAGGACTCCCTGCACACCTCCGCGATCCAACCCATCCAACAGTTCCGTTACACGGTGGGTAAGAACGCCACCGACAGTGCCCTGATTATCGATGCGATGGATCTACTACACGGGGAGACTGTCGACGGGTTTTGCATAGTATCCAGTGATAGCGACTATACACGACTGGCAACACGAATCCGTGAACAGGGTCTATTTGTAATGGGTATCGGCCAGTATCAGACTCCGGAGTCCTTCGTGAAGGCATGCGAGATCTTCGTTCATACGGAGAACCTCAATCGGCCGAAAGAGGGTGAGCCGACGGCCCCTGCGCTCGATAAGTCAGGGTGGATTCGGACAGTGGAAAAGGCGGTCGAGATGGCCACACAGGAGGACGGATGGGCTGCCCTCGGGGTGGTCGGTACCAACATACGCAAATTGGATCCGGCATTCGACTCTCGTAGTTATGGGTACAGACAACTGTCCTTGCTGATCAAATCCCGTCCGAGACGCTTCGAGACACGAGCATCGAAGGCCGCGAGCGGGCACTTCTACGTCAAGTTGAAGTAAAACCCTCTTGCAGCTCTTGTAACGGAGATTTGATCTGTCTCGGGATCACTCCACCCCTCGGGTAGTTATTCGGGCCGCTCGGCGTACACGTGGATCGTGCCCGAATAGGTCGATACCCAGACCTCGTTGTTGAAGGGGTCGTAGGTGATCCCGATGGGCCTGGGTGTCGTGTCGAATTCCTGGAGGATCGCGAAGTCACCAGTCCGTATCTTGCTCATGGTGTTCGACTCGTAGTTGACGACATAGAGGGCCGTTCCGTCGGAGGAGATATCCATGCTGCGGGGCGCTCGGCCGGTCCGTGCGCGGCGGATGACCTGCCCCGAGTCGAGATCGACCGCTACGACCGCGTGCTCTCGGTTCAGAGTGACGTAGAGCGTCTTGTCGTCGGGGCTAAGCACCAGATGGCGCGGCGTGATCCCGACCCCGCGTATATACGTCGGCGCCGGTTGGCCTGTGGTGGTGCTCCCGTTGTGGGGTGAGAAAGCCGAGAGGTCTATGGCGGCGACGCCGGTGGATCCCATCACGGCCACGTACGCGGTCCGGCTGTCACTCGTGACGGCAACTCCTCTCGGGTGGCGACCGACGTCGATTTCGGCAAGCGTCTCGTGCGTGACCAGGTCGATCACGGTGACATCGAAGCCGCACCAGTTTGAGACCACCAGGAGACGATCGTCCGGTGTCACGGCCAGGTGTTTGGGTACCGGACCGACCTGATAGACACGGTCGATCGCGAGCGCCGTGGTGTCTACGCGGTATACAAAGCTGTCTTGCCCCTGCTCCCTCCCGCAGTTGTCGCTGCCGGCCTGCGGGTCGTATCCGGGACCGTACATGCGGTAGTTCGACACGAAGGCGAACGAACCATCCGACGTGAAGGCCGCCTCCACGGGTGCTCCCCGGTAGACATCGCCCGAGGCGTCGAACCCGAACTCCCGCAGGTCGACCGAATCGTCGATGGTCTTGACGAGGCGCTTGTTGTGGTCCAGGACCGAGATCGTGTGCCGGTACATCATGTTCTGGGCCAGGTACAACCCGGTTCCCGACGCCACGACCGACTTGGGAGCGAATTCACCCGCGATCCGGGCAACCGGGCGCATTACGAGTTCATCGTTCGTCGGACGCGGGATGGGCACCGCGAATCCGTTCACGATCATGGCGCCTTGGCCTCCGATGGGCGCGACTTCCGTCGGTGACCCGGCGGTAGGCCCGACCGGGTGCCCCCACATGACCAGAAGGACGACGCTGATGGCCACGAACCGGGCCGCTCGAGCCACCCGCGTCGGATCGGGGCTATGGCGACTTCTCAATGGCAACTCCGGATTCTCGTACGCGCCAGGGGGAAGAATCTACAGGCCGCGCTCCCCCGCTATCGACCCGGCGAGGGTTCCGCGGAGCGCCTATCCGCCGGGGTCGGGCAGTTGGGGTTGGTATCTGTCCAGGTATTCCTGGTAGGCCCGTTGTTGCTGCTGGAAGGGGCTGAAGTATTCAACGTTGGTGGGGTGCCGGTAGCCGGTCCAGGTTGGGGGTGGGAGTAGCCGGCGGCGGTGTGGTGGTGTGTCGGGGTCGATCCGGTGTCCTCGCCGGTGGACGGCGATGTGGTGGTGGTACCAGCAGAGGGTGGCCAGGTTGGCGGCGGTGTTGGCGCCGCCGTCGCGTCTGGGAATGACGTGGTGGGTCTGGAGCCGGTAGCTGCTCTGGCAGGAGTCGATGACGCACTTGCGGTCTCTTGCGAGTACGGCTCGGCGGAGCCGTCTGGGGACCTGGCGATGCGGCCGCCCGGTTTCCGCGACTTGGCCGTCTTGGAGGGTGACCGGTTCGGTGCGGCCCTCGCATTCGACCAGTTCAACGGTTTGAGGTCCCACTCGGGGACCGTTGAACAGCTCGACGCCTCGGGTGTTGCCGGACTCGTCGGCGAGAGCTTGGTCCTTGACGAGCATGATGACCGGCTCCCTGCCCGTGGGATCGCCGGGTGTGAGGTGTTGATCCAGGTCGTCCTGGGCCATGGTTGCGAGGCCGATGGCCTGTTTCTGTCCCGGCGAGAGGTCGGAATCGACATCAGATGGGAAAGCCATAGAAGGGATCCGGTCAGCCCGCCGGTCGAGAGCCTTGCGCACGATCTGGCCGTCGGTGGCGGTGAGCCTGCCCGACAGGTGCCATGCGGCGCCGTCCTCGGACACCTTCAGGTTCACGTACTGTCGCTCGAAGGCCTTCCGTTCGTAGCCCCGGCTGAGCTTGCGGAACTTGGTGGCCAGCTTGGCGACGCCCGCCAGGTCCAGATCAGCTGACGCGGCGACGTCGGCTGATCTCCCTCCTGCCTGGACGAGGCGCTGGGTGGAGACGGTCCGGTCGAACGGGAGGTGGCCCCTTTTCATCAGGTCAATGGTGTCGTCGTCCAGCCGCCGGGCCAGGTAGGCGAGGTCGCGGGCCACCGTATGCGGTATGTCGAGGCGGGAAGCCGTCCAATCGACCAGCGATCGGTAACCGTCCCGGACGATCCCCCGCTGCCGGATCACCATCTTCAACCAGCCGAGCTGGCGACCCCGGAGCCGGTCGATCTCGCGCTGGGATTCCGTGAGGTTGTTCTCAGCGACCAGCATCGGGTCTGCGTCGTGGAAGGCTGCTACTTCGTACATACCCATCAACGTAACAACCGCCTGTGACAAAAGACGATGAACACCTAGAAATATCACAAAACAATTTGCCAGAGAGGCCAAGTCACGCTACTAGATCGACGCGATCTGGACTACAGAATCGAGGCGAAGAATGCTACGCAATCGACGTACTCTTGTTCTGATGCCCACGCCGACGTGCCGTCGGGTAGTAGGACCAAAGCAACCGATGCTGTTCCTGTGGCTATCGACCTGCCTCGTTAGCGGCTCCCGTACTGGTAGGTTCTGGAGCGATCCATCCGTTCTGGCGTTTCTGGAGGTTCTGGCATGAGGAGTCATGAGGTCGACTACCGGATCGTGGGTGAGGACCTTCAGTTTGTGGAGGTGGAACTGGACCCACAGGAGACGGTGGTGGCCGAGTCCGGGGCGATGATGTATGTGGAGGACGGCATCACGTTCGAGGTCAAGATGGGCGACGGGTCGGAGCCCAAACAGGGCGCGTGGGGGAAGCTCAAGTCGGCCGGCAAGCGGGCGCTATCGGGCGAGTCGGTCTTCCTGTCCCACTTCACCAACCATGGAGCCGGCCGCCGCACCGTTGCGTTCGCGGCTCCCTACCCGGGGAAGATCGTGCCGCTCGACCTAGCGCAGGTCGGTGGCCGGATCCGGGCCCAGCGGGACGCATTTCTGTGCGCGGCGCTGGGCACCAAGCTCGACATCTCCCTCAATCGGAAACTCGGCGCCGGCTTCTTCGGCGGCGAAGGATTCATCCTCCAGGACATCTCGGGTGACGGGATGGCGTTCCTGCACGCCGGCGGCACGATCGTCGAGAAGCGCTTGATAGGTGAGAAGCTGAGGATCGACACCGGTTGCGTGGTGGCGTTCGAGCCCCAGATCGAGTTCTCGATCGAGCGGGCCGGACGGGCGTCGACCATGTTTCTGGGCGGCGAGGGGCTGTTCCTCGCGACCCTGGAGGGCACCGGCCGGGTCTGGTTGCAGTCGCTCCCCTTCAGCAAGATGGTCGACGAGGTGATTCGCCACATCCCGCCACCCAGCAACAGCGGCTAGTTCCCGAGTAGGAGAAGAACGCGAAAATCGCGGCGAGCGGGCATCGCCCGCTGGGCCCTCCCCCACCGCCACCACCTTGGTCGAGGCGCGGCCGGCTATGCCTTGGCGGCGGCCTCGAAGGTTTTGATCCCTCAGGCGGTCCGGTCGACGTCGGGGTCGGACCGTTGGTAATTACGGTTATCCAACAACATACAACTACGGTGTGACACGTTCAACCCCTCTGTCGGATGGTGACATGGGTTGCCGGGATCGGGCGGGTTCAGTCACGCTCCAGGTCGAGCGAGGCCGAGTTCATGCAGTAGCGCTGGCCGGTCGGTTGCGGGCCGTCCGGGAAGACATGGCCCAGGTGAGATTCGCACTTGCCGCACACCACCTCGGTGCGCACCATGCCGTAGCTGTAGTCGTGGCGCTCCTCCACTGGCGCTCCGTCGACCGCTTCGTAGAAACTGGGCCACCCGGTTCCGGAGTCGTACTTGGTCTCGCTGCGGAACAGCGGGGTACCGCAGCCCACGCACGTGTAGGTGCCGTCTTCCTTCGTGTTCCAGTACTCGCCGCTGAAGGCTCGCTCGGTGCCTGCTTCCCGGGCCACGTGGTACTGCATCGGGGTCAGCTTCTCCCGCCACTCCTCCTCGGTCTGCGGGATGGCGGCCGTTTCGCTCTGGGTCAGGGTCATTGTTCGGTTCCTTCCCTTGGTAGCGTCGGTCCGGCGGACCTGCATGCTTTCACATGACCGGCCGCGTACTCGGTGCCAGAACCACTGCAATAGCGATCACAATGATCCTATCCTTGTCCCATGGCAACTGAACAAGCACGCCCGGTCGGGGCTTTACACAGAATCCGTGTCACGATGATCCTAACTCTGTCCCATGACGGCTGAACCCGCGGGCCCGGACGTCACCTCCTCGGGCAACCCGCCGGCGGGCGGATGGAGGTCGACCAGGGACTACTTCCTGGCCGGGTTGGTCGCCACCGGATTCGCCGTGGCCCTGTCCGAGATGCTCGCCTCCTTCTTCGTGTCGGCGCCATCGCTCGTTCTGACGATCGGCCAGAGGTTCATCGACATCACCCCCGCCGCCCTCAAGGACTGGGCCATCGCCGTCTTCGGCACCAACGACAAGGCGGTCCTGATCGGAGGGATCGTGGTCGTGACGATCATCATCGGCGGCCTCCTGGGCGTGGTGGCCCGCAAGCGCATGGAGGTAGCGGCGATGGGGTTCGTCGCCTTCGGCGTGCTGGGCTACGCCCTGGGCATCACCGATCCCCTCGCCACCGCCGGCGCCACCCTTCTTCCGGCGATTGCGGCGGCCGGGAGCGGCATCGCCGTGCTGGTCCTGCTCATCCGCCTGCTCCAGGGAGCTGCCACCGGGTCCGCCGATCCGGCGCGCGCCGTGTCTCCGGACGCACGGCGGGCATTCATGACCGCTTCGGGCGCCGCAGTGGTGCTCGCGGTCGGCCAGGTGGTGATCGGGCGGCTCGCTTCCAGCCGTAACCAGTCGGCGGTGGCGGCCCGTGAACAGGTCACCCTTCCCACCGTCGCCGCCTCGCCCGACACCACCGCCGCCACCCAGAGCGCCACCACCGCGGCTGTCGAGGAAGCGCCGGTGGCGGAGGCCACGACCACCACGCAGGCGGAGGAGGTGGCACGCACCGTGGCCGATCCGACGCCCGCCCAGATCGCTCAGGTGGAGGGGGTGTCGGAGCTGATCACGCCCAATGAGACCTTCTACCGGATCGACACCGCTCTCAGCTTTCCCAACGTCGACATCGACACCTGGGAGGTCAGCTTCACCGGCCTGGTGGACTCACCCTTCAGCCTCACCTATGACGAATTGGTGGCCCTTCCCATGGTGGAGCGCTACATCACGATCTGTTGCGTCTCCAATGTCGTGGGAGGCGGGTTGATCGGCAACGCCAAGTGGCTCGGCGTTCCTCTGAAGGACTTGGTGGAGAGGGCCGGGGTTCGGCCCGAGGGCACGCAGCTGATCGGTCGTTCGGTCGATCGCTTCACGGTCGGCTTCCCCACCGAGGCGGTCTTCGACGGACGGGAGGCGTTGCTGGCGATCGGTATGAACGGCGAGCCCCTCCCGGTCAAGCACGGTTTCCCAGCCCGGCTGGTGGTCTCCGGCTTGTACGGATACGTCTCGGCCACCAAGTGGCTGTCCGAGATCGAGTTCGCCCGTTGGGAGGACTTCGACGCCTACTGGATACCGCGCGGTTGGGCCAAGGAGGCTCCGATCAAGACCCAGTCCCGTATCGATACGCCCCGCCCGGGCACCGTCGAGGTCGGTACGCGAGCCATCGCCGGGGTGGCATGGGCACAGACGCGCGGCATCGACAAGGTAGAGGTCCAGGTCGATGGCGGGCCGTGGATGGAGGCCATCCTGCCCGAGGAGCTCACCATCGACACTTGGCGCCAGTGGCACCTCGAGTACGACTTCACTCCCGGCGCCCACACCATTGCTGTGCGGGCCACGGATGGGACCGGGACCACCCAGACGTCCGAGATAGTCCCGCCGCGGCCGGACGGAGCCACCGGCTACCACACCATCCAGGTGGTAGGCGTCTGATCCGGGCTCCGGCCGCTATTGGGCCAGAGCGGCCATGTAATCGTCGGGGATGTCGAAGTTTCCGTATACGCCTTGCACGTCGGCCAGATCGTCCAGCGTGTCCACCAGGCGCAGGACTCTGGCCGCGCCGGAGGCGTCCAGGGGGATGGTCGAGGACGGTAGCTGGGTGATCTCGGCGGCCTGCACGGACAGTTCGGCGCCCTCCAGCGCATCCCGGACGGTCGGGAAGTCGGTCGGCGCCGTGATCACCTCGAACTGGTCCCCGCTCTCCCGGACGTCCTCGGCGCCCGACTCGAGAGCCGCCATCAAGATATCGTCTTCATCACCTTCTACTAGAAGGTAACCCTTCTGGTCGAACAGGTAGGCGACGGATCCCGGCTCGCCGAGGTTGCCCCCGTTCCGCGTGAAGGCGGACCGGATGTCGGAGGCGGCCCGGTTCCGGTTGTCGGTGAGCGCGTGCACCAGCAACGCCACTCCCCCGGGTGCGTAGCCTTCGTATAAGAACGTATCCAGGCGTTCCCCGACCAGCTCTCCGATGCCGCGCTTGATGGCCCGCTCGATGTTGTTCTTGGGCACCGAGGCGGACTTGGCCTTGTCGATGGCGGTGGCCAGCACTGGATTACCCGCCGGATCTCCCCCACCCTGGCGAGCCGCTGCCTCCACGGCGCGGCACAGCTTGGCGAACAGGTTGCCCCGGGCGGCGTCCTGGCGCCCCTTCCGGTGCTTGATGTTGGCCCACTTGGAGTGACCGGCCATTCGACTCTCCTAGGCCACTAGGTCGATGAGCATCCGGTGGACACGGTCATCGCCGGTGAGCTCGGGGTGGAAGGCGCACGCCATGACATGGTCCTTTCTTACCAGAACAGGCCGGCCGTCGTGGGCTGCCAGCACGTTGATGTCGGGTGCGGTCCTGTCCACTACGGGCGCCCGGATGAAGACCGCAGGGAACGCATCCTCCCAGCCCTCCACGGCCAGGTCGCATTCGAACGACTCGTTCTGGCGGCCGAAGGCGTTCCGCTCCACCACCATGTCGAGCGCTCCCAGCAGTGGCTGGTCTCCCTCGGTCACCTCCGAAGCCAGGAAGATCATCCCGGCACAGGTACCGAGGGTGGGGAGCCCGTCCGAGATGCGGCTGCGGAGCGGTTCGACCATCCCGTAGAGGCTGGCGAGCCTCCCGATAGTGGTCGACTCGCCTCCTGGGATGATCAGGGCGTCGATGTCCTCCAGATCGGCGGGCGTCCGGACCTCTCGGGGAGTGCCGCCGGAGGCGGCCACCATGCGGGCGTGCTCCCGGAAATCTCCTTGGAGGGCGAGCACCCCGACCACAGGCGCCTCGGGCGCGGCCTCTACCAGCCTCGCTCCTGCATGCGCTGGCCGGCGGGAATGTCGTCGATCTCGATCCCGACCATGGCCTCGCCGAGATTGCGCGATACTTTGGCCACGATCTGGGGATCGCGGTAGAAGGTGGTGGCTTCCACGATCGCCCGGGCCCGGACCTCCGGGTCGCCGCTCTTGAAGATTCCCGAACCCACGAAGATGCCGTCGCACCCCAGCTGCATCATCATGGCGGCGTCCGAGGGCGTGGCGATGCCTCCGGCGGCGAAGTTGACCACCGGCAGGCCGCCCGCGCCGGCTACCTCTCGCAGCAGCTCGACCGGGGCGCCCATGTCGCGAGCCAGAGTCATCATCTGATCGTCGCCGGCGGCGGCCGCTTGAGCGATCTCCCGGTTCATCCGCCGCATGTGGGTGACGGCTTCGACGACGTTGCCCGTACCCGGCTCCCCCTTGGTGCGGATCATGGCCGCGCCCTCGGCGATGCGGCGCAGTGCCTCTCCGAGGTTGCGGGCGCCGCACACGAACGGCGTGGTGAAGGCCCACTTGTCGATGTGGTGGTGACTGTCGGCGGGGGTGAGGACCTCGGACTCGTCGATGTAGTCCACCCCGAGGCTCTGGAGTACCTGCGCCTCCACGAAGTGGCCGATCCGGGCCTTGGCCATGACCGGGATCGAGACTGCTTCCATGATCTCCTCGACCTTGGTCGGGTCGGCCATCCGGGCCACTCCCCCGTGTGCCCGTATGTCGGCGGGAACCCGCTCCAGCGCCATGACCGCGACGGCCCCGGATTCCTCGGCAATGGTGGCTTGGTCGGCGTTGACGACATCCATGATGACGCCACCCTTGAGCATCTCGGCCAGGCCCCGCTTGACCCGCAGCGTGCCGGCCCTCTCTGCCTTGGTGCCCTGTTTCATGGCAATTCTATCCTTTCGATAGTACCAGCTGCCACGAATATTCTACCGGGTCCAAACGTGAACGCAACCGTTCGGTGCCCTAATCGGAGTGACCGCGGGCGACCAGGCGGTACAGTTCGACGTAACGAGAGATCACCCTCCCCCAGTCGTACTGCTCGACCCGGGCGGATGACCCCTTCGCTAGGCGTTCTCTCAGGCCCGGGTCGGCCAGCACCTCCTTGAGGGCGCCTGCGAGGCCGGCCGCGTCGCCGTTCCGGAACAGGACTCCCGTCCCGCCGAGGACATCCTCGAATGCACCCAGGTCGCTGGCCACGAGCGCACACCCGGCCGCCATGCCCTCTGCGACGGTTATCCCGAAGCTCTCGCCGCCCCGGTTGGGCGCGCAGAACACGCCGCTTCCGGCCAGGACCGAGCGCTTCTCAGCCTCGGACACCCGCCCCAGGTACTCGACGCCCTCGATCGGGGGCGACTCTCCCCCGCCGACCACCACCAACCGCGCCTCCGGCACCTCGGAACGCACGGCGGGCCATGCGGATAGCAGCAGGTCCCGGCCCTTACGAGGGTCGGGCCGGCCTACGAAGGCCACCCGGCGAGGGTCGCGCCGCCCCTCGATCGTGAACGAAGACACATCGACCGCGTTGGGGATCTCCACCACGTCTAGACCGAGGGGCTCGACGGCGTGCCGGGCGGTCCGGCTCACTCCGGTGGCCACGACGTCTCCGAGGAACCGCCGTACCAGGCCTCTCCCCCACCGGTACGCGGCGCGGAACAGGGGAGACGGGTCGGCGTGGAAGGTGACCACGGTCGGCCGTCCGGTCCGGAGCGCCGCCCAGCCGACCAGGGGGACCATCGGTTCGTGCACGTGGACCACGTCGGCGCCGGCTACGGCGGTCCGCACCCTGCGGGCGGCCATCGGCGACAGGGCGATGGGCGCGCGGGAGCGGTTGACCGGGAACATGAGGGAGCGGCCCGCGTCCACCGAGCCGGCAATGGATCCGGCCCCCGGACCCACCGCGAAGGCTTCGTGGCCGTGTCGCCTGAGCTGCTCGACCAGCCCGAGTACCTGCTGCTGGACACCCCCTGGGACATCAAGGGCATACGGAGAGATCACAGCGACCCTCAAGCATCCCCCCTGTGCCGCTCGAGGAAGTCGCCGTCGGACGGCCAGTTGGGCTGTACCAGGTGCCACTGGGTGGGCGCTTCCCGGATCATGTCTTCGTACCGGTGCGCCAGATGCTGGGTGATGCTGCCCATCCGGTCCCGGTCCTCCGGTCCGGGGTCCTCGATGGGTGGGAGCACTACCACCCGGTGGCCCGCACCCCGCTTGAAGTACGAGACCACGGGGAGCAAGACCGCGTCGTTGCGGATGGCCAGAGCAGCCGGGCCGGCCGGAAGGGTGGTCCTCTCACCGAAGAACTCCACCTCCACGCCGCGGCTGCCGATGTTGCGGTCGGCAACCAGCGCGATGATCCGTCCCTCCATCATGTCGGAACGGAGCGCCCGCATCGTGGAAAGGCCCTCTGCCAGCACCACCCGAATGCCGAGCCTGGCCCGCAGGTCGACGAACCATCGGGCCAGCCTCCGGTTGGCCAGCGCCTCCGCCACGGCCGTGATCCGTACGCCCGCATCCTCCGCCAGGGTGCCCGCCAGTTCCCAGTTGCCCATGTGGGGCAGCGCGACGACGATCGGTCTCCCGGACTCCTGGGCCGCCCGGACGTGTTCGAGCCCGACCAGGGTCACCCGCGACCTCACTGCCTTGGCCCGCCGCGGGCGGAACCAGAGGGTCTCCGCCCAGTAGCGACCGTAGGCGCTGAACACTTCCCGCGCCGCTCGTTCCACGGTGCGCGTGTCGCTCCGGCCGAGCACCCTTCCCATATGGCGGATCGCCATGGCCCTGCGCTCCCGGTCCCAGAGCCAGTAGAGCCGGCCTGCCCAGCGACCGAGGCGGCGGATGATCGGTTCGGGTAGAGCTCCGAAGAGCCCCGCGCCTGCCCGGTAGGCCAGGTAGGTGAGCAGGTCAGTCACCCGGTGACAGCTGCCGCCAGGTCTTGAAGAAACGCTGGAAGACGGTTAGCCAGGTGAGGATGGCCATCATCCACAGCATGACCGTGACCTGATCGAAGATGAACCCGGCCGCAAAGAGGATGACCCGCTCCGCCCGGCCCATCAGGCCGCCCCGACCCTCGACCCGTCCGATGTCGGCCTTGGCCCGGAGGTACGAGATGACCAGCGAAGCACCCAGGCTCAGGACGCAGAGCACCACGAGGGCAGGATCGCCCTCGTCGGGCGACAACCGGGAGGTGAGCCAGAACGAACAGGCCGCGAACATGGCCGTCTCGCCGATACGGTCGAACACGGAATCGAGCAGGGCGCCCCGGGGCGAGTCCGATCCCGACGCCCGGGCAACCGAGCCGTCCAGCCCGTCGAGAGCCGAGCCGCCCAGGATCACCAGGGCGCCGACCACCACGCTGCCGGTGGCCAGCAAGACGGATCCGATGAGGGTGACCACCAGCCCGGTCACGGTCAGGTGGGCGGGTCGCACCCCGATGCGGGCCAGGCCACGTCCGATGGGCGCCACCACTTTCTCGACATGCTCGCGCGCCCAGACTTCGATCACCGTGGCTCCTTCCGCTGGGGAAGCTACCACAGACGGCAAGCATCGTATGATTGCCTACACTCGGATGACCGAGAAGGAAGCGGAGGAGGATGCGACCGGAGAACATTCGAAACGTGGGCCTGTTCGGCCACGGAGGCTCCGGTAAGACCTCCCTCGCCGAAGCGCTCCTATTTGACGCCGGTGAGATCAACCGGTTCGGATCCGTCGATGCCGGCAACACGGTCATGGATCACGAGCCCGAAGAGATAGAGCGGCAGGGCTCCCTGGGGCTCGGGGTGGCGTCCTTCGATCACAACGGGACCCGGGTCAACCTCATCGACACACCCGGGTACGCCGACTTCGTGGGGGAAGCACTGGCGGCGTTGCGAGCCGTGGATCTGGCTGTCTTCGTGGTCTCCGCCGTGGACGGCGTCGAGGTGCAGACCGAGATCCTCTGGGACGCCGTCCGTCTGGAAGGTATCCCCAGGGTGGTTTTCGTCAACAAGCTCGACAGGGACCGCGCTTCGTTCTCCCGTACCCTGGACGAACTCGTCGCGGCATTCGGCAAGCGCATCGCTCCCATCCAGATACCGGTCGGCGAGGAGCAGAGCCTGAGCGGAGTGGTTCGGTTGGTGTCAGGCCGCGCCTACCGGTACGAGTCGGGCCGGACGAAGGGGAGTCCGATGGACGTTCCCTCCGAGGTTGCGGATACCTTCGAGGAGACCCGTTCGGCCCTCGTGGAGTCAGTGGTGGAGACCGACGACGACCTGCTGGAGGCCTACTTCGAGGGCGAGGAACCGTCGGCGGACAGGATGGTGGAGGTCATCCACGACGGCATGCTGGCGGGAGACATCTTCCCGGTGCTGGTGGGTTCCGCCGGCTCGCTGGTGGGGATCGACACGCTGGCCGAGTTCATGGTCGACTTCGGCCCCGACCCTCTTGAGCGGACCATGCCTGCCACCGCTAGCGGCGAGCTGGCCCCCGATGTGGACGCGCCGGCCGTGGCCTACACCTTCAAGACCTCAGGCGATCAGTACGTGGGCCGGGTCAACACCTTCCGGGTCTTCTCGGGCTCGTTCAAGCCCGACACCGTCCTCGAGAATCCCGGCGGGGACAAACTGAAGATGTCCAGCCTCTTCTCACTCCAGGGCAAGGACCACACCGCGCTGCCGATGGCGACCGTGGGGTCCATCGGGTCGGTGGCCAAACTCGACAACCTCCGGGTCGGAGACACCCTCAGGACCCCCGGGTGCGAGATCGAGATCGCACCCGTCCAGGTACCCCGCCCGGTCCACGAGGTGACCGTATCGCCCCGGTCCACCCAGGATGAGGACAAGCTCTCGACCGCACTGGCCCGCATCCAGGAGGAGGATCCCACCATCAAGGTGGAGCGTCGCGCCGAGACCAGCGAGACGGTCCTCTCGGGTCTCGGGGAGGCCCATGTCAGCGTCACGCTGGCCAAGGTCGCGCGGCTCTTCGGGGTTGAGGTCGACACGGGCGTGCCTCGTATTCCCTACCGGGAGACGATCCAGGGCCGGGCCGACGTGGAGGGCAAGCACAAGAAGCAGTCGGGCGGACGGGGCCAGTTCGGCGTGGCCTACGTGAGGTTCGAGCCCAACCAGCGAGGCCATGGTTACGAATTCGTCGATCAGATCAAGGGTGGGTCCATTCCCCGGAGTCTCATCCCGGCGGTTGACAAGGGGATACGTGAGGCCCTCGAGCGGGGCATCCTGGCCGGCTACCCGGTGATCGATGTGCGGGCCACCGTCTACGACGGCAAGTTCCACTCTGTCGACTCCGATGAGCTCAGCTTCCGGATGGCGGGGATCATGGCCGTCCGGGCGGCGGCCTCCGACCTGCGGGCTACCATCCTCGAACCCATCGCCGTGGTGACCATCAGGGTGCCCGAGGACTACATGGGCGACGTGATCGGTGACATCAATGCCAAACGAGGGCGGGTGCTGGGGATGGATGCCGACGGACGGAGCCGGGTCCTGAAGGTGGAGGTCCCGATGGCCGAGGTCCAGCGCTACTCCGTGGATCTGCGGTCGATGACCGGAGGGCGTGGATCGTTCGACATCGAGTTCGCCCGCTACGAGCCCGCTCCCCCGCAGGAAGTGCAGCGGGTTGTGGCAGTGGCCAGGGCCGAGGCCGATTAGGGAGGGAAGAGCACAGCTGATGGAGAAGGCAACCATCCGGGTCGACGGCGAGGACGCGATTGACCTACCGATCGCGTCGGGATTGGAGGGTGACCGGGCCTTGGACATCCGGGGCCTCCGGGCGGCCACGGGAATGGTCACTTACGATCCCGGATACGGAAACACCGCCGAGACCTCCAGCGCAGTGTCGTTCATCGACGGCGAAGCAGGGGTTCTCCGTTACCGCGGCTATCCCGTGGACCAGTTGGTCGAGAACTCCACCTTCCTGGAAGTTGCCTACCTGCTGGACAGGGGCGAGCTGCCGACGTCCGACCAGATGGCTGCTTTCGAGAGCCGGGTTGCGGAGCACCGTGCCCTACCCGAGGGGTTCGAGAAGGTCCTAGAGGCGTTCCCGGCCGGTACCCATCCGATGCAGAAAATTGCCTCCGCGATCGCCCTACTGGGCGCCTACTGCCCGGGAACGGGGGGCTCGGGAGCCATAGAAGCCAACCGCCAGGGTGCTATGCGTCTGGTGGCGATGATGCCGACGCTGGTGGCATGGGCGCATCGCAGCGATCGGGATCGCGTCTACATCGACCCCGACCCCGGTCTCAGCTACGCGGCCGACTTCCTCAACATGACCTTCAATCCCGGCGGCTCCGACTACGAACTCAACCCGGCGCACGTCCAGGCGATGGAGGCGTTGCTCATCCTCCACGCCGACCACGGCCAGAACCTCTCCACTTCGGCGGTCCGGCTGGTCGGGTCGGGCCAGACCGACCTGTTCTCCTCGATATGCGCGGGCGTCCTGGCGCTATCAGGTCCCCTCCACGGCGGCGCCAACCAGCGGGTTATCGAGATGTTGGAGGACATCCGGGCCGCCGGTGGAGACACCGGGCTGTTCCTTGGTCGGGCGAAGGACCGGGACGACCCCTTCCGGCTCATGGGCTTCGGCCATCGGGTCTACAGGAACTTCGATCCCCGGGCGCTGATCATCAAGCGTCACGCGCGCGACCTCCTCGACAACCAGACCAATCCTCTACTGGATCTGGCGTTGAGGTTGGAGCAGGAGGCTCTGGCGGACGACTTTTTCATCCGGCGGCGCATCTATCCCAACGTGGACTACTACTCGGGCATCATCTACCAGGCGATGGGCTTTCCCAGTGAGATGTTCACCGTGCTGTTCGCCCTGGGGCGGCTACCGGGATGGCTGGCGCAGCTGCTGGAAATGCGGGAGTCATCGAGCGCACCGCTCAAGCGTCCTCGCCAGATCTACACCGGCTCCCCGCGGCGAGACTATCCACCCCCGGCGGAGCGTTGATGGACGGGATCCGCATTCCCGCCGATGTGGCTGAGGAGGCGGGGGTTCCGGACGATCTCGACTCCGGACGGCTGGGTCCGTACCGGTTCCCGTCGCCGGATCGTCGCCGGATCGGCGCCCGCGTCTACCTAGCCGCCGGATTGCTGGCTGTGTTCGGAGCGCTGGCCAACCTGGGTGCCGGCCTGTGGGTGGTAGCGATCGGACTACTCGCCCTCGCCTACGTTCACTACAGCACGGCCTGGCCGCTCGCGATAGGCCAGGAGCGGGCGCTCGACATGGCTGCAGCCCTGACCCCGTTCCCGGTCGGTCATGCCTCGGCGGCGCTCGGGTTCGTGGGCGGGCGGTCACGCCCGGTCTGGAACCTCGTCCTGTACTCGGCGGAGAACCCGCCCCGGTTCCGGGCGCTGGTGCGGATCGACGCGGTGAGCGGGCGCAGGATCGACGAGGTATACACGGAACAACTGGAGCAGCCGGCCTGACCGAGCCGATGGGCGGAGGGATTAACGGTGGCCGGAGACGCGTTTCGGAAACCCGAAGCCAGAAGTAGCGGATCGAAGTGATAGTCGTCGGCGTCAGTGGTCCGGGGAAGCTCCGGGTTCGGGACGTTCCCGCTTCTACCGGGAACGGGCGCGCCCTGGTGCGTCTCGAGCGGGCCGGAATTTGCGGTACCGACCTGAAGATCCTGGACGGTGCGGTACCTGTCGCCTATCCCGTGATCATGGGACACGAGATGGTGGGCATGGTGAGCCGGCCAGGTCCGCAGGGGCGGATGCCTTCCGGGACGAGAGTGATGGTCAACCCGGCCATCCACTGCCGGAGTTGCTACCTCTGCGATACGGACCGATCGCATCTCTGCCACGGCGGCGGCCTGCTGGGGCGGGACCGGGACGGGGTTTTCGCGGAGGAGGTCACGCTGGAGGAGCACCTTCTCCATGTCGTACCGGATGGCATCGACCCGGACGCCGCCGGTTTGTTGCAGGTGCTGGGCACTGTCGTTCACTCCCACCAGACCGTTCCGGTCGAGGCCGGCTCGGTGGCCGTGGTGATCGGGCTGGGTGTGTCGGGCTTGTTACATGTGCAGTTGCTGCGGGCGCGAGGTGTGACCAGAGTCGTCGGTGTCACCCGCTCTGCCTGGAAGCGGGACCTGGCCGCCCGGCTGGGCGCCTTCGCGGTAGCCACCCCGGACGAAGCCGCCGGCGTGGTGGCCGACGTATCGGAAGGCCGCGGAGCCGACTTGGTCGTGGAGGCGGTGGGATCCGCATCCACGGTGGCCCAGGCCATCGACATCTGCGGATACGGCGGGGAGGTCATCGTCTACGGTACCGTCACCGGCGGAGGTGGGCAGTTGCCCCACTACCAGCTCTATTTCAAGGAGATCACCCTGCGCTACCCGAGAGCCGCGCGGCCCGGGGACTACGACCGCGCCATTGGCCTGGCAGCTTCGGGGCGGATCGAACTGGCCTCGCTGGTCACGGCCTGTTTCCCCTTGGAGAAGGCCTCGGACGCCTTCGCCGCGGCCAGGAGTGGTGACCACCTCAAGGTTCTTCTCAGCCCCTGAGCCTTCATCGCCCGGGCGCGCGACCGCCTGACGGTGCCGCGAGTTTCTCTACCGCTTTGCAAGTATGATGCCGGTAGTCGAGCCGGGAAGGACATGCGGGAAGCATTCGGGGTAATGAGTACCGACTGGAAGGAAGGTATCAACTGGGAGGCGGTCCGCAAGTGGCGCTTGAAGCGGGCCCAAGCGGCCATGAAGCGTTACGGGCTGGGCGCGCTGCTGCTCTTCTATGACGAGAACATGCGTTACGTTTCATCCACCCTGACCCCGGGGTGGAACCGGCTCAAGCCCGGTCTTCGTTACGTGGTGCTGGTCGAGGATCAGCTCCCGATCGTCTACGAGCAGGGCGACATCGGGTTCCACCTCGAGGTTCATAATCCGTGGATCCCGAAGGAGAACATCCGCTACTCGTACGCCTGGATCAAGGGCGCCGTCGGTCCGGCGTCCGCCCAACAGGTCGACAAGTTCATCCGCTCGCTGGTCTCCGACCTCGAGGCTGCCGGAGTCAAGGACAAGCCTCTTGGCGTGGATTTCATCGACATCAACCTGGTCCGCGCCTTCCAGCAACACGGGATCGAGTGGACCGACGGGATGACTCCGATGATGGAGGCCCGCGCCATCAAGAGCCCGGACGAGGTCAAGGCCTTTTCCATCGTCGGGGCGATCTGTGACTACGTTCACTACGAGATCGCCAACTTCATCAAGCCGGGGATGACCGAGAACCAGGTGGCGGCCTTCGGGTTCGAGAAGCTCTACTCGATTCCCGGCATGGAAGATGTGGAGGACGTGATCGTCTCATCGGGACCGAATGCCTGGCCCAACTGGCGAAACTTCTCGGACCGGATGATCCGGCCGGGAGAGTTGGTGGTGATCGACCTGGCGGCGCTCACATGGAACGGGTTCAAGAGTTGCGTATACCGTACTTACTGCGTCGGCGGGAAGCCGACCGACGAGATGCAACGCGTCTATGACGAGGCGCACAAGTGGCTGTGGGACTCGATAGAGGCGACCGGCCCGGGGGTCACCACCGCTGAGGTCGCTTCCAAGTGGCCTAGCGCCAAGGAGATCTGGGGATACGAGGAGGAGGACCAGGCGGCGGCCAATCTATGGGGCCACGGTCTGGGACTGGCCCAGTACGACCCGCCGGTGATTTCCCGGATCTGGTCCTTGGATCATCCGGTGGAGATCCGGCCTGGAATGACATTCGCCCTGGAAACCCAGCATGGAATCCTCCATAAGTTCGGGGTCCGTCTCGAGGAGATGTTGTACGTGACGGACACCGGGATCGAGATGGTCTCGACCTACAAGTCTCACGAGATAATCGTCGTGGACTAGGGAGGGTGCTGAGAAACAGGTTCTGCGGGGTTCGCCGGTCGCGATCCACCTGTTCCAAGAGTCGTCTGGTACCACGCGAAGCCCTTTGTAGAGACTTCTCAGGACCCTCGTAGTGTCTCGTGCCGTGCGCCTGGTCTGGCTCGACGAGGCGGACGCTCGAGACCCGGCGGTGGTGGGCGCCAAGGCCGAGAGGTTGGCACGGGCTCGCTCGATCGGATTCCCGGTTCCTGATGGGTTCGTCGTTCCTGTCGAGGCTTCCGGACCCGCCATCCATCGAGGACAGGCGGTGCTGCGAAGCTCCGGCAACTCGGGAGCAGCACGCGCCGCGGTCTACAACCACGCACCACACCCGCTGGCGCCGAGAATGGTCGAGGCCGCCGACCAGTTGGGTGGCGTGGTTGTGGCCCGGTCCTCAAGCCGGGCGGAGGCGGAGGGAGTATGGGCAGGCGCCTTTTCCTCGTTTCTGAGCCTCCAAGCGGACGAGGTCCCGACCGGCGTTACCGGATGCTGGGCGTCCGTCTTCAGCCCCGGCGCCCTGAAGCGGGCCGAGGCCATCGGGATCTCGCCCCCCGACATCGGGATGGCCGTCCTGGTCCAGACCCGGTTACAGACGAGCTGCGGCGGTGTGGCCACCCTCGGGGAGGCGGACGATGTCCGTATCGTCGGCATGCCGGGGCACCCGGCGTCCCTGCTCGCCGGCTGGGAGACAGGACACGTGATGGTGGTCGCCGGCAGCGACTCGGTCGAGGCCCGGGACGACTCGCCACTGTCCCGGGACGTTGCGGTCCGCGTGGCTCATCTGGCGAGGGCGGTCGGGACTGAGCTCGGATACTCCCATGTCGAGTGGGCCATGGGCGAGGACGGGGAGGTCTACCTGCTCCAGGCCCAGCCCGTCACGGCCCCGCGGCCGGCCCGTCTTCGCAGGAAACCGTCCGTGACGGCCGCGACACGGGACCCTCGACTCGGTGATGCGGTTCGGATGATGCTCCGCTATCCGGGCCCGGTGGGCGAACGTCTGGTCTGGCCCTGGGCTATCGGCCTGGATCATCTCCCGCGCCTGCGGAGCCGGCCCGCCTACCAGGACACCGCGACGCTCGTGGCTGAGATACGAAGGAGCGGCGCCCTGCTGGCTTCGCAAAGATGGAGTAGCGGTGGAGTCTCCGAAGCCCTCGAGCGAGCATGGGCACGGCTCCGCGAAGGCGACGGCTCTTCCATCGTCAGGTTGCTGTCCCGCACTTCCGCCTTGGACCCCGACCTGGTCGAAGCGCACCTGGGAAACCTGGGGTACCTGGCCGATGCTCTGACCCGAGACGGAAAGATTCCGCATCCCGGCTGGATGTGGTACTCCGATCTCGACTCCCTGGAAAGTTCGGCGGCGTGGCGGCACGGCACGAGCCGGCGGATCGGAGTGGGCCGATGGGATCCCTTCATTCACGCGGTGATCTCGTCGGTGGGCGAGTACTTCCCAGGGCATCCGGCTGCAGGCGGGTGGGGAGCCGGAAGGCTGCGGATGGTCCGCAATGCCGACGACGCCACTGCTGTCGGTCCTCGAGAGATCATCGTCGCGGCCCGACCCATGGTCAACCTCGCCCCGTTGCTGTGGAACGCGGCGGGTCTGGTCACCGGCGCGGGCGGACCCGGGGCTCATCTGTTCGAGGTTGCGCGATGGCTGGGCGTTCCGGCGGTCTGCGGCGTGGACCTCAGAGCATTGATCGATGATCGGACCGACCCTCCTGACCGCAGGGAGGACCTCATCGCAGCGGTGGATGGTGACATCGGACGCTTGGCCGTCCTGTGCCGGGAGCAGGCCCCGGACGAGCCAGATTCCATATCGCGTCCGGGCTCAGCCGCATAGACTCGTGAGCACGCTGGTCCCGAGAAGGAGACGAAGCCTGGGATGAAAGCCGTCCGCTCGATGCTCTTCGCGCCGGGTGATCGTCCCGACCTCATTGCGAAGGCGGCGCGGTCCCCCGCCGATGGCGTGATCGTCGATCTCGAGGATGGGGTGGCCATGGGCGTCAAGAAGGAGGCCCGGGCGAATCTCGGGTCCTTGCCCGATGGCGAGGTCTCCTTCTTTGTGCGCCTCAACGGATTCGATTCCGGCCTGATGTGGGAAGACCTGCTGGCGGCGGCCCACGCCAGTGTGGCTGGGGTGATCATTCCCAAGGTGGAACAGCGCCGGGTCATGCTGAAGGTCTGCGGTGCCCTCAGCGCACTCGAGGCGGCGACAGGTCACCCGGACGGGTCAATCGCCCTGGTCCCGATGATCGAGACCGCGCTGGGAGTACAGAACGCCTTCGAGATCGTCGGAGGAAGCCCGAGGGTGCAGGCGGTCATGCTCGGAAGCGGAGAGCAGGGGGACCTGGTGGCGGATCTCCGGGCGCAATGGGACCCTGAGGGCACCGGGTTGCACTACTCCCGTTCCCGGGTCCTGCTAGCGGCCCGTTCCGCAGGAGTGGCGCAGCCGATTGACGGCGTGTTCATGGACTACCGCAACCTGGAAGGGCTCCGTACGGAGAGCCGGTTGGCCCGCCGGATGGGCTACGTGGCAAAACTCGCCATCCACCCCGCTCAGGTGGCCGTGATCAACGAGGTGTTCACCCCGACCGAGGAGGAATTGGTCCGCAACCGCGCGATTCTGGAGGCGTTCGAAGAAGCAGAGTCCCGTGGGAAAGCAGCGGTCAGCGTGGAGGGCCGGATGGTGGACTATGCGGTCGCGCGAACGGCCAGATCAGTTCTGGAAGGGTCCTGAGCAGCCCCGAGAAGGGTGCCGGCTCCCCCGCCTCAGAAATCGATCACCGTGATCTCGTCGATCGGCCACCGGGTCAGGACCTCGGCGCCGTTCTCGCGGACCACGATCATTTCCTCCAACCGCATGCCGTAGCGCCCGTCGGGTTCCTGGGTCTCCACCGCCATGGTCATGCCTTCCTGGATCTCGATCGGGTGGTCCGTCGAGATCCCCCGCCAGATCAAGGGCCGCTCGTAGAGCTGCAGTCCCAGGCCGTGAGCCCACTGGTTGGTGGTCATCTGCCAGTAGTGGTCGGCGCCGTACCAGTCCATGTGCTCGCCCTCCCGGTCGGGAAAGTGCTGGGCCACCTCACCGGTGGTCACGCCGGGCCGGATCGCCTCGATCACGTTATACAACCAGTCACGGGCTCTCTTGTAGGCCTCCACCGAACGCTGCCGCGGCTTGCCTATGGAGAAGGTCCGGTATACGCACGACCGGTAGCCCTGGAAGGTGGCGCTGTAGAAGTCGGCGTACATGATGTCTCCAGGACGGAGCATCCGGTCGGTGGTGTTGGCCTGGTGCTTGGGCCAGGTGTTGGGGCCGCTGGTGAGATACCCTCCTTCCACCGTGCCTCCCCTGCTCAGGACGGCCTCCGCCGCGGCGCCCCAGACTTCCTGCTCGGTAGCACCCGGCTCAGCGGCCTTCTTGATCGCCATGAAGCCGGCCTCGCAGATTGCCGAGACCATCCGGAGACACTCGATCTCGTCCTTGGTCTTGGTCTGGCGGGCGGTGTGGAGGGCATCGGTCGCCCCATCCCGGATGACCAGTCCCCGCTCCCGGAGCTTGGCGGCCAGAGCGGGCTGGGTGGAGTCGATACCCACGGGATCGCGGTGTACGTCGTAATCGTGGGCGGCTTCGACGATCAGGTCCGCCATGGTGTCGAGGAGGAATTCCCGGGCAGACGGGGACCCGCTGGCCCTCGGGACGTTCCCGAGGCCGGGTGCCGCGTAGCGGATGTCGGGAAGCCAGGGGCAGTTGGCGCGCTCGTTGCTGGCATGGTCGGCCGTGTCCCAGTGCACCACGTCTCCTCCCGCCGTGAGGAGGGTGTAGTGATCCGCCCCCGAACCACCCAGCATGGCCAGTCCGGTTACGTACCGGATGTTGGGATCGTCCACCAGGAGCACCGAACCCAATCCCGCCTCGGCGATACGGTGCTGAGCCCGGGCTTTGCGCTCGTCGCGCATTCGGGCCATGTTTATCCGCTCCTCCCAGTCCACGGCCATGGTCCCGAGGGTGCCTTCCATGTAGGTCGGCTCGTAAAGGCTCATTCGTGTCCCTTCTTCGGTCTCGTCGAGTTCTCAGCTCTGTGCCAAGGATTGAAGCCGGGCGTCTATCGCCGCCAGAAACTTCGCCCCCTCCATGCCGTCGAAGACGCGATGGTCGCCGGTCAGGGTCAGGCACACCGTCGGCGCTGCCACCACGGCGCCGTCCAGCACCACGGGCCGAGGCTTCACCGCGCCCATTGCCAGGATGCCCGCTTCCGGAGGGTTGATGAGGGCGGTGAACCGATCTACGGCGGCGGCGCCCAGGTTGGATACGGTGAAGGTCCCGCCCCCCACGTCTTCCGGGCTGAGCCGCCCCCGGCGCGCCGCCCCTTCCAGACGGCGCCTCTGTATGGAAATCTGCTGCGGAGACAGGGATGCGGCGTCCTTGATAACCGGCACGATCAGGCCGTCCTCCAGCGCCACTGCGAAGCCGAGATTGACGCCGGGATGGGAGCGAACCGAGGGTTGGCTCCTGTCGATCCAACTCGAGTTCACCGCCGGTCGGTCCGCCAGAGCCCGGGCGGTCGCCCACAGCACCAGGTCCGTGTAGGTCACCTTCGTGCCCTCGCCTTGGTCCTTCGGCTTCTCCAGGACGATCTCCCGCATCAGATGGAACTGCGGAATGGCCGCCGATCTTGTCATGCGCTCGGCGATCGCCATGCGCATGCGCGACAGCCCACCCTGCTCCGGAGACGTGGCTCGGGCTGCCTCATGCGCCTTCAAGACGTCGGCTTCGGTCACCCTCCCTCCGGGGCCGGTGCCTTCCACTCCCGCGGGGTCCACGCCGAGTTCCCGGGCCCGGCGACGGGCTACGGGCGAAACCGGCTTTCGGGTGGGAGCACGGCGAGTCTGCCGCCGCGGCCTCCCCGAGCCACCTGATGGCTCGCGTTGCCCGGAAGTAACGGGACGCGGTTCGGAGGAGGGTTCCGGTGGTGGCGGGCGAGCTGCCGAGTCGTCCGCTATCCAACCCAGCGGCGTCCCGGCGGGCACGGTGATCCCGGGTTCTACCAGGATCTCCACCAGATACCCCGAGTACGGAGACTCGAAGACCACCTCGGCCTTTTCCGTCTCGATCACCGCTAGGAGGCCGCCCTCCTCGACCGGTTCGCCCACCGACTTGATCCACTCCACCAGCGTTCCCTGTTCCATGTCCTGACCGAGCCGGGGCATCTTGACCAACCACATGAGTTACGTTCCTCCCGGCTCAGTGCAGCGTCCAGCCGCCGTCGGATGTGAGTATTTCTCCGGTGACGAAGCTCGGCTCGTCGGATGCCAGGAAGGCGATCACGGCGGCGATCTCCTCGGGTTCGGCGTGGCGGCCCATGGGGATACCGGCCAGCATCTCCGACCAGCTTTCGGGATCCTCGCGCAGGTCAGCGTTCATTCCGGTGGCCACCACCCCGGGCGCCACGGCGTTGACGCGTATCCCGTGGGGGGCCGCCTCGAAGGCAGCCGACCGGGTGAGCATGGTGATCGCGCCCTTGGAGGCCGTGTAAGCCACATGACCGCGTCCGGGCAGTACTGCTTCGACGGAACCCACGTTGACTATCGATCCCCGGATTCCGGTTTCGATCATCGTCGCGACGACCTCCTGGGAGATCAGGAAGGGCGCCTTCAAGTTGATGTCCAGGGTCAGGTTCCACGCCGCCCTGGAGTGCTGCAGGGTCGGCTCACGGATCAGGATCGCAGCCGCGTTGACCAGGATGTGGATCCGGTCGTGCCAGTGCCGGCGGGACGCTGCTACCACCTCCCGGCACGAGGAGGCGAGGCCCAGGTCGGCGGCGAAACCCGTATGGCCCTCACCCAGGATGCCGACTACCTGCGCCAGGCCCTCCTCGTCCCGGTCCACGCAGAAGGTGTTGGCGCCGTCCGCCGCGAGCCGCAGGGCGGCCGCTCTGCCGATGCCCGACGCGGCGCCGGTGACGATGGCGTTCTTGCCGGCGAGGTCAGCACTCATTGCAGCATGTATCCCCCGTCCGCGTACAGTGACGTTCCGGTCACGAAGGCGGCGTCATCGCTCAGCAGGAAGTGGACGCAGGACCCGATCTCCTCCGGCTTCCCCAGCCGGCCGATCGGCATGAGTCTCGAGGCTTGCCGGCGATAGACCTCAGGCGTCATCTCGGTGTCGATCGAACCGGGACTGACCGCGTTGACCCGGATCCCGAGCGGTCCCCACTCCAGGGCCAGGACCTTGGTCATGGAGAGGAGCCCGCCCTTCGAGGAGGCGTAGGGGACCTGCTCCGGATAGGCGATGGTGTCCTCTGCCGAGCTGATGTTGACGATCGCGCCCGGAAGGCCCTTCTCGATCCAGTGGTTGGCCACGGCCTGGCACAGGAAGAAAGGCGCGGTGAGGTTGGTCTCGATCATCTCGTCCAGGTTGGAGTCCGTCTGGTCCAAGAAGGGCGCGAAGATGTTGACGGCGGCGTTGTTCACCAGCCCGTCCACGCGCCCGAAACGGGTGAGGGCTGACTCGACAAGCCGGGAAGCGGTGCCGGGATCCTTCAGATCCGCCACCACGATCGTCGCGGCGCCTCCCGCTTCTTCCACCGATTGCCGCGTCCCATCAAGGTCCCGTTCGGTACGGGACGTGATCACCAGGTCGTATCCTCGCTCGGCGAGGGTTCTGGCGATACCCTTCCCGATGCCCTGGCCCGCTCCGGTGACGATGGCCACCTGCCTACCGCCCATCAGGAGACCATTCCCACAACCGTGTCTAGGGCGACGGCCAGCAACTCGATGTCTGCCTCGGTGTGGCCATAGGCCACGACTCCGGGGTGCACCGGTGGCCACAGTATCCCGTGGGCGCAGAGACCGAGGAGGACGGCCGCCAGCAGGTCGTGGTCTCCGGCGAGCACGTCGCGTCGATTGCGGGGAGGGGCATCCGTGAAGTGAAGCTGGAAGATCGATCCGAACCCGGCCATCTGCCCCATCCGGTGCGAGTCGAGGACTTCCTGCAAGATGGCCAGCAGTTGACCGCCGAGGTGGTCGACGTGCGCGAGTACGGGCTCTGCCTCCAGAACGTCCAGGACCGCCATTCCAGCGGCCAGCGACAGCGGGTTTCCGGTAAAGGTGCCGGAGTGGAAGATGCGGGTACCTCGGGCAATCGACTCGGGTCCCAGCACCTCCTCCATGATGTCGGCCCGGCCTCCCACGGCGGAGAGAGGCAGGCCGCCTCCTATCGCCTTGCCCAGGCACGAGAGATCGGGCGTGACTCCCAGGTAACCCGGAGCGCCGCCGGTTCCCAGCCGGAGACAGGTGACGACCTCGTCGAAGATCAGGACGATGTCATGCCGGGCGGTGATCCGCCGCACGGCCCGGGCGAAGTCACGGTCGGCGGCCACGGCGCCGCCGGTGGAGAATGCCACCGGTTCCATCACCACCGCCGCCAATTCGGAGGCGTTGTCCGAGATGAGCGAGACGGCGTTCTCCGCGTCGTTGTAGGGAAGCACGAGTACCTCCTCGGCGATACGGTCCGGAACACCGGCCGAGTCGAAGACCGGCATCGGGCGGTCCGGATCCCCGGCCACCCGGCGCGAGCCGCCGGAGACCAGGAAGTAGTCATCCGATCCGTGGAAATTGCCCTCGAACTTGGCATACCGCGTCTTTCCCGTGACAGCCCGGGCTACCCGCAACGCCGTGCGGACCGCTTCGGAGCCGGTGTTGGCGAAGCGGACTCGTTCCAGGTAGGGCATGAGGTCTCGGAGCCGCTCCGCGTACCGTGCTTCGAGAGGGGTCGGCGCTAGGACGGTGGCCAGCCGGCCGGCCTGATCCCGGACGGCGGCAACCACCGCCGGATGGCAGTGACCCAGCAGCGATGAGCCGGCGCCCATCAGAAAGTCGATGTACTCGTTTCCGTCCACGTCGGTGACCCGCCCGCCTTGACCGGATGCGAGTGCGACCGGGTAAGGCTCGTAGAACTTGGCGGCCCCCGACACTCCCATCGGAAGGACACCACTGCTCTCCTCCCACAGGGTGTGTGATCCTCCCGTTCGTTCCCGGTAGAGGTTGTCGACCTTCCTGCGAAGCGGTTCGTGGCTTCTCACTGCCGGCTGGCCCTCATGCGTTGCCGACGAGCGAGGGTGCGCTCCTCATCGAGATGGCCGTCCTGGTCCATGACTACTCCGTAATGCTCGTAGGCGCTGGCGGCTGACACGTAGCCGTACTCGAGGTCGCGGACCACCGCCGACGGGTCGCGGTCCAACGGGTCACCGTATCCCCCGCCGCCCGCCGTCTCCTGGCCGACCACCTGGTCCTGCCGGAGCGTCACCATCGACTTCTTGGCGCCGAACTCGGGCGCCGCCGGTCGCTCATCAGGGGTATCCGGATCGAGGCGGTACCGGGCCGGGGCGCCGTGGTGGCCGCCGAACAGGCCGTAGGGCGGGACCCGGACGCGGTTCCCGAGCACTGACATCTCGCCGGTGGGGGCCAGCATCCGGTAGTCACGCCTGATCGACAGTCCGCCCCGCCACTCGCCGGGCCCGCCCGAGTCCCGGCGGAGTTCATACCGGTCGATGCGGAGCGGGTACTTCATCTCGATCGCTTCCACCGGTAGGTTCCAGGTGTTACCGATTATCGAATACACGGCGCTCTGGCCGTCCCGGCCTTCGGCTCCGCCCCAACCTCCTTCGGGATACTCGTAGAGCACGAAGCGCTTACCGTCCTCACCGAACCCGCTTAGGAACAGGTTGTTGGAGGACCCCTGGTCGGCGGCCATCAGCCGGACCGGGTTGGCGATGTCTCTGGGAATCTCGCCCAGGGCCCGGTACACCGCGTTGTGGATCACGAATACGATCTCGTTGCCACCGGTGCATGCCGCCGGAAACCTGGGATTGACGAACGTGCCCTTGGGGGCGACGATCTCAACCGGGCGGTAGCACCCGCCATTGGGCGGGATGGTGGGGTCGGTGGCGGCCTGAATGGTCATGTAGACCCCGGAGGCCGTGTAGCCGAGGACACTGTTGAGGGGTCCTTCCACCTGGGGATCGGTGCCGGTGAAGTCCACGATCACACCATCGCCGCGCACCTTCACGGTCACCCGGACGGTACGGGGAACGTCGGTAATACCGTCGTTGTCGATGGAATCCTCGGCGTGGTAGTCACCGTCCGGCCAGCCGGCGATCACCGAGCGGATCCGGCGCTCCGAATTGTTCATCTCGATCGTCATGCACCGGTCCACCGTCTCGAGCCCGTATCTCTCGACCAACTCGATGAGACGGCGCCGCGCGGTGAGATTGGCCGAGACCTGGCTCAGGAGGTCCGAGCGCATGTTCTCGGGCAGGCGCACGTTGGCCAGGATCATCTGCATGATCTCTTCGTTGATGTGGCCTTCCTTGATGAGCTTCACCGGAGGGATCCGTAGACCCTCCTGGTAGTTCTCTCTGGCCTGGGCGTAAAAGCTGCCCGGCACCGTTCCGCCCACGTCCAGATGGTGGGCGCGGTTGGCGCCCCAACCGATCACCCGGTCCCGGTAGAAGATGGGCGTGACCAGGGTCACGTCGGGGAGATGCGAACCGCCCCGGAAGGGATCGTTCAGGATGACGGTGTCGCCCGGGCGGAATCGGTCGGCGCCCACCTCGTCGATGGCGTAATTCACCGAGTAGGGCAGTGATCCGAGGTGGATCGGCAGGAACTCCCCGTGACTGACCAGCTCGGTGCGGGCATTGAAGATGCCGCAGGAGTAGTCGTTGCCCTCGTTGAAGATCGTGGATCTGGAGGTCCGACGCATGGTGATGCCCATCTCACGAGCCCCGGCCGCCAGGCCACCGGTCACCACCTCGACGGTGACCGGATCGACCTCATGCCCCCTCATCTCAGGTCCACCACGATGGACCCGGTCGAGTGGACCCTGGCCTCACCGAACGGAAGGTACGTAGTGGAGTCCAGTTGCTGGATCACTGACGGAGTCGGCAGAGTCTGGCCGGGTAGGAGGTCGGCGCGGTGAAAGACGGGCACTGTCGACCTCAGTCCCTCGACGGACACGACCCCCCGGCGCGATCGGGGCTCGGCCTGCCCCGTCGCGATGCTGTCGCTTCCGAGGCGCGGCTTGGAAATGGTGCCCAGTCCGGTGAGCCTCACGTTCACGAGATCGACCATGTCATCCGCGAGGGCGTGCCCGTAGCGGGTCTGGTGAGCGACGTGGAAGTCGGCGATGGCTCGGGCCATGGCGGCGTCGTCAGGGCGGAGTGACGGGAGCGCGACGTTGAGTTCGTAGGCTTGGCCGGCGTAGCGCATGTCAAGGCTGGCCCGTAGGATCCGCCGTTCGGGTGGGATGCCGTCCTCCTCCAGTTCCTGGCAGGCCTCCGCCGCCATCACAGCGATGGTGTCTCCGAGCTCGAGGGGATTGAGCCGCACCATGCGGGCCCGCAGGGTCGCCACCAGGTCGTGCCGGACGTCGGAGGAGAGGATACCCAGCGCCGAGTTGCAGCCGGGCATGGGGGGGATGACGACCCGCCGCAGCGCCAGCTCGCGGGCGATGTGGACGCCGTGAGTCGGCCCGGCGCCGCCGAACGGCACCAGCGCGAAGTCACGGGGGTCGCGGCCCCGCTCGACCGAAACGGTACGGAGCGCGTGCATCATGTTGGCGTTCACCAGCCTCACGATCCCTACCGCGGCCTCCACCACTGTAAGGCCGAGAGGCTTGCCAACGTGTCGCTCGATGGCGCGGGCTGCCAGGTCGAGGTCGGGGAATATCTCTCCACCCAGCTGGAACTCCTGGTCGTATACGCCCAGGACGAGGTTGGCGTCGGTCACGGTGGGCAACTCCCCTCCCCTTCCGTAACAGGCGGGACCGGGATCGGAGCCCGCCGAGGAGGGACCGACCGAGATTCTCCCGAACCCGTCAACCTTGGCGATGCTTCCCCCGCCGGCGCCCACCGTATGGATGTCCAAGGTGGGATAGGAGACGGCGTATCCGCCGATCTCGAAGTCGAGCCGGGTGTCCGGGTCGCCATTCGTGACGCCGGCCACGTCACAGCTTGTCCCACCCATGTCAAGGGTGAGTAGATGGGTCTCCCCCAGCAAGTTCGCCAGGTATGCCGAGGCCATGACCCCGCCGGCGGGCCCGGAGAGGAGGGTCAGGATCGGGAAGGAGGCCGCCCGTTCCGGCCGGACCAGACCACCGTTGGACTGCATCATCTGCAACCAGGCGAAGAGTTTGCTGTCGAGGAGTTCGGCCCGGAGTCGGCTGAAATAGCTGCGCACCAGCGGGGTCAGGTAGGCGTTCATCACGGTGGTGCTGGTCCTCTCGTACTCGCGGTGGAGAGGTAGGGCCTCGGACGAGAGGGTTATGTCCTCGGCGAGTTCCGGCAACTCCTCCGCCAGGACTTCCCGGGTTCGGAGTTCATGGTCCGGGTTCATGAACGAGAAGAGGTACGAGACCGCAATGGACTCCACCCGGGAACTGCGGATGCGCTCGGCGGCAGCCCGAACCGCCCGTTCGTCAAGCGGTTTCACCACGCTCCCGTCCGCGGCGATTCGCTCGGGAATCTCGAACCGGCGCGGCCGAGGGATCAGAGGCTCGGGGATCTCCTCGTAAATGTCGAACAGGGTGGAGCGGTGGGTCCGGCGGATCTCCAGTACGTCCCGGAACCCCTCGGTCGTCAGCAGAGCTGTTCTGGCGCCTGACTTGGTTAGGACGGCGTTTGTCGCCAGGGTGGTGCCGTAACCGATCGTCTCCAGCTTGGTGCTGTCGGTGACTTTGGCCAGCGCGTTCAGAAAGCCCGGCGTCGGGTCCGGGTAGGTAGTGAGGGCCTTGGCCTGGATCAGATGGCCGGTGGACTCGTCAACCGTGACCACATCGGTGAACGTGCCACCGATGTCGACCGCCGCCCTGGTCATGCCCAGGACTCCGGCATGCCCAGACACTCCCTGACGCGCCTGGCGATGAGACGCTCATCGCAGATCATCTCGGCCTCCAGCTCCCGGGCGAAGGGGACGGGGGTGGCTAGGCTTGCGGCTCGCAACGGTGGAGCGTCCAGTTCGTCGAAGCCCTCCGCCACCACCCTGCTGATCAACTCCCCGGCCCATCCGCCCCTCTCTACGGCCTCGTGGGCCACGACCAGCCGATGGGTGCGGGACAGGGACTCCAGTACCAGATCGACATCCATGGGCACCAGCGTTCGCAGATCGATCACTTCGACCGACACCCCCTCCGCGTCCAGCTGACGAGCTGCGATCAGGGCCTGCCTGACCGACTTTCCGACCGCGGCCACCGTGACGTCGTCTCCGTACCGCCTCTGGACGCCCCGTCCCAGGGGAATCGCCTCCACCTGGTCGGGGACCGTCCCAGTCGTCCGGTACAGCGCCCGGTGCTCCACGAACAGAACCGGGTGGTCGAGTTCGATCGAGGTTCTGAATAGCCCTATCACGTCCGAGGGAGTGGACGGGACCACGACTGCCAGGCCGGGCACGTGGAGGAACCAGCTCTCGAGGGTTTGAGAATGCTGGGAGCCGTGATGGGTTCCGGAGCCGCCCTGGGTACGGATCACCATTGGCGCCCGCATCTGGTCGCCCGACATGTAGCGCATCTTGGCAGCATGACTGACTATGGCGTCCATCCCGCAGGCGATGAAGTCCATGAACATGACCTCCACGATGGGTCGCATTCCCATCACCGCCGCTCCGACTCCCGCCCCCAGCATCGACTGCTCCGCGATGGGCATGTCCCGGACGCGGTGCGTCCCGAAGCGCTCGGCCAGACCCTCCGTAGCCCTGAAGACCCCGCCGTACTCGCCGATCTCCTGGCCCATGATGAACACCCGGTCGTCCGAGGCCAGGGCCTCCGCTTGCGCTTCCCGCACGGCCTCGACGAAGGTCATCTCCTGCACTAGAAGCTTCCCTCCAAGGCGACTCCGGGATCGGGCGGGGGAGACGCATTGGCAAACCGTACGGCCGCCTCGATCGCCCCATCGACCTCCGACTCGATGGCGGCCAGCGTCCCGTCCGGCATCCGATCCGACACCGCCTGCTTGAAACGCTCGATCGGATCGTCGCGGCGGGCCTTCTCCACCTCCTCGCGTGGCCGGTAGAGGTGCTCGGCATCGCCCAGGTTGTGCCCCCTCCATCGATAGCATTTGGCTTCTATGAGGGTGGGGCCGTCGCCCCGGCGCGCCCGCTCGATAGCCGTCCTGGTGACCCTGTAGACATCCAGGACGTCGATCCCGTCGACCACCACTCCGGGGATCCCGTACCCTTCCGCCCTTGGTGCGACATCGGGGTTGAGCTGCATCTGCTCGGCCCGGAAGGAGTGGGCGAAACCATTGTTCTCCACGATGAACACCACGGGCAGCCTCCAGATGGCCGCGAGGTTGAGACTCTCGTGGAAGACCCCCTGTCCCACCGCTCCGTCGCCCATGAACGCCACCGCTGCCCGGGAGTCCTTCGTAAGGTCGAAAGCAAGGGCCGCCCCGGTTGCCAGCAGGCCGCTCCCACCGATAATGGGGCTCTGGCCTACGAACCCGTGTTCCATGCTGACGATATGCATGGACCCGCCCTTGCCCTGGCAGTAACCCGTGGACCGTCCCCACAGCTCGGCGCAGATCCGGCCGAGGTCGGCGCCCTTCGCGATGGCATGCCCGTGCCCGCGGTGTGTGGAGGTCACGACATCATCGGGACGCAGGGCCATGCAGGCCCCCACCGAGACAGCCTCCTGTCCCATGGAGGAGTGAAACGGTCCGTAGAGGTCCCCGTCGAGGTGGGCCCGTTCGGTGGTCACCTCGAACCTCCGGATCGTGTACATGAGCCTGAAGACCTCGCGCAGCCGGCGGTCGGTCAAGCCGCCCAGTTCGTCGGACGTCCGGAAGGCTGACTCTCGGTTCATCTCACGCAACCCCATTCCCGGCCGGCCCGGTCCCCACTACCCCGCGCTCCACCAGGCCTCCGATCGTCTCGTCAGAGTAGGCGAGCTTGTGCCTCAGGACCTCGACCGTGTGTTCTCCCAGCATGGGCGCCGGAAGCCCGGGCAGGTCCCAATCGGTGAGTTTGATGGGGCTGGGCAGGTACGAGACATCCCCCAGGCTGGGATGCCGGTACTGGCGGACCATGTCCCTGGCCCGAATCTGCGGATAGCGGAAAACATCGGCCAGGTCATTGACCGGGGCGACGGGAAGATCGTGCTTCCTCGCCATGTCCATCCACTCCTTCCTGGTCCGTCGGGCAAATGCCTCCGCAAGGATCCTCACCACGTACTCGCGGTGTTCAAGCCGGGCCCCGTTGTCCCGGGTCCGGGGGTCGTCCTTGAGGTCCGGGCGCTCGATGGCGTCGCACAGGTTTTGCCAGAACTTCTCGCCCCGGGCCGCCACCACCATGTAGCCGTCCTTGGTCTCGAAGGCCTGCCATGGAACGATGTGGGCGTGCTCGGTTCCCTGTCGCCGGTTGAGCGCGCCGGTATTGAGGTGGTGGAGTCCATCGTAGGAGAGCATCGAGACCAGGGAGTCCAGCATCGAGATGTCGGCGTGCCGGCCTTCCCCGTGGAGTTCCCGGCCGACCAGCGCACCCAGCACCGCCATGCAGGCGAAGATGCCGCCGCTGATGTCGGCGAGGGGTATGCCGACCCTGGCCGGCGGACCATCACCCTGGCCGGTGAGGTCGAGAAGCCCGCTGCAGGCTTGCACCACCAGATCGAAGGCCGGCTGGTTGCGGGCCGGTCCGGTGGCGCCGAATCCGGTTACCGAGACGGTGATGATACGCGGGTTGCGCCGGAGCAGGCGTTCGTGGTCGATCTCCAGACGAGCCATCACTCCGGGCCGGAAGTTGTCGATTACCACGTCCGACTCGGCTACCAGGGCGTAGAGCAACTCCCGCCCCGTCTCGCTCTTCAGGTCGATGACCACGCTCTTCTTACCGCGGTTCAGTTGCAGGTGAACCGCGCTCTCCCCTCCCACAGGAGTGATCTTCGGATTCCGGGCGGCATCACCCCAATGGGGTTCTATCTTGATCACCTCGGCGCCTAGATCCGCGAGGATCATGCCCCCGTAGGTGCCGGCTATCACCTGGCCCAATTCGAGGATCGTGATGCCTGACAGCATGCCGTTCATGGCGCCCACCGGCCTCCTACGCCATCCCCGGAGAGATCCACCAGATCAGCCCTCCTTGATGGTCGTGAGCACGCTTTGGCATATGTCGAGGATCTCGTCGATCTGCGCCTGATCCTGGGCGGCGTTGGTGAAGCCCAGGTGGTACGGGGTAATGAATACCCCGTGGGCCAGCAGTCCCAGGTAGAACATCCCCGCCGACTCCCGGTCGCTGGCGATCACGTCCCGGATACTGAGTGGGGGTTCGTCGGCGAAGTAAACACCGAAGATAGAACCCTGCCCCACAGCCTGGATGGGCATACCCAGGTTGGCGCCGATCTTCTCGATTCCCTCCCGAACCTGGCCGCCCAGGTCGTCCAGCTTCTCGTAGGTTCCCGGCCGCTCGAGCTCCGAGAGCAGGGCGAGGCCGGCTGTCAACGAGACCAGGTTGCTCTGGAAGGTTCCCGACTGGAAGATGGTCTCCCGGTCGTCATCGGGACCGCGCTTCGGGGTCACCACCTGGCTCATCACGTCGCGCCGGCCCCCGAAGGCACCCAGCGGGAACCCGCCTCCGATGGTCTTGGCCAGCGCGGTCAGATCGGGGACGATGCCGGTGACCTCCGCGCTCCCGCCCGGCGCCACCCGGAAGCCGGTTATCACTTCGTCGAGGATCAGGAGGATCCCGTGCCGGGCGGTGACCTCCCGAAGCGCTTCCAGGAAGCTCTGGCCGGCGACGATTCCTCCCAGCCAGGTTCCTCCGACTGCCTCCACGACTACCGCCGCCAACTCCGAGGCGTATCGTTCGATCAGGGCGACCGTGGCGTCGGTGTGGTTGAACGGAAGGACGATCGTGTCGTCGAGGATGCCTTGCGGGATCCCCGCTCCCTCGGGGAGCGACAGGGGCGTCTCCTCCGGGCCACCGAAGGAGGTTCCGCTGATCAGCAGATTGTCGTATCCGCCGTGGAAATTGCCCTCGAACTTTCCGATCTTCGACCGACCGGTGAAGGCGCGGGCAGCCCGCATCGCCATGTGCACCGCCTCTGACCCGGTGTGCACGAAGCGCATCATCTCCATGTGCGGCATGTGCTCCTGGATCCGGCGGGCGAGAGCCAGTGCGGTGGCGGGTGGGGCGATGGTGCTGGTGCCCGAGGAGAGTTGCTTCGCCACGGCGTCCATCACGGCCGGCGGCGAGTGCCCGAGGATGTGGGGTCCGCCGCCGATCAGCGAGTCGATGTACCGGTTACCGTCGATGTCCCAGAGGAAGGGCCCGGCGGCGCGATCCACGTACAGCGGATAGGGGGGGCGGTACCCGGCGTTGCCCGGGACCCCACCGGGAAGGTGCTTTCTCGCCTCCTCGTAGTGGCGGCGAGAACGCGGGGTGCGCTCACGGTACCGGTTGACGAACACGTCTCTTGCGTCGCTCATGGGCTCGTCTCTCCTGTTGGTGTCCGGGTGGCCCGCAGCTCGGCGCGCAGGGCCCGGGTGGCTTCGATGTCGATCCGGTAATCCAAGAGGTCGGCGTCACGCACGTTGATTACTACTCCGTAATCCCGCCCGGCGGACTCGAGCGAAATGTACCTGTCGAGGACGTCCTCCAGGACGCCGTCGGGGTCCCGCTCCAGAGGGTCTCCATAGCCGCCACCCCCGGAGGACACGTGATAGAACGTGCCGTGCTGTCCAATGAACTCGTCGGCGAAGTAGATGGGCAGCACCTTTTCGTCCTCGGCGCCGAGATTCTTGACCACTCTGATGGGTATGCCGTCCCGTCCACCGAACAGGCCTCGGGGTCCGCCGGGACCGTCCTCTCCTCGGTCGGCGATGTAGGAGAGCCGTACGCCCCCGGAGTTCTCCACCCGGAGCACCGACTCCAATCCTGCTCCTCCCCTCCACCTTCCCGCTCCCATGGAGTCGGTCACCGGCGCCAACCGATCGAACGTCACCGGCCACATCCTCTCGATGACCTCGCTCGACTGGTTGAGAATGCCCAGTCCGAAGATGGCGCCGCCGCAGTCCCTGCCGTCGGCGCCGTACTTTCCTCCCCAGCCACCGGTGTGCCAGTGGTAATAGACGAAGTAGTTGGAGTGCCGGCCGGGCCGGTCGTCTATTCCGCCCGCCACCACGTACTCGAGGTTGAAGTTGCCGGCAAAGGACCGGCGTGGCAGGACCGCTGCCCACAGCCGTTGGACACAGGCGGTCGTCTTCTCGTAGGCTCCCGAGACCTCTCCGCACACTGCGTATGGTCGGACCGCGTTCACGACGCTGGTCTCGGGGAAGACCGTTCGGATTATCCGCAACCAGCCGGCGTTCATCGGAGGCTTGGGAAAGATGTACTTGGTTCCCGCCACGAGCGCTCCCGTAGTCGACCCGCGGGTGCCGTTCATCCCCGACTGCACCGGCGCACCCGAGCCCCTCATGTCGTAGATCACTCTCGGAGGATCGTGCTGGATCGTCATCTTCAAGGAGACCCGCACCGGACCCTCTTCGGGCGCCTGGGGGTCGTAGTCGATGAAGTCTTCGGTCATCCAGGTGCCCTCGGGACACTGAAGTATCTCCGCGATCAGCTCGCGTTCGGAGTGGTCGAGGGTCTGCTCCATCGATGCGAGCACGGTTTCCAGCCCGTATTTGGCGATGAGGCTGCCGAGTCGCCGCTCCCCTACCCGTGCGGCCTCTATGTGGGCGATGAGATCGCCGGTGGCATTCAAGGGAATACGGGTATTGGCCATGATCAGGTTGCGCACATCGTGCCGGACAACCCCGCGGGAGACGATCTTGAGCGGGGGTATGACGAGTCCTTCGGCGTGGATGTCGGCAGCCAGGGCGTTCATCGATCCGGGCGTGGCGCCCCCCACGTCGGACCAGTGGCCCTTCGTGGCGGTGAAGGCAATCAAGTCCCCCTCCCAGAAGATCGGACTGATAAAGGTCATGTCGGGAAGATGGGTCCCGCCCCGGTAGGGTTCGTTGAACGCGTAGATGTCCCCTTCCTCGATACCCCCCTCGACATCCGCGAAATCCTCTAGCACCGCCCGGGTGCTGGGTTGGAGAGCACCGACGTGGACTGCCACATCTCGAGTACCCTGGGCGACCAGTTCTCCCCTGTCGTTCAGGAGCCCCCCGCTGACGTCGCCGACGTAGATCACGAACGATAGGCAAGCGTCCTGAAGGGCGCCGACCATCTCGTCCACGAGGCTCACGAAAGCGCTGGACAGGATCGAGAATGTGACCGGATCCACGGCCGCCGTTCCCGATTCCTGAGACCGGCCGGTCATGGTCCGCCGCCGGTGGTATCCAGAACCAGATTGAGGTACGGATCGACTTCCAAGGCGACCCCGGGCGGTACCAGGGTCGTCGAGTCCATTTGCTCCACTACGGCGGGACCCCGCGTCCGGAACCCCACCGGCAGGGCCGGCCTGGACCAGATCGGGGTGTCGATCCACCCTCCGGCCTCCCGCCAGTAAACAGGCCGGACGCCATGTGTAGGTTGTGCGGCCAGGGGTGCGGTTACCCGCTGAGGTCGGTACTTGTCGGTGATTCCGGCCCCGGTCACGTTGATGCCGTGGACCTCCACCTCACGCTCCCCCAGATCGAAAGTGAACCGCCGAAGATAGGCCTTCCTGAACGACTCCACGGTCCCAGCGAGGCTCTCCGGTGTCATGCCCGGCTCGACCGGAATCGGAAACACCCGCCACTGGCCGGCGTAGCACATGTCGATGGTGCGCACCACCGATTGCCGTTCTGCAGGTATACCCTCCTGGTCCAGCGAGGCTCGTACCGCTGCGTCCATCTCATCGAAGCGGTCGTTCATAGCGTCGAGGTCCACTGCAGCCGCTTCCCCATAGAACATGCTCGCGCCGAGATCGTGGCGGATATCGGCCAATAGGCAACCCAGTGCGGAAGTGAGGCCCGGGTTTGGCGGGACCACCACTCTGGGGATTGTCAGCTCGGCCGCCACCATCGCTCCATGGAGAGGCCCCGCTCCGCCGAACGCCACGAGAGCGAAGTCCTGGGGGTCCAGTCCACGGCGCAGGGTGGCCAACCGGATCGCATTGGCCATGTTCGCTTCGGCGATGGCGATTACGGCCGCCGCGGCTGAGACGGCGTCGCTACCCAGGGTATGCCCTATCTTTGCGATTGCCTGCTCTGCCAGTTGGGGGGAAAGCTCCATGGCGCCGCCCAGCATCGCTCCCGGTCGCAGGTTGCCCAATACGACATGCGCGTCGGTGTTGGTGGGTTGGTCCCCTCCCTTGGCGTAGCAGGCGGGTCCGGGGAAGGCTCCCACGCTGTGGGGTCCGGATCGGAGTTTTCCACCGGGATCGAACCATGCCACAGACCCGCCTCCGGCGCCCACGGTGATGATGTCCACCGCCGGGAACATGATCGGATGGCCCCATTCCACCTCCCAGGTTCCGGTAGTGCGGACCTGGCCCTCCAGAGTCACGGAGACATCCGTGCTCGTCCCTCCGATGTCGAGACCGATGACGTTATCGAAACCTGCCACCGCGCCGAACTCCTGTGCGGCGATAGCTCCTGCCGCGGGTCCCGAGTTGGCAGTACGGACCGGGATCTCGGCGGCGGCCTTCACACCCATGAGACCACCGGCGGATTGAACTATCAGGACATCCCCGACGTAGTCTCGCTTCCGGAGTCCCTGCTCGAGCGCTTCCAGATAGTCGATCATCACCGGGATCAGGGCCACGTTGAGGATGGTGGTGGTGAAACGCTCGTACTCCAGAATGCGGGGAATGGTCTCGTGAGAGGTGCGCACCAGGGCTTCGGGATACTCCTCGAGAATGATCTCTTTCATCCTGGCCTCGTTCCGCCCGTTGGTGTAGGAGTGGAGGAAACACACCGCAATCGTTCGCGTCCCTCGGCCCCGAAGTATCCGAGCCACCCTCCGGGCCTCGGTCTCGTCCAGCGGGTGGCGGACGACTCCCGAGCTAAGAGTCCTCTCGGCCACCTCCAACCGGTCTCGAGGCCTGACGATGGAGGGCCGGGGGGACTCGTCGTAGATGTCCCAGATGTCCTCCTTGGCGCCCCTGGCCGCCTGGGTCAACACGGCCGTGATGCCCTCTGTGGTAACCATTGTCACCCGCGGTAGCCGTCTCTCAATGAGAGCGTTCGTGCCCAGGGTGGTCCCATGGGCGAAGGAGCGGAACTTCTGTCCGTTCGCTCCCGCTTCGTCCATGGCATCGAAGACTCCGGAAAACCCGTCGGGTGTGGTAGGTGTCTTGACAACCTGTACATTCCCCGCCCGATCGGCCATCACCCAATCGGTGAAGGTTCCACCTATGTCCACTCCGACCCGAAACTCCGTCATCAGATCCCCAGGTAAGCCCGTCGAACGAGGTCGCTCTCCATCACCACCTCGGTATCCCCACTCTCCACGACCCTTCCCGACTCCATCACGTATGCCTTGCGGGCCAGTTCCAAGGCAAGGAACGCGTTCTGCTCGACCAGTAACACCGTCAAGCCTGAGCTATTCATGCCGAGGATTATCTCGGCCAGATGATCGACGATGATCGGCGCCAGACCCGCCGACGGCTCGTCCAATAGCAGGAGGCGGGGCTTGGCCATCAAGGCCCTGGCGATGGCGAGCATCTGCTGCTCCCCGCCGCTGAGGGTGCCTGCTCGTTGGCGGGCCCGTTCGGACAGGCGCGGGAAGGACTCGAAAGCCCGTTCCAAACGCTCTTCGAGCTCGTCCTGCCGCCTGACCATGTGGGCGCCCATCTCGAGGTTCTCGAGGACCGTCATGGCCGGGAACAACTCCTTGCCCTGGGGAACATGTCCTAGCCCGAGCCCGACTATCTCGTGAGGGGGGAGGCTGTCGATCTCCCGACCTTCGAAACGGATACTCCCGCTCTGGGGCTTGAGCACACCGGAGACCGTCAGCAGGAGAGTGGTCTTCCCGGCGCCGTTGGCGCCGATCACGGTCACCAGCTCGCCTTCGGGCACGGTGATGGAGACATCGAACAGTACCTGTACCCGCCCGTAGAAGACGTCCAGAGAGGTGATCTCAAGCACCGCGCCGCCTTCCCAGATAGGCGGTGACCACGGCTTCGTCGTCGACTATCTCCCCCGGAGTTCCCTCGGCGATCTTGGCCCCGAAGTTGAGAACGGTTATGCGGGTGCAGATGTTGGTGATGAGGCGCATATTGTGCTCGACCAGGAGAATGGTCACGCCCTCCCGGCTCAGAGTCCTGATCAGGTCCATCAGATAAGCAGCTTCCTCGGGATTGAGGCCGGTGGCGGGTTCATCCAGTAGCACCATCCTGGGATTGGCCGCCAGGGCGATGGCGATCTCCAGGTAGCGGTGCTCGCCTGCCGAGAGGTCGCGGGCCACGGAGTCGATCCGCTGCTCCAAGCCGACGAGGGCCAGTAGCTCCCGAGCCCGCGCCTCCATATCGGCTCGTTGTCGCCGGTACCGCCCCGACCTCACCAGGGCACCCATCAGCGTGGTCGGGTTGGCCAGGTGGCTGCCGTGAAGGATGTTGTCGCGAACCGTGAGGTTCTCGAAAAGGGTGGTGATCTGGAAGGTACGGACCAAACCCTTCCGAGCCAGCTCATGGGGCTCGAGACCGGTCACGTCCTGACCCTCGTACGTGACCGAACCCTCGGTCGGTTTGAGGAACCCGGTTATGAGGTTCAGGGCGGTGGTTTTCCCCGATCCGTTCGGCCCGATGAGGCCCATGATGTCACCCTGCTCCACGCGGAGGTGCAGGCGGTCGACCGCCGAGAGGCCGCCGAAGAGCTTGGTCAGCCCCTTGGTCTCGAGCAACGCCATCGCTAGCCCGCCTCACTCCCGCCGCTTCCGGGATACGCCCCGCGCGCGGCTTCTTCTCCTCCGGAGCGGCCGCTTCCTGTTACCCGCCGGGCCACCCTGCGCAAAGCGGGGAACACGCCATTGGGCATGAAGAGCACCACCATCAGCAACACGACTCCAAAGATCAGGAACCGGTACTCCTGGAGGGCGCGCAGCCACTCGCTCACCAGGACGAAGATCGCGGCGCCGAGGACCGGGCCCCATACCGTTCCGGTCCCTCCCAGCAGCACGACGATGAGGAATATGAACATGTACTGGAGTCCCAGAAGGTTGGGGTTGACGAACCGGAAGTGATGGGCATACAGGGCGCCGGAGAATCCCACCAGGGCGCAGGCGAACGAGAAGGCGAACACGTAGGATCTCGTGGCCGGCACTCCGATGGAACTGGCGAGGTCCTCGTTCTCGTGAATGCTGCGCACCGCCCGGCCGAAGCGCGACTCCCGCAGTCGCGTCAGGATGAATACCACTCCCAGGAGCAGCAGCAAGGCGAAGTAGTAGTAGGCCAACTCCGACCGTATCTCCCAGCCTAAGAGGCTCGGAGGCGGTACCTGCCGGAGGCCTGCCGGACCCCCGGTGACCGGCCTCCAGCGAAGGGCCACCGTCCAGGCCAGCACGCCGAAGCCGAGGGTGACAATCGCCAATTCCAACCCTCGGGTCCGGCGTAGGGCGATGTAACCGATCAAGAGACCCACCAGGCCCGCCGCCACCGGTGCGGCCAGGAAGCCGATCCACGGCGATACTCCCAGATCGAGGGCCAGCTTGGCGGAGACGTAGGCGCCGAATCCCCAGAAGGCGGCATGCCCGAACGAGAACTGGCCCATCTCGCCCATGATGTAATCCAGGCTGAGTCCTGCCATCGCGTAGATCACGATCAGGACCAGCAGCCCGCGGTTGTAGGAATTGGTGAACAGGAACAATGGGGCCGTCGCGGCGACCGCAAGTGCGGGAGCGCCGAACCAGAGCCCCGGGCGATTGCGCAGCCGCACCTCATCTCCTCCCGAACAGCCCCTGCGGGCGCAGGAGCAGCACGATGATCATTACCACGTAGAGATAGCCCTGGCGATAGAACGTGGAGACGTACTGGCCGAACAGGGCTTCGGTCAACCCGAGGAACAGCCCGACCGCCACCGCGCCGCCCACGTTTCCCATCCCCGCGACTATCACCACCGCGAACCCGGTGATGAGGAGCGGCTGCCCGAGGTTCGGGGACGCGGCCGAGATCAGAACGATCAGCACGCCCGCCAGGGCAGCCAGCCCGGAGGCGATTATCAGGGTGGCGTCATACACTGCCGTGGTGTTGATCCCGATCAAACGAGCGCCCAGCAGGTTCTGGCCGGTGGCCCTGGTCATCTTCCCCAGTTTGGTGCGCGTGAGCACCAGATACAGAGCCAGGACCGCGGTGAAGCAGACCCCCACTAGGAGAATCTGCGCGGTGGTCATGTAGACGCCTCCCACCTGCAGGACTTCGTTGAAGGGCTTGTCGACTCCCTTGGGCGTAGACCCCCACACCACCAGGCTGCCGTTCAGGAGTATGAAGCTCAGAGCCACCGTGGACAGGATCACCACCAACTCGGAGTGGCCCAGGAACGGCCGGACGGTGACCCGGTTAACCAGGAAGCCGGCCAACGCCATCATCACGACCACCAGCGCCGCCCCGGCGAAGTAGCTCAGCCCCATCACACTGGTGACGGTGAAGAGGAGCATTGCGCCCAGCATGGTCAACTCGCCGTGCGCCATGTTGATCACCCTCATCACCCCGAAGACCAGGCTGAGCCCGGCCGCGAAGATCACGTAGATCGAGCCGTTGAGAAGCCCGTTCCAGATCTGTTGGCCCAGGATGTCCCAGTTCATGGGCCAGGTACCTCCGGTGGGCCGTTCTCGGTTGCCGGACTGGCGGGTCGCGGCGCCGGATCCAGGTCTTGGCCCGCCGGCCACGGGCGGGTCGACGCGACGGGCGAGGTTCCGAACCGGCGATCGGCGCCAGAGGATCGGGTCATGGCCGGACGGCGATCGGGGCCCTGTTATCGAACCGGATGGCCGATAGCTCCTCGCTGATCCTCTCCGTAAAAGACTTAAGGGTCGGACCGTAAACGTTCTCCAAGGTCTCCACGTCGGCTCTGGTGGCCAGGGTGGCCACCCCGACCGCACCGATGACTTCCGTCCCATGGAAGACCGGCGCAGCCACCGACCGCAATCCGACGGTTAGCTCCTGGTCATTCAGGGCGACACCCGTGAGACGGGTCTTCTCCAACTCGGCCCTGAACACATCCGGCGAGGTAATGGTGGTCTCCGTCCTTCTCTCGAACCTCATCTTGGCCAGAACGGCCTCCGCCTCATGGGGCGCCGTGGCGGAGAGGACGGCCTTGCCGAGAGAACTCAGGTGGGCGGGAAGCCGGCTACCCACCTGGAGGTTTATCGTGATTATGTCGTCCTGGTGGAGGCGAGCCAGGTAGATGACCTCCGCCCCCTCCAGCACGCCATAGTTGACGGCCGTGCAGTCCGGCAGCGCCGAGATGATCTCGTCGAGGTATGGACGGACATGCTCGACGAATTCGCGGGACTCGAGGGCCGCGACACCCAGCTGCAGCACCTTGTTGGAGGGCCGGTACAGCCGATCGGTTCTCCGGATGTATCCCAACTGTTCGAGGACTCCCGTGAGCCGGTATACGCTGGTCCGGCTGATCTGGGTGCGGCGCGAGATGTCCGCCACCGAGAGCGCCGGGGATCTCTCGTCAAAGGCGGCCAGTATCCGCAGACCCTTGGAGAGGGAGCCCCCTTGATGGTTCGAACCGGAAGCCATCTGTCGCCTTAAGGGCTGGGTCTATCCGGCAACGAACTCGTCCTCCTCGACGATCACGAACACCGAGCCTCGGGTGCTGACGCCCATGAAGTTCGTCTCGTCGGCCAGGAGTCGGGCATATTCGGGGGACTCGGCGGTTTCCAGGAAGTCCTCTACGGTGTCGTACCAGACCTCCGCTATCCCATCGCACGGCGCCTCCCGCCCGGGCACCTCCAGAGGCCGGCACTGGATGTACCGGCGTACTCTCGGCATGGCCAGCACCAGCGGGGCATGGACGTCCTTCCAATGACGATGGAACTGCTCGCTGGTCAGGTCCTCCCTTCTGGTCAGGAGGGTAACCGTCTTGATCATGTTCGCCTCCTTCGAGCAAACGGAGCCATAACGCGATCTGATCCTGCTCGCGACTACGAGTCGGTGTCCACCACAGCGACCGCCTCTATGTCGAAGAGGGCGTGGTGAATCAGTTCCGCGACCACCACGGAGACACGAGCCGGCTGTTGGTCGGGGAAGTACCTGGCGTAGATGGGTTCGTAGCGGTGGTAGTGGTCGTGATCGACCAGATACACCCTGGTCAGGACTACATCGCTCAGCTTGGCCCCGGCGCGGCCAAGGGCCCCCTTGAGGTTCTCCAGGGCCATTTCGGCCTGTTCTTCGAGCGTCTCGGCCAGCTTCCCCGTGGTCTTGTCCCAGCCCAACTGGCCCGTTACCCAGAGGGTGTCTCCGACCCTTACCACATCGTTCCACCGGCTCTTCGACCCGATGGCTTCGAAGAGTTCCTCCTCAACCGGAACGTAGATCCGTTCCACCGTTCCCAGCCTCCTTCCCCTGCCGGTAGGTCGTACCGGTCTGGCCCGGATCGACGGGCCAGACCGGTACAGCGGAAGTTGCGGAAGTGCCGGCTACCCGGCGAGCGGAACGGCGTCGACCGGCAGGAGGACCCCGCCCTGCGCCTGGATGATGATCCAGTCGTCGACCAGGCGCAGTCCCTTCTCGTTGAAGCGCAACGGCTTACCGCGAGGAGTAATGAACCCGTGTTCGTCGTTCATCAAGGGAGCGACCGCGGCATGGTCGGTGGTGCCTGCCGCTTCGATCGCGGCTATCAGCTGTTGAGCGGCGGTGTAGCCCAGCTCGGACCACCAGTCGGGCGCGTGGCCGAACTCAGCTTCGTACGCCTCCGAGAAGGCGGCCGCCTCCGGAATGGACTCATCCAGAATCCAGCCGGTCGAGCTGTACACCCCTTCGGCCAGATCACCGAGCGCCTCCACCTCGGGCGGGGTGAACACGACCTCGTTGATCATGATGTCGCCCTCGTAGCCGATCTCGCGAGCGGCTTGGACGGCGTTGACCACGACGTCCTTACCCCAAAGGCCCAGATACAGGAGGTCCGGCTCGGCGCCGACACCCTTGGTGACCTCCACCCGGGCTTCGGCGGTTCCGTAGGGGAAGTACACCATGCCGGTGTACTCGAAGTCGTCGGGGGCCTCTTCGGAGAAGATGCGGGTGAACTCGTCGTGGGTGAGCCTCACCCAGTCGGAGTCGACGCCCACGCCCTGCACGCGGTGATAACCCTGCTCGATCATCCAGCGGGCCAGTACGGACAGCGCGTTGCTATCGGATTGGCTCTGCTTGACGGGGGCGCGGATGTGCACCACTCCCTCGTAGCCTTCCTCGGTGATCAGCTCGGAGCCGCAGGCGGTGACAACCAATGGCATGCCGGCCTCGGCGGCCACGTCCTTCATGGCTACGCAGGTGGTGGCGTCGTTGCCGCCGGCGATGCCTGCCACTCCGTCGGCAATGGCCTTGCGCGCCGAAGCCACCGACTCATCAGCCGAGTAGCCCTCGTCATAGTCGACTACCTCGATCTGGCGTCCCAGCAGTCCGCCCGCTTCGTTCTTTTGTTTCACGGCCAGGTCGAACCCGTTGCGCATGATGTCGCCCAGCCCCAGGGCCACGCCGGAGTTGAACCATATGGTGCCCAGCTTGATGGGCTCGGGGGCGGCCGTGGTGGTCGGGGCGGCGGTGGTCGTCGGGGCGGCGGTGGTCGCGGCCGGCTCGTCTGCGGCGTCATCACCGCAGGCGGCAGCAACCAGACCCAAGACCGCTACTACTACCAACGTCCGTATCCATGAACTGCGTCTGCTCAGCAAATCGCCTTCTCCTTTCCGGCCCGTGTCACCACGCGGTTCACACAGGCTCCACCTGTTCCTTCTCCGTCGCATCCGGCTTCGTGAGCAGAAGACCCTCGGGCGCGCCGGATGGGGTCGTTCTGGCTCGAGATGCCCGTTTACCGGAACACGTATCCGTTATGTGGACGCTAGTCAACGGAAGGCGACCGTGGCCGGTAATCGGGTAACTAATTCGCCGGGACATGGGTCGGTGGACTGACGCCTAGGAAGAGTCGAATCTCTAGGAAGAGGATGAGCCTTATCAGCCGGGAGGCCGGGCCGCGTCGACCAACTCGGCGACTGCCTCATCCATGGGAACGCCCCGCCTCTCCCTCTTCTCCGACCGGAGGCGAAGGCCGACCGTGCCGTTGCCGGCGTCCTGGTCCCCTACCACCAGGATCGCGGGCACCTTCTGGGTGATGGCGTGGCGGATCTTCTCCCCCAGCTTGCCGGGTCCCGACGCGGACTGGACCCGCAGGCCCCCGGCCCGGAGCTTGGCGGCGACCTGGCCGGCGTAGCCGTCGTGACGGTCGGCCACCGGTACGACCGCGGCTTGGACGGGCGACAGCCACATCGGCATGGCGCCGGCGTAATGCTCGATCAACACCCCCAGGAAGCGTTCCAACGAGCCGAACTTGGCGGCGTGGATCATGACGGGGCGTTCCCTCGTGTCGGCGGGAGTGACGTATTCGAGGCCGAACCGCTCCGGAAGCGAGAAGTCGACCTGGATTGTGGACATCTGCCAGCGGCGCCCGATGGCATCGTCTACATGCACGTCGATCTTGGGGCCGTAGAAGGCTCCTTCGCCCTCCGCCACGCGGTGAGGGATGCCCGCCATCGCCAGGGTCTCGGCCAGCGACTCCTCGGCCAACTCCCACAACTCCGGCTCGCCGACCCACTTCTCTCCGGGACGGGTCGCCAACTCGGCCTGGAAGTCGTCGAAGCCGAAGTCTCGGAGGAGTTGGAGCACGAAGTCGAGGTGGAGCTGCAGCTCGGACAACACCTGGTCACGGGTGCAGAAGGTGTGGGAGTCGTCCTGGGTGAACCCCCGCGCCCGGAGCAGGCCGTGTACCACACCCGACCTCTCGTAGCGGTACACGGCGCCCAGTTCGGAGAGGCGCATGGGCAGATCCCGGTACGAGCGGGCGTCCGAGCGGTAGATCATCACGTGGAACGGGCAGTTCATGGGCTTCACCCGGTACTCCTCGCCCTGGTCCATTTCCAGGCCGGGGTACATGTTCTCCGCATAGAAGTCCAGGTGGCCAGAGGTCCTCCAGAGATCGGCCTTGGCCAGATGGGGTGAGAACACGAAGTCGAAGCCGAGGGCCTCGTGGACACGCCGGCTGTAGTCCTCTACGAGGCGCCTCAGCATCCCGCCCTTCGGGTGCCACACGGCCAAGCCCGGACCCAGTCCTTCCGGGAACGAGAACAGATCGAGCTCGCGGCCCAGCTTGCGGTGGTCCCGGCGAGCCGCCTCCTCGATCCGGTGGAGATGGGTCCGGAGAGCCTTGCGCGATTCCCAAGCGGTTCCGTAGATGCGCTGCAGTTGGGGACGCTTCTCGTCCCCCCGCCAGTAGGCCCCCGCGGTCCGCATCAGCTTGAAAGCCTTCAACCTTCCGGTCGAGGGTAAATGGGGGCCGAGGCAGAGGTCCACGAAGCCTTCGTTGCGGTAGACGGACACCAGGTCGCCGGACTCGACCTCCGATGCGTCCACCGAGCGAATTATCTCGAGCTTGTAAGGGTGGTCCCGGAACAACTCCAGCCCCGCGGCCCGGGACATCTCCTCCCGCACGAAGGGCTGATCGGCCGCGACGATCCGTTCCATTTCCTGCTCGATCGTGTCCAGGTCTTCAGGCGTGAACGGCCGCCCGATGTCGAAGTCGTAGTAGAAGCCGTCGGCGATGGCGGGGCCGATGGCCAGGGTGGCGCCCTCGAAGAGCCCGAGGACCGCCTGGGCCATTATGTGGGCGGCCGAGTGGCGGAGGACGTGGCGGCCCTCCTCCGACTCCGGGGTGATGACCGCGAACCGTCCCCCGGTGTTGATCGGTTGCTCCAAGTCCATCAGGACGCCGTCGACCGACACCGCCACGGCCGCACCGGCCAGGCGTGGGCCGATCGATCCGGCTACCTGCAGTCCGGTCACTCCGGCTTCGTGGCGGGTGACGGTGTGGTCGGGAAGGACTAGTTCGATGGTCATGGCCGGCTCGGGGCAGATGGAGGCGCCATCGTAATCATTCCGGTCCTCGTACCCCTGCGTTCGCGAGGTCAAGCACCACGAGTCCAGCGGTAGGCCCGGTCGGTGTGTTCCGTTGCGAAACCGAGACGCCGGTAGAGGTTCGTGGCGGCGATGTTGGCCGAGTCGACATAGAGAATCGCCCTGGTGGCCTTCCTATGGCGAAAGAGGTAGTCGAGCCCGTCAAGCGCGATGGCGCGGCCCAGTCCGCGGCCATGGTAAGCAGGATCGACGGCCAGCACGTATATCTCGCCCAGAGCGCCTCCGTCCGGCGCCGGCGTGTCGTGGACCTTGGTCCAGTGGAAAGCGACCAGCTGTTGGTCGATCCAGCAGGTACGGACTCCGAGAGGATCGAACCACGGCAGCGACGTACGCCGGACGAGGTCCTGCTCTGACCAGTTGCCCTGCTCCGGATGACCGTCGAAGGCCCGGTTGTTGACCTCGATCAGGGCCGGCGCGTCCCGATCGACCTCGAAACCGGCGAACCGGGCGCCCGCCGGCGAGTGGACGCTGCCGGGAACGGGAAGTGTCGTCGCCATGCGGTACAGGTCCCGTTCATGGGTGAAAAGAGCCGGAGGGGGATCGATGACCGGCGTGTGGAGCCAGAGCACGGTTTCCTCGATCCCGGCGGAGTCCATGCTCTGAACCACTCCGGTGAGAAACCGGTCCGGCTGCCCGGAGTCATCGGCCACCTCCAGCGTCCAGACCCGGCCGTCTGGGTTGGCGGCGGCGAAGCCATAAGAAACCAGCCTTCCGCGTGCCACCGAGGCGTAACCCAGGCCTCCCCCGTCCGGATCGGTCATGGCTGCTTGTAGGACCTCCCCGAAAGGCGGGGCCCCTTGCTTCTCGGTGACTCTGGTGATGAGATCCACCAGCGCGCCCCCGAGTTCGCCGGGCGAAGCGGGATTTACCTCCATTGGGCACATGAGGGTACAACTATCCTCCGTGCTAGTAGTCGTCGGAGGGTGAGCGCTGTGACCGGGTCGGACGATCGGAAGCCGCCGGAGGGCAGCCCCCGTCCGGAAGAGTCTCGCTGGTCGGGGGTCCGCCGCGCCGAGCAGGTACCGGTAACCGACGCGATGGTCACCCCCCGGTCGGACTCCGGCGAACCGCGGGCTGTGACGGGCGCCCGGCCTGGCGAACCGCGCTTCTGTCCCCAGTGCGGTCAGCAGTGGACGCCGGATACCTCCATCTGCCAGTGGTGCGGCCACCGGATAGCACCGCCGGAACCCTCCGCCCGGACCGTCCGGCGCCGGACCGGCCGCCCGGCGCCGGACCGGGGCGCCCAGATGGGACGGTTCATGTCCGGCCCGGGCTCCGTGCGACGGATGGCCCTGATCCTGGCGGTGGTGGCCGGGCTGGTGCTAGGGCTTCGAACCCTTACCAGCCGTGACTCGTCCACGGAGGGACCGGAGCCCACCGTCGAGACCACCGCCGTCCAGAGCGACGTGGCGGCTCTGGAGTTCTATGCAGGTGAGATCTCGCTGCTGGCGCTGGACGTGGCGGAGGCGATGGATACCGGGAGGCAGATAAACGACAGCTGGGACAGCGGCAGCCTCGAATACGACGCTGCCGTCGCGCAGATGAACGCCCTCGTTTCCCGGGTGAGCGTCCTTCCTGCCCGGCTGGCCAGGGCAACCCCACCGCAGGGGATCAGCACCCGGCTGCACCAGGGTTTGGCGGGCTCCCTGGCCACCTTCATCTCTGCGGCCGAGACCATGCAAGAGGGCTTGGAGTCGACGGATACCGGAGAGACCCGTCGCGCCGGCCTGCTGGCATTCGAGACGGCCGCCTTCGAGTTCGGTCTTCTGGCAGGCCAGGTGGCTACTGCGGTGGAGGAGATGCAGCCGCCTCCGGACGCCGCCGAATCCGGCGCCGCCGGGTAGCTCGCCGCCGGGCGTCCGGTGGCGGGAGCCGTTGCCCTCGCCGGCGCCCTGGGGAGTCCGGATCTCGGCCCAGCGCCTGGGTCAGTACGCCGGCGAGCACGATGGCGCCCCCCGCCAGGATCCCGAGGCTGGCCGTCTCGTCGAAGAGCCACCACACCCAGAGCGGTGCCAGGACGACCTCGATCATAGAGATGAGCACCGACTCGGCCGGTCTCACGAATCGCGCTCCGGCCGTGTACAGCCCCAGCCCGCCGGCCAGCGCGACTCCACCCAGCCAGAAGGCGACCACCAGGTCGCGGCTACTGGGGACGCCGCCGCCGATCAGCCATCCCGTGGCCGCCATCGTCATGAGGCCGGACACTGCAACAGACGGCAACATGTCGACATGCCGGCGGCGACGTTGCAGCACGGTGAACGAGGCGAAACCCAGCGCCGACAGCAGGGCCAGGATGGTTCCCGTCGAGAGCCCCGCCGAGCCGATGGGGCCGTTCATCACGGCGATCCCCGCCAGCACTATCCCCATTGCCAGCCAGGTGATCCGGGTGATGGGTTCCCTGAGCAGCGCCCATCCCAGCAGCCCGGCCAGGACCGGCGCCATGCTGAAGATGAACACCACCTCCGCCACCGTGGTGAGGCTGATCGCGTACACGAACGCGATGGATGCCATGGAGATGGAGGCGCCGGCTATGAATCCATCGGCGCCGATGTCTGCGAACGAGCGGCTGAACCCCCGGCCGCGGCGCATCGCCACCCACGCGCCGACCACCATCACCTGCGCGACGGCCCGGTAGAACAGAATCTCCCAGGGGGTGACGGTGTCCATGATCCTCACCCCGAGGCCGAGGGTGCTCCAGAGGATCCCGGCGGCGGACACCAGCAGGATTCCTCTGGCGCGGCCAGGCAGCAGGGTCGCGGTACGGATCATCATGCTGATCTAAGGGACCACTAGCCGTTCCCGGTCATGGTCCGGATCCATGTAACGATGTCATCGACGATCATCTCGCCTGCCGGCTCCTGCAGGGAGGCGTGCCGGGCGCCCGGGTACAGCCGGCGCCGGACGTTCGGGAGACGCGCCAGCGCAAGGCTCGTCGCCGGTGGCACGAGGGTGTCGTCCTCGCCGTGCGTTACCAGGCAGGGGGCCGTGAAGTGGTCGATGGATGCGTTGACGCGGTCCATCGTGGCGAGGAGATGGGCGCCCAGCCGGACCGTGGTGCGGGGCACCACCAGCGGGTCGGCGATGTAGCCGGCTGCGAGGGCGGGGTCACTGAACACCTGGTAGGGATCGATCGGGTTGGCGAGGGTCAGGGTGGGGACCAGTCCGGCCAGGCTCGTGGAGGCCTTCCGTTTCCAAGCCGGCACGACGGCGTCGACGGCCGGCGCGTTGAGCACTACCAGGTCGGGTTGGCGGTGGCGCGACATGGCATAGTCGATGGTGATCAGGCCGCCGACGGAGTGCCCCAGTACCACTCCCGGGAGGCGCCGGTCCAGCAACCCGGCCAGGTTGTCCGACAACTGGAAGAGGTAGGTGCGCCAGTGCGCAATGTCGGCCCGGGTCCCTCCCGACGCTCCGAATCCGATCAGATCGAAAGCGTGGGTGTCGATACCGGCGGCCGCCAGCCGGGGGCCTACGTCCTGGTAACGCCCCGAATGCTCCGCCAGGCCATGGACGATCAGGAGGGAGGCCCATGGGTCCGCGGCCTCCCACCGGCGGCGCAACTCTGTGACGCCGGCGCGGGTGGTAACGATTTCCATGCTGGTCGCGGGAGGGGCGTTCATTCGATGAACCCTGGGTTGGGGCCGGAGTGGTCCGTGGCTACGAAGTAGCCGCAGTCTAGGGTCCCTACCCGCTCGTGCTCCGCGCCCGGTCGGTCAGCCGGATCACGAGCGGCGGCCCGGTGTGACGGGTCGGGACCAGCGTTGAGCCGGTTGGTGGCACCGAGTCCAGGCCGTACTTGTAGACGAGGTGCAGATAGTCGCGCCGGTACAGCAACCTGATGTCCACGTCGGGATATCGGGCCCGGAACAGGCGCACCTTGCGCTTCTTCTTGGTCACCAGGCTCTGTTTCATGGTGGTGATCTCCACGAAGACGTCCTCGTCCGGCAGGTAGAAGTCGGGGGTGAGGCTCTTGACGGGCCGGCCCTCATCGTCCCATTGGATCGGGAACGACCGGGGTTCGTACTCCCAGCGCACGCGGTAGAAGTCGAGGAGCCGGGCGAACTGCAACTCGCTGTGGTGGGCGAAGACGACGCTATCGGGGGAAGGTGTTACCGAACTCAGGCCGGAGGGAGTCAGCTGGTGGCCGCCTCGGGCCCCGATTGGAGTTCAGCTAAAGGGAGCTCAGCCTGGACCGCTTTCGGGGCGAAGTCCAGCAGTTCACCTTGGAGGTCACGGTGAATCCGCCCCACGGCGATGGCGAACACCCCCTGACCGCGCTGGAGAGCGTCCATCAGGTACTCCTGGGTTCCTTCACGGTCGAAACTGGTCAGGATGGTGGTGCCGTCGCTCACGAGATTGGCTTCGGAGAGGGGCTGGTCGATCTCCTGCTCGCGTAGCCACTCGACCGCCTGGCGGATCCTGTTGAGGTGAAGGCCGGCGTCCAGGAGACCCTTGATCACCCGTAGCTGGACGAGGTCGGAGAAGGAGTAGAGCCGCTGGGTCCCCGATCCCTGCGCTGCTTTCAACGAAGGCTGCAGCAGGTTGGTGCGAGCCCAGTAGTCGAGTTGGCGATAGGTGATGCCGACCAGCTTGCACACATGGGGCGCCCGGTAGCCCTCCAACCCGGCAGTTGGGTTCTCGGTGTTGATCTCTCGGTCCATCGGAACGGGACTCCCCTCCGCGGTGGGTCGACGCCAACCCGCTATCACCCGGTCATTACAGCCAGGTAATTACCTGTTTGCGAGCCGTACGATAGACCATCGAGCGGCGCGTTCCAACGGTTTCCGAGGGATGCCGCGGAGCGGGCGCGGGGACTTCCCGGATTCAGGACGGCCTAGGCGCCGCTCCTGAAGTCCTCGGGCGACAGATCTTCGAGAAACTCCCGGAAAGCCTCAACCTCGGCCTCCTGCTGATCGTCCTTGATCTCGATGCCGGCGTCGTCGAGGACCTCCGGTGTTGCGAATACCGGCGCCCCGGTCCGGGCGGCCAGCGCGATGGCGTCGGAAGGGCGGGAGCTGACATGGATCTCCTCACCGTCCCGCGAGAGGACCAGGTCCGCGTAGTAGACGCTGTCCCGCAGTTCGGTCACCGTCACCCGCGTCACCTGCCCGCCCAACACTTCGGTCGTTATCCGGAGCAGGTCGTGGGTGAACGGACGGGGTGTGTTGACGCCCTCGAGGGCATAGGCGATGGCGGTGGCTTCCATGGCGCCGATCCAGATGGCGAGAAAACGCTTACCGTGCGACTCGCGCAGCAGGACGATCGGCTGGTTGGTCGGGTATTCGATCCTGACCCCGATCAGATCCATGGGAACCGACTCGCTCATAGCCCGAGCCTATCACCACGCGCCGGATCTGCAATGGGCAACAGGGCGGATGGGTCGGCCGCGAAGGAAGCGAAATCCAGGATGGCCCACAACGATCGTAGGTTGCGGAAGGCGCCCTTCCAATCGAGACCGTACCCGACCAGAAACTCATCCCCCACCTCGAAGCCTCGATACTCGATGGGTACGTCGACGATGCGCCGGGTGGTCCGATCCAGCAGCGAGACCGTCTGGAGGCTGGCGCAGTTGCGCTCCTGCATCATCTGGCGGAGCAGCCGCAGCGTGAGGCCGGTGTCCACGATGTCCTCCACGATGAGCACGTGACGGGAGGAGAGGTTGGTGGCGGTGTCCATGGCTACGCGGACCCGTCCGCCCTCACCGAACTTGGTCAGCCCGAGAAAGTCGGCCTCGCATTCGATGGGGATCCGGCGGATCAGGTCGGCCAGGAATACGAGGGACCCGGACAGCACGCACACCAGCACCGGGCGCAACCCCCGATAGTCGTGGGCGATTCGCTCTCCCAGTTCGGCACTGCGCTCGGCGATTTCGGTTTCGCTTATTGCCTCAGCCGCGATCATTCCCTGCTCTCAGTCCTTGCCAATACCTCGACACCCAGGTCAGCGCGTCGCGGATACCCGGAAGTTCTACTTGACGTTCAACGCGCTGGGTCACCGGAGGGGCGGCAGCTTCAGCATCCGGATCGACGGCAACCGTCCCGGCTTCCGTCTCCGGTGCGTCGACTACCACCGCTTCCTCCGGGTCCGGCGGAGGCTCCTCTGCTCGGTCCGGAAACACTTCGAAGTCGGTGCCAGGCTGCGCGGCGACGCTGCCGGCGAGCGGGCGTCGCTGCTCGGATGTGACCGGGACCAGGGTCAACGGTCCGAAGCTGCCGAATGCGTAGTCGAACAACAGTGCCACGTCGGCGAAGTGGTCCTGGGACCCCAACACCACCACGTGGATCCGGCGTCGATCCCGCTCGGCTACCGCGGAGAGTGTCTGGAGGGCGCGGCCGGTATAGCCGGTCTTGATGCCTAGCGTGCCCGGATAGGTGGCGAGCAGGTCGTTGCGGTTGACGGCCACCCGCGATTCCCCTTCGGGAGTGGGCGGGAGGCTGAAGCTCCGGGTGGCGGCGATCCTGGCGAACGCCGGGTTCGCCATGGCTGCGATGGAGATGCGGAGAATGTCGCGGGCCGAGCTGTAGTGGTCGGAGTGATCGAGGCCGTGCGGGTTGACGAAGTTGGAGTCGGTGAGGCCGAGCCGGGTCGCCTCCCGGTTCATCATCTCCGCGAACCCCGCAACTGACCCACCCACATGCTCCGCCAGTGCCACTGCCGCGTCGTTGGCGCTCCGGAGAATCAGGGCCGCCAGGAGTTCTTCGACCGTCCAGGCGGCTTCTCCCGTCACCAGTCCGATCTCTGACTCGCCGACCGAGGCGGCCGTATCGGTGATGGCGACGAGGTCATCAGTCCCTACGTTCTGGAGCACCACCAGAGCGGTCAGGATCTTGGTAACCGAAGCGACCGACCGGCGCGAGTCGGGGTCCACTTCGGCCAGCACCTTGCCGTACGCTTGGTCGTAGACGATCCACGCCTCGGCCGTGACCTCCGGATGATCCGGCGCGATCAGCCCCAGACCGGATGAGGGGTGGGCCAGGCCCGGCAGGCCCGCGATGAGCAGGACCAGCAGCGAGGTTGCCGTGAGCAGGGCACCTGCCCGGACCTCTCGCACGTGGGGGTCAGTCCTCGCTGAGGAGCGCCTTCACGTCCGCCATGAGGAAGGACTGGGATAGCAACCGGATCGCCTCGGCTCCCCGGCTCAGCGTCCTGGCGGCTTGGCGCCGGCTCGCCGGACTCGGGCTCAGGCGCATGGCGAGGGTAAGCCTGTCGAGCAGTTCGGCCTGACGGGATGCGGCCAGGCGGATCTGGCGGATGTGGCGGGGCTCGAGACCCTCCCTGAGCAAGACCGCACACTGGAGCGCGATAGCTACGTCGCTGGTGGTGAACTGATGCGCGCCCTCGGCGTTGCGCGGGGTCAGAAGGCCGTGATCGACCAGGTGGCGAGCCTGGACGGGTGTCAGGTCGGACCGTCGAGCCAGTTCGTTCAGGTTGATTATCTCGTCGGCGATCTCCGGGACCGGTCCCGGATCATCGGCGTCCGCTCCGCTGCCCGGTATCTCGCCTCTCTCGATCTGGTTCAGCTGTGACTTGATGACCTTGAGCGGAAGGAAGTGGTCGCGCTGCTGGCGGAGGATGAAGCGAAGCCGGTCAACATCGGACTGGCGGAAATGCCGGTAGCCGGAGGGCGACCGAGCAGGGTGAATGAGACCGTTGGTTTCCAGGAATCGGATCTTGGAGGTGGTCACATCGGGAAACTCGTCGTTGAGTAACTTCCGGACGCGGCCGATGGTGAGGGTCGGCGAGTCGGTCATCGTCCCCGAGCCAGCAGGAGCCGGAACATCCCGATCATCAACTCGTCGCCGGGAAGGATGGTGGTGCTCTCCGCGAGCCGGCCGTTCACATAGGTTCCATTGGTGGATCCCAGGTCGGTGAGGGTCATTCCGGTCGCATCGAGCGTCAGCAGGCAGTGGCTTCGGGACACGGTGATGTGGTCCAAAAGGATGTCGTTGTACGGATGGCGCCCGATCCGGGTGTCACCGGGCAGCACGCTCCACGAACGGCCGGCCTGCTGACCGGTACGCACTATCAGTTTGTAGGCAGGTCCGTCGTCTTCAGATCCGGCCCGGCCCGGCCCGATGGGTTTTCCCTCTTCATCAAAGAGATCGAGGACCTCGGTCACATCCCCCGAAGACGTGGCATCCGCGCCGGGTTGAGGGCCGACCGCCGCATCCGGCTCCTGGTGCGTGCCATCCATGCCGCGAGTGTAGTTGTCGGGAACCACGATCGGGGACGCTTCCTTTCGAGCTGTTTACGGTCGGTCAATCAAGTGGGTATTGTCGAGCAACGACTCGGCGTGCGTGCCTCTTTATTGAAGTTCAGCTAGAACCTTTGGGTAGGGGGCTACCCGTGGCACTGCGGAGATCGCCGAGATAGCGCCAGGTCACGATGAGGTAGAGGACCAGGCCCAGTGCGCCGAGGACCGTGGCCAAGACCTCCCAGAAGACGGGCACGAAGGTCGTCGCGGTCAGGTAGTAAAAGGGCACTGCGAAGAAGATAAGGGCGGTGGCGGTCTTGCCCATCCGCCGGACCGGCACCCTGACATTACGCCGTACCAGGTAGTAGATGGTGGTGGGTCCGATGATCGCCTCCCTTACGAGCAGGGACACTCCCAGCCACAACGGGACCAGACCTGCCACCATTCCGCCCACAACACCTGCGAGGACCACCAGGCGATCTGCTACCGGATCGAGCATCTTGCCGATCTCGGAGACCTGATCCAGGCGACGGGCCAGCATGCCGTCGAGCAGGTCGGTTACCGAGATCAGCCCTAGTAACACGGCGGCCAGGAGCGGGCGGTCAAGACCCAGCAGTACCCAAAGGAATACGGGCAGAGCCAGTACTCGCAGGAACGAGATCAGGTTGGGCCAGGTCCAGGGCCCGGCATCCCTCCTAGCCGTAGTCTCGGTCGGTCCCTCGCTCACACCGCCACGTCCTCGGTCCGGTAGCAAGCTACCAAGTGGCCGGGGCCGGCCTCCTCGAGGGGTGGATGGTCGTTGGAGTGGCAGACGTCGGCGGCCAGGGGACACCGATCGATGAAGCGGCACCTGGGCGGCGGGTTGATTGCCTTGGATATCCCACCGCGGATGTCCGCTCCGTCCCGGTGGTGGGCGGGATCTGGAACCGGCACCGAAGCCAAGAGTGCCCTGGTGTAGGGATGCTGCGGGTTGCCGAGCAGCTCCTCGGTGTTCCCCATCTCCACGATCTTGCCGAGATACATGACCGCGATCCGGTCGCACATGTAGCGGGCCACCGCCAAGTCATGGGTTATGTACAGGTAGGAGACGTTCAGTTGCTCCGCCAGCTTCAGCATCAGATCCATGATCGAGATCCGGATCGAGACGTCGAGCATGGAGGTGGGTTCGTCGGCGACCACGAATACCGGATCGACCACCAACGCCCGGGCGATGGCTATCCGCTGTCTCTGCCCTCCCGACAGCTCATGCGGGTAGCGGAACAGGAAGGTCGGGGGCGGCGTCAGTCCCACCAGTTCCAGGAGCCGCATCGCTCGTTCTTCGCGTTCCTTGACGCTCCCGATCCGCTGTACGGTCAGGGGCTCCGCGATCGTGTCGTACACGGTGCGCCGCGGGTTGAGCGACTCGAACGGATCCTGGAAGATCATCTGCACCCGGCGCCGGAAGCGTCGCAGGTCCTCCTTGGCGGTAATGCCGGCCATGTCGACCATCTGGCCGTCCTGCTCGATCATGATCCTTCCCGAGCCGGCCTCGAGCAGCTTCACCATCAGCTTGCCGGTGGTGCTCTTGCCGCAACCCGACTCCCCCACCAGGCCGAGGGTCTCGCCCGGGGCGATGTCGAAGCTGATCCCGTCCACCGCGTGGACGTATTCGGTTGCCCGGCTGAAGGCGTTGCGGGCGATCGGGAACCGCTTGGTCAGGTTCTCGACCCTGACCAGTGGCCGCGTCATGCCTCTACTCGCTTGTGTATCCGGACGGGGACGCTCGTCCAGTTCCAGCAGGCAACGCCATGGCCGGACTGAGCGTCGATGACCTCGATGGTCGGGTCCTCCTCCCGGCAGCGCTGGTCGGCGTACGGGCACCGGGGATGGAACCGGCACCCCGTGGGCGGATCGATCAGGTTGGGCGGTTCGCCCTCAAGCGGCGCCAGCACGCGGCGGGGCCCGGTAACCGACGGGGTGGACTCCAGCAGCAGGTAGGTGTAGGGATGGCGGGGCCGGGAGAACACGTCCGCGGTCGGGCCCAGCTCCACGAGGCGGCCCGCGTACATCACACCCATCACCTCGGTCACCTCGGCGATGACCGCGATGTCGTGGGAGATGTAGATGATGCTCATTCCCAGTGCGGTCTGGACCTTCTTCAACTCCTGGAGGATCTGGTCCTGCACTATGACGTCGAGGGCGGTGGTGGGTTCGTCCGCGATGATCACCTGGGGATCGCACGAGAGCGCCATCGCGATGACCGCCCGCTGGCGCATACCCCCCGAGAACTCGTGCGGGTAACGATCCGCCATCGCCCGGTTCAAGCCGACCAGGTCGAACAACTCGCCGACCCGGTCCCGGATCTGTTCCTCGGCCAGTTCGCCCCCGAAGTGGGTGTCCATCGCCTCCCGGATCTGCTCGTAGACCGTGTACACGGGGTTCCAAGCGTTCATGGCGCCCTGGAAGACCATGGCGATGTCGGACCAGCGGCGGGTTCTCATCTCGTCCTCGGTCACGTCGAGGAGGTCTACCCCGTTGAGGCGTACCGATCCGCCCCGGAACTGGGCGTTCTCCGGTAAGAGTCTCAGGAGCGACATCGCCACGGAGGTTTTACCACATCCGGACTCCCCGACCAGTCCGAGAGCCTCGCCCTTACCCAACGCGAGGCTGACGCCGTCCACCGCGGATACCCACCCGTCGCCGGTCCTGTAGTGCATGGTGAGATCGTCCACCTCCAAGAGGGGCACCCGGTCCGACGCGCTCGCGGCCTCGTCCCCGGCCCGGGACCGGGAGGAGCCCAGGTGAGCGCCCACCCGGCCCGCCGCATACCCGCCCACCGCGGCGCCGCAGGCGAAGCCCAGCGCACGCACCACGACCGTCCCGATCGCGAGGTCCTCTCCGACGGCGCCCCAGATCACCTCCGCGGCGAACATTCCCAGCGCCGCCATCAGCCCGTGGGCGGGGCGCCGATGACCGGCGGTGAGACCCGATACGAGCGCGCCAAGGAACCCTGGCACCAGCAACGCCACCACGATCACCAGGTACCCGGGCCGGTACTCACCCTCCGCGGGGGTGATCCACCCTCCGAGCCACCAGTTCGCCAGCGCGATCACGGCGATGCCGAGGGCGATCGCCAACAGGTTCAGCCGGGGCGGACGGGCCTCGGAGATCCGGCTCATCCGATCCCCCGCCCTCGTGGGGGGCATCCCAGGGGGCAGCGGGTCGGAGAGACCGCGGTCCGGGCGCCGGGCGCCGTCATCGCTTCCTCAGCCTGGGATTGATCACCTCGTCCATGGCCCTGCCGACCAGGAAGAACGCAGCGGCGAGGAGGGACACGCACGCTCCGGCGGGAAACACCAGCCACCAGAAGCGCATGCCGGTGAGGAAGTATCCCTGGTTCCTGGCCAGTTCGATCATCAGTCCCCAACTCATGTCGATGTTGAGAAGGCCGAGGAAGGAGAGGGTCGCTTCGGTCTGGATGGCGGCGGTGACGGTGAACATCATGTACAGGAAGCTGAGCGGTATCACGTTGGGTATCACGTGGACGGTTATCACCCGGAACGTGGAGCCGCCCGAAACCCGGGCGGCCTCGATGAAGGGCTTGACCTTCACCGCAAGGGCCTGGGACTTGAGGACGATGGCCACCCCGCCGAATCCCGACAGCAGGCCGATCAGGATGGCAAGGTGCCACAGCTCGAAGCTGAACACCGAACTCATCACGATGAAAATGGCCAGAGCGGGAAGCATCAGCAACAGGTCGGCCAGGCGCATGAAGAACGAGTCGATCCAGCCGCCCATATAGGCAGCCACCGCACCGACCGAGGTGGCGAAGAGGACGGTGACGAGGGCCGCCACCATTCCCAGCAGGAACGCCCCCTGGGCGCCCTTCATGAGTTGGGACAGGATGTCACGGCCCAGAGGGTCGGTACCGAGCCAGTGCCGGCCGTAGGGACCGGTGGGTTGCTCCCGGATCTCGGCGACGTCTCCGAGGAGCAGGGGAGATCCGTCGGGGTTGGAGTAGAGCAACGCCTCGCGCACCGACATCTCGGTCGCCGGATTGGTGACCTCGTTGACAACCGTCTTGTGGAGGATCGGCGGATTGGCCTCGTTCCCCACCACGGGGTGGTAGGTGCCGGCGTCCCACACTCCGCCGAACGTCACCCCTATCGCTACCAGCAGGGCGGCTGTGATCCCGACCGTCAGCGGGAACGTGACCCTCCGCTCGTGGCGCAGGCGCCCCAGCAACGGCCAGGTCACCCAGGCCACGACCGGCCAGATCACCAGGAACAGGGCGGCGCCGGAGTACCAGCGCATGCCCGACATCAGCACCGGATGTATGAGGGCCATCAGCGCGAAGAACAGAATGATGGCCAATCCCACGATGCCGACCCGGTTGGTCCGGAACAGGTTCCAGTTGTTGGTCGCGCCGGCCCACACCAGGTTGGCCCGGATCCTCCACAGCGAACCCTTCCCAGCCGTGCCGGGCGCCGGCCGGGCTTCCAGCAGATCCGTCATTGGAGCGGTCCCGGCATCGTCACTCCCCCGTGACCCTGATCCGGGGGTCGAGGAACATGTAGAGGATGTCCACCACCAGGTGCCCGACCATGGCCATGACGCCCACGAACGAGAAGGCGGCAATGGCCAGGTTCAGGTCCTGCCCGACCACCGACGTGAACAGCAACTCGCCCATGCCGGGCCACGAGTAGACGGTCTCGGTGATGATCCCCCCGTCGATCACGGTCGCCACCGCGATCACCAGGCTGGTCGTGACCGGGAGCAGGGCCGTGCGGGCGGCGTGGCGGTCGCGGACCGTCTTCTCGGCCAGGCCCTTGGCCCGGGCGGTGAGGATGAAGTCCTCCCGCATGGTCTCGAGCATGGAACTGCGGGTCAGGAGCATGATCCCGGCGAAGCTGATCAGCGTGATGGTTACCACCGGGAGGATCATGTGGTGCAGGATGTCGCCGGCGTACAGGCGCCGGGCCGATCCGAAGTCGCTCAGGTACCAGAACCAGACCATCACCACGGCCAGCGCGCCGTAACCCATCCACACCGCCCTCTTCCGCAGGGCCGCGTCCCTTATGCGTCGGGACAGGATCCACAGGGTGAGCGCAACTATGCCGCTCACCAGCATCACCCCGAATATCACCATGAACACGTGGTTGGAGCTGAAGGGAGCGTCAACCCACTCCTGCGGGTCGAGAAACTTGTTTATCGGGACCACGTCGGCGTAGAAGGCGAAGAACCAGATCAGCATCAGCGCGAACCAGGGGTAGAACACCGTGTAGAGGAACACGCTGCTGATGGTTATGGCATGCTCGCCCCTCCGTCCCCGCCTCCAGGCGATGAACTTGCCGGCCATGAACCCGAGGATGTAGTAACTGACCAGCACCGTGAGGAACAGCACCAGGGTCCTCGGCAGCCGCTCCAGGATGATGTCGGACACGGGCCGCGGGTATTGGAGGAACGAGAAGCCGAAGTCACCCCGGAAGAAGTTCCACATGTAGCTGGTGTATTGCTCCCACAGCGGCTTGTCGAGACCCAGGCGCTCGATGGCCAGCTGCGCCGCCTCCGGCGGAACGTTGGGATTGGTGGCGAACCGCTGCTTGACGGTGTCGCCGGGCAGGGCGGTGAGGAGCAGGAAAGTGAGCGTCAGGAAGATGACGAACAGAACGAACATCTGCGCGGTGCGCCGCGCGATGTAGCGCATCATCTCACTGCCGCCTCAACCTCGCGCCTCCGTTCTGCCTCGCGGCGTCGCTTTGGGTGGGAGCGGCGGGAAGCACCTGGCCGGTCCTTCCCGCCGCTCGGTCCTCTACTGGGCCAGATTGACCGCTCCGGGCAGCGCCTGGAAGTTCTGCAGGCCGTCAAGAGTGGTCGTGCTCGGGAACTCCAGGGTGTTCCGGAAGGCCTCCAACACCGGCGTGGTGAAGAGGACCACGTAGGGAACGTCCTGGGCGAGCACGGCATCCATCTGGCGCACGAGCGTAGCCGCCGCGTTGATGTCGGTCTCGGCCTTCAGCTGGTCCGCCATCGCGTCGAACTCCGGGTTCGCGTAGCCGGGGATGTTGAAACCACCAGCGGTGGCCGAGTCGGCACGCGAGTCGAAGAAGTCGGCCACGTAGTCCGGGAAGATGGTGAGACCCCATCCGAGGATGTACATGTCCCAGTCCACCGGTCCGAACACCCTGTCCACGATCACCGAGAAGCCGGTGGGTTCCGCAGTCAGCGGTATCCCTAGGTCGTTGGCCCAGTCGGCGATGAACAGGCTGTAGGTGGCCCGCAGCGGGTCGTATCCGGGCCCGGGGGCCAGCAGTTCCATGTCCCCGACCGCCGTACCGTCCGGACCTCGCAGGCCCTCACCCTTCGGGATCACGTCGCGGTTGTCGGGGTTCCACTGCGGCTCGACTTCCCAGGTCCACCCCGCGTCCTTGAGGATCCCTACGGCCGAGTTGAGCCGCTCCTCCTGGCTCTGGCCCGCGCACCAGGCATCCAGCTCCGGGTTGGCCCAGAAGGCGTTGCCGGGTGGCACCATGGAGTTCAGGGGGATGGCCACCCCCTGGAGGACGTTGGTCGCCATGAACTCCTTATCGATCATGCAGGCCATAGCCTGGCGGAACGCGGCGTCCGACCCCGGGAAGCGCCGGGTGTTGAAGGCGAGGTAGCGGAAGCCGTTTGACGAGTTGGCGATCACGTCGAGGTCTCCCGCTTCGAGCACCGTGGACTGAAGACCGCGCTGGAGGCCCAGCGGGTTGAGCAGGAAGTCCACCTCCCCGTCGCGCAGGGCCAGCACCGCCGCATCCTGGGTGTCGTACACCGAGTAGATGGCGTCGACCACGTGAGGTCCGCCGATCGAGTCGGAGATGACCTCTCCGGACGTGTCGCCCACCTGCCAACTCACGTCGCCTGCGAAGGTCACTCCGCCGCTCGAGTAGGCGGTGGTCTGTGCTCCCTGGTCGTTTGCGTTGGCGTTGGCCACGCTCCGGGCGAACGCGCCCGGCTCGCGCCGGTCGAAGACCATGCTCCCGCCCGATAGCGCGCCCTCCCCGGACACGGCGTAGAGTTCGCCGGCGTCACCAGACGCCGCGACGTGCGGTCCCCAGTGGGCCTCGGAGAAGACCGGCGCCTGGGCCGCGCCGAACTGCCACTGGGCCAGACCGGGCTGGGAACTCCACGTGTAACGGACCGTGTGGTCGTCGACCGCCTCGACGGAGATCAGGCCCTCGGCCCCCTCGTTCTCCTCGGTGGCCGGGTCGTCCTCCCGGGCCAGCGGGAGAGCGGAGAACCAGTTGCCGCCCATCTCGAGGTCCTTGACGGCGTTGAAGGTGAAGGCTACGTCGTTGGCGGTGATCGCAGAGCCGTCGCTCCAGACCAGCCCCTGTCTCATGTTGACGTCGATCACCCAGTTGTCGCCGGAGGCGGCGCCCAGCGGGGGTTCGACGTCGGCCGCCAGGTTCGGAACCACCGTGTAGCTCGGGAACGCCGAGCCGTAGAGGCTTGGTATAGCCGTCGACAGCACGTACTGGTTCCAGACATCAGCCTCCGTGTCGAAGTAGGCCCACGGGTTGTCGGTGGTCGGGTCGCTGAAGATGGCCAGCTTGTAGGTGAACGGAGCGGCTTCCGCCATCTCCTCTTCTTCCGGCATGGTGGTGGCCGCGGCTTCCTCCGCCGCGGCTTCCTCGGCCGCCTTCATGGCCTCCTCGGCTGCCATCTCGGCTTCGTCGAGAGCGGCTTCCGCCTCGGCGAGCGCTGCGGCAAGCTCGGCCTGGGCGGCCTCGTCGCCCTCCATGGCCTCGGCCGCAGCCGCCTGAGCGGCTTCCAGATCGGCTTGGGCCTGGGCCAACGCGGCCTCTGCCGCGTCTGCCTCCGCCTGTGCCGTGGCTGCCTCTGCCTGCGCGGCGGCTGCCTGCGCCTGCGCCTGCGCGGCTGCTGCGTCGTCCGTTTCTTCGTCTGCCCCGCAGGCCGTGGCGAGTAGGGCCAGAACGGCCGCGACCGCCAGCCACCGCAGGGACGTGTGCATCGATAAAGCCCTCATGGAATCCTCCCCCGTTTGTGGGCTCGTCTGTTTCGCTACAGACTTCACAAGTTTATCTAGAGGGGCGCGGATAGTCGGTCCCGAAGCTGGATATTCCTCGTCCAACGGCGCCGGTCAGGCAGCAAACCGGCATGGCTGGGGGGCTACTCGGCCAGGTTCACCGATCCGGGGAGCCCCCGGAACCCATGCAAGCCGTTCAGCACGGTCGTGGCCGGGTAGGCGAGCGTGTTGCGATAGGCCTCCAGGGTCGGGGTGTCGAAGAGCACGATGTAGGGCACTTCCCGGGCGATCACGCCGTCCATCTCCCTGACGATCGCGGCAGCCTCCTCCAGGTCCGTCGCCGACTTCAACTCGAGGGCCAAGCGGTCGTACGCGGGATTCGAGTAGCCGGGAATGTTCAGCCCTCCGGTCGTGGCCGAGTCGTTCCTGGTCTCGAAGAAGTCTGCTAGGTGGTCCGGAAAGATGGTGGTGGACCATCCGAGCATGTACATGTCCCAATCGACCGGACCGAACACCCTGTCCACGATCACCGAGAAGCCGGTCGGCTGGGCCCGCAGGGGGATGCCCAGATCGTTGGCCCAGTCGGCGATGAACAGGCTGTAGGTAGCCCGCAACGGATCGTATCCCGGACCCGGCGCCAGCAGTTCCATAGGTTCCAGATCCGTGCCGTCAGGACCCCGCAATCCTTCACCTTGTGGTATAACGTCCTGACTATCCGGGTCCCACTTAGGTTCTACCTCCCAAGTCCACCCCGCGTCCTTGAGCATCCGGACGGCGGTGTCGACCCGTTTCTCCATGCTCAACCCGTCGCACCAGACGAACACGTCCGGGTTGGCCCAGTAGGTGTTGCCCGGCGGGATCAATGAGTGGAGCGGCGTCGCCACTCCCTGGAGGACGTTTCTGGCCATGAACTCCTTGTCGATGATGCAGGCGATGGCCTGCCGGAAGGAGGGCTCGGATCCGGGAAAGCGGCGGGTGTTGAACGCCACATAACGGAAGCCGTTGGATGCGTTGGAGATCACCTCTAGGTCACCCGCCTCGATGACGGTGGCCTGCAGGCCGCGCTGGAGACCGAGCGGGTTGAGCATGAAGTCGACCTCACCGTCACTGAGGGCGAGAACCGCCGCATCCTGGGTGTCGTAGACCGAGTAGATGGCGGTGGCGGCGTGCGGACCCTCGGTCCACCGCGCTACCACCTCCCCTGAGGTGTCGCCCACTTCCCAGGTGGCGGCGCCTTCGCTGCTGGCTCCTCCGGTGGAGTAGCTGGTCAGTACGTCGCCCCTGCCGAGCACGGCGTGATTTGCCTCGGTCCGGACGAATGCGCCCGGCTCCCGGTGTTCGTAGACCATCGGCCCGCCAGAGGGGGCTCCGATTCCCGATATGGCGTAGAGGTCGCCGGCCTCGCCCGCCGCCTCGACGTAGGGTCCCCAGTACGACTCCGGGAAGATCGGGGACTGGGCCGCTCCGAACTGCCATTGCGCCAGACCGGGCCGGGCGCTCCAGGTGTAGCGCACCGTCTGGTCATCCAGCGCCTCCACCGAGATCAGGCCGTCGTAGGCCTCGTCCTCCTCGGTCTGGGGATCATCCGGGCGGGCCATCGGTAGGACGGAGAACCAGTTGCCACCCATCTGCAGGTCCTTCACGGCATTGAACGTGAAGGCGACATCGTGGGCTGTGATCGGCGAGCCGTCGCTCCATTCGGCGCCGGGTTGCATGCGCACATCGATCACCCAGCGGTTGCCGTCAGCCGCGCCCTTGGGGGGCTCGACGTCGGCAGCCAGACCGGGGACGATGGTGAAGGTCGGGAAGGCGGACTCGTACAGGGAAGGGAG
>VXMM01000021.1 GCA_009841105.1 Acidimicrobiia bacterium | reverse complement strand
CGTCCGGGCCGTGTGAGGGCTCCAGGCCTCCGCGCACGCCCACCCGGGGCGGGCAGGACGCGCGCGCTCCTCGGTGGCGGCGGGGGGGGAGGGCCCAGCAGGCGGGGCCGGTTGTCGCGATTTTCGCGTTCTTGCCCGGTACGGGACACGAGCCGAACCCGGCCTCAACGTGGGGACCGGAGGCGCCTGGAAAGGTGCCGAATCGTGTCCGGTCGGCCCGGTGTCGGCAGCTACAACCCGGGGTCGAGCATCTCGGGCCGAACTGTCGCCATCCTTTCTCGGCAGCGGCCTACCCGATCGGCGTGTCGAGACGGCCCTTCCTCCAGGCCATGATGTAGTTCATGCACATCTCGTCACGGCCCAGCAGGGTGTCCTCGGCCAGCCCGTATGCCTCGGAGTCCCGGTCCACCGAGAAGACCGCGTCCGGTGGGTTCATGACCGGATCGATGATGCCGCTGTCCGCACCCGCTTCGACGGCCAGGTTGATGAAGGCGGCGTTCATCAGCTTGCGGGCGGGTATGCCGAACGAGACGTTGCTCATGCCGCCGGTGATGTGGATCTCCGGTCCGTAGCGGTCCCGGAGGGTACGGATCGCCTCCAAGGTGTGCAGCCCGAAGCTGCTGTCCACCGAAATGGGGAATACCAGGGGATCCACGAACAGGTCACCGATCTGAAGGCCCGCTCCGAGGGCCCTTTCCACCATCCGGGAGGCGTTGTCGATCCGCTCCCCTGCGCTGGCCGGCATGCCCTCGGCGCCGGCGGCGGTGACGATCGCCCTGGCGCCGTACGCGAGCGCGAGCTCCACCGCCTCGGTCCGCTCCAGGGAGGCCGAGTTGAGGATCGGCGGAGCGTCACCCCCCCTGCGAGCGGCTGCCAACCCGGCCTCGATGACGGTGATGTCGGAGGAGTCCACCGAAATGGGGAGGTCGGTCAGCGAGCCAACGTAGCCGACCAGCCACTCCATGGCGGCTCGCTGCTCGCCGGTCCGGAGGGAGATCTCGTCCACATTGATGTCCAGATAGTGGGCGCCGGTCCGTTCCTGGTCGGCTACCACCCGCCGCAGGTACTCCAGACCCCGGTCCGGGTCGTCACCTCTACCCATGGCGGCATCCACCGCCAGGGCGATGTGCTTGATCCGGCCCTCGTCGTAAGCCTTGGTGACGCGCATCGCGGCGGAGATCGGGAGGAGCCCGGCCTCCCCGTCGATGGTCTCGAACGTGACGCCTTCCACGCCGTTCTCGACGGCGAAGCGCTTGCCCTTCCGCAGGACGATGCGGCTGGTGTGGACGTTCTCGCCGATGACGACGAACCTCGGCTCCGTCATCGCATCATCGAATCAGTGCCGCCGGGTCGGCGTTCTCAGGGGCCGGCGGGAACGTATCGGGCATGGGCTTCATCTGGCATCCCTCCACAAAGATGTCGAAGAAGTCGGGGGTGGTCTCCAGTTCGAGATGGGTCACCCGCTTGGCCAGCTCCTCCGCCCGGGGGCGTCTGGTCCTGTCCAGCAGCAGGGCGCGCGCTCCTTCGATGGACGCATTACCCACCTTGACCACGCGCTCCTCGGGCACCGGCGCGATGAGGCCGATCTCGATGGCGTTGCGGACGTTCAGGTAGTTGGCGAACCCTCCGGCCAGGTAGAGGCGGTCGATGCCGGATGGAGTGACCCCGGCTGTCCGCATCACGATGAACTGGCCGCAGTAGTTGGCGGCCTTGGCCTGGGCGAGATTGCCGATGTCACGCCTCGAGAAGGTGATGCCCCGGTCAGGCACCAAGTCGATTGCTGCCAGCTTGCGATCGCGGGTGAAGACACCCAGCGGTGTCATCAGATCCAAGCGGCGAAGCTCCGCCAGGAGGTCGGTAAGACCGGAGCCGCAGATGCCGGACGCCGCAGCGCCGCCGATGGTCCGGTAGGAGTCCGCCGTTCCGTCGCGGTCGAGCCGGATCGACTCGATAGCTCCGTCGTACGCCCTCATGCCGTACGTGACGAGCCCTCCCTCGAAAGCCGGTCCCGCCGGGCAGGAGGCCGCGTAAAGGCGGCCCTGATGGTGGAGGACGACCTCGGTGTTGGTGCCGATGTCGACCAGCATCTCGGTCTCCCCGGTCCGGCCCATCCGGACGGTCTCGAGGCAGGCCACCGCGTCGGCACCGACATGGCTCGCGATCAGCGGCAGGCCATAGACACGGGCCCGACGGTTGGCGCGCAGGCCTAGGTCACGGCTCATAGCCAGCAGGGCTGTGTGCGCGCGCCGGCCGTCCAGGTAATCGTGCTCGATGAGCGACTTGTAGGGCTTCTGGCCGATGCTCTGGACATCGATGCCGAACAGGATGTCCCGCATCGTGGAGTTGGCCGCCACCACTATCTCGTAGACGTGCGGAGGGCGCTTGCCGAGATGGGTGACCATCTCCCGGATACCCTGGCCGACGGCCGCTACGGCGGCGTTCCGCAGTTCTCCGGCCACGCCCGGCCTGGCCTCGTAGGAGATGCGGTTCATGACATCGCTACCGCCGAACTGCTGGGGGTTCTCGAAGCTGGTGACGGCCACGGTCTCGCCCGACTCGAGATCGACCAGCTCCAGCACCACGGTCGTGGTTCCGAGGTCGACCGCCACACCGAAGATGGCTCCGCGGTAGGTGTCGATCACCTCGCCCGCATACGTGACCTGGTGCCCCGTCCTGATCACCATCGGGTCGAGCCGTTCCTCAGGATCGGGGCGCCGGCGGCCGGACTCCAGGATCCTCGGGCGACGGCGGAGCGGCTCGAAGCTGATCGGGCCCTCGTCGCTCACGATCCGGGCCTGGCATGCCAGCCTGAAGCTCCCCCGGAGGAAGCTCTCCGGCTCGGTACGCTGTGCCAGCGACTCCATACCTCGGGTTACGTCCACCACGCACTCGTGGCACTCGCCGGTACGCCGGCAGGAGGTCGGTACTTCGACCGACAGTTCATCGGCGTAGTCGAAGATGGTCCTGCCGATCCGCAGTTCCCTGGTAGTACCCAGGTGGGAGACGGTCACGCCTGCGACTCTTCTCCAGCCTGTTCCCGCCGGCGTGAGGTGGCCTCCTCCTTGATGGCGGATATCTTCTCCATGGCTCTCTGCCTGGCGCGAGGATGGCTCTCCCAGGCGGTGCGATAGTCGAAGGTCCCGTCGTGGCCGCAGGTCAGCAGATCCCGTTCGGCGTCCGCCACGATCTGGTTGCGGCATCGGAACAGCGCCGTGCATCGGTCGTGGCGGTCCCGGTAGGGACAGCGGGTGCGGGATGACACCTCCGCGTGGCCGACGATGTCGGTGAATAGACGGCTGATGCGGTCGAGCCGTTCCTGGAATGCGAGTTGATCCTGATCCGCCATGGCGTGGCTCTGGTTGAGGCTCAGCCGCGGACTCGGAGCGACAGTTGCTTGGCCAGTGCCACACAGGCCAGGGCGTCCTTGCCGTAGCCGTCCGCCCCCACCTCTTCGCCGAACTCCGGAGTCACCGGAGCTCCACCCACCATGAACCACACCTGATCCCGGAGGCCGGCGTCCTTGAAGGCCTCCACCGTCCTGGCCATGTTGGGCATGGTGGTGGTGAGGAGAGCCGACATCCCGACCAGGCGGGCCTCGCTGTCCTTGACCGCGGCGAGGAACTCGTCCGGCGACGTGTTGACGCCGAGGTCGATCACGGTGAACCCGCCGCCCCGGAGCATCATGATGCAAAGATTCTTGCCGATGTCGTGCAGGTCACCCTGGACGGTTCCCATGATGACCTTACCGATAGGTTCCACCCCGGAGGCGGCGAGGATCGGCTCGATATGGGCCATACCGGCCTTCATGGCCCGGGCCGACACCAGTACTTCAGGAACGAAGACGTATCCCTCCCGGAACTTGATGCCCACGATCCCCATGCCGGCGATCAGACCGTCGTCCATGATCTCGAGGGCGTGCACGCCGTCCGCGAGGGCCTCGGCGGTGAGCCGGTCGACCGTCTGGGCATCCCCCTCGATAAGGGCGGCAGCGATGTCCTGCATGGCCGGAGAGGCGCGGCTGAACAACTCCACATTGCGCTCGATCTCTTCGGGCCGCTCGAGAAACTCCTCGATCTCGGCCCGTATTGTCGCGTTCGCTATACCGGATAGCTGAACCATTGGAATCGATCTCAATCCACTTAATCGGTTGGAAGCGGTCTCTTAGCAACCATTCCGAACCCGGAAAGGCTACCCCGATCCAGTCGGTCTAGCAAAGGTGGACGGACCGGCGAACTACCGCCCGGCGGGCCTAACCGTCACCGTTGGCCGCCGGCGGATCGTGGGCCACGAACCGGCCACCCGGACGGTGCGCGTTGGAATAGTCCCGGGCGGAGTCGGCCAGCGCGGCCAGAACCTCCATCTTCGTCCCGAGCGGAACCGAACCCTCGGGCGCCACTCCCTGCACCCCGGAGTTGAGCACGGTCATGCAGGCCTCGTAGCAGTCCTCGTAGGTACCGCTGAACAGGGTGGTCGGGTTGTTGATGTTCCCGAACAGGGATAAGCGGTCGCGGGCAATCTCCTTCGCCTTGACCGGATCAACCTGTGACTCGAAGTGGAAGCAGTCCCAGCCTGCTTCGGCGAAATATTCGATGCGATCAGTGGTCTCGCCACAGCAGTGGAGGATGCTGGGACCGCCGATCTCGGCCTGGATCTCCTGATGCATCTCAAGGAGGAAGTCCCGGTACGTCTCCGGACTGACCAGTTCCCGGTTGGCGTGGTCGCACCACATGATCGCGTCGGCGCCGGCCTCGAGCTGGGCGTGGGCGGACGCCAGAGACGCCGGCAGCAGGGCCTCCAGGTAGCGGTGGATCTTGTCGGGATCGAGGATGGTGTCAATCAGGAAGTTCTCGATACCGACCATGTGGAAGCCAACCGACCAGGCTCCGTAGACCTTGCCTACGATGCCCACATCCGGGTAGCGCTTCCTGAGCAGGCGGATGGCGCCGAGAACCGCCTTGAACGAGCGCCGCTCCAGATAGTCGGACGGGACCTTGAAGTCGTCGGGGTCGGTCAGGACGTGATCGCTGACCGCAGGCCAGTTGTCCTTCGTGCCCCACCACGTAGCGGCGTCCAGAGCGTCGGCCTCGAGTTGGGAGTGGAAGACGGGCATTATCGTGTCGAGCCCCAGGTTCTCGTGGGCGGTGGCGGCCAGACGAGCCATCTTCTCGGCATCCAGGTGGGCCTCGGGGAACGCCGCGTCGGCGATCTCCATGGCTTCGAGGGTGATTACCGAACTCAGGGTCATGGCCGGCACCTTGTCGACCCGGCCACCGTAAAGAGCCGACAGGAAGCGCCGGCGGGGTGTCATCCATTCGCCGTTGAGTCGGTGGTAGTTCTCTCCGGTCATGCTCACCTCGTTGCTCGCTCCGGTGGAGTGCCGCCCGGTGGGCGGATTCGTCGAAGATAATAGCTGCCCCGCTCCCCGTGTCGCTTGGGCCACAAGTGAGGCGTGGGCGGTAGTCGAATCGTTCCCTATTCTACGGCGGCTTGCCGCGTCCGGCTAGCGATAGGGCGGGAATAAACTCGGCAAGCCATGGAGGTTTAGACGTGAGCAAAGAGAGAGAGCACCCCAGACGCGAAGGATCATGGGAGGAAGTCTCCACCGGGTTCGCCGAGCTGGGCGACCTGTTGCGGTCCGGTTTTAAGGATGGCGGCGAGGGACCGGCGGCCCGGGCGGAGCTCCGCTCGGCATGGAGCGGTTTTGTAGACGCTGCTCGCTACCTGGGCCAGGCGCTGGCGGCGACCGCCAACGACCCCGAGGTCCGGGCGAGCGTGAAGAGCGCCGTGCAGACGTTGGTCGAGACGGTCGGCACGGCGGCCCGCGATGCGGCCGACACGGTCGGAACGGCTGCTCGCGATGCCGCCGGTACCGCCGCCGAACGGGTCCGGCACACTGCAGAGAGACGCAAGGGGGACACCGCAGACACGGAGGACAGCACCGAGGATCTGACACAGCCCACCGTCAACTGTTGCTGGATGAACAGCCACCTGGACGACCCCGACATCCGGATCGTCGACACCCGCTGGTTCCTGGGACAGCCGGGCGTAGGAAGGCTCAGTTATGAGGAGGATCACCTCCCCGGCGCTGTGTTCCTGGACCTCGACGATGACTTGGCGGCTGCCGAAGGTCCCGGTCGCCACCCACTCCTTACCCCGGACGACCTGGCAGATCTGCTCGGCCGGAACGGAATCGGCAACCACCATCACGTGGTCGTCTACGACCAGGGGCCCGGGGCTATCGCCGCCCGCCTCTGGTGGATGCTCAGAAGCGTCGGTCACGAACGCGTGAGCGTTCTGGACGGCGGGTACGACCGCTGGTCCGGCCAAAGCCATCCGCTGACCGCCGACCCACCTGACATCACCCCCGTCACCTACCAGACCGGGGAGGGCCCCACCCTCACCGTCGATCGCGACCAGCTACACGCCCGCCTGGGAACCGCGCAGGTAATCGATGCGCGGGAACCCGAGCGCTACCGGGGGGAGACGGAGCCGATCGACAGCGTGGCCGGTCACATCCCGACCGCCCTCTCGGCTCCCACCGCCGGCAACATCGGCCCGAAAGGCACCTTCAAGCCAGCCGACGATCTGGCCGCCCGGTTCTCCGAAATGGGCTTGGACCCGGATAAGCCCGTAGTGAGCTACTGCGGGAGCGGCGTCACCGCCTGCCACAACCTCCTGGCCCTTCACATCGCCGGCTACCCGGAAGGCATCCTCTATCCCGGCTCCTGGTCCGACTGGTCCGCCACAGGAATGCCCGTAGCAGTAGGCCCCGACCCCCCGGGCGAGACCCAGACCACCACCGTCACCGACCGGACCGCCCGCG
>VXMM01000012.1 GCA_009841105.1 Acidimicrobiia bacterium | reverse complement strand
TCCACAGCTCCCAATTCGACATAGGAGCTCAGGTCACAAGGATACGCGACCGGATGCGCGACCGGTCGCGCTTGAGCGCGACCGCGACCAGCCTCACACGCCCCACGAAGCGCCACCGTTCGCTGACTGGGACATACGTCCTCCCCCGGATGAACGGGGTGCGGGGACACATGTCCCACCGCCAGTCAACCACCCGATAGCCGCCGAACCTCTCGTACGCCGGGATGCGTTTGCCTGCCGCGCCGGCGCTCAACGCCCCGATCCGAGGCGGGCACAACCGAAAAGGAGGGAAGCGCGACCGCGAACGGGGGGATGCGCGACCGGTCGCGCTTGAGCGCGACTCCAAGGGGGTGGATGCGCGACCGGGTTGGAAGGACCCCTCGGTATGTTTCGATAGCAACACAACCCTTTCCCGTCCCCTATCGGACACAGATTGCGAGCCGGGACAAGACCGGGTGACAACCAAGGAGAACGCGGATGAGAAACCAAACTCACAATCACAGGCCGGGTGTTAGCCATCGACGGTCGGTGGCGGAACGTCCCAGGAGTGGGCGGATGATGAGAATGCCCGAGGTTATGGCGTTGACGGGGTTAAGCCGGACGACGATCTGGCGTCGGTTGCGGGACGGGTCGTTTCCCCCAGCTGTCCGCCTTGGCGGGGAACGCACCCGAGCGGTGGGCTGGCGAGAACAAGACATCTACGACTGGATCGACAGCCTATCCCCGGCAGCGTGACCGCCCCACCCAACACAGCACCCGGAGCCGTGTGACGCTCGGGCTGCTTGAACGACGGATCCGCCCCGCCGGCCCCTAGCCGCACAACCGACACCCGCCGCAGCCCCGGGCCGGGACGCCGCAACCAATCACCTCCCGCAACATCCGGTGCTAGCTGGAACCGACCACCCCTGACGGGAACTCACCCACCACCCTCAGCAAGCTGACGGCCGTGGTCGCCGCTAGGTACGACATCATCACCCCCACCACACTCCTGAGCCCACTGGTAGGAGGAACCGCTGCGACCGCGCCAGCCAGAACAAGGCACCCAACACCCGACCCCGCAGCCAAGGCAAACTGGACCCGCTGGCGGATAGCCGCCGCAACCAGAACATCGTCGCGGGTGGTCTCCCACGACTGGCTGGGTAGCCGCTGGATGCTGAGCCCCACCAGCCCCGCAATCACCGCCGCCCCCGCCAGCCCAACCACCACAGGAGTCGCCCTAGCCGCAGCCGCGCCCGCACCCAACAGGGCACCCTCCAACACCCACCATGCCAAGGCCAAAGTCAGCCCCGCCTCCGCCACCCATCCGTCAACCTGCGACTCCCCCGTCCTGCGCGCCCTCCATACACAGGGGTTCAGCCTCCCTCCTCGAGCTTTCGGTCCACCACAACTCGCGCCGACGGCCTCTCTCACGTCACCTGGGCGTCGGATCCGCCTCGGACGGCCGTAGGGTTCGATCTTTCACTTGAACCACAGTCTCTCGCACGGCGGCGTAGCGCAGGCCACTCGCTGCGATGAGGACAAGCTGGTTCTGTTTCAACCAGCGGCCAAGGGTGCAGCAGCCGGTACCGCACCGCGTTGACCAACAACTCGTCGGCACGGTCCCGCATATCGGCCAGGTCAAGCTCGTAATAGACGCTCCTGGTCCTCGCCCGCCAGTACCGCTCAGCCGAACAGAAATCGAGGAGCCGGTCGTAACGATTAGCGGACTTCAGAACCACACGGGTCCTCACATGGCCACGTATCGTTGCGGTCCGTACCGCGTCGGCGGTTATACCGAACAGCGTCGCCGCGCCCATCTTCGTGATCAGATCGACCGGCTCATCCGATGTAACGAGCCGGCCCAGGGAGTTCGAATCATTCCGTACCGTCCATCAGCCCATGTTTAGCGAAAGTAAACAAGCTGGCGGGACTAATGCCAATCTTCGCAGGCCGCCCCCAGAGGAACAGGTCTCCCAGATCGCCCTACAACGCAGGTCGCCGGGTGTCGCCGACTGAGTTAGGCATCGATGTAGTCGCCCCATGCCTCCATTACCGGCTTGCGTAGATCGAGGAGGTCGGACCGGGCGTAGGCACCCTCTACGCCGCCTACTGAATGGGCCAATGCCTGTTCTGCCACCTCACGGGGGACGCCAGTCTCAGAGCACCAGTCCCGAAAGCTCGATCGCAGTCCGTGGACGGTTCCGATATCGAGCCGGCGGAACGTCGCGGCGAGCACCCCGTGGCCGGGCGGTTTGCCACTTCGCCCGGGGAACAGCAACTCGCCGGCAACATGCCCATACGCCTCGTCTAGCACACGGAGCGCGGCGCTGCTGAGCGGTACCCGATGTTCTCGGCCGGCTTTCATGCGCTCGGCAGGGACCGTCCATACTCCAGCCTGGTGGTCGATCTCCGACGTGGTGGCAAGCCTGACCTCGGTGGTTCTGGCTGCCGTCAGTGCTAGGAACTCGATGGCCAACCGAGTCGATGTGGCTACTGCTGATTCGCGGACCTTCTGCAGCGCGTCTGCTACTCCGGAGTGGTGGAGGGCCCGGTGGTGAGTCGTCGCGTTGGTGCGTTTCGGTAGAACCGCGGTGAGAGCCGGCCCTGCGGCGTCGTCCGGCCGGTAGCCCTGCGCTACCGCCCAGCGCATAACCTGGCTGATCCGTCGCCTTAGAGCCTCGGCTTGCCGGGGTGCCTTATGCCAGATGGGAGAGAGCACTGCTAAGACGTCCGCGGTCGTGATCACGTCTACTCGTCTGTGACCGAGGTTCGGATATACGTGACGGATGAAACCGTTACGCCACGCCGACTCTGTGCGGCTGCCCGGCTTCCAGCCGTCTCGGTGCAGGGCGATGACTTTGTCGGTGGCTCGCGCGAACGTAGGGATCCCTCCGCCTCGCGGGTCCCTGCCCGCTTCGATCTCGCGGCGGTTCTTGAGCGCTCTTCGTCGGGCCTCGGCCAGTGTGACAGTCGGATAGGCGCCCAGCCCGAGGTACGTTGGTTTACCACTAATTACAACCCGTTGGGCCCACACTTTTGACAGCCGGCCATTGCGAGTTTGCTTAACTCGGAGGGTCAAACCGAAGCCACCGCGCCCGTCGCCGTAGGTTCCCGGCGTGGAAATGGTCTTGCAGAAGGCTGCTGTGAGCGTTTTGGGCCGCCGCATTCTCACCTCGCATGTAGAGCTAGCCAGGTACGATGTTACTTATGATGTTACATAATCGATGGGATTATGTGAAACGGGAAGGGTGCCTCTGTAACCAAGAGCTTTGGGTTTAGGGACTAAATACCCTGGTAGATAGCGGTTTCAAGGTGCCTAGTGAATTCCCATGAAACCACTGTGGGCGTTGACGGGCTCGAACCGCCGACCTCTTCCTTGTAAGGGAAGCGCTCTCCCAAGCTGAGCTAAACGCCCTGGGAACGCTGCATTGTAGAAGAACCCCCGGTGGGGCGACCACCACGGCGCCCTACGCGGTATCACCACCGTTCGGGAGCCGCACCCGCCAGCTGTCGCCCCGGCTCGACAGCAGGGCGTCGGCTTCCCGGGGACCCCAGGAGCCCGCCCGGTAGGAGGCAGGACCGAGACCCGCTTCGAGCAACGGCGTGTAGAGCCTCCGCGCCTGCTCCACCTCGTCTGAACGGACGAACAGGGTGCGGTCGCCGCACATGACGTCGTAGAGCAAGGTCTCGTAGGCGTCGGGAAGGTCGCCGAACGCCTCCTCGTAGGCGAACGACAGGGGCTTGGTGGCCAGCTCGGGATGGTCGCTGGGTACCTGTACGTCGAACAGCAGCTCGAAGCCCTCGTGGGGCTGGAGGCGGACGAAGAGGACGTTTCCCTGGTGCCGGCTCCGGTCGAAGGACTTGAAGAGCGGCACCGGCGGCTCGCGGAATGTGACCGCTACCTGGGTCAGGCGGGTCGCCAGTCGCTTCCCGGTCCGCAGGTAGAAGGGCACCCCGTGCCAGCGCCAGCTGTCGACGAAAACCCGCAGCGCCGCATAGCTGGCGGTGGCCGACTCCTCGCCCACCCCCGGCTCCTCCCGGTAGCCGCGCACCCTGCGTCCGTCGATCCGGCCGGCGACGTACTGGCCCAGCACCACGTCGTCTGGAGTGAGCGTCCGGATCGACTGCAGCACCTTCACCTTCTCGTCGCGGATCGCCTCGGCGTCGAACGACACCGGCGGCTCCATCGCCACGAGGCTCAGGACCTGGGTCAAATGGTTCTGGACCATGTCGCGGAGCGCTCCGGACCGGTCGTAGTAGCCCGCCCGTGATCCGATGCCGACATCCTCGGCCACGGTTATCTGGACGTTGGAGATCCGGTCACGATTCCAGACCGACTCGAACAGCGGGTTGGCGAACCGGAACACCAGGAGGTTCTGGACGGTGGCCTTGCCGAGGTAGTGGTCGATCCGGTAGATCCGGCTCTCGTCGAAGGTTTCGTGGAGGATGGAGTTCAGTGCGACCGCGGACTCCAGGTCGACCCCGAAGGGCTTCTCTACCACCAGACGGCTCCAGCCCTCACCGGCGGCCAGGCCCGCTGCGCCCAGGCCTCTGACCGTCGCGCCGAAGGCCCTTGGGGGCAGGGACAGGTAGAAGATGCGGTTACCCGACAACCCGTGGTCTCGCTCGACGGCCTCGATCCGGCGCCTCAACCCGTCGTAGCCGTCCGTTCCGAGCTGGTGGTAATGGATCACCGCGTCGCACCATTCGGCCGCACCGGCGCCGGGCGCGTCCAGCAGCATCTGGCCGGGTGAGGCCTTCTCGATCGCGTCCCGGGACCGGGCCCGGAACTCCTGGTCGCTGAGAGCCGAGCGGGAAGCGCCCAGGATGACGCATCGATCGACCAGCCCGTACTGGCGGACCAGGTGATAGAGGGCCGGCGCCAGCTTCTGGCGATACAGGTCTCCAGTGGCGCCGAACACCACCAGCAGGTGCCGGTCGACCGCTCGGGACCCGACCGTGGGCAGTGACTCCACTACTACCTACGCTCCACGGCAGGCTCCCAGCAAACGGGCCACTGTCTCGACCGCGGAGCGCGGGTCGCCGGTGAGCCGGACCCTCAGCACCCGGCGGTCCCGGCCCGACAGTGCCTGGTAATCGCCGGCCGCCTGACCCTCGAGCAACTCCCCGAAGCTGAAATCCGCCTCGGGGACCTCTACATCGAGATCCGGCGAATCCACGATCTGGAGGAACACCCCGGTGTTGGCGCCGCCCTTGTGGAGCTGGCCGGTGGAGTGGAGGAACCGGGGCCCGTAGCCAAGCGTGACCGCCACCCGAAACCGATCCCGGAGGAGCGGTATGAGCGACCCGAGAACGGGCGTGGCAGGACCACCCATGGGGAGGTATGCATGTAGGCCGATGTAGTCACCCGGCTCGATCATCGCCGCCCAGGCGCCCAGCGCGTCCGCGAGCCGGGGGGATTCGCTGGATATCTCCGCGACGCTTCCCTCCAGGCCCTCCGGCGACATGGCTTGCCGGGCCAGGTCCTTGGCCACCTGGACGTCCGGCTGGTCGAACGGGTTGATCCCGAGGACGGACCCCGCCGACGCCACCGCCATCTCGCTGCGGAACATCTCCGCCCCCAACTCGTCCAGGTGACGGAAGGTCACCATGACCATCGGATGGCCGCTGCGCCGCAGCCCGGCCTGGATCGCATCCCACCCGGAGGGCTGATCTCCTTCGAGGGCCATGAAGACGAACAGCCGGTCCTGCCCGTAACTCTCCGGATCTCCCAGAGGCTCACCCGCCACCGGAACGATGCCGGTGCCGTTCTTACCCGTACTCTCCGCCACCAGTTGCTCGATCCAGGCGCCGAAGGCGGCAACCGCCGGTGAGCAGATGTAGGTGAGCTTGTCCCGGCCGGCCAGCGCCGACTCGCCCATGACCGCCCCCAGCCGGAGTCCCGGGTTGGCCGCAACCGGACGGTCGGGCCCGCATTCGTCGGCCATGACGGCGGCCTTCGCAAGCAAGCTCTCGATGTCCATACCGATCAGGGCGGCCGGAACCAGACCGAACGGCGTGAGCGCCGAGTAGCGCCCTCCGACCTCGGGCGGTGTGGCGAAGATCCGCCGGAACCGCCGCTCGGCGGCCAGAGCCTCCAGGCCGGAGCCCGGGTCGGTCAGGGCCACGAACCTGTCGCCCGGACGATCATGAACGCTCGATACCAACCCCCAGAAGTGTCGGAACAGCGACAGCGTCTCGATGGTGCCGCCCGACTTGGAAGCCACCAGGAACAGGGTCCGGGCCGGATCGATACCGGCGGACACCGCCCGCACGGCCTCGGGGTGGGTGCTGTCGAGAACTGTCAGCGAGGGATGGCCGCGGGCAGTCCCGAACGTATTGGCGAAAACCTCCGGCGCCATGCTCGACCCGCCCATCCCGAGCAGCACCACCCGGTCGGCGGCGGCGCACCCTTCCTCGGCGAAGGCCCTGATGGCAGCCACCTGGTCGGTGTCGTAAGGCAGCCGGAGCCACCCCAGCCGGTTGGTGAGGTCAGGTGTGTCCTCAGCGGACCACAGGGTGTGATCCCTGTCCCACATCCTCATGGCGTAGTTCTGTTGTGCCCATGCGGCCAAGCGGTCGTGAACCCGGTTGGTCAGGCTTCCCAGAGCAAAGGAGTGCGTAGGAAGATCAGGCATCATCGTCCCGGTCCGCGTACTCGATGCTCCGACGTTACCCGGATTCGCCGGGCTCACGGCCCATCCTCCAGCCGCTCCGAGTCCGGCGAGCCGACACCGAAGCAACCCGCTACCCCTTCCCGCCTGGCATCGCGCCACTCATCGAGACGACCGAGGCGTCGGGTGCCAACCTATCCCCTCTTTTGGGTGTCCTCCTGATGTGCCATGTCTCAAGCTCGTTGCGTCCGTGACCTGTTCCTCGTTCAAGGGGGTTGAACATGTCACGGTCCCGTCGCATACTGCGGGGCGGTCACAAACACCGCCGGTTTCTTGCTGTTCGACGTCGAAGGAACCGGAACCGGGATCAATTCGGGAGCGGACCCGTCGGGGGATGGCGGAACGC
>VXMM01000025.1 GCA_009841105.1 Acidimicrobiia bacterium | reverse complement strand
CAGTTTCGTCAGTGGCGCCACCATCAACGTGAGCGGCGCGCTGACGATGTACTAGGTGTCCTTGAAACTACCGTCCTGATTCGATAGCTCGTTACCCACACCCCAGGCATCGAGAACGCGAAAAACGCGCGAACACGCCCTCCCCGGCGGGCCCATCCCCCAGCCACCACCTCCTTCGGTCCGAGCGCGTCCCGCCATCCCCAACGGGGTCGCTCCCGAATTGAACCCAGATCCGGTCCCCTCGACGTCGAAAGGCAGAAACCGGTGGTGCTTCTGACTGCCGGACAGTATGCGACGGGCTTGTGAAGCTTTCAACCCCTTTGTCCCGCGGCGGGCCTGCGTCCGGCGGCGGCGGTCATGGAACGCGGTGACCGAAGACTCGGAACACAGGGCGTGTTCACGCTATGCGCGTTCGTAAGTAATCGCGGGTCCCGTGGTCAGTCTGTGGGGTGGCGGTGGGATATGGCGGTCCAGAGCACGCCGACCGCCGCACAGACCGACCACGATTGGCTAGCTACCGACTGTCATGCCCCCGGCATCGGCATACGGCCCGTGGAACGTGACATCAACTCCGTTTTCGATCCGGAGAAACGTCCGATCATCGAGCGTCGACTGCTCCTCCGGGCTGAGATCGTCCTTGATGGCCAGATCGGCAGCCGCACGGTCGTCAACGACGATGGCCGTATTGGGGGAGTAGGTGTCCACCACGTCGTAGACCAGGTTCTCCAACTGGACGGTGGTATAGCCGCCGGGCTCGACCAGGATCACGAGGGTGGTGCGATCATCGACGATTAGACGGTGTATCACCTCGTACGGTGGAATCGCCGGTGGCAAGGTGGCGTCCGATCCCGCCTGGGCACCTTCCTCACCTTCCGGTTGAGCGGCGCTCTCCGCGGTGTCCTCTGCGACAGGGACCTCGGGACCCGAGGGGTCGGCGCCGGTCTCCACCATTTCGGTCACCGAGGTGCTGGTGGTCGGAGACGCCTCGGTGGGAGCCGATGTGGTCTCCGACGTGGAGTCATCCCCTCCGCATGCGCCGAGCAGTAGGACAACCGCGATTGCGGGCACGGCCATCCGGGCAGCCATCATCGCATCAGTCCTTGATCACCTTCTGCTTCCGCAACAAGGGTAATGCCGTCCGCCGCTGTATCGACACACTCCGCTGGTGGCAGTGACGGTCCGTCCGTTCCGCGACACGAATGGCGGCTTGTCAACCACCGCGCCATCCGTTGGTGATCGGCAGGCGGCGATCACGCCCGAATGCCTTGGGGGTGATCTTCACGCCAGGTGGGGCTTGGCGGCGCTTGTACTCGTTGCGATCCACCATGGCCGCCACCCGGGTCACGGTCGCCCGGTCGAACCCGGCATCAACTATGGCGTCGATGGAGCGATCCTCTTCGATGTAGGCGGCGAGCACCTGATCGAGCACCTCATAGGGCGGAAGGCTGTCGGTGTCGAGCTGTCCCGGCCTCAGTTCGGCGGACGGCGGCTTCCGGATTATCTCGTCGGGGATCACCTCGTCCCCGCGGTTGCGCCATCTGGCCAGGTCATACACGGTGGTCTTGAAGACATCCTTGAGCACCGCGTAGCCGCCGGCCATGTCCCCGTACAGGGTGGCATAGCCCACCGCCATCTCGGACTTGTTCCCGGTGGCGACGACCATCTCGCTATGTTTGTTGGAAATGCCCATCAGGAGCGTTCCGCGGATCCGCGGCTGAAGGTTCTCCTCCGCGACCCCGAACTCGTTGCCGGCGAACACGGGAGCGAGCGCGCTCCGGTACGCAGTGAACAAGTCGCCGATAGCAATGACATCGAGGCGGATACCCAGGCGGCGCGCCAGTTCCTCCGAGTCATGTATCGACCCGTGGGAGCTGAACTCGGAGGGCATGGTGACACCCCGGACCGCATCCCGCCCGAGCGCATCGACGGCGATCACCGCGGTCAGCGCCGAATCGATACCCCCCGAGAGGCCTACCACCACCTTGGAGAAACCGTTCTTCCTCACGTAGTCACCCAGACCGAGCACCAGGGCGCGGTAGATGAGCTCGATGGGTTCCGTAGCGGAACCGGGGTCGGGAAAACGAGTCTCGGAGGAGCGGGGCGACGGATCAGACCTCCCGACGGTGGCGCCAGCCCGGTTGTCGACCGGCTCACCCACCTCGACATCGACCACGAACAGGTCCTCCTCGAAGCGCGGTGCCCGGTACTGGATGGATCCCCCCCGGTCCATCACGATCGAGCCACCATCGAAGACGAGTTCATCCTGACCGCCCACGAGGTTGAGATAGACCACGGGCACCCGGGCGCCGACCGCCTCCCGTTCGATGTGGCGAACCCGCTCCGCGTCCTTCGAGACCTGGAAAGGCGATCCGTTGATGTTGAGGAGCAGTCGGGCGCCCGCGGCGACCTGGGTAGAGGGTGGTCCATCGGGCACCCAAATGTCCTCGCATATGGAGACTCCCACCACCACGCCGCCCACGTTCCACACCGCCCCCGGCGCGGAGCCGGCCACGAAATAGCGTTCTTCGTCGAACACGCCGTAGTTGGGTAGCAGAACCTTGTTGTAGATACCCTTGATCTGGCCTCGGTGGAGTAAGGCTGCTGCGTTCGCTACCGGCGAGGAGTCACGGCCGGTGGTCACCGGACCGGCGGGCGGTACCCGATCCACGAATCCCACCACGGTGACAGTCGCCCCGGCATGCCCCGCGAGCCGCTCCAGCACGCCCAGATTGGCGTCCACGAAGCCCTTTCGGATCACCAGATCCTCGGGTGGATAGCCGGGAATAGCCAGTTCGGGCAGGAGCAGTACGTCAGCGCCCTCAGCTTCCGCCCAACTCATGGCGTCTCGGATCCGGGCTTCGTTGTGAGCAAGGTCACCGACCCGGAGGTTGATCTGCGCCCCGGCAACCCGGATGGTCTCCATAGTCCGCGGAGTCTAGGGAGGTGCTAAGGATCCGGAGCGCCCCGTGCCTGGTTGGCCGGTCGGTTTCCTGAGTCGCCTTCGCGGTTCCTCTGAGATGTGCCCATCCGTGGCACCGTTACGATTGCCGGGCACATGGGCAAGACCTCTCGCCGGACATGAGAGCCAGCATCATCAAGCAAGCCGGCCTCGAGAAAGGGTCTCTATGACGAGCTACATCGCGGTCATCGAGAAGACCGGCAACGGCTACGGCGCATACGTTCCGGACCTGCCGGGATGCATCGCCGCGGGCGACACCTTGGAGGAGACGGAATCCCTGATCTGTGAAGCCGTCGGCTATCACATCGAGATGCTCCGCGCGAATGGAGACCTAGTCCCGGAACCCCAGGCCACGGCCCATCTCGTTTCCGCCTGAGGGGCTAGCCGACCTCATTCACCCCAACCATCCCAGGACTTCTGGGACGGACCGAGGAAAGCCATGCCCGAAGCCCCCGCCCGCGCAAGACCCCTAGCAGGCAAGCCAAGAAGTGCCGCTGTGAACGGACCACAGCCACCTTCGTTTACCTCGGGACGGTTACTCCAGCGAGAAATCTGCCTCCCGCAACGCGGCGCGCAGCGGGTCGGCCTCCGCCGGTCGGACGGACAGGGTCAGGATGCCTCCTCCCCCGTGGAGGGCATGGCGGAGTTGGAGGTCACGGACATCCACACCGCTCCGCTCCAGTGCCCGCCCCACCTTGGCGATCTCGCCCGGTCGGTCCTGGAGCACTACGCCCACCCTCACCACCGGGGGTGCCATGGCCTGCCGCCTGCTCCTGGCCTCCTCGATCCGGGTGGTCAACGGACCGGAGGCACCGTGCGCCACCTCCTCCCGAACCTCGTCAAGCAGGCTCATCAGCAGTTCGATGGAGTCGCTGATGTTGGCCTCGTTGGCGGCCAGTACCTCCGGCCACCAGCCCGGCTCGGAGGCGGCTACCCGGGTCAGGTCGCGGAACGAGCCGGCTACCAGGCGCTCGGCGGTCGGGTCCCTGCGCGTGATCAGGTTGATCAGCGACACCGCGAGTATCTGGGGGAGATGCGAGATGTCGGCCACCACCCGGTCATGCTCGGCAGCCGGAAGCCGGTACGGTATGGCCCCCACCGATTCGACTATCGACTCGAGTGTCTCGATGTCGTCCGCAACGGCATTATCGGGACAGATGACCCAAGCGGCTCCCTTGAAGAGGGAGGGGGAGGCGGCGGCCGGACCGGCCTGCTCACGACCGGCCATCGGATGCCCGGCCACCAGCCGCAATCCCTCCGGCCGCGCCTCTACTACCGGCCCCTTTACCCCGGCCACATCCGTCACCAGGGCGTCGGTGCGCAAACCGGGCAGTGTCTCGAGGGTGGCGGTGAGGGGACCGGCCAGCACTACCAGTTCCGAGGCCTCGAGAGCGTCCTCCTGGCTTTCGCACGGGTCATCCACCGCGCTCCGCTCCGTCGCCACTTCCAGCGCAGTCTGGTCAGGGTCCCACCCGGCGACGGTCCAGCCGACGCGCCGGAGGGCCATGCCGAGTGAGGCCCCGATCAACCCCGTGCCGAAGATCGCGGCGCGACGCATCCGGGCTGTTTTTGAACCTAGATGGTGACGCCGAGAGCCTCGGCGAGACGTCGCATCTGGTCCATCAACTCGGCGAATTCGGCCGGTAGCAAAGCCTGATCGCCGTCGACCAGGGCAGTCTCAGGTCTGGGATGCACGTCCACGATGAACCCGTCGGCGCCGACCGCTATGGCGGCGCGAGCCAGCGGGTCAACCAGATGGCGGTGGCCTGACGAGTGGGAGGGATCGATGATCACCGGCAGGTGGGACATGTGCTTGATGACCGGCGGCGCCGATATGTCGAGCGTGTTCCGAGTGGCGGTCTCGAAGGTTCGGATCCCTCTCTCGACCAGGACGACCTCGTGATTCCCCTCCTTGTAGATGTACTCGGCGGCATTGAGCCACTCATCGATGGTGGCCGTGAAACCTCGCTTGAGCATCACCGGCTTGTGAACCCGACCGACCTCTGAGAGCAGCGCGTAGTTGGCCATGTTCCTCGTGCCGATTCGCAACATGTCGGCGTAACTGGCCACCAAGTCCACATGCCGCGGGTCAAGAACCTCGGCGACGAACGGGAGACCGAACTCCTCCCGGGCCTCGGCCTGGAGCTGAAGACCCTTCTCCGCCAGGCCTTGGAAGGAAAAGGGGCTGGTCCGGGGCTTGAAGGCGTCCCCACGCATGATGGTGGCGCCCGCACTGAGCACCGCTTCGGCCGTTTCGAACAGCTGGTCGCGGGTCTCCACCGCGCAAGGACCGGCGATCGGCGCGAAGACGCCGCCGCCGATCTGGGCGCTTCTCACTTTTATGACCGTATCTTCAGGCTGGAACTCACGGGACACGAACTTATACGGCTTCAGCACCGGCACCGCCCGTTCCACTCCGGCCATGGCAAGCCACGGCTGTTGCTGGATTACCTCCCGATCCCCGATGGCCCCGATGACAGTGCGGACCTGCCCCACCGAGATGTGGGCTTCGCATCCGATCTCGACCAGGCGTTTCACCACCTTGTCGATGTGTTCTTGTGTAGCCATCGACTTCATGACGATGATCATCAAACATCCTCCAGCTCTGTGCAGAGAGCATAGAGCCTATAGCGGCCCGTCTCTAACCGTGACTCGCGACCTTGGCGGTCAGGATCTGTCCAGGCGGCGGAGGTCCTCGGGTGTGTCGACATCGCCGGGCGGCACGGATTCCACGTACACCTCTTCCACCCACTCAGGATGGGCCAGGAAGAGGTTTCGTGCCCCCTGATCACCGCTCAGCCCGGTGACCAGGGCAGGCCACCGGGAACGGTGGACCAGCACCGGGTGCCCGCGGGTAAAGCGGTATCGGGGGATGACCACCGGTCGCCGGGACCGTCTCCGGGCCTCGAGGAGCCGTGGCACGACATCGCCGGGCACGTTCGGTTGGTCCCCCAGCACCAGCAAGGCCTGGCCGACCGAGCGCTCGCCGATCAGGAAGTCCAAACCAGCCCGCAGCGAGGAACTCATCCCTTTCTGCCACTCGAGGTTCTCTATTACCGGGGCACCGCCAAGATCGACCGTTTCCATGATCTGTTCGGCAGCGGCGCCCAGCACCACATACACCGCGTCCACCTGCGGCCAACCGTGCACCTGCTCCACCACATGCTCCAGGAGCGGCTTCCCGCTCCAATGGGCCAGCTGTTTGGCACTGCCGAAGCGTCTCGACTCACCTCCGGCCAGGACGAGCGCCGCAGTAGTCACGGCCGAGCGAGCACGCGTTGATACTTGGACGGAACCCGACCAGAGTCGGTCATAGGTCTCCGGCGTCCTCAGTGCGTTGAAGGTGGACCCGGCCCTTCCGCCCGACTAGGGACTCCCCCGTACCCGATCCGTACCGGACCTGGATCATCTCCGCCAGGATGGATATGGCCACCTCGCCGGGTTGCTCGGCGCCGATGTCGAGCCCGACCGGACCGCGGATCCGTGCTATCTGGTCCTCAGGGAACCCGGCCTTGCGTAGCCGTCCCACCCGCTTCCGGTGAGTGCGGCGACTTCCCATCACGCCGATGTACTTGACCTCGCTGGGTAGTACGAGGGGCAGCATCGGATCTTCGAACCGGGCGTCATGGCTGAGCATCACCACATAGGTCCGGCGGTCGATGTCCAGCCGGTCCTCCACCTCATCCGGCCACCCGACGATCACCTGATGCGCCTCCGGAAAACGCTCGGGCGTGGTGAAGAACGGACGGGAGTCGGTGACGACGACCCTGAAGCCCAGGCTATGAGCCATCCGGCACAGTTCCTGCGCGATATGAACAGCGCCGATGATCAGGAGCCGTGGCTGGGGCGCCACGGTCTCGATATAGACCTCGTGCTCCCCGTATCCGAGGGTGCGGTTCTGCTCCCGGTCCATCAGGCTGGTCGCGTCGGCGATCACGGCATCGAGTATCTCGCCGGGGATGGTGCCGGTTACGAGCCCGTCCGCCCGATCGAGCACCGCCTTGGCGCCTGTAGCGGGACCGTCGACCACGGTGATGACCGCCCCCAGCCGCTCCTCGTCGACGAGGCTACCGACCGCCTCCAAATGGCGGTTGATCACCACTTCTCGACCAGCACCTGGATGGTCCCTCCGCAGGCCAGGCCTACCTCGAATGCGTCCTCGTCGGCGATGCCATAGGTCACCACGCGGGGCTCTCCCGTGACGAGCACCTCCTGGGCGTGAAGGAAGACGTCGTTCTCGACGCATCCACCGCTGACCGAGCCCTCCATGTCGCCGTCGGATGACACCAGGAACTTGGCGCCCTCGGGCCGGGGAGCCGAGCCCTTGACCCGCACCACGGTCGCAACCGCGACCTGCTTCCCCTCTTCGCTCCATTGGTTGTAGACACTCAGCGCATCCTTCATGATGCCCGGGCTCCTCGTGTAGATGATCGTCTTGCGGCCTGGCTCGGGTGGGGCGGCATCGACTCCAGGAGCCGGATGACTCCGCCTAGATCCACCAGCCGGGCGGCGGGTAGGAAGTCGTCCACGTACGGCAACGCCGCCTTGAGCCCACGGGTCTCAGGCGCGTAACCCTTGCGGCCCGCCAGGGGATTCAACCAGATTGTTCGGTGGACGGAGCGCGAGAATCGCGCCATCTCCTCGCTCAGCAGATCCGGGTCTCCACGATCCCATCCGTCGCTGATGATCATTCCGATCGGACCACCTCTAGCCACCCGTCGACTCCAGAGCCGATTGTAGGTTCCCAGAGCCTCACCGATCCGCGTGCCGCCCGACCAGTCGTGCACGCGGCCTGCCACCAGCCGGAGCGCCATGGCCGGATCCCGCCTGCGGAGCTCGTGAGTTATGCGGGTCAGCCGGGTGGAGAACACGAAGGTCTCGACCCGGCCCATCCGGGCCGGAGCGGAGTGGGCGAAGTACAGCAGCAACTCCACGTATTTCTCCATCGATCCGCTCACGTCCGCGATGATGACCAGCGGGCGCCGGCGAGGCTTGCGGGACCGGAACTCCATCTCCAGTAGCTCGCCGCGGGGACCCACTGCGTTCCGCAGCGTCCGCCGCATGTCGGGACGGCGTCCCAGCGAGTCGGGCATCCAGCGGCGACTCAACGCTTCGGCGGGTCTCCATACCATGCGAGAGATCAGCCTCCGCACCTCGGCCATCTCGTCGGGTGTCAGCTCGCCGAAGTCACGGGTGCCGAGACGCTCCGCGTGAGAAGCCCCCAACTGTTCGCTGCTGTCCTCCAGATCCTTCTCGTCGAGCCGGCCGGCCGAGGCCAGCACGGGTAGGTAGGACTGTGCCGTCCGGTCCGACTCCGCCTCCACGGCGTACCGCTTCCGTCCCCCCGACCCGAAGAACAGGTCGAACGCCTCCTCGAACACCGGTAGCTGATCGGGGCGGGTTACCACCAGCGACCGGAACCCGCATCTGATGTCCCGAACGTCAACGAGGCCCAACACGTGGGCCGAGGTAAGCAACTCCATGCCGGTACGCGGATCGACCTCGAGGCCCTTGGCGCGCAGGTAGCGCGCGAAGTGGATCACGTTCTGGGCGAACACACCGACGGCCATCAGGGGGTCAACCGGCTACGAGGAGGCCCCCGACCCCCGCCGTGCGCACGCGTTCGATGTCCTCCTCGTACTTCAGTATCACCCCCAGGGTGTCGCCGGCCGCCTCGGGCGACAGCACCTCCGCGCCCAGAACGTTGAGGGCGGCCGCCCAGTCCAGCGTCTCGGCGATTCCGGGCGGCTTGAACAGATCCAGGTTCCGTAGCTTCTCCATCGCGCGGGCCAGATCGGCTGCCAGGGCCTGGTCGATGCCGGGCACTTTGGCCGTGACGATCTCCATCTCCCGCTCGAAACTGGGATAGTCGATCCAGTGGTACAGGCAGCGGCGCTTCAGGGCGTCGTGGATCTCGCGGGTGCGGTTGGAGGTGATCACCACCACTGGGGGCTCTTGGGCCGCCACCGTACCGACCTCCGGGATGGTCACCTGGAAGTCCGACAGCAGTTCCAGGAGGTAAGCCTCGAACTCCTCGTCGGCCCGATCCAGTTCGTCGATCAGCAGTACCGGCCGGGACCCGTCAGCAGCCATCTCCACGGCCTCGAGCAGCGGCCTGGCGATCAGGTACTCGCGGCTCATGATGTCGGAGATTGCTGCCCCTCCGCCCTCGCCACGAGCTTCGATCAGCCGGATCGCCAGCATCTGGCGGGCGTAGTCCCACTCGTAGAGGGCGTGCCCGGCGTCAAGACCTTCATAGCACTGGAGCCGGATCAGGGGCTGGTCGAGGGTGGCGGCGAGCACCTTGGCAACCTCGGTCTTGCCGACCCCGGCCTCTCCCTCGAGGAACAGCGGACGGCCCATCTGCAGGGCGAGGTGGATCGTGACCGCCAGCGAGCGGTCGGCGATGTATCGCTGGTCGGCAAGCGCGTCGGCGACCTCTCGGACGGTGGCGGGGATCATCGCGAGGAGGATACACGTCCCTACCTGCGGCAACGACCGCTCCATCTAGGTGGGTACTGAATCAGATCCATCTCGCCGCACGTTCGACGAACACAACTCGAGTACAGCTCTTTCGCCGTCCGGAGTGCAACTCTCTCCAGACGCAGGCCGGCCGCCCCGGGGTCTGGTGGGGCGGCCGGTTCTGTTGGTTGTGTTGTCGTTGGCTGTGGAGAGATTACCCGGCGGCGCTCAGGGCTGCTTTGACTGCGCGGGCTGCGAACACCTGGGCGAGATGGGTCTTGTAGCCGACCGACCCGTACAGGTCCTCCAGAACGTCGATCCCGTCCGTCGCGTGGGCCGCAGCCGCCTCGACAGCAGCGTCGGAACCGTCGGAACCGACCAAAGCGTCGGCCACTCCGGCAGCCAGGACCGGGCGGTTGCCCACACCGGTCACCGCCACGGTGGCCGCGCTGATCGAGCCGTTGGAACGGGTAACGGATGCCGCCACTCCGGCAACCGCGTAGTCGGTGTGGCCTCCCCGGCGGCCCAACTTGTCATAGGCCGACGCCGTGCCCGGTCCCGCCTTCGGGATCCGTACCTCGGTGAGGATCTCGTTGGGCTCCAGCGCCGACATCATCGTGTCGACGAAGAAGTCCGCCGCTGCGATCTCACGCGTGCCTCCCGACGAAGCCGCCACCATCGTGGCGCCCAGAGCAAGCGCCGCAACCGGCTGATCGGCCGCCACATCGGCATGGACCATCGACCCGCAACAAGTACCCCGGTTACGGACCTGGCGGTCACCCGTCCAGGAAGCAGCCGTGGCCAGCGCCGCGCCATGCTCCTGGACCAGACCGCTGGCCGAAACCTCGGTATGGGTCACCAGCGCACCGATCGAGATGGAATCACCGTTGTCGGTGATGTCACCCAACCCACCGATCCGGCCGATATCCACCACCATCTCGGGCGACAGCAGCCGCATCTTCATCATCGGCAGCAGGCTCATACCGCCGGCTAGCACCTTGGCGCCCGGATTGGCATCGAGAGCGGCCAGCGCCTCTTCCAGGCTGGAGGGCGCTACGTAATCGAACTGTCGTGGATACATAGGATCCTCCTCTCTAAGCCCTGGCGTCCTGGATGGCCTGCCAGACCCGTCTGGGTCGGAGCGGCATGTCGATATGGGTCACCCCGAGTGGTTCGAGCGCATCGACCACCGCATTCACAACGGTGTGTGCGGAGCCGATGGTGCCCGCCTCGCCGATGCCCTTGACCCCCAACGGGTTGATGTCGGAGGGCGTGACCGTGCGGTCCAGTTCGAACGACGGCAGGTCGGCCGCGGTGGGAAGGATGTAGTCCACCAGCGACCCCGACAGCAGGTTGCCGTCGGCGCCATAGACCGCATCCTCGAACATGGCCTGCCCGATCCCCTGCGCTATACCGCCGTGAATCTGGCCGTCCACGATCATCGGGCTGATCACGTTGCCACAGTCGTCCATCCCGATGTAGCGGAGCAGATCCACGTCACCTGTGTCGGGATCCACCTCCACCACCGCGATGTGGGTCCCGAATGGCCAGGTGGCGTTGCCCGGGCTGAAGATGGCATGTGCTTCCAAGCCTCCCTCCAAGCCCTCCGGCAGGCGATGGGGCTGGTAGGCGCACGCCGCGATCTCGCCCCAGCTCACCGAGCTGTCGGTTCCGACCACCTGCGCGGCGCCGTCGGCGAACTCGATGTCCTCCTCGGATGCCTCCAGCAGGTGGGCTGCGATCCGGGCGGCCTTCGCCCGCACCTTCCCGGTGGCCTCGTAGCAGGCGGCACCGTCGACCGCCGCCGACCTGGACCCGAACGTCCCGATGCTCGGCGGGGCCTCCTCCGTGTCACCATGGATGACCCGGATCCGTTCTACGTCCAAGCCGAGACCGTCGCCGACGATCTGCGCCCACGTGGTCTGGTGGCCCTGGCCGGATGGCCCGGTCCCGATCGACACCGTGGCCGACCCGTCCGGATGCACCCTCACCAGGCTGGAGCCGTTGAAAGCCGACGGCATCTGGTACTCGGCCCACGAGAAGCCGAGATCCACCAACCCCGACGGGCCGAAGCCGCACACCTCCACGTACGTGGCAAGGCCGACCCCGACGTAGCGGCCTTCGGCCCGGGCGGCGTCCCGCTCGGCCAGCAGGTCCGACCACCCGGCCGTCTCCAAAGCCGCGTCCAGGTTGGTGGCGTAGTCGCCGGTGTCCATCGGGAACCCCATGGGCGACACGGCCCCGGGAAAGTCGTCCGCCGAGATGTAGTTCTTGCGCCGCACCTCCGCTGGATCCATACCGATGCGGCGGGCGTACATGTCGACGATCCGCTCCAGGTAGTAAGCGGCCTCCGGCCGGCCCGCCCCGCGGTACGCGTCGGTGGTCATCGTGTGGGTGGTGACGCAGTCCATCTTCCAGTAGGTCGGGAAGCTGTACTGGCCCGATCCGACGAAAAGCCCAAGGAAGGGGATGGCGACGGTGAAGTTCTGGCTGTAGGCGCCCATATCGGCGATGCCCTCCAGCTCGAACCCGAGGATCTCGCCGTCCTCGGTGCCGGTCACGGTGGCGGTAGCCACCCAACCGCGACCCTGGATGGTGGAGTTGGCCGCCTCGCGGCGGGTCTCCGTCCACTTGACCGGACAACCCAGCTGTCTGGAGGCGAACGCCACCAGCACCTCGTCGTTGTACACGTTGAGCTTGCAGCCGAACCCGCCGCCGACCTCCATGGCCTTGACGGTCACCTGATTCATGCTCATACCGAAGTACTTGCCGATCGCGCCCGCCAGCGCTGAGGGGATCTGCGTGGACGAGTAGATGTCGAACCTGTCGTATCCCGCCTGGTAGTCGGCCATCACCGAACGGGGCTCGATGGGCACCGGGATGAGCCGTTGGTTGATCATCTCCTGCGAGACGACCACCGCGTCGTCCCTCTGCTTGGCGGCCTCTATACCCTCCTGCAGCTCGGCCAGCGCAGCCTCGTCCGCTCCGAAGGGCCCCACCCACGAGATCAGGGTGTTGGATGCTCCTTCATGGACCGGAACCTCGTCGCTCAGGGACTGCTTGAGGTCCACCACCGCCGGCAAGGGCTCGTAATCCACGTCGACAGCGTCCGCGGCGTCCTTGGCAACGTAGGGATCCTCCGCCACCACCATCGCCACGGCCTCGCCGACGTGCTTGACCGTTCCGCTGTTCAGGAGCGGCCGCAGCGCGCCCACCGGGACCTGGGCGATGAGAGGGCCGAGGTGGTCGGTATCCGCCGCCGTGTACACCGCCAGCACGCCTTCCATCGCCGCGGCGGCCGAGGTGTCGACCGAGCTGACCTGAGCATGCGCGTAGGGGCTGCGCACGAACGCCACATGGGCGGTACCGGCCAGCTTGACATCGTCCGTATAGCGGCCCCGTCCCTGGATCAGGGCCGGATCCTCCCGGCGCCTTACCACGCCGCCCAGCACACTTGTCGAGCTCATGCGTTCTCCCATTCCGCCGGGGCGGGCTCCTCGCCGCGCATCTTGGCGCCAGCGTATTCGATCGCCCGCACGATGTTGTGGTACCCGGTACAGCGGCAGAGGTTGCCCTCGATACCGCGCCGGATCTCCTCTTCCGAAGGGTTGTCATTCTCCTCGAGGAGGGTCACCGCCGAAATGATCATGCCCGGGGTGCAGAAGCCACACTGGAGACCGTGACGCTCCCAGAAGCCCTCCTGGACCGGATGCAGCTCGCCGTTCTCGGCAAGGCCCTCGACTGTGGTGATGTCTGCGCCCTCGGCCTGTACAGCCAGCATGGTGCAGGAGAGGACCGCCTTACCGTCCATCTTGACGGTACAGGCGCCGCAGTAGGACGACTCGCAGCCCACATGGGTGCCCGTCAACCCCCGATCCTCTCGTAAGAAGTGGACGAGCAGGGTACGGGGCTCGACATCCCCCGAGACCTGCCGCCCGTTGACCGACATGGATACCTGCATACAGGGTCTCCTTTCGACGCGGGTCGCAGCCCCGAAACTATCCAAAGCCGGACGCCCTTTTCGGGAACAAGCGCCGGTTTCCTTTCCACCGGCCCGGGCTAGGTGCTCGGACCTCCTGCTTCCGGTGTAGAGAACCGTCAGTCTTGAGTCGGGCAACCGTGGCATCGAATTGCCCGACCGTTACTCGGACGATAGCCGAACTCGCCGCCGCTTACCTGCGGTGGCCGGGTGAAACTCAGGCAGGAACAAGCCGGCCTCACGGTGTTCCGGCCCGCAACGCTCACCGGGGCTGACAGTCCGCTCTCAGCCTCAGTTGCCGGCTTGGATGATCTCCGACGCGACGCTTTCCGCGACCCCGTATTGCTCGGGACGGGGTTGGTCGAGGATGAACTCGTTGACACCCACCTCCGAGAACATTCCGACCACTTCGGCAAACGCATCGAGGCTCGACCAAGGATTCGGTAACCCGCCGGCCTCCATCGCCGAAGCCCAGCCGTAGAGAGAACGAATGATCTCCCCGGGATCCCGGCCGATCTCCAGGCATGCCTCATCCAGGATCCGGTTCCGCTCCGCCATCTCCTCTACGGTCCCGGTCGAGTTCCACCGGTCCGCGTACGCTGCGCAAATCCTGAGCATGCGGGGACGGTGGGCGCCCAGGGTCAAAGGGGGCCGGGGGGACTGGACAGGGGCCGGACGCAACTGCGCGTCCCGGAGCTGGTAGTAGCGACCTTCGTAGGTGGTGGCGCGGCCGCGGGCGAGGGAGTCGATGACCTCGACCGCCTCTTTGAACCTGGCCACCCGGAGCGGCGGGTCGTACAACGGTATGCCGAACTGCTCGTGTTCCGGCTCGAACCACCCCGCACCGAGGCCAAGTTCCAGACGCCCGCCCGAGATGTGGTCGATGGTGATCGCCTGCTGCGCCACGAGCGCCGGGTGCCGGAAGGTGTTGCTGGCCACGAGGACCCCGACCCTGATCCGGTCGGTCTCCGCGGCGAGGGCGGCCAGGAGAGTCCATCCCTCGAAGTAGGGATCGGAGGGATTGCTCGGTCGGTTGAAGTGGTCACAGTCCCAGATGCTGTCGAACCCGAGTTCCTCGTAGTACCGCCACCGGTCCACGAGGGTGCGATAGGGCTGCGACTGATCGGTGCAGATTCCGTAACGAATGGCCGTGGTCACCGGTACCTCCGAGGCGATCGTGGATAACGAACGATCCTAGATGACTAGTTCTAGTTGGTAGTTGCGAGTAGCTAGTTTGTGTTTATCAATTAGTGTTGACATCAACAACCACCCACAGACTAGCAAATAACAGCTAGGGTTCGGACTGCTCCGCCAACGCTCGGATGAGATCGTCCTGGTAGCCGGTCAGGTACCGGAGGAGCAGCGCAACCGGATCGGACGCCGTCCTCCCATCGGACTCCCAGCCATCCTCCACGATCCCCAACCGGGCGCCGAGAGCCAGGCGAGCCTCGTTGACCACCATCAACAACGCTTCCGCCTCAGGAGGAGTGAGGTCCACCGTCCCGCTCTCGGCCGCCTTGAGGACGGAAGCCACCGCGTCGCGATCCCCCTGGCGCTGTCGATCCAACTCAGGACTCATCAGCCGTTCGTACTCGGACTGGGCGTCGCCATCATCCGGGTATGCCGCCACCGACAGCCGCCCGACAGCCGGATCATCGGGATCCTCACCTACCGACGCGAGCACCTCCTGCATGAGGGAGAGGGCCACCAGGTCGTGTCCCACAGGACGCATCTCGATGCGATCAGGCCATGTCTTGAACCGCGCCATCACGCCCGTTCGATGGTCGCCCACAAGGCGTAGCGATGCAAGGTGTAGCAATCGATCTCCGCTTTCTCGCGCGGCGACGTGCTGACTATCGAGCGGCCCTCGTTATGCACCTCGAGCATCAGCCGCGTCGCCTTCTCCTCCGAGTACCCGAAGATCCGGCGGAACACCAGCACAACGTAGGACATGAGGTTCACGGGATCGTTCCATACCACGACATTCCAACCCCGATCATGGTCAGCCCGGTCGCGCACCTCCGGGAGATCGGTCCGCTCGGGCGCGATGGTGGCGGCCGGTGCCGCAGTGGGCCTCGTCCTGATCGGATCCATGATCTCAGGATATCGGGGTCCCCGATCATGGGCTCGCCGGATCCTGCCGGCGAAACACGGGTATTGAAACCCAGCCGGATTCCGGTCACGCTTGCGTCATGGCTGCTACAAATCACCACAACCCCCCGACCCGTACCCCAGCACTGCGGCGAACCCTCAGGGACTCCCTGATCGAGGCCGAGCAACTCCGCTATCCGGTCCGCCTCCGCACCACGGGCGGCAGGTCCTTCAGCGGGATACTGACCGAAGTAGGGGTCGACTTCGCCGAGATACAGACTCGCGATGGGCCGATCGATGTTGCGCTCTTCTACATCGAGAGCGTCGGCCTCGACGAGAAGGCCGGCTAGCCCTGCCGGCTCCGGCGCCGGACATCCGCCAGGAAGGCCTGGCACTCCGACGGGCTGGGGAAGGATGACTGGGTACCGGGCCGGGTAACGCTGTCGGACGCGCAGACGTTCCCGAGCTGTGCGGCCTGCCGCTCCCCCAGACCGAGCGCCATCCCCACCACGAAGGCGCCTACGAACGCGTCGCCGGCCCCCGTCGTATCGACCGCGTCAACCTGCGGCGCCGGAACCCTCGTGATGGCATCGGCTTGCGGTGACACGAGGGCCACCCCCTGTTCGCCCATCGTCACCGCCAGCCGCGTTCCTGTCTCTCGGGCAAAGGCCATGAGGGCCTCATCGGAGTAGGCGGAAGTCCCGGTCAGCATCTCGAATTCGACCTCGTTGGGTATCAACCAGTCGCTCAGCTCCAGCAACTCGCCGGACAACTCGGCGGCCGGGGCAGGGTTGAGGACGGTTACGGCCTCGATCTCCCTGCCGGCGGCGAAGGCTGCCGCCGTCGTCTCCTGAGGTATCTCGAGCTGGCCGACCACCACGGAGGGATTCCCGGAGTGGCGAACCGAGCGGGCCGCGTACTCGCCGGTCAGCCGATGGTTGGCGCCCGGCATGATGATGATCCGGTTACTTCCGTCGGGCTCGACCCATATCGTCGCCACTCCGCTGGCCCCCGGAACCCGGCAGAGGGTGGTGGTATCGATCCCGTAGGATGCGAAATTCTCGATGGTCATGTCCCCGTATGCATCTTCGCCGAGGCAGTTGACCATCACGACATTGGCGCCGAACAGTCGCGCCATCACCGCCTGGTTGGCTCCCTTTCCCCCGAACCCCATCAGGAAGGAGTCGCCCACCAGAGTCTCGCCCGACCGGGGAATCCGCGAGGTATAGGCAACTAGGTCGATCATGGTGGACCCGACGACCACCACGGTGGGCTGGGCGGGATCCGCTGCCATCGAATTGGCGATCAGGGAAGCTCGGCCGCCGGGTATGTACCCAGTACACGCAAGGCGGCCAGAGTGGCCGGACGGGGTTCGAGTACCTCTTTGACTCCTTCAGGACCCGGGTTGTGGATCATGTCGGCGTAGAACCGGTACCTCCAGGCCTCGTCCGCGGGCCGCGACTGCAGATGCGTCAGGTTGGCGCCTCGCAGGCCGAGTTCGGTCAAGGCAAGGGCCAGCGCACCGGGTGAGTGAGCCGTCTCGAACACCATCGAGGTCTTGTTGGCATCCTTGGTCACCTCCCATCCGTCTGAGGCCAGGATCACGAACCGGGTGGTGTTGTGATCTCGATCCAGGAAGTCCTCCAGTAGCACTTTCCCGCCATGACGCCGGGCAGCGTGTCTCGGGGCCAGAGCAGCTACGGAAGGATCCCCTCTCCCGACGACAGCCCGCACCGCGCCCGCCGTGTCGTGGAAAGGAGTCGGGTTCCAACCTGCCTGCTCGATCCGGTCATCCGCCTGCGCGAGGGCCTGGGGGTGGGACCAGACCTCCTCGATACCGTCGACGGTCGATCCCGGAACGCCGATCAGCGCATGGCGTACCTCGATCAGGTGCTCACCGATGATCGCCACCTGGTGACGGGCCAGACGGTCGAGAACCGGCAATATTGCGCCGACGGTGGAGTTCTCGATCGGTAGCACCAGCCGATCCACATCACCATGCCCGAGCGCCTGGAACGCCCGAGCGAAGCTACCGAAGCCGACTCGTTCCGACTCCGGATAGAGCCGGATCGCCACCTGGTCCGAGTACGAGAGGCCTTCGCCTTGATAACCGACCTTCATGGACCGGAGCGTACTCGGTAGGAGTTTCCATCCGAACCCCGAAGAGTGGTGTGTAAATCCCGTGAATATTGCCCGCTTGGTGCTAGCTTCGCGTTCTGGCCGTGGTAGTTACAGCGGGACAAGGCAACGGCCCCGTTGCGCCGGGCAGCAGGTCGGAGGACGATCCTTCACAGATACAGGCTGGCCGAGCCGCACTTCCTCGTGAACCGCCCTATCACGCAGTTAAATGGGACTTTCCTGGGACACGTTCAAGAGTCTCGGACGAGTATGGCAAGCCGAAACGCTCCGACACCAACCGACAGCATGACCTGGGCCGAGGCCACGCTCCGCGATTGTGAAGAAATGCTGCGGGCGAAGGCCAAGACCGCCCTGTCCGACGGGCGGTACGACGACGCGGTCCACCTGGCCTCCTTCGCCAGAGCGGTCAACGAGGCCGCCACGCGCGCGGAGAGCGTGCGCTTGTCCAAGGCATCCGCCCACCATCACGCCCTCTCGCAGGCTCAACTCGAGGACCCTCGGCAATTGGCGTATCTGGCAAGAACCACCGGGCACCCAGCCTGGTATTCCAGGGACCGCGACGTGCTCGTGAAAACCGTGACTTCGAAGAAGAGCGGGAACCGCTACACCGTGCGGGCGTCCAGGCAGCAGGTGGAAGCCATCGTGGGCTACCTGGCCGCCAACGGAGGGCCCGACAACCCTGTCCCGACCCGTCACATTTTCACGGCCCTGTGCCCAGACGGCTCGACACCCCCCGCTTACCAGGGACATGTCGTCCTGGGTTGGCTGAGGCAGATCGGAATCATCGTCAAGCGCGGCGGGGACTCCGGATACGTGGCGCCCGAGGCCGCCCTCTTGGCCGAGCAGTTCGACGACCTCTGGCAGTCACTCCCACCACACGTCTAGAAACTACTCATCAAAGACAGAGTCGGCCAGGATCATCGAGATGTCCCGGACGGCCACCGACTCCTCCTGGCCGAGCTCGCGCACTCCGTCATCGAGCATCACAAAGCAGAAGGGACATGCCACCGCGACCTCGTCCGCGCCGGTGGCCACCGCTTCCTCGGCCCGGTCGATATTGACCTTCTTGCCGACCCGCTCCTCCATCCACATCTGCGAACCGCCGGCCCCGCAACAGAACGAACGGGTTCCGGAGCGGCCCATTTCCACCACGTTGATCCCGCCGATGGAGGCCACGACTCCCCGGGGCGCCATGTACACGCCGTTGTGGCGCCCCAGGTAGCAGGAATCGTGGTAGGTGACCGTCTTGGATTGCCCGTTCCTTGCCTTGAGCAGGCCCTGTGCCACCAGGTCTGACAGGACTTGGCTGTGATGGATGACCTCGTACTCGCCACCGAACTGCGGGTACTCGTTCTTCAGGGTGTTGAAGCAATGCGGGCACTGGGTGATCACCTTCCGCACCCCCCGGTCCGAGAGCGTCTCGATGTTCTGGATGGCCAGCATCTGGAAGACGAACTCGTTGCCCGACCGCCGGGCCGGATCACCGGTGCACAACTCGGCCGGGCCCAGTATGGCGAAGCTGACCCCGGCCTCATGGAGAAGGCGGGCGGTCGCCACCGTCACCTTGCGGTTACGGTCATCGAACGAACCGGCGCAACCCACCCAGTAGAGATACTCGGCCGTCTGCACATCCTGGCCGAGGATCGGCACCTCGAAGTCCAACTCGGCGGTCCACGCTGCCCGGTCCGCCTGGGCCATACCGTACGGGTTGGAGGAGTTCTCCATCGACAGGTAGGCCTTCCCGAGCTCGGCTGGGAAGTCCGCTTCCATCAGCGCCAGGTAGCGCCGCATGTCCAGGATCTTGTCGAGGATCTCGATGTCGACCGGACAGATCTCGTCGCATGCCTTGCACGATGTGCAGGCCCAGAGCTCCTCTGGGGTGATCCGCTCGAACACGTTGTCCGCGGACACGGTGATGGCCCCATCCACCCCCACCGGAGGCGTCACTCCCGGATCGGCCGTGCGGGCCGCCACCTCACCGAGCTTGAGCACGATCTCGCGGGGATCGAGCGGTTTGCCCGTGGCGGTGGCAGGGCACACCGATGTGCACCGTCCGCATACAGTGCATGCGTCGGTGTCGAGCAGCTGTTTCCAGGTGAACTCCCCCACGAGCGACGCGCCCACGGTCTCGATGTCCTCGACCTCCATCAGGTTGGGCATCTCCCGCATCGCGCCGGCCGGCCGTTCTTTAGGACCGAGGAACATGTTGACCGGCGAGGTGACCATGTGCCGGAGCTTGGTGGTGGGGAGCACCACTAGGAACGCCAGGAAGGAGGCGACGTGGATGACCCAGATGACCTGATGGATCCCCGCTGCCGGCCCCTGCGGTACCAGGAATGACAGCGGGTAACCCACGAAGGACCACACCTCGTATGCCGGCCGGTTCTCGACCGCGATCCGGGCCGCTTCGGTTGCCAGTCCGCTGACGCCGATCAGGGCCAGGGTGACCAGGATCCAGAAATCCTCGGGTCGGGTCTTGGATCGGAGGCGCCAAGGGGCCTGCCCGTACCTTCGCACGAACGCCCAGGCCAACCCGCCGAGGAACACCAGCGCTGCCGCGTCCAGGATGAACGAATAGCCACGGTATATGTCGTCCTGGAGGAACTTGTAACCGGCCGGCAGCAGGTGATCGATCTCCAGCGTCACGGTACCCAGGAACAGCACCAGGAACCCGTAATAGACCATGGAATGCATCAGGCCGGCGCCCCGGTCGCGCATAAGGGTCTGCATCCGGAGTCCGGCGCCCATCGCCTCCAGCCGCTCCCTCCATAGACCGGTGCGTCGGTCGGGCGCGCCTCGCTGCCAGTTCTTGGCCCGGAGCGAGAACAGGTAGAAGGTCAGGAACAGAAAGCCGGCCACCGCCACGTAGAACATGGCTTCCAAGGCGGTCGGGATGTTGACGAATACCTTGCGAGACACGGGGCTCTCGGCGTGGCCGGGAAACTGCCCGGCGAACCAGCTCGCCAGCGTTCCTAACGCCACCAGCACCCCCAGGAACACCAGTATCTCGGCGGCGGTGAACTTACGGCGCACCCGGCTCCTCCGTGTTCTGACGGTCGCCCGAAGTGTAGAGCAGGTGCTAGGGCGTGTCCGCGCTATGCGCGTTCGTTAGTCATCGCGGGTCCCGTGATCAGCCCACCGGGGACAGACCGACCACGATCAACTAGCCGGCGGCGATCTCTCCTAGCTCTACGGAGCGTTCGGTAGCGGCGGCGACCGCCTCACGGACCACCTCCACGAAGCCGCGCTCGTCCATCACCGCCAGAGCCTCGGCTGTGGTGCCACCCGGAGACGCCACCCGTTTACGGAGAACGGAGGGGTCATGATCGGAGGTTTCCATCATCGTCCCGGCGCCCTTGATGGTCCGCGCCGCCAGCCGCAGCGCTGTCTCGGGGTCCAGTCCCTGGTGGACTCCCTCGGCGACCATCGCCTCGGCCAGCAGGTAGGCATAAGCCGGGCCGCTCCCCGACACAGCGGTCACCGCATCCATCAGGGCCTCCTCCACTTCCTCCACCAGTCCGACGGCTGACAGCACGGTTAGGGCCATGTCCATGTGATCGGCGGTGGCGTGGGCGCCCGGAGCGCAGGCGGTGATCCCCTCACCCACAAGAGCGGGCGTGTTGGGCATGGTCCGGATCACCGGTACTTCGCCGAGGGCCCTCTCGTACACGCTGATTGGAACCCCCGCCACCAGAGCCACGAGCACCTGATCTACCGTCAGTACCTCGGCCAGTTGGGCCAGAGCACCGTGGATGTCCTGGGGCTTGACCGCCAGGACCACGATGTCCTGGCCGTCGATGCCATCGGAGGGCGCGATCACGGTCCGGCAACCGGTGGTTTCCCGCAACTCCGATGCCCGAGGTTCGTAGGCCTCGATCAGTGTCAGGTCCGAGGGGACCCAGCCGGCCTCGAGAAGGCCGGAGAGCAGGGCGCCACCCATGGCGCCGACCCCGACGATTGCGATGGAGGACCGATCCATGTTGCGAGTATATGGCGCACCCAAGGACGATTCATCATCGGCGGGCGGCCGTCCCCCTGGGACTACGGACGGTCGAGGACCTCCCGGATCCTGGCCACCAGCGCGCCGACCGCCTGACGGTTGTATCCCTCGGGAATGATCAGGTCGGCGTGCCGCTTCGAGGGCTCGACGAACTTCTCGTGCATGGGCTTGACGGTGGCCTGATACTGGGCGACTATCGATTCGAACGATCGTCCTCGCTCCCGCATGTCCCGCTCCACCCGGCGGAGCACCCTCAAGTCGGCGTCGGTGTCCACGAACACCCGCAGGTCCAGCACCCCCCGCAGGTCGGGCTCCACCAGCGTCAGTATCCCCTCGATCAGGATCACCGGCCGCGGCGAGATGGGAACCGTCCTGGACCGGCGCAGGTGCCGGGAGAAGTCGTACAGGGGGTGCTGGATCGTCTCCCCGGCCGCCAGGCTCTCCAAGTGGATCAGGAGGAGTTCGGTCTCGAGCGAGTCGGGATGGTCGTAGTTGACTTTGGTCCGCTCCTCGTACGAGATCTCGGGCCGGTGCCGGTAGTAGGCATCGTGGGCGATCAGCGCCACGTGCTCGGGGCCGATCCGATCGACGATCGCCTCGCAGATCGTGCTCTTGCCCGAGCCCGACCCGCCCGCCACACCGACCACGAAGGGGCGCCCATCCGACCCGTCCCGGTTTCCCCCTGACGCCCGGACCGCGCCGGACGATCTCACCGTTTGCCCTTGGCCGCCTTCTGCTCCGCCTTCATGCGCGCCTTGGCCTGGCGCAGAGCGTCGATCTGGTCGAACTCGGCGATGTCGGCTATCGAGGGCCAATCGGCGGCCACCTCCTCCCATCCCGGAGGGCCCTCACCGAGCCGCTTACCGACGATGCCCGCGAAGATGCGCGCCTTGGCGTCGCCGAATCCGGGGAGCTTCTTGAGCCGCTTGAGTAGTTCGGGACCATCGGCGGCGGTCTTCCAGATGGCGGCCGGGTCACCGTCGTAATGGTCCGAGAGGGCCTGGCACAGCGCCTGCGTGCGGCGAGCCATGGCGTTGGGGAAGCGGTGAAGGGCCGGTGGGCCCCGGAAAACCTCCTCCAACTCGTCGCCGTCGATCGCCGCGATGCGGCCGGCGTCCAGTGGCTGTCCCAACCGTTCCGCCAGGACATGCGGCGAGTGGAATGCCACCTCCATCCTCACCTGCTGGTCCAGCAGCATCCCGATCATGAGAGCCAGCGGGCTGGTGGCGAGAAGCCGGTTGGCCTCCTCCGAAGAGGTCCACGGAAGCGTCTCGGGCATGAATCCTCCCTCTGTAGAGCAAACACCCGGTTCGCCGAATCGAGTTAGGTTGTCCGGGCGGGTCCAGAAGCAGTATGCCTCGTTCCAACCAATAGGGTAATGGTCCCGACAATCTGGTTGACTTGTCCCGTGTCGATCATGCTGAACCCCTATTCGGAGCGGGCCGAGTGGTTGGAGACGCTGAGTCGGGAACTGCCGGACATGGACATCCAGCTCTGGCCGGACATCCACGATCCTGATTCCGTGGAGTACGCCATCTTCTGGCTCCACGACCCGGAGGACATGCGCCGCTACCCGAACCTGCGGGCCATCCTGGCGACGACGGCCGGGGTGGAGCAGTTCGCCGGCGGTGACTACCCGGACGTTCCGATCGTGCGGATGTCCGACGCGACGATGGCTGGCGAGATGGCCGCCTACGCCGTCCACTGGGTGGTGCACTTCCACCGCAAGCTGGACACTTACCTTGACCAGCAGGCCGCGAGGGTGTGGAGGCCGATCCGCGCCACTGCCACGGTTGACTTCCCGGTAGGCATCCTTGGCTTCGGCGCTATCGGTCGTCAGATCGGGAAATGCCTGGCGGGACTCGGCTACCCGATCAACGCCTGGACCCGGACCGGCGGAGAGGAGGCGGGCGTGACGCACTACCAGGGCCGCGCGGGTCTCGAGAGCATGGTTTCCGCCTCCAGAGCCACTGTCAATGTCCTACCGGATACGCCCGAGACCCGGGGGCTGATCGATGCGGGGGTCCTGGCGAGCTTTGCGCCCGGTTCGATCTACATCTCCCTCGGTCGAGGCGCGACCACGATCGAGCCCGACCTGGTGTCAGCCCTCGAAGAGGGTGTCCTGTCTGCCGCGGTGCTGGACGTCACCGAGACAGAGCCCCTTCCCCCGGGCTCGCCCCTCTGGGGCCACCCCAGAGTCCGAATCACCCCCCACACCAGCGGATTCACGAGAGCACCGACTGCGGCACCCCTGATCGCGGCCAATATCCGGCGCATCCAGCGCGGGGAAGCACCCTTCCCCGTCTACGACCCACGGCAAGGCTACTGAGGCCGGGATTGGGCGTCCCGGCCATCGACCTCCGAGGCGTGACGGTCAAAAAAGCCGGCATTCGGCTCGTCTCCGGCATCGACTGGAGAGTCGGGATCGGTGAGCGTTGGGTCCTGTTCGGACCGAACGGCGCCGGCAAGACCACCCTCCTGCAGGTCATATCGACCTACCAGTTCCCGACCAGTGGCACAGCCACGATCCTGGGAGAGCGTATGGGACGCACCGACGTCCGCCGGCTGCGGCCCCGGATCGGATACGTGGGACCCGCTCCGACATCTCTGGTGCGGCGGTACCTGCCGTGCCGGGACGTGGTCATGACCGGGCTCCACGCCGCCTTCGTGGATACCAGATGGCACTGCTACACACCGGCGGACCGGCGCTACGCCGATCAGCAGATGGAACTGATGGGGGTGGCCGGCATGGCGGATCGAGAGTTCGCCACCCTCTCGGACGGCGAGAGGAAGCGGGTGTTGATCGCCCGGGCTCTGATGGCGCAACCCGAGCTGTTGCTACTCGATGAGCCCGGAACCGGTCTGGACCTAGGCGCCAGGGAGCGCCTGATCGCCTCCCTGGCCGCCATGGGCAAGGGCGCGGCAGGGCTCACGGTGATCCTGGTGACCCACCATGCGGAGGAGATACCGCCCGGATTCGAGGACATTCTGATCCTGGCCGGGGGAAGGGTGCGGGCGTCGGGTCCGATCCGGGAGGTACTGACCGGAGAGACCCTGACCGCCATCTACGGCATGCCGTTGGTGGTCGAGACGTCGAACGATCGCTACCAGGCGATGGGAGCGTGCTGAAAAGACGTCCCGTGCCTTTCGTTCGCCGCGTCCTGCGATCCGTGGTGGGCGGCGGTAGGTTCGGCGCACGAACAAGGGGGTTGAACATGTCACATACCCGTCCCATACTGTCCGGCAGTCACAAGCACCGCCGGTCCCGTGGTCGGTCTGTGGGGTGGCGGTCCAGAGCACGCCGACCGCAACGCAGACAGACCACGAGCTAATCGACGTCGAGGGAACCGGAACAGGGATCAATTCGGGAGCGGACCCGTCGGGGGATGGCGGAACGCGCCCGGACCGAAGGAGGTGGTGGCTGGGGGATGGGCCCACCGGAGAGGCCGCGTTTTCGCGTTTTTCGCGTTCTCGTCGGCTCGGGTGTTGATGACGAGCTAACGGATCAGGACACAGGCGAGCCGGCCGGAACCGGCGCCCGGCGGGATCAGACCTTGATACCTCGCCGCTTCAGGTCGGCCATCACCGCCTCGATCCCCTTCTTGTCGATGGTCTTGATCCCCTTGGTACTGACCGTGAGGGTCACGTAGCGGCGCTGGGAGGGAACCCAGTAGCGCTTCTTCTGGACGTTCGGGGTCCAGCGCCGGCTGGAACGCTTGTGCGAGAACGACACTTTCTTGCCGAAGGTCGGCTTCTTGCCGGTGACCACACAGATTCTGGACATGTCGACTCCCCGGATCGGAGTGCGGGTGCGGGGGACAAGTGTAGATGGGGATACCGGATTCGCAACACGAAACCGGGGGCTAGCCACCCGGCCCCACGGTCTCGATCCTCTAAGCTCCATGCATCCGTACGTCGAGGGAGGTTTGGCATGGACCTAGTAGCGCAGCGGGGGCGCTCCAAGTCAAGAACCAGGATCATCGTGGCAGGGATACTGACCCTCGGGTTGCTCTTCCTGCGCCCCACCGTGGCATCGGCTGCGGAGATGGCCGAGGGCGAGGTGGCCTTCATCCTCAACACTTTCTCCTTCCTGGTCTGGGCTGCGCTCGTGATGTGGATGTGCGCCGGCTTCACCATGCTGGAGTCGGGCGCCGTGCGGACGAAGAACTCGTCGATGATCTGCCTGAAGAACATCGGGATCTACTCGATCGCATGTATTGCCTTCTACGTGATCGGCTACAACTTGATGTACGTGGACGTGGGAAATCTGATCGGGTCGTTCCAGCTCTTCTACTCGTCATCGCCGGCCGAGATCGACCTGCTTTCCGGTGCGGACGCGGTCGGTGACGTCGTCTCGAACGGCTACAGCGTCCTGTCCGACTGGTTCTTCCAGATGGTGTTCGTCGCCACGACCGCCTCCATAGTGTCGGGAGCGATCGCGGAGCGGGCCAAGCTGTGGCCCTTCTTCGGATTCACGCTCGTCCTAGCCGCTTTCATCTACCCGATCGTCGGCGCATGGACGTGGGGCGGAGGATGGCTGGCCGAGATGGGGTTCTCGGACTTTGCAGGCTCGACCATCGTTCACAGTGTCGGAGGCTGGGCGGCCCTGGCCGGCGTGCTGGTCATAGGCCCCAGGCTGGGCAAGTACCGCAAGGACGGATCGGTCAAACCCACTCCACCCTCGAACGTTCTGGCGGTGACGCTGGGCGTGTTCATCCTGTGGCTGGGATGGTTCGGGTTCAATGGTGGTTCCCAGCTGGCCCTCGGGTCGGCGCTCGACGCGGTGGCAATGGGCACCGTCCTGGTCAACACCAACCTGGCCGCCTGTGCCGGCGTGCTGGCCGCCCTGGCGGTCTCCAGGCCGCTTCTGGGGCGTATCGATCTGTTTGCGGGATTGAACGGCGCCATCGCCGGTCTGGTCTCCATCACCGCGGCCCCAACCCACAACGATCTCTACTGGGCGATCATCATCGGCGCTGTCGGCGGCGTCCTCTGCACTCTGGGGATCAGAGGCCTCGAGAAGGTCAGGGTTGATGATGTCGTGGGAGCGATTCCCGCCCACCTGGTCTGCGGTATCTGGGGGACTCTGGCCGCCACTATCGCCAGTCCCGATACCAACTTCGGCGTACAACTGGTCGGGATCATTGCGGTCGGAGTGTTCGTGTTCGCCGTGTCGTGGGTGGTCTGGACTTTCCTCGACCGGACTATCGGGCTGCGCGTATCCGTACAGGCCGAGCAGATGGGCCAGGACGTGGCCGAACTCGGTATGGAGTCCTATCCCGAGTTCGTTCTCATGCCGGAGAACTTCGATGACGACGAATAGCCCGGCCGCCGGCCTCTGGGGACAGGTTTAGAACGACCCGAGCTATTGCTGACCAGTGGCCCGGCGGCCACTGAAGCGTGCACGCGTTGCGAGTGTCGGAGCAGCCCTCCGCGCGGTCTCGGCAGCTATCGTGTCGCGCTAGGGCTTGACTGTGGCCACGGAGGTGGGCGGATGAACGTAGTCAGAACAGCTGTCCGGATCTCGAACCTCGTCGCGCTGGCGGTGGTCTTGCTGCTTCTCGCTGCCGCATGCGGGTCGGAACCTGAGCCGGAACCCGAGCCGGAACCCGAGTTGTCGCTGGAGGAGGTGCTGGCGCGTACGGGAGAGCACCTGGCCAGCTTCTCGACGGCAACATTCCAGATGATCGACGAGAACGAAACGGGAGCGAAGTTCTTCGGCTCGACGTTGAAGAACGTGGACGGCGAGGTCGAGTCTCCCGATAGCGCCCGGATAGTCGTGGAAGTCGAGTCGGCGATGGGGTTCGCTGAGATAGAGATCGTGGCCGTCGGCGACGATGCCTTTATGAAGTTCTCGGCAGGCGCGCCCTGGAACCCCCTGCCGCTGGACCAGGTTCCCTTCAACTTCGTCGGGCTGGGCATCACTCTCAGCAATCTGTTGCCCGTCGTGCAGGACGCCGCGATCACAGGCACGGAGTCGATCGGAGGTGGCCCGGCGCTCAGGGTCGATGGAACGCTCATGTCCGAAGACCTGTCCACCCTTATCACGTCCGCGGATACCGGTCATCCCATCGACCTGAGCCTGTGGATCGGTGAGTCGGACCAGGTCTTGCGGCAGATCCGCCTAGCCGGCCGGATCTTCGATGACGATGGAGAGGGCACCAGCCGTCTCATCATCCTCTCGGACTACAACACGCCTGTAGACATTCAACTTCCGGATACCTCCTCGGGAACGTGAACGCGGTCAAATCCCGCCTCGTCGCTTGGGGATCTTCCCAAACGGCGATCCTCACGATCATCTGCCTAGGGGTCTTCTCGACCGCGCTGGATCAGACGGTGGTCAATACCGCACTACCCACCGTCATGCTGGAGTTGAAGATCCCCCTGACGGACCTGGACTCAGCCTCCTGGATCATCACCGGGTATCTGGTCAGCTACACCGTCGCCATGCCGTTGGCCGGGCGCCTGTCCGACGTTCATGGCCGGGTGCGGGTATTCCAGGCGGCGCTGCTGGTGTTCGCCATCGGATCGGCGTTGGTCGCCGTGGCGCCCAACTTTCCGTGGATCGTCTCCGCCAGGGTGCTCCAGGCCGCTGGAGGCGGAGCCACCGTGCCCATCGCGATGGCGATGGCGGTGGCGGCCGTTCCGCCGCGCCAGCGAGGGGTGACGCTGGGGCTCGTGGCCGCTGCGGCCGAGGCCGGGTCGGTCCTGGGTCCGCTCTACGGAGGCGCCATTATCGAGTGGATCGGATGGCGGTGGATATTCTGGTTCGACGTACCGCAGAGCCTGCTGCTGATGGTGCTTCTGGCGGTCCTGCCGAACCGCCCCAATCGCGAGGCCAAGATGGACTATCTCGGCGCCCTCACTCTGGGAGCGGCGCTCCTGATTATCACCGCCGCACTGTCCCAGCGGGCCATATTCTCTCTCGAGTCCATCGTCCCGTACCTGATGCTGGCCGTGGGCGTATGCCTCGTAGCCCTTCTGGTCAGGGTGGAGAAGCGCGCCGAGCAGCCGCTGGTGGCCGCGTTCCTGCACCGCTCCAAGGCGTTCGTAACCGCCAACGCCGTCCAGTTCGTGGTGGGTATCGCCCTGATCATCGGCCTGGTCGCCGTTCCCCTGATGGCCAACACCGTCATGGAGAAGCCGACCTGGGAAGCCGCCCTCCATCTGGTCCGCCTCACGGCCGCCATCCCGCCGGGAGCCTTGATAGGCGGCTACATCATGCGCTGGACAGGCGTCAGGGCCGCCACCATCGCCGGGCTGGCGCTCATCGGGGTGGGCTTGATCTTCATGGGTGGCTGGGAAACCGAGGTGCAGCAATTCGAGCTGACGGCGCCGCTGGTGACGGCGGGCTTGGGATTCGGGTTGGTCATCCCGCCCATCAGCGTCACCGCTCTCAGCGCGGCCCCCAGCCACTACTGGGGCACGGCCGCCTCGCTGATCACCGCGGCCCGGATGGTGGGTATGGCCCTTGGCCTGGCGGCCCTGTCCACCTGGGGGATAGAACAGTTCTACAGCATGACCGCCGACGTCACGATCGGCGGGTCCTACGAAGAAACGGCGGCCCCCCTGATCGAGGCCGGCGTGACGGTGTTCCAGAGCCTGTTCAGGGTGGCCGGGATATTCTCTCTCCTGGCCATCCTGCCGGCACTGTCGATGAAGCTGGAGGACACCGGGATGACGGAGAGCCGTTCCGAAGGCTGAGCTAACCGATGTCGAGGCGCGTTGCTGTTGTTGGCGGAGGGATCTCCGGGCTGGGTGCAGCCTGGGCGCTGCATCAACATCCGGACCGGTTCGATTTCAGGCTGTTCGAAGCCCGGGACCGGCTGGGGGGGAATGCGGTCACGGTAGAGATGCTCCAGGACAACGGCAGCTCCGTCCCGTTCGACATCTCGGTGACCGCCTGCATCCCGTCGGTTTACCACCACATCGTGCTGCTGATGGAGCGATTCGGGATCGAGTTGGTCGATACCAGGTTCAGCTACAGCGTGAGATACCGCGGCGATGTCTACGCCCACGACTTCGACTCCGATATCAGACGGCAGCTCCACCCCGAGATCGAGAAGTTCCAGCGGATCCTGAGGCGCCTGCATCGGTTCGGCCGACTGAGCCGTTCCCGGTCGAAGTTGGTGAACGCTCTCAACCCGTTCAACTACGTCAGCATGGGAACGGTCCTGAACCTGGGCGGGTTCTCCGGGGACTTCCGGTACAAGATACTGAAGCCCATGTTCGTCAATTTCCTGATGGCGACCAATGTGTTCGATATGCCTGCGGCGCTGTTCTCGAGGTATCTCGAGTTCTTCGACATCGAAGTGGCTACTCCCATGCAGACATGGGACCAAGGCACGCGACGGATCTACGAGCACCTGTCGGCCGACTTCAAGGACAAGATCTATCTCAACCGGCCGGTCCGGAAGGTATATCGCCAGGCGTCCGGCGTCGTGATCGAGGATGAGCACGGTGTGAAAGAGACTTTCGATGACGTGATTCTGGCGTGCAACGCTAACCAGACGCTGATGATCCTCGACAAACCCACGATGCTGGAGCGCTACATCTTGTCGTCGATACGCTATGAGAGCGAACTCCACAACCATACGGTGGTGCACTCGGATTCCTCGGTCCTCCCGGACAACGAAGTGAGGCCGCTGGAAATGCGGAGTAACCACATCGAACAATACGGTGCCAGGCCCGACAACTATGAAATAACGTACATCATGCATAACCAGCAGCCGTGGGTCAACCAGTCCGACAAACCCTGCCTTGTTACCTACAACCCGACCAGCCGGATCGATGAAAAGAAAATCATCGGGAGGTGGTGGTTCCAACATATTGTGCACGACGTACGCCAAGCCACACTGCTCATCTACCTGTTCCGCTTCATACAAGGAAAAAGAAAAACTTGGCACTGTGGCGCCCACACGCTTATTAACAGCCAAGAGACCTGCTTCGTTAGCGGACTCGCAGCGGCGACCCAGATGGGCGCGGACTACCCCTTCGACGACCCGGAGGCAAAGCGCTCGTTCAACCACTACGGAAGCCTTATGCACGGCTGGCGATTCAAGAAGGCCAAGGCATGACACGATCGATGGCCGAGTCAGGTCACTGTTAGGATTCGTGACGCTGAAACATGACTTCGAGGTGAATCCGGGTCTGGCTTTCAGCCCATGAAAGGGTCCGCTCTTAGGGGAAGTTGGGATGATTAGTAGCGACGTGATCCTGCTTGAGCCATGAGCAAGGCACTCGATCGGCTGCGCCGGTTGGTGACCGGCTACCCATGGGTCACCATCGCCGCTCTCCTGATAGTCACCGTTGCCCTGGGCGCCGGCTCGGCACAGCGCGCGGAGCCGCCGGAGACCGCTGAGACCCTTCCCGACGGCAGCGCCGTGGCCCAGGCCCTGGACGAGATCGATGAACTCTTCGGGGGCGCCGCCGAGGCCCACGTAGCCACGCTCATCTTCCGCGGGGAGGCGCTCACGCCCGAGGGGCTCGCCCAGATGGACAGCCTGATCGGAGAGATCCTGACCGATCCCGCCGTAAGGGACATGCTGTCGCCTCCCGATCCCGTCTTTGCACCCTCGTTCCTGGTCAAGGCCGTTCTCCAGGTGGACACCCTCGGGTCGGTCACGCAGGCGGAAATCGACTCCGTCCGCAACGTTCCGGGCATCGGAGAGGCACTCGACGCCATGACCGGAATTGACGCGGACGGGACTCCCATCGCCATCGCCACCATCAACCTGGCGGACACCAACGACGAGCGAATCTATGCCGCCTCGCGGGTGGTCGACGAGTTGGCAGACGCAGACGAGGGACCGCTGCGGGTGAGCAGCATCTCGCCCGTCGTCATCGAAGACGAGTACAAGAAGGCCACCGAGGAGGGGATGGCCCCGCTCGTGGGTGCGGCCTTCCTCCTGATTGCGGTCCTGATCCTGCTCTTCATGCGTACGGTCTCGGATCTTCTCCTGACGCTGGGAGGGCTCCTACTGTCGATAATCTGGGTCGTCGGCGCGGAAGGATGGCTGGGGCCCAACGCCCTAGGCCTGGTCGGCCCGCCCAATTCCCTCACCACGATGGTGCCGATCATCCTGATCGGCCTCACGGTGGACTACGCGATCCAGATCGTCTCGCACTACCGCGAGCAGCGCCTCGCCGGCGAGGATGTCGCCGGGGCCGTCCAGACGGGACTGCGGCACGTCACCCTGCCCCTCACGCTGGCCGGGGTCACCACGATCGTGAGCCTCTTGGTGAGCCTCTTCTCCCCGATCGGGATAGTCAACGACTTCGGCGTCATCGCGGGTATGGGCGTGGGGATGGCCCTCCTGGTGATGCTGACGCTCATTCCCGCCGGTCGGACGATCATCGATCGGAGGCGGGCGGCTCGCGGCAAGTTGAAGGAGCCCCGCCCGATATCGACCGCCCTGCCCGGTGTCAGCCGGATGGCGGAATTCCTGGGGAAAGGGGTGACCCGCAAGCCCACGCCCTATATCGTCGCGGTGATCGCGATCACGATCGGGCTCGGTTTCGCGGCCAGGGACCTCGAGTCGGAGTTCAGTATCCGCGACATCCTCCCCAGAGGTGGGGGGTTATTGGAGGATATGGAGGCGCTCGATGTGGCCATCGGCGGCTCGACCGAGATGGTCACCCTGCTGCTGAAGGCCGAGGCCACCGAGGCCCGCACGTTTATCGACCTCCATGACCTCACCACCGCCTTTGCGGACGACGCGCACCGCCCCGGTGCAGCCGCAGGACCGATCCAGGCATCCTTCGACCTGATAGTGCACGACTGGATCAACGACAGAGGGCAGCCCGGCGACAAGTACGACGCGGAACTCGCCGCCCTGTTCCAGGAGGCCTCCGCCGGAATCGAACTCGATGCTCCGCTGATGCAGGAGCTACTCGACCGGGTGGTGGCGATCGATCCGATCATGGGGCGTCTCCTGGTCAACAACCCGGACGGAATCGATGCCATGCTGCTCCAGTTCCCGGCCTTCGCCGGCGACACCGCGCAGGCCCGGAACACTCAGCGGGAGATAGAGGAACTCTGGTTCGGCGACGACGACGCTCTTACGGCGACCTCGTCCAGCATCATCTCGTTCACCGTCACCGACGCCATCACCGAGCAGCAGACGGAGGCCATCAGCACCACCATCGCGGTGGCCCTGACCGTGCTCGCCCTCTTCTTCTGGATAACGGTCCGCCAGCCGGCCCTGGGATTCGTGGCGGTGTTCCCGATAGTGCTCGTGCTCATCTCGGTACTGGGCACGATGGCGCTGCTGCACATCCCCTACACGCTCATCACGTCCATCATCACCGCGCTCTCGATCGGGATCGGGGTGGACTACACCATCCACATGATCCATCGCTACCGCGAGGAGTACGGTTACCACCGCAACCCTGAGAGGGCAGCGATCCAGACGCTCTCGGTCACGGGATCGGCGCTGCTGGGATCCGCCATGACGACCGCGCTAGGACTCGGAGTGCTGGTGTTCTCGCCGCTGGCCGCGTCCCAGCAGTTCGCCATCACGGCGGCCATAACGATCGCCTACTCGCTGATCGTCTCCATCGTGCTGGTGCCACCCGCCATGACGCTGTGGGGCGCCTACCAGAACATGCGACTCCGTTCGAGGACGCAGCGTTGGGCAGACGAGCTCGACGAAGCGATCGATGCCATATACCGCCGCAACGAGGCCGCCGAGGGAACGTCCTAAACCAGGCCAGCGGCCCCGGCAGTCAGCTGGCTCGATCCGGATTGCTGCCCTTGCGCGCTGAACCGTGTTGTAGTGTGCCCTGTGTCTTGCCGATGGTTGGAGAGCGTCTCGAGTGCGATGCCGTGTCGGACTCCGCAGTTCGCGGTCGATCCTGCGGAGCGAGCATGCTTGATCTGGGTGGAAGCCTGGTTGTGTCCCGATGGTGAGTCTGAGCGGCGGCGAAGCACTCGTTAAGTCCCTCGCGAGCGAGGGTGTCGAGGTCGTGTTCGGCGTACCGGGCATACAGATATACGGGATCGTCGCAGCGCTGCGGGACGAGCCAGGCATCCGGATGATCACCACCCGGCACGAGCAGGCCACCACCTTCATGGCCGACGGTTATGCCCGCTCCTCGGGAAGGCCGGGGGTGGCCCTCGTGGTTCCGGGGGCGGGTCTGTACAACGCGGCGTCCGGGTTGACCAACGCATACGCGCGTTCCTCGCCGGTGCTTGTCATCGCCGGCCAGGTCCCGCGCGGCGCGATCGGCAAGAATGCCGGGGCCGTCCATGAGGTGATGGACCAGCCGGGCACGGTGCGCTCGATTACCAAGTGGCAGCGGCGCGTGCTGCGACCCCGGGAAGTGCCGGATGCGGTGTTCGAGGCTTTCAGGCAGATGCGTACGGGCCGACCGCGTCCCGTCCTGATCGAGATCCCACCCGACACCGGAGTGGAACGGGAAGAGGTCCGGTTGCGGAACCCCGCCCGTATTCCCCGGATCGTGCCGAGCCGCGACGACCTCCGGGAGGCTGCCCGTGCCATCGCCGCCTCTCGCACGCCGCTGATTTTCGCCGGCGGGGGCGTGGCGCGCTCGAACGCGGAGGGCGCCCTGGTCGAGTTGGCGGAAGCCACCAACATACCGGTGGTGACCTCGAGTGGAGGCAAGGGGACCATTCCGGACAGCCATGAACTGTCCTACGGCTCGTGCTTCAGCCCCAGGGGCGAGAGACAGGAGATGAACCAGCTCTACGAGGTGATGCAGGCCGCTGACGTCGTCATAGGAATCGGATCACGATTCTCGCTCGGCAATCCGGCCGGCGAGTCGTCCACTCTGGTGAACATCAACATCGAAGACGGTGAACTCGCCCGGATCCAGTCGAACACCATCCCCCTGCATGGCGATGCCGGAGCCACCATCCATGCGCTGCTTCCTCTCCTGGTCGAGGCCGGAGCGGGAGAGCGCCCGTCACCTGCCGCGGCCGTAGCGGCTGCCCGCAAGCTCATCGCCTACTACGACATCCGGCTCAAGGAACCCCAGTACGCCGTCCTGGAGGCGATGCAGCGCGGCATACCGGAGGAGGCGTTCGTAGTGTGGGACGTCACGCAGTTCGGCTTCTACGCCCGTACGCACTACCAGGTGTATCGGCCCAAGACGTATATCGACTCCGGGTACTCGTTCAACCTCGGTTACGCGTTCCCTACGGCTCTGGGCGTCAAGGTCGCGAAGCCGGGCCGCCCCGTCGTATGTGTGGCCGGCGACGGAGGATTCATGTACAACGCCTCGGAACTCGCCACTGCGGTCCAGTACGGTGTCGGTGTGGTGGTCGTCGTCTTCAGAAACGACTCCTACGGCAACGTCGCCCGCGACCTGGAGGAGTCGTTCGGCGGAACCTACGGGACCGACCTGCACAACCCGGACTTCGTCAAGTTCGCGGAGTCTTTCGGTGCGGTAGGGATGAGAGCGAGCGACCCCCTCGATCTCGAGACGTTGATCCCGCTTGCCCTGGAACGCGAAGCGCCGGTGGTAATCGACGTGCCCTTCGGCACGATGCGGATACCAGCGGCCCCGCTGGCCGCGTATGTCAGCACGCTGCCCTGGACGCGGCCTCAGGAAGGTCTGATCGAATCCTGAGCCCGAAGGGCCCGATTCGTCGTCAGGCGACTCGGGCGCGTACGTCGGCCAGCCACGCATCGGCCTCTTCGCGGCTCGTCTGGTCGGGTACGCCCGCCAGGACCAGGTATCCCTCGTCGTCCACGTAAGAGGCATCCACGTCTTCGCGCAATGCTCGGCTGGCCGGACCGTCCACCTGGCTGACCGAGTCCGCAGGGTAGGAGCCGAGGAACTTGACGCTGGCCGCCCTCATCTGGAGGTTGCGTAGCGCGTCGCCCAGCTTCTCGTCCATTACGTGACCTTCGCAGTCGATGAGGAAGCAGTAGCTCCCGAGGCTTGCCTTGGTCGGGCGGCTCTGCAGGCTGGTGATGTTGATGGACCGGGCCACGAATTCGCCCAGGATCCCGACCAGCGACCCCGGTGCGTCGGCGCGCTGATACACGACCAGGCTGGTCTTGTCCCGTCCCGTCGGTGGGGGAACGGTGTCGCGGCCCACCAGCAGGAAGCGCGTCTTGTTGCCGGACCGATCCTCTATACCCGCCTCGAGAACCTCCAAGCCGTAGACCTCGGCGGCTCTCTGCGGAGCGATCACCACCGTGTCCAGGTCCCCCCGGGCGACCAGGTCGCGGGCCGCGCCGGCCGTCGAGTTGGCCGCCACCATCACCGCGCCTGCTAGTCGCCGGGTGACGAACCGGCTGCACTGTGCCGAGGCGAGGGGGTAGGAGAGGATGTACTTGACATCCTGGAGTTCCGTGCCCGGAAGCGCCATCAGCGCCAGGCTGACATCCATTATCACCTCGTCCTGGATCAACAGGCCGGTTCCGAAGGCCAGGGTGTCGATGCTGGAGGTGACAGCCCCCTCGATCATGTTCTCGATCGGTACGAACCCGACGTCCACCACGCCGGCCTCAACGGACTTCAGTACTTGCAGCATCGAGTTGAAGGGTTGGCGACGCATCGCCGCCAGGTCCTTCCGAGTGACCAGGGCCTGCTCGGTGAAAGTGCCGGCAGGTCCCAGGAAGCCCAGAGAGCGGTCAGTCGTGGCAGGAGCGATGGTCACGGCTTGCAACTATACGCCGCTCTCAGGTTGCCCTCCGTTCTTGTCCGACCTTCGTTGCCGTACAGGTCTTCCGACCCACCTGCCGGCTGCCCGCCAGCGGGGACAGTCAGGTTGCCGCCCGGTTGTCCACGTACCGGGTGAACAGCCTTTCGGTGCGACCTGTGAGCAGCATCACGCCCACTCCCACCAGCCAGACCAGGAAGGCGGTGCCGATGATCGGGTGGGCGACGGTGGCCGAGTTGATCCAGATGAACTGCATCGCGATCCCCAGGATCGCCGACACCGGCGCGACATACCGGAGGACTCCACCCACTCTCCACTGGTAACGGGCCGCCACGACCAGCGCCAGGCCTGCTAGCGCGAACCCGATCTTGCCGGTGAGCAACCTCAGATCGGAGATCGTTTCCGCCCGCGCGAAGGCCGACGACTGCGCCCCGAGCGTCACGGCCTGGGATGCCATGCTCGCCAGCGCGACCGCCAGGGTTCCCGACACCGCGGTGAACGCGGCCGAGAGAGCGAAGAGGCCCGGAACCAGCGGTGTAGCCAGCCGTCTCCTGATGATCCAGGTCCTCGACAGGTACCAGGCTGCGCCCAGCAACGTGAGCCCGGAAACGAGACGAGCCGCACCGCTCAACGCGTACTCGCCCCCGCCGGAAGCTATAGCCGTGAGCGAGCCCTCGAGGGTCGGTTGGTCTGCATCGGCGGCCACCCGGCTGACGATCATGACCGCCGTCGCCGCCGCAGTCGAGACCAGCAGCCAACCCGCAACTCGGGCGGCCCGGTCCCGTGCCGTCCCCCCGGACAAGCCCCGGTGCTGGTGGGTAGGTTCCAACGGCCGACCTCTTATCAACTAGCCCTGACAGAAGCTACGGCAAGAACCATCCAACATCACGTCGGATAAACGTGGCCGCTACCCGCAAGGTGGCGGATCCGAGACGGTCGTCTGTTTCGGCTACCGATCGGGCCGCGGCGTCGGAGCGGGACACCCTATGTCGGGCTCGCCTTCAGCCGCCCCGGGGCTCGTCGATGAGACGGGCGAGAGTGGCGCCGACGACGAGATCGTCGACCTGGCCGAACGCGTTGAGACGGATTCGTCCGGCCCGGTCGATGGCGACCAGGCTCGGGGTCCCCCGCAACTGGAACCGGCCCATCGTGACGGGTAGAGCCGACCCGGGGTCGTGGGCATCGACACCGACCGGGAAGGTGAGGCGGTACTCGTAGAGGAAAGCCTCGAGCGAGACCGGCGTCATGGCCTCGTGATGCTCGAACACGCAGTGGAGCCCGAGCAGTGTGACGTCGTCGCCGAAGGCGTGCTGGATGCGCTTGGCCTGGGGCAGTCCGTGGGAGACACAACCGGGACAGAGCATCTGGAACGCCTCGATCACCACGACCTCGCCCCGCAGGTCGGCCAGGGTCGGATTGGCCCCGGTGTTGAACCAGCGGGTAACCGCCAACTCGGGAGCGGCGGGAAACGCCGATCGCGCGCTCACCACAGGTGCCGATCAGGTCGGGTGATGGCGCGAGCTTCCATCCGGCCACTATATAGAAGCCCTGTGTATTGGCCGGGACCCCTGAACCGCTCACGCGCGAGGACGATGGGCGTGGCCTGTGCCGTGTCGGAAACGGACCGAACCGCCAAGCCGTCTTCGGCCCCATGTCCTCGCCTACCTCTCAATGACCGGGGACGGATTAGAATTGGAGGGGATCCGATCCGGTGCTTCCGGGAGCTTTCTGTAACCGCGGTTCAGGATGCGCAGAGGGAATCCCTCACTCGAATCACGGAGCGGGTCAGCTATGTCACAAGTCGCCGCGGGCACACGATCGGGCCGTGCCAGATACAGAGCGGTGACGCTGGCAAGCCTGGCGGCGGCCATCGCTCAGGTCGCTCTGGGAGGGGTCGTCCGCGTGACCGGTTCCGGAGATGCATGCCCGGATTGGCCGCTCTGCCACGGGCAGATCATCCCACCCCTCGACTACCACATCTGGCTCGAGTTCACCCACCGCCTGGCGGCGACGGCCGTGGGGCTATTGGTGGTGGCTTCGCTCGTGCTGGCCTGGCGGCACCTGCGGGCATCGAAACCCGCCATCCTCGCCACGGCCGCGAGCACGGTGCTGGTGGTGGCGGCGGCGATCCTCGGTGGCCTCACCGTCCTGAGCGAGCTCTCCTGGTGGACGCGCCTGATCCACCTGGGACTGGCCGAGCTGACCGTGGCCGGCCTCGCCGTCGCCTGGCTGGCCGGTCCGCCCGATGATCGGTCCGATGGTCCACAGAGCCGCGATACCAGCATCTCCACGCGGGACCGGAGCATGGCGTGGGCCGGCTTGAGCGGTCTGCTGGTAACCATCCTCTTCGGCTCCTACATGGTGGGGATGAACTACGGGGCCGCCTGTCCGAGCTGGCCGCTCTGCATCGGCAACCAACTCCCCGGAGGCACGCCGTTCGTCATCAACATGACCCATCGATACATGGTGGCGATCGTGGCCGTGCTCGTGCTACGTACCTGCTTCGTGGCTTGGAGACAGGGCGCGGCACGGGGACAGCTACGTTGGCTGGCGGCGCTCACGGCCGGGTTCCTCGTGATCGAGATCGGGGTGGGGGCACTGACGGCATGGATGGGATCGACCCCTTTCATCGCGTCCCTGCACCTGGTCTTCGCCACGATGTCCTGGGTGTCGATGGTGTTGATGATCGCGGTCCAGTTCGATCCCGGTACCTTCCGCGTGAGGCCCCGATATCCGGGGCGCCGTTGACGCTCCCTGCAGGCGCTCGCACATCGAGGGTGCTGAGCGACTACGTCGCGCTCACCAAGCCTCGGATCATCTTCCTTCTGCTGATCACGGCGGTGGGGAGCATGTTCCTGGCTGCCGAGGGCCGGCCGGATCCGCTGGTGATCGCCTTGGTCGTCGTCTCCGGCTACCTGGCCGCCGGTGGCGCTAACGCGCTCAATCACGGCGCCGAACGCGACATAGACCAGCGGATGGCCCGCACCCGTACCCGGCCCGTAGCCGGCGGGAGGATCTCCAAACGCCAGGCATACGGTTTCGGAGTCCTCCTCAACCTGGCCGCCTTCGTAATCCTGGCCGCCTTCGTGAACGTCCTGAGCGGCCTGCTCGCCGTGGCCGGGACCCTCATCTACCTGTTCGTGTACACCAAGGGCCTCAAGCGGACCACGCCCCAGAATATCGTCATCGGAGGCGCCGCCGGCGCGGTCCCACCCCTGGTCGGTTGGGCGGCTGTAACCGGGACGGTCGAGCTTCCGGCCGTCTACCTGTTCGCCATCATCTTCCTGTGGACACCTCCGCACTTCTGGGCCCTGGCACTCCTGATCAAGGACGACTACGCCCGGGCCGGGATCCCGATGCTGCCGGTGGTCGCCACGCTCGCTGCGACCAAGCGCCAGATCCTGGTCTACGCGGTGGTGCTCGTGGTGTTCTCGACCACGTTCGTCGCGACAGGCGCCGTCGGTTGGATCTACCTGGTCGGCGCCGTCGCACTGGGGGCGGGGTTTATCGTCCGGGCGGTCCGGCTGGTGAGCAATGAGGGCACCGAGGGCGCCAGGGCCTTGTACCTGTTCTCGATCCTGTACCTGGCCCTGCTCTTCGGCGCGGTGGTAACCGACTCGCTGGCGAGCCGGTACCTCATCGGTTGACCCACGCGTGCGGAGAGTTGCCACACCGGATTCGCAAGGTTCCTCGCGCACGGGCGTGACCGGCGCCACGCCGATCGTGCTTGGACGCAGGGCATGGGAACGACGATCATGGCCCAGGAGAGGCAATGGAGTGGGAAGGAGTGATCCGGTGACGCATCGTTGGGCGCGTCCGTTCACGATCGCGGTAATGGCCACGGCTCTTGCAGCGACTGCCGCCTGCGCGCCGCCAGGGTCCGCCGGATCTGTCTCCGGCGAGGTGCGCTTCGCTCGAGAGGTCGATTTGCCCGAGGGCGCGGTCGTCTCGGTCCGGCTGCTGGACACCACGCTGGCCGATGCCCCCTCCGTGGAACTGGGGCTCGACGTGATCGAGAACGCCGGCCGCCTCCCGGTCAGCTTCCGCATCGAGTACGACCGCGACCGGGTCGTCAGCGGAAACGAGTACTCACTGAGCGCCGATGTCAGGCACGGCGATGACCTGCTGTACGTCAACGACACGGTCCACCCGGTGCTCACCCGTGGCGCTGCCCCCAACTCCGATGTCATGGTCGTGTCCACCAACCCCTTCGACACCTGCGTCGAGCCCCTGCCCGGACAGATTCACGTTGAGATGGCCGCGGAAGACCTGCCCCGCGAGGCCGTGCTCCACGTCCGGCTGATCGACGTCACCGATCCCGAAGCACGGCTGGTGGTCACGGAGACGGCTCGCGGCGACATCGACAGGTTCCCGATCGAGTTTTCACTGCCGTACGAAGGCGTGCAGATCAGCCGCCACAGCCGGTACGAGCTAGAGGCGGAAATCGTTGCCGGTGGCGAGGTTCTCTACCACATCCCGGAAGCCGATTGGCGCCGGACGTGGCTCCCCCACTGCCCGAACGCCGACCTCCAGATCGTCAACAGCGTGTTCGCGGTCAACGAGTTCCCCGAACCCGGGCCTGTGCCATAAGTCCGCCGCCCACCGAGTCCCACGTCGCGGGATCGGATCGCTCCTCTCCCTATGATCAGACAGCCTGCCCGGTCCTGGCAGTCTCGCCTATGCGCCACCCGAGAGCGCGCTTGCGGTCCTGCCAGAGGTGGTAGTACGAGCCTCCCGGTTGCTGGATCAGCTCGCGGTGAGCGCCGCTCTGGACGATGTGGCCGGATTCCACGCCGAGTATCTGATCCGCCGACTGGATCCGTGGTGGCCGTCAGCCGTGCGATCCTCCCGAAGCCAGGCCGGCACTTCCCGGATCGAGTTCGGTGTCCTTCAACGCGCGCCGTAGATAGGGCGCGACCGCTGCTGCCACCAGAGCCGCGGCCACGTAGGTGTAGCGGACGTCTACCACTGTCGCCACCAGTCCTCCGAATATCGCGCCAAGCGGGACCGATCCGTGGCACACAAAAAGGACTCCCGCCATCACCCGGCCGCGGATACGGTCCGGTACCGCGGCCTGCCGGTAGGTGACCGACACGATGTCGAGCTGGCAACCCGCGAACCCCACCACGGCCAAGCCCAACCCACCTAGCAGAGCGACATCCGACACCGCCACCAGCAGGAATCCGCCGCCGGCCGCGGCTACGGATGCCACGCAGACCTTCGCCCGCTGAAACCGCTTGACGATGGCAGGAGCGAGGGCGGAACCGAGAATGTGCCCACCGGCCAATGCGCCGAGGGTGAGCCCGAAGCCGAGCGCGCCCAGTTCAAAACGATCCTGGGCGACCAGTACCAGGACCGACGTAGCGGCAGCACCCGTGAAGTGCAGGGCCCCGTCGCCCAGCATCAGAGCGCGCAGCGCCCGGTCGCGCCACACCCACCGCAGGCCTTCCATGACGTCGTCCGAAAACCCGCCGATCGTCCACTCCGGGTCGGGACGGGAGGGCGTTTTCGGGAGCGTCAGCACCACCAGAGCCGATACCAGAAAGCTCAAAGCGTCTATTCCCAAAGGCGCCCAGACGGCCAGCGCGAACAGCCATCCCCCCAGCGGTGGCCCCACAAAGCGCTGAACCAGGGTCTGGCTTCCGTAGAGCAGGCTGTTGGCCCTGTCCAGCTGGGAAGGCCCGACCAGGGAGGGCACCATGACAAGCCCGATGGGATCGTAGATGGTCTCCCCGATTCCGATCATGATCAGCACCAGGTACAGGAACAGCAACGACTCGCCGCCCCCTAGCACGAAGAGAGCCGCCAGGCCAACAACCGCGGCCCGACAGAACTCGGCCACGGCCATTGCCCGGCGCCTGTCGACCCGGTCCGCGATCGCTCCCGACAGCGGGCCGACCAGGAGCCAGGGAAGCCCGGCCGCCGCCGTGAGGCCGGCGATCGCGAGCGGATTCCGGGTGATGGAGGTGGCAAGCAATGGCAGCGCCGCGAGCAATAACCCATTGCCGAGGCTCGAGATCACGTAGGCGGTCCACAACCTGGCGTACGAAGGGCCTAGGGCGCTCGGTTCCAAAGTTGCCTTCCTCCTGCCCGGTCCCGCATGCATGCAGACTGAGGAGCGCCGAGCCTAAAACCTTCGGGACTTCCCCGACAGCGTCCTGAGCATATTCGGCATCAAGGCCCAGAGCCCCGACCACTTCGTTCATGACCTCGTTGACACCTCATACGACGAAAAAGTCGTACACACCATCACCCGACAAGCCGCTGCCCTCAGCCGACCACCCCAGAGCTACAACCAACTGCTCGACCGCCTCGCAAGAGACGCTGGCGACCGCTCCAGACACCGAACGGGCGCATTACAGAAGGGGACGCCGCCTCCGCTCGCTGGACACGATGGGCCGGTTCTCAGCATCACACTGATACCGTATGCAGACTCCGGCTCAGGAAGGAATCGAGTTGGCCATGGCTCTAACCGGGATCTTGGCGAGATCTCCGCGGTTCCCCGTTCGTGGGAGCAGATCGGATGTCCAGTGGGCGTGAGGCACAGCTGAACACCGAATTGCTGTCGATCGTCAACAGTCTCGTGTTCGACGGTGTCGGCTCCGAGCCGGTGGAGTGTCCGATCCACACCGAGGGTGGGCGGATCGTTGGCTTGGAGGGTCCGCCCCCGGAGGCGGCGCGGGTGCTCGACGCCCGCGGTCGTGTCGTGACACCCGGCCTGATCGACGCCCACTTCCACGCCTACACGGTGAGCGTCGACCTGCTGGAGACAGAGACCCTGCCCCCGAGCTACGTGTCCACCAAGGCCGCTCGCCGCCTCGAATCCGCCCTGCGCCGGGGCTTCACCACCGTACGGGACGTGGCGGGGGGTGACATCGGCCTTCCCATGGCCGTCGAGGATGGACTCATCGAGGGCCCCCGCTACTTCTTCACCGGTCCCGGACTCAGCCAGACCGGGGGGCATGGTGATGCCCGTCCCGGTCACCTCGCCATCGAGGTCCTCGGGCACCATGCCGGGGAGGTCGTCGATGGTGTCGACGCCCTGCGGCGAGCAGTCCGGGAACGGTTCCGGACCGGCGCCCACGCCATCAAGATCTTCACCTCCGGGGGCGTGGCCTCTCCCACGGATCCACTCCGTAGCAGACAGTACTCCGCGGAAGAGGTGAGGGCCGTCTGCGACGAGGCATCCCGGCGGGACTCCTACGTAGCCGCCCACGCCTACTCCCCCGAGGCGATCGCCCACTCGGTGACCAACGGCGTACGGACCATCGAACACGGAAACCTCCTCGACCAGCAGACAGCCGAGCTCATGGTGGAACGCGGCGCCTATCTGGTCCCCACCCTGATCGCATACGACGCCATGGGTCGGCGCGGGCCCGGCCTCGGCGTCTCTCCGGTCTCCGAGCGCAAGAACCGCGAGGTGCTCGAGGCGGGCCTCTCCTCGATCGAGATCGCCCGCCGGGCAGGAATACGCATCGGTCTCGGAACCGACCTGGTCGGAGACCTGGAGGACGAACAGCTGCTCGAGTTCAGGAACCGGTGCGAGGTGGACACGGTTGGCGATGTCCTCCGCTCGGCCACCTCGGTCAACGCATCCATCCTGCGGCGACCGGACCTGGGGGTGATCCGGGAGGGCGCCATCGCCGACCTGGTGGTGCTGGGAGGTAACCCCTTCGAGCGGACCGACGTGCTCTGGTCACCGGATCGGGTAGTCATCCGATCGGGAAAGGTGGTGGACAGATGATCCGCACCTTCATCGACGGCGGAGCCCGCTTCCGGACCCCTCGCCTGGCTACCTCCCCTGGCGACAGGGCCGACCGCAGCGAGGAGGGCCGGTGAGCACCAACCGCTTGGCTATCGACGTAGGAGGTACGTTCACTGACGTGGTGAGTCTCGACGACAGCGGAGAGATCCGGTTCGAGAAGGTACCCACCACGCCGGACGACCCGAGCCAGGGGGTCATCGACTCCATCGCACGGGTCGACGCAGCCCTTGACCGCACATCCCTGTTCACCCACGGCACCACCCTCGCCCTCAACGCGCTCCTGACCCGCTCCGGCGCCCGGACGGCCGTAGTGGCCACTGCGGGGTTTCGGGACGTTTACCTGCTGGGACGGACCTCCCGGGACGGGAACTACGACATCCTCTACCGGAACCCTCCCCGCCTGGTGGAACGATGCGACACCTTCGAGGTGACGGAGCGCCTCATGTTCGACGGCTCCGTCCACACCGAATTCGACGAAGCCGATGCTCGCCGGGTCGCCGCACTGATAAGGGACGGAGGCTACGAGGCGGTGGCCGTGGCCTTCCTGCACTCGTACGTCAACACTGCCCATGAAGCGGCGATGCGGGAGGTTCTGGCAGAGGTCGCCCCCGAGGTGGAGGTGTCGATCTCGTCGGATCTCTCACGCGAGTACCGGGAGTACGAGCGGACCAGCACGGCCGTCCTCGACGCGTACATCAAACCCATCGTGCGGACCTACCTGTACGACCTGGGCGCAGAACTGGAGGCAGGAGGTTTCGAGGGTCGGTTCCTGATGATGCGGTCCGGCGGCGGGGCAATGACCGCCTCCTCCGCCCGGGAGAGCCCTGTGAACCTGATCCTGTCGGGACCGGCGGGAGGCGTCATCGGGGCGGCGGGTTTCGCCCGGATGATCGGAGAACCCAACCTCGTCACGATCGACATGGGGGGTACCAGCCTGGACGCCTCGCTCATCATCGAAGGGCAACCCGTCATGCACCAGGGCGCCGAGTTCGAGAGCCTGCCCATCAACATCACGTCGCTCTACATCCACACGATAGGGGCCGGCGGCGGCTCGATCTCCTGGACCGACGAAGCGGGGGGACTACAGGTCGGGCCGCAAAGCGCCGGCGCGGACCCGGGGCCCGCCTCATACGGATCCGGTGGAAGCGAGGCCACCTTCACCGACGCCGCTCTCGTGGTGGGTTACCTAGGCCAGGAGGCCCCACTGGGAGGGACCCTGACCCTCGACGAGGATCTGGCCCGCGGCGCATTGGAACCGCTCGCCGAGCGCATGGGCATAACAGTGGAGGAACTCGCCCTCGGCGTGGTACGGATCTCGGCGGTCAAGGTAATGGGAGCGGTGCGCTCGATCACCATCGAGTTGGGCCGCGACCCGAAGGACTTCGCGCTCCTTGCGTTCGGCGGCGCCGGTGGGATAGTGGCGGTCGACGTGGCCCGCGAGCTGGGTATGGGTACTGTCATCATCCCGCCGGGCCAAGGCGCCTTCTCCGCGCTGGGGATGCTGATGGCGGACGTCCAGCACGATTTCGCAAAGACCGCCGTGATGCCGCTGGAGTCTCTCGACGCCGGTCGGCTGGAAGGCTCCTACGCCGAGATGTCGGCCCGCGCCGAAGAGGTGCTGCGCTCGGAGGGCTTTCCTGTCGAGAGGCAGGTGCTGGCGCGCTCGATCGATCTCAGGTACACCGGCCAGCAACATCCGGTGTCGATCACTCTCCCACCCGGGACAGACAACCCGATCGCAGATCTGGGGCAGCGGTTCGCCGAACTCCACCATCGACAGTACGGCCATACGATGACCGATCCGGTCGAGGTCACGACGCTGCGTCTGAGCGCCACCGGGACGGTCGATCAACCCAGGCTGCCGGCACTTCGCCGCCGGACGGCCGGGCTACCCGAGCCGTTCGCAACCCGGCCCGTTCTTGACCCCGGGGGGGCCGACCGGGTCCCTGCCAGGGTGTACAGGAGGGAAGACCTTTGCTGTGATGACGAGATCGCCGGACCGGCGGTGATAGTCGAGCACACCGCGACCACCGTCATCCATCCGGGCGATCATCTGGTCGTGGGGGAGCATGGCGAACTCGTGATAACACTGGGGGTTGCCGATGATTGACGCCATCACCACCGAAATCATCCGTCACGGGCTCCTCTCGGCCTGCGAAGAAATGGCCCGGAACCTCTGCCGGACGTCCTACAACACGGTCGTCTACGAAACCCACGACTACGGGGTGGGACTGCACGATGTGAACGGAGACATCGCTGCCGACGCTCCGGGCATCGCCGTGTTCACCCGCGGCAACGACTACGGCATCAAGCGGTCGATCGAGTTTCTGGGAACGGATGCGATGAAGCCCGGGGACGTGTTCATAAACAACTATCCGTACTGGTCGTCGGCCCACACGCTCGACACGCTCGTGTTCGCTCCTATCCATGTCGACGGGCGCTTGGTCGGCTTCGCGTCCTGCCGGTGCCACGTGCTCGACCTCAAACAGAAGGACCCGGGCTACGTGCTCGACTCCACCGACATGTACCAGGAGGGGATCTTCTTCCCGGTCGTCAAGCTGTACCGGGAAGGAGAGATCAACGAGGACATATTCAACATCGTGCGCTTCAACAGCCGGCTGCCCAACCACACGATCGGGGACATACAAGCGGAGGTGTCGGCTGTGGTTACCGGGGTTAGACGAACCCGTGAAATCGCCGAGAAGTTCGGGGTCGAGACCCTCACCGCCGCCATGGACGCCATCAACGTCCACGGCGAGCGCCTAGCGCTGGCAGCCCTGCGGCGCATGCCCAAAGGCACGTGGAGCGCCGAGGACTACCTGGACAACGACGGGGTGGACCTGGACAGACCCATCAAGATGGCCGTGACCATCACCATCACCGACGACGAGATGATCGTCGACTGGACCGGGAGCGACGAAGGGGTTCGCGGTCCGATCAACCTGCCGCGGGGCATGACCGAGGCCTTCAACTGCCTGATCTTCAAGGGCCTCACCACTCCCGAGTGGCCGGTGACGGCCGGCAACTTCCGGCCGCTGCGAGTGATCACCAAGGAAGGATCGGTGATGCACGCCGTTCCACCGATGCCCACCTTCACCCTATGGACCGGCTTGCTGGGCGGCGAGGTGATGCTGAAGGCCCTGGCACAGGGGATGCCCGACCGCGTGCCTGCCTGTTCGGGGGGTGACGTGTGCTCCGTCATGGCTCTCGGAGTCGACCCCCGCACCGGAGGTCCGTGGCTGGAGGGCATGAACGACGCGGTCGGGTTCGGTGCCCACGCCGGCGGAGATGGTGAGGACGGCATCATGCATCTGTCCGAGCCGGGCTGCCGCAACAATCCCGTCGAGGTGCTGGAGGTCAAGGGTCCCGTGATGATCGACCACTACGGCTACCGGCCCGACACCGGAGGCCCCGGCAAGCACCGCGGCGGCGTGGGCATCAGCAGGGTCTACCGGTTTCTCGCCCCCAGCACGGCCATCTCGATCGTCTACAAGACCCTGAGCCCTCCATGGGGCATCAACGGCGGGAAGGAAGCCGAACCCAACCACATCGTGATCGACCCGGGAACGGAGAACGAGGAGCGCAAGGGAGGCAGCTACAACTTCCTCGAAGCCGGTCAGGTTCTCGCCAACAACACCGGAGGGGGCGGCGGCTGGGGCAACCCGTTCGAGCGCGATCCGGCCCTGGTGGCAAAGGATGTCCGCAACGGCTTCGTATCCGTCGAGGCAGCCGAGCGGGACTACGGCGTCGCGGTGGACCCGGCCACCTTCAGCGTGGACACCGCAAGAACGGCAACCCTCCGCGCCTGATGGAAACTCGTCTCCGGTCGCTTGCGAGTGCCCTTGTCAAGTTGAATGCGTAAGTCCCGCTGGGCGGGAGCATCGGACTCGCTATAGGGGGCTTGGCTCCGATCGTCGCTACGTCAACGTGTAGTGTGCCGCAACGGGTTGCCAACCCGATCAGGCCCAGCCCGCTTCACCACTGGGAAGACTCCTCCGAGTACATGTGATCGGGCAGCCTGTAGCTGATCCCCGTCTCTTCCAGAACGGACGCCTCCAAGAGTGACACAAACCTGAATAGGTTCGGGTCATTCTTACTCTTTCGGCCCAGGCTGGCCAGAAGGCGCTTGTACCTCCCCTGCATCCGGAAGATGAACAGGGTCCCATAGCTCGGGCCGGGAGGATACTTCAACTGGTCGGCCAGCGTGTTGCCGATCAGGGCCCGGGAGACTTTGAACACGTAGCCCGCCAGCTTGCGGCGTTCCGGCGGGTCGGAAACGCCGATCACCAGCGGGGCAGAGTTGACCAGCGCATGCGCCATGACGATTGACTCCGGGGAGGGCGGAGGCTCGCACACAGAGCCGATTCGGTGCAGGTGATGGGCGTCCTCCTCGTCCCGGAAGAGTATGGAGGTAGGAATGCCCATGACATGTCCGGTATACCGCCAAATGGACATGAAGCTGTCGCGCTCCTCGTCGGAGTACTTCGCCCCCAGGTGCTTCATGTGGTCCAAGAGCCTGGCCGAGAACGACGTAATGGCGTAACCGAGATGTGCCGAGCTTATGGGCAGACCCCACGCCTCGTGGTCCCATTCGTCGGAGTTCCCGAGCAACCGTCTCAGCTGCGCGTGGACAAGCCGGATCCGTACCGATAACTTCCAACCGTCTCCGTCCCTGGTCAAGCCGTCGGGCATGAAGATCTCGATCATGTGCCGGTTGTTCTGCCTCAGCCTCCGTACTCCCTGGTCGCGCACCCTCCCGCTGATGAAGAAAGCCTTGCTGATGTTGGTGGCGAACCCTTCCACCAGCGTGCCCCCGACAAACGCGCCCAGGATGAGATGAGAGTTCCGATGGAACATGCGGATTCCCGGGAGAAATGAGTCAAAATCGACCCAGTCCGGCACTTTCTCCGTGTCCTCGAAGAATTCCTTCGCCGAAGAAGGAGCGTCGGTCAGGCTGTCCCAGTCCTGCTCGAGCAACGCCCCCTGAAACAGCAGGGCCTGTTCCTGCCTCGAGACGCCGGACAGGTCCTCCATCATGGCGTCGGCCAGAGGATCTCCGATCAGCGTGTGTGCGACGTAGTTGGCGGCCGTTTCCGGCGCCAGTTCACACGCCTTCTCGTACCCCGCCCTGTAGTCGGTGGGGATGATCGCCGGGAGTTTCTCTTCAGTCGCTCCGGGCGGTGATCTCGCCTCTCCGTGGTGGGTTGGCACATGGCGTCCGCTCAATCTCGGCGCTCCAGGGTCATCGGCAGGCCGCCCGTCGGGACTGGCGCCGTGCGGTCAGGCCGAGCCCTCCGTCGGTCGCGGTGCTCTAGCGGCGACGTTCGAGTCTCATCGGCAGGCCGCCTTTCACCTTGAGGGTTGTGCGAGGCATGATCTCCGCCTTGCTGCTCGTCGTAGCGCGCCAGCGCCGGTGCAAGGTGGCCAGCGCAATCTTCGCCTCCATCCACGCGAAGCCCTCGCCGATGCACTGATGCTCGCCTCCCCCGAAGGGGAAGTATGCGAACTGCGGCAGTTGGCTGCGGAACTCGTCCGTCCAGCGCTCAGGGCGAAACTCCAGCGGGTCGTCGAACCAGCGCGGATCGCGGTGCGTGATTAGCGGCGAGGTCACCACTGAGACGCCGGCCGGGATGCGATGACCCCCCAATTCGATGGGCTCGAACACCATCCTTCCAAGGAGCCAGAACGGCGGATAGAGCCTCAGCGTCTCCGTGACTATCTGGTCGGTGAGATGCAGGTTGGGCAGGTCTTCGAGGGTGGCGTCGCGGTCCCCGAGCACGTCGTCCAGCTCCGCATGGAACCGCTTCTCCACCTCGGGGTTCTGGGACAGGAGAAAGAACGCGTACGTCAGGGTGGTCGCCGTGGTGTCGTGCCCGGCGATGTACAGGGAGACCGCCTCGTCCCGTACCAGCTCGTCGCTCATCCCGCTGCCTTCGTCGCCCTCGGCGTCCTCGTACCTCACCTGCAGCAGCATGCAGAGCAGGTCGTCGCCTTCGGCGCCCGATCGCCGGCGTTCGCTGATCAGGTCGTATATCAACTCGTCCAGGTAGGCGCGCGCCTCCTTGAAGCGCCGGGTGGAGGGCACGGGAAGCTTGTGGAGCAGCCGCCTGAGAAACAACGGCTGGGTCAGACGGGCGTATATGTACCCCTCACTCTCCGCGAACGACCGGCCCACGCGCCGGACGACGTCGTGCGTCTCGATATCGAACAGGGCCTTCGCCACTATCTCGAGCGTCAAGTCCCGCATCTCCTGCTCCATGTCCACCTGGGCCCCGTCTCGCCACTGCCGAGACTTTCGGGCAGAGATCTCGGTCATGGCCCCCGCGTAGTGTTCGATGTACCTGCGATGGAACCGGGGCCGTATCAGCCGCCGCTGCTTCAGGTGAAACGTCCCGGTGGATGCCGTGAGGCCGTCGCCCATCATCCAGCGTATGGTCTCAAAGGCGGTCACTCCTCGCCCGGTCTTCAGGCGATTGGTCACCAGGACCTGCCGGGTGAGCTCGGGGTTATTCACGAGGCAGCACATGATGGGCTTCACGGACACGGTGCTGACGTCGCCGTAGGTGGCGGCCTCTCGCAGCAGGCCGACGAAGTCGTTCTTGAGGCGGAACGCTTGGCCGACAAGGGGCAACGCGGATGGCCCCGGAGGCAACTCCGTTCGCCGTACGGCGGGCCTGGGAGGATCGACCAGAAACGAGTCAGAGCTGGTCGTTACCGTTTGCCTCTTGCGTTGTAGCAAAGCCTTGTCCTACTCTCGAACATGCCCTTGACTGCGAGCGCCAAGAACCTCCGTCCCCGGAAGGGGCGGCGGTTCCCTGCAGCACACCCTGGGAGGCTCGGTGTAGGGGCGATGCGATCACGCCGGACCCTCCGGGTCAGGGTCCACTGGATCCAGACTCCGCCGCGGGTCTTGTAAGCGCCTCCCCGTTGAGATCATTTCGCTGACTGGATCGGAACACTTCCGTTTTCCGGCCCGTGTCATCGAAAGCTGTCAAGCCAGAACCGCCCCTGTCGATGGACCCTGCTTCCCTCGCTACTATAGGTAACCGTGTGTAAGATAGCCGTGAGAATTGGGGTTCGAGCGGTTAAATCAATGTGAGTTTCTGTTCGAAACCGTCACAAAAGACCCCGTAGTGTCCTGATGGAGGTGTAGAGATGACCGGGGCGATGCCCGCGAATCGGAGATGCAGTCCCTCAGAAAGGCCTAGGCCGACCTGGAGAACCTGGCCAACTCCGCGCCGGTGTGTGATCCGGGGATCAGGCGGGCTGCGGTGGGATTGGCCCTGTCCGGTCTAGGTAGTTTTGTAGGTGGCGGCGAGCTTCGAGAATGAGCCTGTTAACCCGGAGCAGATTCAGGTTGTAGGGATTCATGTTGCTGTCGCTGAGTAGGGGTTCGAGTTCTTCTGTTGCTTCGAGTAGGCGGAGTCGGGCTTCTGCGATGTCTCTGATGCCTGGAGAGTGACGGGAATTCAAGGGCGGCACCAAGGTTCATCAGGGAATGTTGCGAGCATCTGTTGTCGCAGATTCGCACCTTCCCATCGTTTGCCTCGGACGGTTCGGTAGCCTGCTCTGTTCCCAGCTTTGGCCACTTGTGCCCATGAGGGGCGCTGCCTGCGCTGTCTGACGAATCTGACGAGTTTGGGATCGAGGGTCACGTTTGGTCGGTGGTCTACTTCATCGCAGGCTGGTGCGAGAAGCGGGGCGGCCGAACCAGACGGCGTTCAGGCTTGCTGTCAGCATCGCCGCCCCACCCTCCACACGCCTTCGACCGCACACTGTCGAGTCTCATGTCGTGAACGGTTGAAGACTGTGGTAGCGCTTGGGCTGTGTATCAACGCCAGGGCCGTCTTCCGTCCTTGTCGAAGCCGGAAGGCGGCTCTAGTGGGTCCCGCTCGGTTCGGCTGAGAAGCCGTTGATGGGCAGGAGGCCGACCTCCAACCGAAGGGGGCGACCACGGGGCGCTTCTTTCGGTGGTCGGCTGCTTCCGACCTGTTTCCGGCATGGGATGCTGATCGTGCCACCAGTTTCACCCCGCCGGCTCGGTCCGTCCGAGGCGGGGAAGCCCAATCGTCGCCGTGCGTCCATCTTCTGCTCCACCCGGTTCAAGCCGCCTGTCCATGGTGTCGACCCTGTGCTCGAGCCAGTCGCGGATGCCATCCACCGGACTGAAGCGGCTGTCCACGCCGTGGATCATGATTCCGAGAACCGTGCCGAGGTCCTCGAAGCTGTTGACGACGAAGCCCTGCGCGTTGCGTTGTGGTTCGGTCATCGCTCTTCCTCTGGCTCGGCCGGCTTTTCGGACGGCAGGGCCAGCGTGGACACCACCGCAGTGCCCGCCAGCATGTCGTGGAGGCCGCGGTTGTCGCGGGACCCGAGAGCCACGAACAGGCTGATCAGCGGACCGAGCGGCATGATGTAGAACACGGCCCACCGCGCCAGCGCCAGCGAGAACGAAGGCTTCCGGCCCAAGCGGTCCTTGCTACAAACAGCGCCGTACCCGACCAGGCGCATCTGGAGCATGGCCTTGCCGATCGTCGTGCCCGCCGCCGCGTGAGCGACCGGCCGGTACAGGGCGATGATCAGGTAGTACAGGAGGAAGGGGACCACGGTCCCCCAGAACCCATCGCCGCCCGCGTCCTGGATCGGCGACTCGATCGGCAGGACCCAGAAGAAGACCCCCGCCACCGCCGCAGCGGCGAGGAAGTCGGCCAGGTGCGCCAGGGTGCGACGCAGCATCGAGGGGACGATGAGCCGCTTCCCTTCGATCTCCAGCGTGGGGATCTCTAACGCGAACTTGTTCGCCATCAGTCCCCCAGCCCTGCGAGCAGCACCCAGCAACCCACCGCGACCGGACCGCAGGCGACGCCGATCATCCATCGGATGAGCGTCCGGGGCCGGCACTCCATGCTCTCGAAAGCCACAGAAAGGAGGCGTCCCACAAACCTCGGGTTGGTGGTCATTGTTCGTCGATGAATCTGATGACCCGATCCCGGACATCAATCAAGAGACCACGAGCTCTTACCAGGCTGGCATCCGGACCGTAACGTTGGATCAGCATCCCGATGTTGTCGATGCAGTCGGTGAGGTTGAACCGGACTCGTTCGAGCGCCTGCTTCTCGGCAGCTTGGACAAGGTTCATCGTCTGATAATCCGATACGTGCCGTAGACAACCAGCAGCGCGGTTATGGCCCATATGGTGTAGGCGAGGACGATGGATCGTTGTAGGCCGACTCCTAGCCCGAGGTAGGCGAGGATGATGGCTGCTAGGTAGAGGGCGATTAGCTTGGCCGCTTTGTTCATTACTTGGGGCGGATGGCTCTGCTGAGGGAGTGGCGGATGAGTCGCCAGCCGACCAGGATCGTGATCACGGCAGCGCCTCCGGCCCACCAATACTGTTCTTCGAGGATGAGCCAGCCGGTGCCGGCCAGCATGAGGATGAGCAGTATCCACTTCATGTTGTCTCCCTCGTTAGGGGGAACCAAGGGGCGGTCGCTCGCCGCCGCCCTCGGTTCCCCAGGGGTACATAAGCAACTACTTTACCCGAGCTACTATGAGATCATCGTGAGAATATATGGAATCAATATGAAATCAATATGAGATTCGCTTTTGAGGCCGCTACAATGGCCCAGTAGCGTCCGAGCGGAACCCTTCCGCAGTCGAGTGCCAGCAGAGGTGCGGTGATGGAACGAGACGGCGAGATGCAGGCCCTCCGTAGATTGAGCGAGGCCAGCTTGCGCATCAACGAGGGCCTGGACTTGGACGCGGTGCTGCAAGGGGTCCTGGACAGCGCCCGGTCGCTGACCGGCGCCAGCTACGGGGCCTTCGTCCTGGTGGACGACTCCGGCGAGATAGAGGACTTCCTGTCGTCGGGGCTGACCGCCGAGGAGGCCCAGCGGATGTGGTCCCTGGCGGACGGGATGCGGTTCTTCGAACTGCTCAGCAGGACCGAGGGACCCCTGAGACTGCCGGACCTCCTGGGCCACATCAGGTCCCAGGGCCTTCCCAACCTCCAATCGCCCGTGGAAGTGGGATCCTTGTTGCCGTTTCTGGCGGCGCCGGTCGTCTACATGGGAAACCGCGTAGGCAACATCTTCGTCGCGGAGAGACAGGCGGGCGGGGAGTTCAGCCGAGAAGACGAGGAGACCCTGGTCATGTTCGGCGCGCAGGCGGCGCTGGTGATCGCCAACGCCCGACGACACCGGGACGAGCTGCGGGCCAGGGCCGACCTGGAGGCGCTCATCGACACCACTCCCGTGGGCGTCGTGGTCTTAGACGCCGGAACAGGGACGCTGGTCTCCGTCAACCGGGAGATGCTGAGGATCGTGGACGGCCTGCGATACCCCGACCAGCCGCTCGAGCACCTCTTGGAGGTCATAACCGTCCGCCGCGCCGACGGCAGCGAGATCTCCCTGGAGGAGCTGCCCCTGGCCCAGGCCCTGAGCGCGGGGGAGACGGTGCGGGCCGAGGAGATCGTCCTGCGGGTGCCCGACGGCCGCAACATGCGGGCGTTGCTCAACGCCACCCCCATCCGCTCGGAGGAGGGCCGGGTGGAGTCCTGGGTGGTGGTCCTCCAGGACATGACGCCCCTCGAGGAGCAGGAGCGGCTACGGGCCGAGTTCCTGGCCATGGTGAGCCACGAGTTGCGTGCGCCACTCACCTCGGTCAAGGGCTCCGTCGCCACCCTTCTGGGAGCGCCCGCCCCGCTGAACCCCGCCGAGATGCAGCAGTTCCACCGGATCATCGACTCCCAGGTCGACCGGATGCACCTGCTGATCAGCGACCTGCTGGACGTGGCCCGCATCGAGACCGGCGCCCTGGCGGTCTCCCCCGGGCCGACGGACGTTGCGGTACTGATAGGTGAGGCCAGGAACGCCTTCCGCAGCGGAGGCGGGAGGCACCGCATCGAAATAGAGCTTGCGGAGGACCTTCCCTGGGTGATGGCGGACCGGGCACGCATGGTCCAGGTGCTGGACAACCTGTTATCCAACGCGGCCCGCAACTCTCCGGAGTCGTCTCCCATCCGAGTGAGCACGGCCGTCGAGGATGTCCATGTGGCGGTGTCGGTCTCCGACCGAGGCCGGGGCATCCCGGCGGAGAGCCTGCCCCACCTGTTCCGCATGTTCTCCCGGATAGACGGTGAGGAGCCGGGACGAGGCACCGGCCTGGGCCTAGCCGTCTGCGAGGGGATCGTGGAGGCCCATGGGGGCCGCATCTGGGTCGAAAGCGACGGGCCGGGACTGGGGGCGCGGTTCACCTTCACGATACCCACTGTTGAACAGGCCGGATACGTCTCTCCAGCCCGGCCCGTTGCATCCCCGGCGCGCTCCCCACGGCGGCGGACGGCGGAGCAGGTACGGGTGCTGGCGGTGGACGACGACCCCCGAACCCTCCGGCACGTCCGGGACGCCCTCGTGAAGTCGGACTACACACCGATCGTGACCACCGACCCCGAGGAGGCGCTTCGCCTGGTCGAGAAGGACAGGCCCCACCTGGTCCTGTTGGACCTGGTGCTGCCGGGAGCCGACGGGATGGAGCTGATGAAGGACATCGCCATGACGAGGGATGTGCCGGTGATCTTCTTGTCGGCCTACGGCCAGGAGCAGCTCGTGGCCCGGGCCCTGGACGAGGGAGCCGCCGACTACCTGATCAAGCCCTTCTCGCCGGTCGAGCTGGCGGCCCGCATCAGGGCGGCCCTGCGCCGGCGGGAGACACCCGAGCCGTCAGCGCCCTATGTCCTGGGAGACCTGACCATCGACTACGCCGAGCGGAGGGCGAGCCTGGCCGGACGGCCGGTGCCGCTTACCGCCATCGAGTACCGGACCCTGGCCGAGCTCGCGTCCCACGCCGGGCGGGTGCTCACCTACGAGCACCTGCTCAGACGGGTCTGGCGGCTTGATCCCGACATCGACACCGACCTTCGTCCCATGCGCACCGCGATCAGCAGCCTGCGCCGCAAGCTCGGCGACGACGCCGACGACCCCACCTACATCTTCACCCAACTCCGCGTCGGCTACCGCATGCCGAAAGGAGAGACGCGAGAACAGCAGGAGCGGTAAGCCTTCGACAAGGCTACGTTCAAGCGCGAGCAGTACCCCGGTCTTTGTTCCGCGGGCGAGGCGGGTGGTGGAACTCGGCTAGCTCAGGAGCCGCTGAACTCGAACACGACGTTGCGTTTCGATGCCTCAATGTCGTTGGCGTCGATGTGGTGGATCACGGTGATCTTCTGGGTGCCACAGTCGCCGTACTGATCGCAGGAAATGGTCCCGATCAGCCCGTGGTACCGGTCGATGGCGTTCAGGGCGGCCCTCATCCCCGCCCGGTCGATCACCAGTACACCGTCCTCGGTTACGTAGGACGAGGCGGCTATAGCTTCGAGCAACAGGGTCGTAGCGTCGTAGGCGTGCGCCCAGAACGGCGACACGGGTGACTCGCCGTAGGTCTCCTCGTAGGTTGCGAGCACCTCGGTCGCGCTGCGGCCGGTGCTCTGGTTCTCGTTGGCTCCGTAGCGCAGGTCGGGACCCGAGAAGTACATTCCAACGGTTCCGGCCAGGCGCATGAAATCGTCCTCGAAGAGGGCGTCGGCCGCCAGGAGCACCGTGTCCTCCAGTCCGGCCACTCCGGCTACCTGCTCCACCACCCGCCGGCCCCGCGTCCCGGTGAGCGGGAGAAACAGGGCTTGCGGCTCACCCGAGGCGGCTTCGGTCAGCACGGGAACGAGATCGGTTTCCTCCCGATCGAAGTCGACTACGCCGGTAACCGTGCCGCCCAGATTCTCGAAAGCGGCGGCGAACGCCTCTGCCAGACCCTGCGTGTAGGGGTCCCGGGCATGGAGCGTGGCGGCGGTGGTCACCTCGAGTTCTTCGTACAGGAAGCGAGCCACGGCCTGGCCCTGGTAGAGGTCGTTGTGGGAGGTCCGGTAGTAGCCGGGGTGGTGGTGCTCACCAACGGTGCCCGCCAGATCCGATGTGAGCGCCGGTGATGTATTCGAGGGGGAGATCATCACCATGCCCGCCCCGGCCAGGATGGGAGCGGCCGTGGTGGCTGCGCTGGAGCAAGACGTGCCGATCACGCCGATCACCTGCGGATCGGAGGCGACAGACTCCGCTGCTCGGCGTCCTCCGTCGGCCGAGCATCCGTCGCTCATGCCGATACCGATGCTCACTGCGAACCCGTGCACGGGACCGTAGTCCGCGAGGGCAAGTTCCACGCCGCGCTGCTTGGTCACTCCGAGACGGGCTACATCACCGGAGATGTTGTTCACCGAGCGGATCTGGATCGCCGCTCCGGCCTCTATCTCCACCGTGCCCAGTGAGCCGTCGCCGATTGCGGTTCCCGGGGTCGGATCTTCGGCGCAGGCCAGGAGGAGAGCCGCTGCCGCCAACACTGCGGCGATTGCGGTACAGGCCGAGGTCGGGTAAGACCCGCGTCTCGAGTACATGTCGCGCATGGGCACTCCTCCCTCACGCGGGTTAGATCCCAGCCGGATCCCGTAAGGCGGCAACTGTGGACGGTACCGCCAACACCTTTCGCCGGCTGCTGGTGTCGATCCCCGGTGGGTACGGTCTACGAGGGTGCCACTTCGGCGCTGCCCTTGCGTAGGCGGAAGCCCATCGCGACCTGGGTTAGCCCACCGGCGACGAGGTTGATACCGGCCACTACCGCTAGGACCAGCTCGGTGGGACCCGACCAGAAAAGCACGACAAGGCCTGCAGCCGCCGTCAGTATCCCGAAGAGGACCGCTGAGACCCGGCCGGGATGGTTCCGGTCCACGAACCCCGACACGACATCACCCAATCCGCTGAGCACCCAGTACAGACCCAAGAGGATCACCAGGAAATCGATGGTGCGGTTGGGACGGAACAACGCCAGCAACCCGACCACGATACCGCCCAAGCCCGAGAGCAGCAGCATGCCCCGTTGCGACCGCTCGGACCCGAACAGCGCGCCGCCCAGCCTCCCGATCCCGAAGAACAGCAGCTGGATACCCACCACGACGGTGATGACCAGCAACGTGCGGCCCGGCCAGACCAACAGCATGACACCGAGCACCAGACTCGACAGTCCGCTGAACGCCACCAGCCACCAAGGGCCGATACCGCCGCTGGTTTCCTCCGTCATCTCAAACCCTCCCCTACGGCCTCTACTCACACCATGGAAGCTGAATAGTTTCGCATTTGCAAAACATCTCTTGTGGTGATGGTATAGGCGTGTCATGGTTCGGCTTGCCAATCAACGCTGAATCTCGTCCTTCTCGCCAGGAGTGAGACCCGGCTCCAGCCCGCGGTCAACAGTGGCCTGGCGGTGCCAGTCGTAGAAGGCCTAGTCCGACAAACCGAACTCCGCAGCCGTCGCTTAATCGGCCCGGGGGAAGCGCCGGACGATGTCATGAATCCAACAGCTCAAGAGAGCAGCGGACACCTGGGCAGCCGGTCGTCACCGCCGCAGGGAGCGCCTCGACCTCTACCCTTCAGCTCCCCGCTGGACCTCTCCCGCGGTGGCTTTCCTGTGTTCGTATTCCAGCCTGCAGGTTCTCGTGGATCTTCCTCGTGACATCCAGAAAGACCCTCTTCTCCTCCTCGCCAATCCCGACGTTGACGAGGGAGTCGAGGTCTTGGTGGGACTCGATGAGCCGGGGCATGAAGGCCCATCCCTCATCCGTCAGTTCCAAACGCACGACGCGCCGGTCGTCAAATGGGCGGGTTCGCCGGATCAGGCCCTTCGCCACAAGCTTTGCTATGTGGCGGCTCACGGAGGAGGGGTCCAGATGTATTGCGTCCACCAACTTCTGGGTCGTGTTCGCCTGGTTCCGCGAGCAGTACATGAGGATGGCGGTCTCCACGGGACTGATGTTGAATGGAGCGAGCGCCTCCCCGGATAGCCTCGCCAACATTGCCGTCATGCCGGCCGCCAAGTACCCCAGGGCGGGCAGTATCTCCGTGTCGCGTTCCATGGTCTCGCTTATCACCCTCCGGCGGCATTCCTCCAGTCCGTATACAGGCACGAAAAATAGCACCGGAGCAGTTGAGTGTTTACGCCCAGGACGACCAGGGGCGCTATGCGATGAAAGATCCGTCTGGTGCCTGGGTACCTGTGGCTGCGATACGAGAGGCAGGGCTGCGAATGTCGCCGGCGAAAATGGCCGCGAGGCGAACCCCGGTGCATCACCCCCCGAGCAGTTTCCCCTTCTCGGCTGCGAACTCCGCGTCTGTCAGCACTCCCTGCTCGCGGAGCCTTGCCAGCTTGGCAAGTTCGTCGGCTCGCGATGACGAGCGATGGCGGGTCCCTTCGAGATCCCTGATACGCGCCTCCCTCATCCGGTAGACCAGCGCCTGCGTCTCCTCCGGGCGCGGGATGTCGGAATAGCGGCTCTGGCCGGCTTCTCCCGCCGATTCGAGCAACAGGTCACCGGACCGGAAGATCCGCTCACCCACAGTCTGGGAGAACGAGATGTTGTCGATGCGCTCTAGGGGGATCTCCTTACTGTTCCGGGCGATCAATCCCCTGCGGACGATAAGCCGCTCGTTGGTGATGATGAACTTGGTGAACAGCCACCGATACCAGCGCTTGACCGATATGAGGAGGCCGGCCAGGACCACCACCAAGGGCAGAACCCATCCGAACAACCCATCGATGTTGATCACCAACACAACAGCGACGACGATCGCCACCACCAGGATGAGAACCGGCCAGACCAGCAGCTTCCAGTGGGGACGGAACTCGGTCTCAACCCGCTCGTCCAGACTCAAAAGGCGCTCCGGATAAGGCATGACCACACCATAGCCTGCGGAAGCAGTCCGGCCTCATTCCGGGGAAACTAAATCGCAAACGCCAAGTACACGGCTACATCGCACTCAGGTGTGTGGACAGCCGACGCAGCCTTTCGGAAGGGCTACAGGCAGGGTCTGCCACTGACAGCCGACGTACTGGAGGCCGTCGGTATCCAGACCCTGTTGTCACCAACGGAAGTTGTTGGTGGATCGGATCGCCGTTGGGGGTTGCCGGCCTTCGCGGCAAGCTCGTCAAGCCTGAAGGTCCGGCAACCACAATGCCCCTAGAGCCCACTTCTTCGTCCAGCATTACGCGGTCGACGAATGGAACAAGGCGACCGCTGCCGGAACCTAAGGGCATAACTAATGCCATGCCGATTATGCTTGAATGTGAGGTATGAGAACCATGATTGTGCTCCCAGACCACCACCACGCCGAAGCCAAGCGCAAGGCGGCTCGCCAGGGAGTCTCCCTGTCCGAGTACATCCGGCGTCTCGTGGCGCGCGACCTGGGCACGGACGCTCCCGCCACCGACCCGTCCGTCATCTTCGGCCTGTTCGACGGCGGCGGATCGAGGATCGCCGATGGTAAGCAGGCGATGATCAGCGAGGCGATCGACCGCCAGTTCGAGGCCAAAGGTATCTGACCGGTGGTTCCGGTGTTCGTGGACACCAGCATCTGGTACGCCGCCGCTGCCGACGGTGACGCCCATAGCCAGGTTGCCCGTTCCCTGCTCGCTGACAACGCGGGGACGCTGGTGACCACCGACCTCGTGCTCGCCGAACTGTGGAACCTGGTGAACGCGCGAGTAGACCATCACGCCGCCAATCGCCTCGTCTCCTCGATAGCGGCCGGTGTCGCCCGAGTCGAGTGCACTACCGACGAGGACCTCGAGGCGGCGGTCGGCGCGTTGGCGGGCTTCCCCGATCAGGCGTTCTCCCTGACGGACCGCGCGAGTTGGGCGCTGATGGAGCGCCTGGGTATCACCGACGCCCTTGCCTTGGACGCCGACTTCCGGATTTACCGTTACGGCCCCGGGCGCCGTCGAGCATTCGCCGTACGCCCGTAGTCGAGTGGCCCGTGGTTTGTGCTCCGTACGGCACGTGCCAAGTCGTCAAGCAACACCCATAGGTCCTATCAGGGCGTGGACGGCTAGCCGGCAGTCCGGTGGGCTAACGGTTCAGCACCAACAGTGGATTAGGCGGCGGCGCCTTGGATGGAGAGTTCTCTGTCCAGGCGGGTGATGAGGCGGGTGCGTCGGGTGCCTCGAAGATCCTGTACCGCTGCTTGCCGACACTCCGCACCACTAGTACGCCCGCTTCAGTGAGCTGATAGAACCGCGACAACATCACCACCCACCGTCTCGAACAAGCACCCCCGACGCCACCCCACCAGACACGCCAACCCCGTACACGGCCGATCCCACACC
>VXMM01000014.1:17521-62341 GCA_009841105.1 Acidimicrobiia bacterium | reverse complement strand
CGACGGCTGGTTCCACACCGGCGACGGCGGGTACGTCGACGACGACGGCTACTACGTGATCACCGACCGCAAGAAGGATGTGATCATCTCCGGGGGCGAGAACGTGTCGTCGATCGAGGTGGAGGACGCTCTGTTCTCGCATCCGGCCGTGGCCGAGGTGGCGGTCATCGGGGTGCCCCACCAGAAGTGGGGTGAGACGGTGAAGGCGCTGGTGGTGTTGGCGGCTGAAGCAACCGCCACGCCCGAGGAGTTGATCGCGTACTGCCGGGAGCGGATCGCCCACTACAAGTGCCCCACGTCGGTGGAGATGCGCGACGAGCTGGCCCGCACGGCCACCGGCAAGCTGCAGAAGTTCAAGCTGCGGGCCCCCTACTGGGAGGGCAAGACCAAAGCTTTCAACTAGCTGATCGTGGTCGGTCTGCGTTGCGGCGGCGTGCTCTGGACCGCCATCGACGCCCATGGCTGCGTCCTGCCTCCTCAACGTACCTGCGGGTACGCCTTCGTCAGCAGTCCTTGCCATAGACGCCGCTGCCGGCGCCACATCCCACCACCACCCCACAGACCGACCACGGGGCCGCGATAACAAACGAACGCTCATAGCGTGAACACGTCCTAGACGGCCCACACCTTCGCCGAGACCTTCCACCGCGGACGCGACCAGATGCGGTATGGACGATGTGTTGGAGAGATCGATACCACCGGCAGGTGACTGTCGCCGGTAGTTCCGACAAGGTGGATCGAAGGCCCGGCTCGTCCCGGTCTATGGCCGCCGCCCGGGCCCCGGCCTCGGCCATGGAGATGGTGACAGCGCGCCCGATCCCGCTGGCGGCCCCGGTGACGATCCCGCCTCGGCCCTCCAACCCGGTGCCCAGATGCCAGGAGCGGTTCGTGCCGTCAGTGGCCTAGATGGCGCCGGTCATGGCCGTTCAGCGGCGTCCGGAGGGGCCAGGCCGGGAACCGCCAGCAGGCGGGCCGGGTTGGTGACCATCAGGGTCTCCACCTCCCCGTCACCCCATCCCGCGGTCCGAAGTAGCGGGATCACGTGATCGAGGACATGGGCGTATCCCCAGCCTCCGTAGGCCAGCAAGCGGGTCTTCACTCCTCCCATGTCTTGGGAGACGAACAGCTGATCGGCGAAGCCTTGCTCGGCCAGCGCGGCGATCCGCGCCACCACGTCGAAGTCGCTGGGCGGGTACTTGCCCAGGCCGATCAACGAGTGGTCGAAGCCCATCAGGTCGAAGCCCAGGTTGGCTCCCCTATCCAGCAAATCGAGCAGGTAGGGCGGATCGCCGACCGCCGTGGTCATGTGGCTGAGGATTACCCGGCGGGGGTCCACGCCCTCCGATTCGAGGACGTCGAGCGCGTTTCCGCCCTCGAAGCCCCACGGGTGGACGTGGACGCTGATCGCCAGGCCGGTCTCAAGGTGGGCCCATGCCGCGGCCCGGAGAACACGTCTCTCCTCGGGGTGAACCGGGTCGCCGGTTCCGATCTCCCCGATGATTCCGGGACGGATACCGGTGTCGCCCACCCCGTGGCGCCACTCGTCGATCAGCTCGCCGGCGATTGCTTGCGTGGTTCGGCTGGCGGTCCCCGGTGGATGGCTTCCGGCCAGGTAGTAGCCGCAGCCCATGATCACCTGTACGCCGCTCTGCTCGGAGATCCGCCGCAGGATGCCGGGGTTCCTTGACAGGTGGCTGGGTGTTACCTCCACGATCGTGCGGCCGCCGGCGGCCCGGAACGGCTCCAACTCGGCCACGACCTGATCAGGATCGGTCTGGTGGTAATTGTCCGGGAAGCCGCCCGGGTTCCATCTGGCCTCCGCGGCGGTCTCGAGGGTGAGGGGCGCCTCCGAGACCACCGGGTAGCCATGGATGCGGAGGATCGGCCTGCAGTCCATGTGGAGGTGCTCGTGGACATGGGTGGGACCCAGCTCGGAGACAGGAACGGGCCCCTGCACCGTCATCGCGTGAGCGCGCTGGTCCGAACCTGGAATAGCGGTCACCATCCCGACCCGAAGCCGATCACCGAGCGAACCACCCGTGCGTTCCGGAGATCATCCAGAGCGTCGTTCACCTGATCGAGCGGCCGGCGACTCCGCACCAGGTGGTCGGTGGTGATAGCACCGTCACGTTGGAGGTCCAGCACGTCCCTGATGTCCTGCGGGGTGAAGCCACGGGAGCCCGACAGGGCGGCTTCCCTCCAGATCAGGTCCATGGCATTCACCGGGAAAGGGTCCAGCGTGGCTCCGACCGCGATCACCCGGCAGCCGATGCCGGCAGAGGCGACCGCTTGAGCGAAGACCTCTGCCGACCCGACCGTCTGGATGATGATGTCGGGCCCTCCCGGTCCGGCCGCCTCCCGGACCTGCTCGGCGATGCCGGGGCCGGTCCTGATCGCGACCTCGGCGCCCATCCGCCGGGCCAGATCGAGGCTGGCGTCGGAGCGGCTCACAGCGATTACCCGGCACCCCAGGTGGGCGGCCAGTTGTACGGCGTTGGCCCCGATCCCTCCGATCCCGAACACCACCACCGTCTCGCCGGTCCGGGCACCGGCTCTCTGCACCAGGGCGTGGTAGGGCGTGGCCACCGCATCGGTCAGCACCGCTACGGCGGCCGGGTCGTCCTGCTCGCTCACCGGGATTACCGACCGGGCGGGAATGACCACCTGCTCGGCGAAGGCGCCGTTGAACTCCACCCCCATGCGGCGCACCCCCAGGCACATGTTGACCCGCCCGGACCGGCATATCCGGCACGTCCCGCAGTGGTCGATGTAGTAGATGGCCACCGGCTGGCCGATGCGGACCGAGTCGACCCCCGGCCCCAGGGACGACACCACTCCGGCCGCCTCGTGTCCGGGGATGATCGGCAGGGTCGAGTCGAATCCGCCCTTCTGGAGGAACAGGTCGCTCCCGCAGACGCCACAGGCCCGGATGTCGACCACGACCTGTCCGGGACCCGCGACCGGATCAGGTAGCTCGGTCAGTTCTAGCGGCTCACCGTATCCGTGGAGGACCGCGGCCCGCACCGGTCTACCCGAGGCCGGGCAACCCCAGCGAGCCGGCGTCCGGCATGGGCGGAGCCTCGAAGTGCGATGACCCGAACACCTCCGGCTTCTTGCGGCCCACCCTGGTGTAGTACTCCTCGGGCGTCTGGGTTGGATCCTTGAACATCTCCCACTGGCACTTCTGGCGTACATCGGGGTCGGGATCGGTGTCCGGGTAGATGGGCGGATCCACGGTGCGGACCGGGTAGCCGAAACGGTCGATCGGCATCTCCTCCATCAGGATGATGCAGTGGGCGCAGTAGAGGCAGACCCCCTTCTGGAAGTGGTTCCAGGAGGCCTCCTCCTGGCTGACTCCCCAGTTGTACGGTGGTTCCATCCGGGCGGGGGTTCCTTCGATCCAGTCCCCCCGGATGGTGCGCCCGCCCGATGCGCAGGGATCGAACCGCAGGATGAAGCGGTCGTCGGTCTCGACCAGCTCGAAATCGCCGGTGCGCTCCGGTCCCACCAGGTGGCCCCGCATGGACTCGCACGCCACGTTCATCAGCGTCTCGAGAGCTTCGTCCCAAGGATGCTTGTCGATGTCGAACTTCTCGTAGCGCCACGCGAACAGGGGCTCCAGCACCACCTTGTACATGTCCACGATGCCCTGCCCGCCGAAGCGTTCCTGGATCTCCGACATGAGCCCGTAGGTGTGATCGACGTCCCGGTCGTGGGTCTGCCGCCAGGTCTCCTTCATAGCGTCGAGGGCGTCGAGGGCTTGATCGGGCTCGGCCCGGAAGAGGTGGGACAGCAGCTTTCTCTGCTCCCGCTTGAAGCTGTCCCAATGGCGGTGGGCGTGCCAGGGCGAGCCGTCGGGGAGGGCAATCTTGGCGACGATATCGGCATTGACCGCGGCTACATCTTCGGGGGACACGCCGTTGCTCTTCAGGAAGTTGCTCAGGTCGTTGATCCACTGGCGGTAGAGGATGAAGCAGACACTGGCCTCGTCGATGAAGTAGTCCGCCAGATCGGCGGCATCGTCCCACCGTTCCTCGGCCACCGCCTCGCGGATCTTCCGGTAGGTGGAGATCTTCTGGTCCTCCCAGCTGCCGAGGCGGATCCTTCTTCCGAGCACTTCTGAGAACTCGATACGCGTCTCGGTCGTCATGCTTACCTCCTTGCGGTAACGCGTTGCGGATCCGCCGGTTGCCCGTGGCGTTGGAATCGACGCTACCGGCAGTCTACGGCCACGGCCAAAGCGCTGCAGACCTGGCGTATCCGCTCGCCGCTGAGCCGGTCGAGCCGCGACGTGAGATGGGCTACTGAGACGTCGAAGGTCGAATCCACCACACCTTGCCTCGTTGCGGTAGGGCTCATGTGGATCCGACAGCGTTCAGGAAAGCGGCCGGGTTGCCCCATTCATCCTCGGTTTCGAGTGGTAAGGCGTCACAGATTCCGTACGATCGGTCGATCTCAGCGGAGCGCACGTCTACGGAGAGGGAAACCGGGCCCGTTCGGGAGGCATCATCCGGATCCGGCAACGCGGCCCCTTTCGGGTTCAATGGCCGGTCGTGTTCACTCATGACAACAAACGACGTCCCGTCAGTCGGTGGCGCGGGATTGGCCTCGCTGGTGGCTTTCCTCACCCTACCCTGAGCGCCATGCCGCGGAGAACATTATGAGGGCGAGGGTCTCGGCTGCGGTGATGCTCCCGTACTGGGGGTTCTGGGAGTCCAGTGCCGGTGGCGCATCCTTCCGCTCCGAACGGCGGGACCTGCTTGACGACGTGGTCGAGCGGCTGCAGGGGGCGGGCGTCGATGTGGTGTGGTCGGGCATGGTCGATTCGCCGGAGGCCGGGGTCGCCGCGGCGAAGGAGATCGGGGCCGGCGGAGCGAAGGTGCTGGTGGTGGCCCAGTCGATGGCGGTTCCTCCCACCTATACCATGGCCGCGCTCGATCGGTTGGGCGACCTGCCGGTGGTGGTGTGGGCCGTCCAGGAGTCCCGGAGGCTCCGGACCGGGTTCGACCAGTCGGACATCACCACGATGGGCGCGACGGTGGGCACCCCCATGCTGACCAACCTGCTGGTCCGGTCGGGAAGGCCCTTCGAGCTGGTGGTGGGCGGGATCGACGAGGAGCCGGTCGTCGCGAGGTTGGCGGGGACGGTCGGCGCGGCTGCGGTGGCCCGCTCGCTGGCATCGGCGCGGATCGCCCGGGTCGGTAGGCCTATAGACGGGTACGACTGCGTTGATGTCGATGATGAGGTTCTGAGGGGTGCCACCGGGATCGAGCTGGTCCCGGTCGACCCCGAGGAGATCCGGACCCTCTACCAGGGCGTGTCCGATGTGACGGGGCTCGAGGCGGAACTGGCCGGCCGGTACGAGGACGCGAGGGAAGACCCGGAGGGCTCGACGCGCTCGCTGCGCTTGGCAGCGGCCGTAGAGGAGTTGGATCGGACCCGCGGCTTCGATGCCGGGGCCATGAACTGCCATGTGGCGGAGATCAGGTTCGGCGAGGAGCCGGGGGTCACCCCCTGTTTCGGCATCGGCCGCGAGACGACGCGGGGCGTACCGTGGACCTGTGCCGGGGACGTCCTCACCGCGGTGGCCATGCTGGTCGCCAAGCGGCTGGGTGGGGCGGCCCTCTACCACGAGATCGAGGCGATCGATTTCGAGACCGGCGAGGTCGCCATCGCCAACTCCGGAGAGCACGATCTCGGCTGGTGCGGGCGCGGCGCCCGTGCCCGGCTGCAACCGAACCCGTGGTACCGGTCGGACCGGATCACCGGCCTCAGCGCCTGGTTCGAGCTGCCATCCGGCCCGGCGACCCTGGTGGGGTTCACCCCCCACCACGACGAGCCGAGTGGTTTCCGGCTCATAGCTGCCGAGGGAGAGATCACCGGGAGGTCGTTTCCGGACAGCCCCACGGTGGGGGGCGCTTTCCGTTTCGCGGGCGGCCAGCCGGTGGGTGAGGCGTGGCGTCGCTGGGCGCTGGCCGGCGCCAACCATCACAGCGCGGTCGCTCCGGGGTCCCTGGCTGCCGGAGTGGGTGTCGTCGCCCGCTACCTGAGGATCGGCTTCACCCAAGTCTCCTAGCCCGGTTCTTCAAGCCTGCGGGCCACTCTCGATCCGAGAACTTGAGCCTTGGAGCGCGCAATAACGAGCAGAACATGATAACAGGATATTGACATTCGACATTAGGAGCCCCGTCTCGCATAGGTCTGTGAGCGGCGGTCAGACGCTGGTGTCCCGCCGGCGGAAGAGGACCACAGCAACCCACGCCATGGCCACCGTCCCGGCCAGCAACAGGAAATAAGACGGTTCGAACCCTTTGGCGAGCGGTGGGTTGTCACCGAAGTACCAATAGAAGGGCGAGACCAACCGGATCGGTCGGAGGCCGTCCGCCAGGGCGCCCAAGCCGTTCATCAGGAAGGTGGCCAGGGCTGCGATGCCGGCGATCCGGACGGCCGGCAGGGACGTGCCCTTCACAGCCCACAGCAGGAGGGCCAGTCCGCCGAAGAACAGGCCGAGCAGGTAGAGTCCGGCGCTGGCCGCTAGGATCGGCCCGATCCCGAGCTCGGTTTCCCACCACCGGTCAGCCAGCAGAGCTACGACGGTGGGGATCAGCACCACCAGCCCGGCCGCGAGAGCAACGGCTGCCAGCTTGGAGGCGACGACCCGGCTCCGGGAGGAGGGCTGAGCCAGCACCAGGTCAAGCACGCCGGATCCCTCCTGGCGGACCAGGGCCATCGACACGCCTCGGACGCAGAAGAAGATCACCACGATCGGGCCGATTGACTGGTGGCTGCGGGATGAGACGAACCCGGCCGGGGTGACGATCGCCTCGGGGTTGGTCAGACCGAACATCACGAAGACTTCCCGGGGCATGGAGGTGACCAGCGCCGCCAGCGCGTCCGCATCCTGCGCAAGGGCCGGCCACGCCGAGAACATGGCGAGGGACAGCAGGCCGAGGCCGCCGCCCCACGCCCACACCGACCGGCGGCGATCCCAGATGACCTTGCGGAACGGATCGGTGAGGAGCCAGGCTGCTCGGGGTTGTCGAACACGGGACCGCGCCCGCCGCCGGATCTTGATGTCGGGCAGGGCCGCCCGCTCCGTGGCGATGTCCCTCCGGTCGAACAACAGCACCGCAACCCCCAGCAGAACGACTGTGGTCAGCAGCAGCCAAAGGTGACCGGCGCCGAATCCTGCGATCAGCGGGTTTGGCTCCCGGTACCAGGTGAACGGGCTTACCGCTCCTGCACCCTCCAGCCAGGGGAGCAGGCCCGAGAAGCTGGTGACGAACCAGGCCAGGAGCGCGAGGAACCCGGCCATCCCGCCGGCGGTGGCCGACCGGCCCGTGAAGGCCCCTATCAGCAGGGCTACCGCGCCGAAGGACGTTCCCAGGAGCCAGAGCGACAGGCCGGCCGCCACCACACCCGCCACGGGCAGGTCCAGCTCGAAGACGGGGTTTGCGGCAAGGAGCGCCACGGTTATCACGGCCACCATCAGCAGCGCCGCCGCGGCCACACCGCCCGCCTTCTCGAGGAAAACCCTGCGCCGGGATACCGGATTGGACAGCACCATGTCCATCAACCCGTCCCGCTCTTCGGTGGCGGTCTCAGCGACCATCGCGCTGATGACGAAGATAAGGATCAGGAGTGGGGCGAACAGCGCGAAGAACTCGGCGGACAGGAATCCCGCCGCGGTCAGGAAGGTGGCCAGATCGGTCCCGAAGGCGGACAGCATCTCAGGCGGCACGCGCTCCATGATGTCGGTGAAGCCCTGGTTGTCCCGCAGGATCGGGAACAGCGCGCCGAGCCAAAGCACCAGAGCCACCAGGCCGAGGCTGTTGCCGATCAGGGCCCTTCGCCGGTCCCGGAGGCTCTTGATCAGGATGGCGGTGGTCAAGGTGCCTCAGCCTCCCGACCCGGACTCGGTATCTCCGGGCCCGTAGTAGGAGAGGAAGACGTCGTCGAGATCAGCCTCCTGGGTGTGGATTGCGATCGCCCCGGCGTCCGCTGCCGCCCTGATCACCGCGTCCTGCGGACCGGAAACGCTCAGGCGCAACAGCCTGCCATCGTCGTGTGCCTCGACCGAGATGACTCCCCGGAGCCCGGCGAAGCCGGACGGGTCGGCCGGTCTGGCGAACTCGACCGACAGGTTGGACTGGATCTTGGTGCGGAACCCGTCGAGGGTATCCACCGCGATCAGATGGCCCTGGCGGACGATGCCCACCCGGTCGGCGATCCGTTCTACCTCGGGCAGGTAATGGGAGGACAGGAAGACGGTGCGGCCCTCGGCCCGCACCTCGCGGAGAAGGGTCGCAAACTCCTGCTGCATGAGGGGATCAAGACCGCCGGTCGGCTCGTCGAGGATCAACAACTCCGGCTCGTGCATGAAGGCGTTGACCAGACCCACCTTCTGGCGGTTTCCCTTCGAGTACTCCTTGATACGCCGGTCCAGGTCCAGTTCGAACCGCTCGGCCAGCCGGGTCGTGGCGGCCGCGGTGTCGATGCCCCGGAGCCGGCTGAAGTAGAGAAGGAACTCCCTTCCGGTCATCGACGGGTAGAGGGCCAGATCCCCGGGCAGGTATCCGACGCGGCTCCTGATAGCCACCGAGTCGGCCGTCATGTCCATGCCGAACACCGTTCCCGAGCCCCTGGTCGGCTGCAGGAAGTTGAGGAGGAGGCGGATCGTGGTGGTCTTGCCCGCGCCGTTGGGACCAATGAACCCGAACACCTCGCCCACCTCGACGGCGAGGTCCAGGTCGACGATCCCTGCGGCTTCGCCGTAATACTTGGTGAGACCTCGGGTTTCGATCGCGTCTGACATGCTCAGGTACCTCCCCGGGACGAATTAGCGGCGATGAAGGCCAGGACTCGTTCCCAGGCGTCGTTCGATTCGCCGGCGAACTCCTGGTAGCGGCGGTCGAAGAACGAGTGCGGAGCACCCGGGTAGACCACTACCTCGTGGGGGACTCCGGCTCCCGCCAGGGCATCCTCCAGCCCCCTCACTGCTTCGAGCGGGATGCTGGGATCGTCTCCGCCCATCAGGGCGAGTATCGGGCAGGCCATGCCGGCCACCCGATCTATTGCCCCGGCGGTCTCCTCCGGGCGGCGGGGTTTCCCGTAGAAGCCGATGGCGCCGGAGAGTTGGAGGCCGTTGGCGGCCTGGTGCCAGGAAGCGGATCCGCCGAAGCAGAACCCCAACGTGAAGACCGCCCGGTCAGGGTCGGACGCCCGGAGATGGGAGACGGCTGCGGCCACGTCGTCCCGGATGCCGGCGAACGTGGTGTCGTGGACATGGGGCCAGAAGTCCCAGTCGTCGGGTCGCTCGCCGAGACCGGCGGTGCGTCCGAAGTAGTCGATGGCGAGGGCGTCGTGGCCTGCGTGGGCCAGCAGGAGGGCTAGCTGCTTGTAGAACTGGAACAGGCCTCGCACATCCGGCAGGACCACCACCGCGGCCGCCGAAGGCGTGGCCCCGGTGGCCTCGAATGCCGAGTAGCGGTTGCCATCCCGCGCGGTCAGCACCAGATCGCGGCCCTGTGCTGGTCGATCCCCCTTAGGGATTGGAGGAGCGGAGTCCTGGTCGAAACACACGTTTGCCTACCTAAAGTGTTCCGCTACACGGCGGTATAGGTTATCCGCAGCATTGCGGCGGTCTGGCGTAGCACTTCGCCTTGGTGACCTGGCAGCACGGCGGCGTGGTGGGTAGCGCCCGCTTCGCACCAGCGGGCGTAGGCCTGGGCCACTTCTCCCGAGTCGAATCGGAACATCCCGTTGGGCCCCTCCATGGCGTGGTGCTTCGAGTCGAGGATCCGGCCCTCGGCGCCCACCAGCACCCATCCGTTGTTGTGATCGACCGGACTGAGGCTGATCAGTGTGGCCGGTCCCTCCGGGAGTTCGAACGCTACCGCGGTCCCCGGTCCGTGATCGCCCATGTAGTGGTCCTCGGGGAGCAGGGTCACGTCGGACGACGACGCCCGGATGGTGGGATCGCCCTCGCCTCCGTTGGCAACCAATATCCAGTTCCCCGGGAAGTCGACTTGGTATAGCTCGCAGTAGAGGGCCGATCCGGCCAGGCGTTTCCCTATGGTCAGAGCGAGCGCGGTGGGGATGTCCCCGGTACAGGCGAAGGGCAGGCCGGCCTCGGCGCATAGGGCCACTCCCAGGCAGGCGGTCACGCCCACTTCCGGATTCCAGCGGAGAGCGTCGCCGTGGCAGTTGACCGCCCCAGCATTGGCATCGTTTTGGCGGCACAGCTCCTTCATGGCCAGAGCCAGGCGGGCCGACCTCGCCAGCACGTGATCGTCGACCCGGCTGGCCTCGAAACGATCTCGCAGCTCGCCTATGAGGGCGGACACTTCGCCGTCGCCCACCGCCCTGAACGCCGCCGCGAGCCCCGGCGGATCGACGTCGACAACCTCGACTCCCAGATCGACCAGCTGCTCGGCGGCGACCTCCACGTCCAGATAGCCCGGAATGGGTTTGCCGATCGTGAGCAGCCGGGACTTGGTGACCGTGGCGGCGGCGTCAGCGGCTCTCAGGGTCTCGCCGAGGACGGCGTCGAGCTCATCACCGAGAACCGAGGAGACCAGCGTGGTGAACCGCCGGCCCATCCTGACCAGCACGTTGGTGAACATGACCAGACCGACCGGCAGGCTTCTGCGGGTGGCCTCCTCGGTGGCGTAATCGTCGGGCACCTCGATGAGTTCCTGTGCCCCCACCGCCACCACCGGCACCCTGGGAAGGTTCCGGATCGCCTCCCATCCGTAGCTAGGCGGGGCCGCCATGGTGGGTGCGAAGACGATCACGTCTACGTCGGAGCGGGCGAACAGCCGGCCGGCCTCCCGTCCCGCTTCGTCGTTGTCGACCACGCCCGGGTAGACGACCGATCCGAACTGCTCGAGCCGGTTCCGCATGGCCTCGGCGAATGCCGTGCGCTCCTCCCGGAACTCGGGCGGCATGGCCGCATCGAACAGCCCGAAGTAGACGGCCAGCAATCCGATCCTGAGGGTGGGAGAGTTGTCACTCGGCATACCTGTCCTCGCCGTGGCTCACTCCGATTCTGACACACCGGTGGGCGCGTTCGGCGGCTAGGAGCCCGTGATAAGGTATCGAGAGCCGGATTCCGGGTACCGAAGCGAGCCGCCGGCACAGGCGCCGCGCGGGGTGGAACCTGCAAGGGAAAGTGATGACCCCATTCCCATCCGTTCGATCGCGCGGTGAATAGCAGGATATGTCGCTAGAGGCGGTTCTCGTACTTGCCATTCTCGTCGGAACGGTCGCTCTGTTCGTTGCCGAGAAGTACCCGCTCGACATGGTGGCGTTGCTCGGTCTGGGTGCCCTGCTCCTCCTTGGTCTGGTTACACCGCAGGAGGGGTTCTCCGGATTCAGCAATCCTGCCACACTCACGGTCGCCGCCATGTTCATCCTGAGTGCAGGCCTTCAGAAGACCGGCGCCACGGCGGCAGTAGGCCGCCTCATGGTGCGTTTCGGCAAGGACCACTACTCCGCGCTCGTGGTGGTGATGAGCACGATCACGGTGATGTCGGCTTTCGTCAACAACACGGCGGCGGTGGCCGTGTTCATGCCGCTGGTCACGATCCTCGCCAACCGGCGCAGGATCTCCGCCTCCAAGCTGCTGATCCCGCTTTCCTACGCCTCGCAGTTCGGGGGCGTCTGCACGCTGATCGGTACTTCCACCAACCTCCTGGTCAGCTCCATCTCCGAGCAGGCCGGGTACGGGTCGTTCAGCATGTTCGAGTTCAGCCGGATGGGCCTGATCCTCTTCGTAGCCGGAGTCACCTTCTTCCTGGTGTTCGGGCGCTGGCTGCTTCCCGACCGGCAGGTGAGCGAACTCGCCAGCACCTACAACCTGGGAGAGTACGTCACCGAGATGCGGGTCCGGCAGAACTCGCCGCTGGTAGGTAAGACCGTGCTGGAGAGCCGGCTCGGGGAGGAGCACGACGTGACCGTCCTGCGGGTCCTGCACATAGGCGATCCCGGATGGGCGCCGCTCCGCCAGGTTCTCGAACCGGATCAGGTGCTCCTCGTGCGCGGTGAGATCAACGAGTTGATACGCCTGCGCGATTCCATGGGCCTGGAACTCAATGTCGACTTCAAACTGCGTGACGAGACGCTGCAGACCGAGGATCTGCGCCTGGTGCAGGCTCTGGTCGCTCCGGGGTCCGAGCTCATCGGACATACCCTCAAGGAACTGGACTTCCGGAACCGCTACAAGTCGCTGGTACTGGCGATGCAGCGCCGGGGCGAGACGATTCATGACCAGCTCAGTTCCGTCTCCCTCAGCCTCGGTGACGTGATTCTGATCCAGGCACACGAGGCGGAGATCAGAGCGCTGCGACGTAACAGCGACTTCATCGTGCTCGACGAGGTTCCGGGGACGGTCTTGCGGCACCGGGCCCCCCTGGTGATAGCGATCCTTGTGGCCGTCGTGGGGCTGGCCGCGTTCGATGTCTTTCCGATACTGGTAACAGCGCTGCTCGGCTGCCTGGCCTTGCTGCTGACCCGTGTGCTGAGGTTGGACGAGGCGTATCAGGCCATCAACTGGCAGGTCATCTTCCTACTTGCCGGAATCCTCCCCCTCGGGATAGCCATGCAGTCCAGTGGCGCCGCCGGGTTCATCGCCGAACGTGCGGTCGGGATGGTGGGGGACATGGGGCCGGTAGCCGTGCTCGCGGTTATCTACCTCATGACCTCGGTGATGACCGACACGATGAGCAACGCGGCGGCCGCGGTGCTTCTGGCGCCAATCGCCATCTCCACTGCGGAGCAGATGGGAGTCGACCCGCGCCCCTTCCTGATGGCGATCACCTTCGCCGCCTCGACCGGGTTCTCCACGCCGGTGGGCTACCAGACGAACACGATGATCTACAACGCCGGCGGTTACAAGTACACGGATTTCCTGCGTACCGGCGTGCCCCTCAGCATCACCTTCTGGATCCTGTCCGTGATCTTCATCCCCCGCCTATGGTCGTTCTGACACGGTCCAGCAGTTGGTGGCCGGTGGGCGGTGGGCGGTGGCCGGTGGCCGGCCACGAGCTGCGATCCACGAGTAACTATCGACTAGTAGCTGTCGACCGGCAACCGACAACCAGCAACCGGGAATGACCTGGCAGATCGCATTCCTGATCCTGCTGCTGGTGGCGATGGCCTACCTGTTCCTGACCGCCAAGCTACCGGTGGACCTGACCGCCTTCCTGGGGCTGACGGTGCTGATCGTCGGTGGATACGTCGGGCCTGCGGAAGCCTTCAGCGGCTTCGCCTCGCCGGCCGTGATCACCATGCTGGCCATCTTCATCATCAGCGCCGCTCTCCTCTACACGGGCATAGCCGACACGGTGGCATCCAAGGTCTACACCCTGGTGGGCAGCAAGGAGGTGCCGCTGATCATCACCCTCATGCTCGTATCGGGCATCCTCTCGGCCTTCATGAACAACATCGCCGCCACCGCGGTGCTGATGCCGGCTGTGGCGGGTATCGCCCGGAGAGCCGGGCTATCAGCCTCCCGCCTGATGATGCCGCTCGCGTTCGGGTCGATCCTGGGCGGCACCACCACCATGGTGGGCACCCCGCCCAATATCGTTGCCGCCACGATCATCGCCGAACGGGGTATGACGCCTTTCGGTCTCTTCGACTTCACCCCCGTCGGGTTGGTTCTCCTCGCCGCCGGGATCCTGTTCATGATCACGGTAGGCCGGCGGCTTCTTCCCGACCGCCACGTGGGTCCCGCTGAGTCGGCGGCGGATGAGCTGACCCATATCTACCAACTTGAGGAGCGCCTGTTCACGATCCGGATTCCCGAGCCGTCTGCCATGGACGGCGTTACCCTCTCCGACGCCAACCTGTCCGGCGCCCTGGGTATCCAGGTGGTATCGATACACCGGGGGGCCAAGCACCTCTCACCGGCGGCCGACACCCTTCTGAGGGCCGGTGACGTTCTTCTCGTCGACGGCAGGCTGTCGGACCTCGAGGACCTGTTGCGGGTCGGGGAAGTGGAGATCCGGCCGACCTCGACCCGCCAACTCCCGAGGCCGGTGCGGGGCTTCACAGCCATCAGGTTCGAGGTTCCCGCCTCGTCCGGTCTGGCAGGGAGGAGTCCGCGAGAGGCTCGCTTCAGGGATAGCTACGAGGCGGTGATCGTGGGGGTGGAGCGGGACGGGGAGGTCCTGCGGGAGAACCTGGCCTCCCGGACCATCCGCGCCGGGGATCATGTGATCGCTATCGGGCGCCGCTCCCAACTGCTGGAGATGCAGCCCGACCCGAACTTCCTGGTGAAGGACCTGGGACTGGCGGCGATGCGGGCCATCGAGGGCCATCTCTCCGTGCTCCGGGTCCCGGAAGGGTCTTCGCTGGCGGGGTCGACCGTCGGAGCGAGCCGGCTGAGCGAGCTGGCGGGGGTCACGGTTGGAGGGATCATCCGCGATGACGTCACCCGTCTCGACGTGCATCCCGATGACGTGCTCGAGGCCGGTGATGGTCTGCTGGTGGCGTGCGAGTTGGCAGGGTTCGAGCGGTTGGTCCGGCTGGGTGACGTAGAGGTGGATCCCCGGGTGGAGGGGGACCTCGAGTCGGATGACTTCGGCGTCGTCGAGGTGGCGCTAGCGCCCCGCTCGGCGATCGAGGGCAAGACCTCTCGCGAGCTGCAGTTCCGGGATCGTTACGGCGTCCAGTTGCTGGCAGTATGGCGGGACGGCAACTCTGTCTATGAGAACCTGGCTGATCTGGCGTTCCGTTTCGGTGATGCGCTACTGGTGCAAGGTCCCTGGGACCGGATCCGTCTGCTCGGTTCCGACGCCAACTTCGTGGTGCTCTCACCGGCCGGGATGCGGCCTCGCCGTCCCAAGAAAGCTCCGATAGCGCTGGGAGCGTTGTTGCTGATGGTCGCGATGGTGGTACTGGGCATCCAGCCAATCCATGTGGCTGCCTTCATCGCCGCCAGCCTGGTGTTGCTGTTCGGTACGGTCACCATGGAGGAGGCATACCGCGCCATCGAGTGGCGCACCATCTTCCTGGTGGCGGCGGTCCTGCCGGTGGGGATCGCCATGGAAAGCACGGGCGCGGCTTTGCTCCTTGTCAGCAGGGTGAGGGATTGGCTGGGACCGTTGGGTCACCTCGCCATCCTCATCGCCCTGGTGATCTTGGCCAGCCTCCTCAGCCAGGCCCTTGACGGGGCGCCCGCAGTGGTCCTACTAGCGCCGGTGGCCCTCGAAACGGCTGCCCAGCTGGGTATGAACCCCTACGCGGCGATGATGGGGGTGAGCCTCGCTGCGTCGGCCGCCTTCATGACTCCCTTCAGCCACAAGGCCAACCTCCTAGTCATGGGTGCCGGGGGTTACCGGGCGAGCGACTACGCCCGGGTCGGTACTCCCCTCACCGTTGTCGTCCTGGGCATCGTGGTCGCCCTCGTACCGGTCTTCTTCCCTATCTGAGCCGGTGCCCTCGGCAACCGGTGGCAATCCGGGGTTCGGTACCGGTCTTCCACCCGTCAACAACTGCGTCCGGCCATGATTGCCGATCATCGCGGACGTTCCTAGCCTGGGAAGATGAGCGAGCCGGACAACGTGGTCGGTGACGGTGGTCAGCCGGCGAGGGTGATCCTCCGCGGGCCGCTACGGGAGTCGATGAAGGCTCCCCCTACCGTGTTCGAGGCGGTGGGCGGCCGGGCGTTCTTCGACGATCTCGTTGACCGTTTCTACGACGCCGTGGAGCGAGACCCCCTACTGCGGCCCATGTATCCGAGGGATCTCCAGGAGTCCAGGGCGCGGCTGGCCGGCTTCCTGGCCCAGTACTGGGGTGGGCCGCCGCATTACAGCGAGGAGCGGGGACACCCCCGCCTGCGGATGCGCCACATGCACTTTGCCATCGGCCGGGCCGAGCGAGACGCGTGGATGGCGCACATGACGGCCTCTCTCGATGTGGCAACCCTCGCCGACGGCACGGGTCGTCCTTTGTCCGCCGAGGTCCGGGCCGCGATGTTCGACCACTTCGACAACGCCGCCACCCACCTGATCAACCACACCGGCGCGACGCCCGGACAGGACTGCTGAGTGCTATTGCCCGAGAACCGTTCCTTTGAATTGTCCCGGCAGTTGCTCGAGGGCGCTATAGACGTCCACGTCCACGCCACACCGCACCTGCCGAGCAGCCCGAGACGGCTGGATCCCATCGAGGCGGCCACAGAAGCGCGGGACGCCGGTATGCGGGCCATCGTGCTGATGGATGTCTTCCAGATGACCAACGGGATCGCCTGGATCGTGAATCGGGCGGTTCCTGACTTCACGGTCTACGGCGGCCTGATCCTCAACACCGCGTACGGTGGCCTGAACCCTCGGGCTGTCAAGACGGCGATCGGGTACGGCGACGGCGCCAGGTTCATCAGCTTCGGTGCTCACTCCACCTACTACCAAGCCTCGAGGGAGGGTCGGATCGTGGACGGGAAGTTCACACCCCTGAAAGACCTGTACCCGGAGTTCAGGAGGGAGGAATTGGATCGGGCCATCCGCATACCTGTGGAAGGGCCGGTCGGGCCGGAACTGGACGAGATCCTGAGCGTGATCTCCGACCATCCCGATGTCTTTCTGAACACGGGCCACGTCTCGCCCGATGAGGCCATCCGCCTAGTCGAGCTTGCCCGCGAGTATGGGATCGGAAAGGTGCTGGTCGCCACGGCCGTCACCCAGGTCGCGTCGACCGACCAACTCCGGTACATGGCGCGGAGGGGCGCCTTCATCGAATACACCCTGGGCGCCTACACGCACACCACATCGATTCCAAAGACCCATTACTACGTCGAGCGGGAATACGCGGCGGACGAGGAGATGACGGGTGAGGCGAGCGGTGGCATCAGGAAGGCCGCCGAACAGATCCGGGAAGTGGGAGTCGATCACTGCATCCTGGCCACGGATTTCGGCGGGTACACCTTGCCGGCGCCGGTCGAGGGCCTGCGCGAGTTCATCGCCTGCCTTCTCGACCTGGGCCTGCCGGCCGGGGACATCCGCAAGATGGTCAGGGCCAATCCCGAGAAACTCCTGGGCCTCGATCCGTAAGCATGTCGGCCCGCTAGTCCCTCCGCTTCCCGCAGCCCGAACGACGTCTTGTTTCGCAAAGTGGAGTGCATGACCTCCGCAAAGTGAATTGCAAACCACCCGCAAAGTGAAGTGTAGAATCATCCCAGAGTGTGGTGTGCCAACCAGCCCTGTGGCGGAGCTTTGGTCAATCCCGGGAGTCCCGATTACCTGGATCGAGTGGTGGACGCCGAGGTAGCCACAGCTCTAGCCTCGTCACCCGCCGTGCTCATAGAGGGCCCGCGAGGCTGCGGCAAGACCTGGACCGGGCAGAGGTTCGCCAGTAGCGAGATCTTCTTGGACGGGTCGGAGGCACTCCGGATGGTCGCCGAAGTGGACCCGGACTCGATACTGGCGGGCGAGGAACCGCGACTGTTGGATGAGTGGCAGCTGGTCCGCAGCATTTGGAATCCGATGCGCCGCGCCTGCGACCGGCGGGGAGGGTTCGGACACTTCCTACTCACGGGCTCGCAGAATCCTCCGGACGATCTCACTGAGCACTCCGGCGCGGGACGGGTCGCCCGCGTACGTATGCGACCCATGGCGTTGTGGGAATCCGGTGACTCCACCGGCGAGGTGTCTCTGTCATCACTACTGGAAGGTGGTCGATGCAGGGCGCCGGACACGGACTGGACGATCAGCGACCTGGCGTCCCTCATCTGCCGCGGAGGGTGGCCTCGCATGATCGGGATGGCCGCTAGCACCGCGCAGGCTCGTCTCCGTGACTACCTGAGCGACATTGCCCGCATCGACATCTCCCGTGTTGCAGGAGTCAGGCGCAACCCGCGGATGGTGATGGACCTGCTCGCGTCGCTCGCTCGTAACGAGGCCACTACAGCCTCTATCGGCACTCTGCGAGCCGATCTGGCCGAAGCGGGCGCCGGAGCACCCGCCCGTTCAACCATCGGGGCCTACCTGGACGAACTCGCCCGCCTATTCGTGATAGAGCCACTGCCGGCCTGGTTCACCCATCTCAGATCAGCGTCGCGTCTGAGGAAAACCCCGAAGCGGTACTTCACCGACCCGGCGCTGGCAGTTGCTGCGCTGCGACGTTCCCCCGCCTTTCTAGAGCGCGACTTGGAGACGATGGGCTTGTTGTTCGAGTCGATGGCGGTGCGCGACCTTCGGGTATATACCCAGGCGATGGGAGCGCATCTGTACTACTACCGGGATGAGAGCAACCTGGAGGCCGATGCCGTCATCGACGGTCTCGACGGTCGCTGGGCCGCCGTTGAGATCAAGCTCGGAGGGGCATCGGCTGTCAAAAGGGCCATGGATTCCCTGCGAGCCGTGCGTTCCCGGGTGGACGCGGCCAGGCGCGGCGAGCCGGCGCGGCTGATCGTGCTGACGGCGTTCGGGCCCGGCTACCAGACGGATGATGGCGTGGTCGTGGTACCCCTGACCGCGCTGAGACCTTAACTACCTCCGTTCTGCCGCTCGAGGGCTGAGCCCGCGTCGATCCTGATAGACAGCTCCTTCGATCCTGAGTTCGTGGATGGATCAGCAGCCGCGGGCGCCGACCTCGCCGCGACACTCCGGTGCAGTTCTATGCTGGGTCTCGATGAGATCGAACGCCACAACGGTGGAGGAGTACCTGGCAAGCCTGCCCGAGGATCGGCGGGAGGCGATCTCGGCGGTGCGTTCTCTGATCCTCGAACGCCTTCCCGAAGGCTACGAGGAGGAGATGCGCTGGGGGATGATCTGCTACGAGGTGCCGCTTGCGATCCAGCCCGACACCTACAACGGCAAGCCGCTCATGTACGCGGCGCTTGCCTCCCAGAAACGGCACATGGCCGTCTACCTATCCGGCGTCTATGCCGATCCGGTGGCCCGCGAGGACTTCGAGCAGGCGTACCGGGCTACGGGCAGGCGGATGGACATGGGCAAGAGCTGCGTCCGCTTCCGCCGCCTCGACGACCTACCTCTCAAGGTCATAGGGGAGGCCGTCGCCCGCTATTCCGTCAACGACTTCGTCGACCTCTACCACCGGGGTCGCCGCCGCTGAATCCTTGGATCGGCGGCCGGGGGAGATTAGAACGCCTTCTGGACGGCCCCGTTTCGAAGGCCCCTGCTACGGTCAATTAGTCGTATGAGGCGGCTTGGCGATGCCTTGCACCAGCGCTACGGGAGGTTGAAGATGCTCGGAGGGACGTGGGATCGGTTCAGACCCGGGTTGGTGATCGTCTCGGTCTTTGTGCTCTTCGCCGCGGCTTGCGGTGGCGACGAGGAGACAGCCGAGCCGGTGGCTACCCAAGCCCCCGCCACTACCGAGGCGGCGGCGCCGGAAACTACTGCGATGATGGCTGATGAGCCGATCAAGTTGGGTTATATCTCTGGTGGTGATGCGGATCCGTTCGTGTTCATCGTGACTGAGAGTATTCGTGATGCGGCGGCGGCGGCTGGTGTGGAGTTGTTCGAGTGTGATGCGAATTTCTCTACGGATACGGCTATCCAGTGTGCTCGGACTTTGGATGCTCAGGGTTTGGACGCGGTTATCAACTGGCAGTTCTTCCCGGATGCTGCTGAGGCTGTTTGCGAGGCGTATGGTGATCTGCCGACGGTGACAATGGATGTGCCGCAGGGTCCGTGTGAGCGGGTGTTTGTGGGGTCGAACGGTTACGAGGCTGGTTTGGTGGCCGGGGCCGGTTTGGGTGATTTCGCTCAGTCGGAGTTCGGTTGCGATTTCGATCTGTACGTGTCGATCGAGAACCTGTCGTCGCCTGATATCAATGCTCAGCGGGCCGGTGGTTCCCGTGAGGGCTTCGAGGGTGTTTGCGGGGCGGTTCCTGATTCGAAGTTCCGGGTTGTGGACAAGCGTCAGGGCGGATCCGATGCGTTGGAGAACGTGCGGCGCCAGTTCACTGACATTTTGACGACGGTGCCGGACGCGACGGTGATCCTGGTGATGTCGAGTTTCGGTGATCCTGATGCGGCTTCTGCGTTCGCGGCGGCTGAGACTCAGGGCCGGGGTGAGCATGTGTTCATCGTGGGTCATGGGGCGGATGCTTCGGCGTGGCCGGACATTTTGAACAATCCGCAGTGGATCGGTGATGTGGCGTATTTCCCGGATCGGTACGGGAGTCTGGCGGTGCCGGCGGCGATAGCGTTGGCGAAGGGTGACGACCCGGGCCGGGAGATCTTCATCGACCACCAGTTCCTCGACGCATCCAACCTCACCGACGCCTACCCCGAAGCAGCCGGGATGGCTGATGAGATGGCGATGACCACTGATGAGCCGATCAAGTTGGGTTATATCTCTGGTGGTGATGCGGATCCGTTCGTGTTCATCGTGACTGAGAGTATTCGTGATGCGGCGGCGGCGGCTGGTGTGGAGTTGTTCGAGTGTGATGCGAATTTCTCTACGGATACGGCTATCCAGTGTGCTCGGACTTTGGATGCTCAGGGTTTGGACGCGGTTATCAACTGGCAGTTCTTCCCGGATGCTGCTGAGGCTGTTTGCGAGGCGTATGGTGATCTGCCGACGGTGACAATGGATGTGCCGCAGGGTCCGTGTGAGCGGGTGTTTGTGGGGTCGAACGGTTACGAGGCTGGTTTGGTGGCCGGGGCCGGTTTGGGTGATTTCGCTCAGTCGGAGTTCGGTTGCGATTTCGATCTGTACGTGTCGATCGAGAACCTGTCGTCGCCTGATATCAATGCTCAGCGGGCCGGTGGTTCCCGTGAGGGCTTCGAGGGTGTTTGCGGGGCGGTTCCTGATTCGAAGTTCCGGGTTGTGGACAAGCGTCAGGGCGGATCCGATGCGTTGGAGAACGTGCGGCGCCAGTTCACTGACATTTTGACGACGGTGCCGGACGCGACGGTGATCCTGGTGATGTCGAGTTTCGGTGATCCTGATGCGGCTTCTGCGTTCGCGGCGGCTGAGACTCAGGGCCGGGGTGAGCATGTGTTCATCGTGGGTCATGGGGCGGATGCTTCGGCGTGGCCGGACATTTTGAACAATCCGCAGTGGATCGGTGATGTGGCGTATTTCCCGGATCGGTACGGGAGTCTGGCGGTGCCGGCGGCGATAGCGTTGGCGAAGGGTGACGACCCGGGCCGGGAGATCTTCATCGACCACCAGTTCCTCGACGCATCCAACCTCACCGACGCCTACCCCGAAGCAGCCGGGTAGTGACCACCAGCGAGGCAGACCACTAGGCAGTGGCCAAGGCACGTTCTGACCGGGGCCGGGGCGACGGGGACGGAATCCCCGCCACCCCGGCCGGTGGCGTGATGTCGAAGCTGACGTCGCGCGTGCGGTTCACGGCCATGCAGGCGCGGGTCGGCGTCCTGATCTTGCTGTGTGTCTTCTTCACCATCCGGTCCCCCTTCTTCTTCACCTCCACCAACCTGGTGAACGTCCTGGTCAACGGGGCGGTGATCGGCATCATCGGGAGCGCCATGACCCTGCTGCTCGTGGCCCGGCAGGTCGACGTGTCGGTGGGATCCGCCATCGGGTTCGCTGGCGCCGTCTTCGCGGTGTTCGCCCGGGACTACGGCATGGCTTGGGGAGTCGTCGCGGCGATAGCAGCCGCCATGGCGATCGCAGGCATCAACGCGGTGGCGATCATCAAGTTCCGGGTCAACTCGATCCTTACCACGCTCGCCACCCTCGTCGCCTTCCGCGGGGCCTCCAAGCTCGTGATGGACGGGCGGGCCGTCCGCGTCGAAGGGTTCAGGTTCCTGGGGCGGACCCGCTTCGAGGTGTGGGGAATCGAGATACCCGTAGCCGTGATCGTGCTGCTGCTGGTGGTGGCGATCTTCTACGTGGTCATGCGCCTCACCAAGTACGGCCAGCAGATGTATGCCATCGGCGCCAACCCCCAGGCGGCACGGCTGGCGGGAATCCCGCTCGAGCGGCAGGTGGGCATCGCGTTCGTCCTCACCGGAGCGACCGTCGCCCTAGCCGCCATGATCGTCGTGTCCCAGGTGGGTGCGGTGTCCCCCACCACCGGTGAGAGGATGGAGTTCCTGGCCCTGACCGGCGTGATCGTGGGCGGCGCCAGCCTGTACGGGGGAAGGGGTTCGGTGATCGGAACCCTGGTGGCGATCCTCATCCTGGCGGTGCTGGACAACGGTCTCGTCCTGCTGCAGGTCCAGTCCTTCTGGCAGGAGGTCTCCCGGGGCGTCCTGCTGCTGGGTGCGGTGGTGTTCGACCAACTGGGCCGGCGGGAGGCCGAGGTCAGGATGGATGTGTGATGTACGGGGGAGAGGTACGTCTGCAATACCATGAGGTGGCAACGACATGACGTACGTCACCGTGCCCGACGCGCCCCTGCTAGATATCAGGGGACTGTCCAAGCACTACGGGACCATACGCGCCCTGGACGACGTGAGCTTCACCCTCGACCGGGACGAGATCGTGGGGCTCCTCGGGGACAACGGCGCAGGCAAGTCCACCCTGGTCAAATGCCTGGCAGGCGCCGTCATCCCCACCGCAGGCGAGGTATACCTGCACGGCGACCGGAAGGTGTTCTCCACGCCCGCGGAGGCTCGGGATGAGGGCATCGAAACTGTCTACCAGCAGCTCGCGCTGGTCGACATCTTCGACATCCCGGCCAACTTCTACCTTGGCCGCGAAGTGGTCAGGGGCGGGTGGCGCGGGAAGCTGGGAATACTCAACCGCAGGTTGATGCGGAAGAGAGCGCGGGCCGCAGTCGAGGCCCTCCCCGCCCGGTTTCCGAACCTCGATGCCGACATCGAGACGATGTCAGGCGGGCAACGCCAGGTGGTGGCCATATCTCGGGCGGGCTTCTGGGGTGGCAGGCTCCTGCTCCTGGACGAACCCACTGCGGCGCTGGGTGTCAAGGAAGCCGCCGCGGTGCTGGAGATGATCGGGGCGATGGTGTCATCGGCCGAGACGGACATGGCGATGATCGTCATCTCCCACAACATGGAACACGTGTGGTCGATCTGCACCCGCCTGCTCATACTCCGCCAGGGCCGGCTGGTGGCCGACCTACCCAAATCCGAGACCACCCGCCAGGAAGTCGTGGCCCACATCACTGGCGCCACCGCCTGAAACAAAGGGGCTCCGCAATCACCTGGAATCCGGGCGCAGGCCTCGAAGGCAGGGGAGTGATTGTCACTGGCGCCGCCCAGGGGATCGGCAGGGCGACTGCCGAAGCCTTCGCAGAGGCAGGGGCCCGGGTATTCGCGGTCGACATCAAAGGGGAAGCTCTGAAGAGGGCGGTTGCGGGCCTGGCACGCCCCTCCCGCCACCATGCGAAACGTTACGACCTCCGCGACATAGCAGGGCTTGGCGGCCTGGTGGAGGAGGCGTCCGAGTGTTTGGGAGAGCTGTGGGCGCTTGCCCATGTTGCGGGAACTCTGAAGAGGCAGCCTCTAGACGAGGTGGGCGAGGAGGAGTGGGATCTGCAGCTGGACGTGGACCTCAAGGCCGGGTTCTTCCTGTGCAGGGCCTTCGGCCAGGCGCTCGTCGCCGGGGGGCGGGGCGGGAGGATCATCAACTTCTCATCACCAGGCTTCATCCGGGGTACCAGGCTGGGCGCCCATGCCTACGTGGCGGCCAAGGGTGGGGTGGTGTCCATGAGCCGCGACTTCGCCCGCTGGTACGGGCCGCACGGGATCACCGTCAATTCCCTCCTCCCGGGCCCGATCGACACGCCCATGCAGCACACCGACAACACGAAGGAGGTCGTGGCGGCCGGAGTAGCCGCGTGCCCGCTGGGGCGGCTGGGCCAACCGTCCGAGGTCGCGTCGGTGGTTGTCTTCCTGGCCTCGGATCACGCGAGCTACATAAGCGGCGCCGCCATCAGCGTCACCGGCGGCGCCCTCATGTATTGAAAGCCTGCCGGTTTGGGGTGGTCTCTGTCCAACCCATCCGATCTGGCCTCCGGTCGATGACGGTCAGGTGCGAACCAGGGAGGCCCCCTCCACCCTGGCGAGGCGGCCGTCGAAAGTGTGCAGTGGTAGCGCTTCCGCCCGGTTGGCCGCAGCGAGAATCATCAGATCCGAGAAGCCCGGTCCTCCCTGTCGATAGCGCAGCACCGAGCGGATGACATCGTCGGCGGACTCGAACACCAGGCAGTCTGTCGCAAGTAGTTCCAGGAGTACATCCGCGATCTCGACTCGTCCGAACCGATAAACTCGCTCAAGCACCCACACCACCTCCACTACAGCCTCGCGACACACGAAACCGGGGCGTTCGCGTGTCAACCCTTCCAGCAGTGCCCGGGCTGCCTCAGCCTGCTCGGCGTCGTCTCGTACGAGGTAACGCACGAGTACGTTCGTGTCGGTAGCGGTCACGCCCTGGATGCTCCTTCTGCGATGGCGTCATCCATGTCCTCGAGTGTCGCGGCCGGGCCATGATGCTGTAACACCCCGTACAAGCGGTTTATGGGACGCACTCCGAGCAGGCGGACTTGATCATTCTGGATGATGTACCGCACACGGTCTCCCGACTGGATTGAGAGTGCTTGTCTAACAGCCTTGGGCAAGGTCGTCTGCCCCCTCGCCGTAATAGTGGACTCGATCATTCTGTTTCTATCCATTCCTTAATCAAAACAGCTAGTACTTACTAGAGAAACTATAGTAAGGCAGGTGTGGGATATCAAGGCCCCGATGGAACTATGCCTGTTCAAGGCCGATTTCCAATCCGACCAGGTGGGCACATTACTTCGGGATCTGAACCACCGGCATCGGGCCGCTTCCGGGGGAGGCCACCAGGTCAGCCACGGGTCCGCGTGGCATCTGCCAGGACATGCCGGCTATCGGGTCGATGAGCCTAAGAGTTTGGTGCTCGTCGATCTCCTGCCGTAGGGCCTCGGCAGCCCTCCTCCTCTCCTGATCGGGCACCAGCCAGAACTCGGCTCTCCGATCCTTGATTACCCGTACGTCTGCGGCACCCGGTAGCCCGCCGGAACCCACGGGTGTGTAGCTGCCCGGTCGGCGACCTTCCCCGAACAGCACCGTGTTCAGCACCCTCGTCACGTGGAAGGCCGGGCGCGGGTTCGACAGCCGGTCGAGCAGCCCGTTTACTACTTTGGTCACCCGGTCGAGATCCTGCAGCGGATCGAGATAGACGCGGCAACCGGGCATCGTGGCGGCTGCGAAGAGGGCTTCGGCAACCGCCAGGGCGTTGCGTTCATCGTCGGCGCCCAGTGGAACCAGGAAGTCGAGACCTCCCACGGAGCCGAGCCGGGTGTCGAAGGCTCGGATGTCGTCCCACACCGAATCCGAGTCGTCGACCGTGCAGACCGCCCGGTCCAGGTGAACGCCATGCTCGCTCAGCATGTCGTCGAGGTCCGGCAGTTCCCGGGGTCGGAAGCCGGTCCGGCTACGCAGGTGCACCTTGCCGGTGTTCTCCAGTGCCAGCGGGGCCATCGCGACACCCACTCCCGCTTCCCGCAGCTCGGCCAGGGCCTCCAGATCCTCGCCTTCCGGCAGGAAGCGGTTGGTCAGCTGGACCTCGATGAAGTCCGCTTCGGTAGCCTTGCGAGCCGCGGCCGTTATGTCATCCGGCCTGGGACAGAGGACGGTTGCCGTCAACTGCACCCCTTCGCCACGGAGGACGGCAAGTTGTCCGGCCTGCAGAGATACGTCGAGATCGTGGATCGGGAACCGAACGTTGCGGATCCCTGCCTCGACGCATGAGAGCAACGGGTAGTCGTCGCGGATCCGGTGCCGCACGTGGTTGGGGTAGGAGATCGCCCCGTCGCTCCTGTTGGTGATGGGCAGTCGCAGGTATGCGGCTACCGGAGAATGCGGAAGGTCGACGATCGTGCCGCTCAGGATGCGGGTTCCGGCCCCGTGGTTGGCATGCGTCTCACCGCTGGTGCGGATCAGGTGCACCGAGGTCCCCCGGTCAGTCACCCTCACCAGGAAGAAGCCGAGCTTGGTGGTGTCGAGCCATCCCCGGTCGGCGGGGCGGACGTTGAAGGCCTCGTAGAAGCCCGGCCTGGTCGTAGTGGTCGAGGGAAGCGTGTACAGGCGGGTGTCGCCGGCCCGGTTGAAGACCTGGAAATGGGTGTGACCGCTGAACAATGCCTCGACCTCGTAGCGCCTGCACAGGTCCAGCAGCCAGGTCCGGTCCGGGTTGTCGAGCACGTCGTAGCTGCCCAGACCGGGTTCGTCCTCGTCGACCAGGTACGGCGGAAGGTGCATGAACAAGAAGATCCGGTGCGAGGCGTGGGCGGCGAGGTCGGCCTCCACCCACTCGCGCTGCTCTATCGCCTCGGGGAGGGTGGTGTTCATGATCTGGGAGTTGAGGACCACGAAGTGCGCATCGCCCTCGGTCCGGCTGTAGAACGACTTGCCGAAGTCCTCGTCCCAGCGTTTCAGGAATCCCGGTTCCACCCAGCCGGCGGGCACCGTGGGATCCGGCTTGTCACCGATGTCCATGTTGCCGGCCGCGAAGTTGACCTCCAGGCCCGACTCCTCGAACTGGGCGACGGCGGCTCGCCTCCCGGTGTCGAAGAATCGGGATCCCGGGTACTCCTGGGCAAGATCCCCCACATGGAAGACCAATTCGGTTTCGGTCGCCTTGGTCAGAGCCAGTGCCCAGTCACCCCGGTCCGACCACTCGCGCACGATCTCCGGAGTGACCGAGTCGCCCTTGGTCGAGTACATGCCTGGATCGACCAGGTGATGCGTGTCGGCGATGACCACGAACTCCAGGGCGGCCTGCGGTACGTCTGGGCGGTCGAAGCTGGGCATCCCTGGACCTCCTGGATTCCGGTGTTTGCATGCGGAGCGGTTTCGTGACCGGTTCCGCTCAGATAGTACGCCGGGCTGTGCAGGGTCGGGCGAGCATCACTAACTTGTCAATGGACGCCATCGCCCCACGGTGGTGCGGGCAGGACCAGGAGGTAGACCGGTGAGTTTTCTTTCGATCGACCACATCGGGGTGACGGTGACCGATCTCGAGGTGTCGGTTCCCTGGTGGACCCGGTTCCTCGAAAAGGAGCCGTTCATGCAAGGCACCTGGATAGCCGCCGACATCGAGGACTACGTCGGCAAGATCGTCGGGTATCCCAACTGCGACATGTCGGGCGCCCTCTGGGCGCTGCCCGGCGGTTCGGTGCTCGAGATGCTCCAGTACCACAACCCACCGCCCGGCCGCGTGGACATGGCCACCTACAACGCCGGGAACACGCATCTCTGCTTGGAGACCGAGGACATCTACCGGGACTACGAACGGATGCGGGACCATGCGGTGTTCGTATCCGCCGAGCCGGTCCGCTGCGCCTGGGGCAGGTACGAGGGCGCCCTGACCTGCTACCTGCGCGACCCGGATGACATCTCGATCGAGCTGATCCAGTTCGTCGACGGGGGAAGGCCGTTCGAGGTCGAGAGCCCGTTCGTCAACCCTTACGGATAGGCATATGGGATCGGGTCGCCGGGTCCGGGTGGGCGTGATCGGTGCCGGTTCCTGGGCGATCGCCAACCACATCGCGGTCCTGGTCGCCCGGGAGGATGCCGAGCTGGTGAGCGCCGTCCGTACCAACCGCGAGGCGCTGGCCATGCTGCGTGACAGGTTCGGCTTCGAGCACGTCAGCCACGACTACCGGGACGCGTTGGCGCTCGACCTGGACGCGGTTGTCGTGGCGAGCCCGGCGGGGCTCCATTACGAGCATGTGAAGGCGGCGCTGAAGGCGGGTGCCCATGTGCTGTGCGAGAAGCCCTTCACTACGCAGCCCGAACATGCCTGGGAACTCCACGACATCGCCTCCGAGCGAGACTGTCACCTGCTCCTCGCCCTAGGCTGGAACTACCGTCCCACCGCGATAGAGGCCAAGAGGCTAATGGAGACCCCAGGTGTGGGAGATGTCCAGCACGTCCTGGTGGCCATGGCCTCGGGCCTGCGCGGCCTCCTCCAGGGTACGGGGAGCTACCGGGGCCAGGACGCCTTCTTCCAGCCCGCCGCCGAGACCTGGACCGATCCCCGGCTCTCCGGCGGAGGGTACGCCCCGGCGGCGCTGAGCCATGCCCTCGGGCTGGCGCTGTGGCTCACCGACGAGCGTGCCTCCCAGGTCTTCGCCTTCATGAACGAAGAGGACGCCGGAGTCGACCTCCATGACGCGATCAGCGTTCGATTCCGTTCCGGGGCCACGGGTTCGATATCCGGCGCGTCGTCCCCGCCTGGGGGGAGCGCGGTCGATCAAGAGGACGCTCCGTGGCCCCGGCATCAGCTCCAGGTCCGGGTCTACGGGACGGAAGGCCATCTCGTGGCCGATCTGGAACGGGACTTTCTGTGGCTCTTCCGCGACGACGGCATGGACGTCAAGGTCGATCTACCACCCCGAGCCGGTCTCTACGGATGCGAGGACCCACCCAATGTCCTGATCGATCTGGCCCTCGGAAAGACGGCGGAGAATCGATCTCCCGCTGATGTGGGAGCCAGGACCGTCGAGCTACTGAGCGCCGCCTACGAGAGCGCGAGCACTGGAGCGGTCGCTCAGGTGTCTCGGCAGGAGGTCTGATGGAGTCATCGGAGGAGAACGTCGACACATCGGAGCGGGTGAGGGTCGCCTTCTTCGGTGTGGGCAGCGTCGCGACCGCGGCATTGAAGGTGTGCCGGCAACGCCCCTGGATGGAGGTGGTGGCTGCCGTCCGTAGGCCTTCATCGGCGGCCGGCCGGACGACCGCCGGCCCCTGGACCGGCGTTCGCGTGTGGACGGACCCGGAAGCCATGCTCGAGGAGACGCGCCCGGATGTAGCGCTCGTAGCGACCAGGTCCGAACTCGACTCCGTGCTACCCCTGATCCGGCTGTGTGCCCGGCAGGGTGTTCACGTGATTAGCACAAGCGAGGAACTCGCCTGGCCGGATGTCGAACAGCCCGGTGCCGGCGCCTCGCTGCACCGGGCCGCCCAGCAAGCCGGAGTGGTGATCGCGGCGACCGGCATCAATCCAGGCTTCGCCTTCGACGCCCTCCCACTCGTGCTGGCGGGAGCCGCTTGGGATGTTTCGCGGATCATCGTCCAGCGCACGCTCGACGCGTCCGTGTTCGGCCGGGGTGTACACCGGTCGCTGGGCATCGGCTACACCGAGCCCGAGTTTCGCGGAGCTGTCCGGTCGCGCAGGGTCCGGGGGCATATCGGCTTCGCTGAGAGCGCTCGTGTCATCGCGGCCGGGATGGGGTTGGAGATCGAGCGGTTCGACGAGGAGATCGAACCGGTACTCGCCGATCGCGTCCACGTCCTGGCCGGCTACACGATCGAGCCGCCCGAGACCGCAGGCGTCGTCCAGTTGGCCACGGCCTGGGTGGGGAGACGCGAGTGGCTCCGGTTCGAACTCTCGCTGCACGTGGCTCCGGACGAGGTCGGTTGGGAGACGCGCGACCGCATCCGGATCTACGGGGAGAACGAACTCGACCTTACGATGGAGCCGGGCATGCCGGCCGTGGCCACCACCGCGGCCCTGCTCGTCAATGCGGTCCCCGCCGTCCTGGCGGCCCGGCCCGGCTTCTACCCCCCGGCGCTGCTACTCCCCACCACGCCGTGGTTGGCCCCGCGTCGGCCCCCGGGTAGGGCTTGATTTGATGCTTGTAAGGCCTAGAGGCGGTGCAGATGTTCAGTCGAGGTGCCAGACCTCTTCGGCCCAGTAGAGGTTGCCGTCCTCGTCCACGAGGCTGAGGATCACATCCTCGAACCACTTCGACCAGCGGGCGTTCACCTCGGTGCCACCGATCTTGCCGAAGGCGGTGGCGACATCCGGGTGGGCCTCCACGTAGGCGATGATCTGGGTGCCGCGGCGGAACAGGCTGTAGTTCTTGAGCCCGGCCCTCTGGATCTCCTCGACCAACTCGGGCCAGATCTCGTCGTGGCGCTTCTTGTACTCGTCGGCCTTGTCCGGATAGATCTCGAACGTGAAGCACGCTCGCTGCATGAAAGCCTCCTCCAAACCGTCTGGGTGCTCGCTCGAATCTAGTGGTCTGTCTGTGAAATGACCAGGCGTGTTATGGCGGTCATCGGCGCCCCTCGTTGTGTTCCGCTTCCTCAACGTGCCGCTGCGGGCACGCCTTCGTCAGCGGGCCTTGCGAGGAACACCGCTGCCGACGCCATACCACACCGCCAATCCACAGACAGACCACCAGCAGTCTCTACCTCGGGCCCAATTGGCCCCTTGCTGCGGAAATGTGACCGGCCGGGAGCCGCGATTATTGTTCGGAGCGCTCGGTGTCGACAGCGGATTGGAGGGCTCATGGGCGCGAACGATCGGGTGCGGGTAGGTGTGATCGGCGCCGGTTCTTGGGCGGCGAGCAACCACATCCCCGTACTCCAGGCGCGGGACGACGTGGAGTTGGTGGTAGCCGTTCGGAAGGGTGTGGATGCCCTTGAGATGCTGAAGGACCGCTTCGGGTTCGAGCACATCACCGAGGACTACCGGGAAGCTCTCGAACACGACCTGGACGCGGTGGTGGTCGGTAGCCCTTCGGTGTTCCACCATGAGCACGCCAAGGCGGCCATGGAGGCCGGCGCCAACGTCCTGTGCGAGAAGCCGGTCACCATCGATCCCGCGGACGCCTGGGACCTCGACGCCACGGCCAAGGCGCTGGGACGGCATCTGGTCATCTCGTTCGGCTGGCACTACCGGCCCACCGTTATCGAGGCCAAGCGGATGATGGCCGAGGACGGCGGAGTCGGGGAGATCGAGCACATCCTGGTGGCGATGGCCTCGGGTACTAGGGAGTTGCTGAAGGCCACCGGTGCCTACGAGGGCTCGGCTACCGACTTCATGCCCGACTGGGACACCTGGACCGACCCGGCCATGTCGGGAGGAGGCTACGCCCCGGCCCAGCTGAGCCACGCCATGGGCCTGGCGCTGTGGTTGAGCGGTGAACGGGCCAAGGACGTGTTCGCCCTGATGAACAACGTCGGCGCCCGGGTCGACCTGCACGATGCCATCAGCATCCGCTACCAGTCAGGAGCGACCGGGGTCCTGAGCGGCGCCAGCTGTCCCAGCCAGGCGGGTATCGGCGACATCGCCGACGAGCCGTGGCCGCGCCATCAGCTGCAGGTGCGCTTCTACGGTTCCGAGGGCCAGTTGATCGTCGATCTCGAAAGGGACTTCCTCTGGCACTTCCGCGAGGACGGGACCGATAACAAGCCCGACCTGCCCGATCACGCCGGGCTGTACCAGTGCGACGGTCCCCCCACCACCCTGATCGACCTCACGCAGGGCAAGGAAGTGCCTAACCGGTCGCCGGGCGAAGTCGGCGCCAGGTCGGTCGAGGTGGTGGCAGCCGCCTACGAGAGTCTCCGCACTGGAGGATTGGCCAGGGTCGCAGGCGTCGAATAGCGGTCTGTCCGCAAGACAGCGCCACTTCCCGGACCGACCGCTGTGATGCGGGTCGGGATCGACACCTACTCGTACCATCGCTTCTTCGGCGAGATACGGGAGGGTGAGGAGGACCCGGGAACCCGCTGGACGACCTGGGACTTCCTCGCCCGGGCCACCGAGCTGGAGGTCGACGGGGTAAGTCTGGAGACCTGTTACCTGGATCTGGATGACCCGACCTTCCGCGAGCGCCTGGCCCTGACCCTGGACGAGACCGGTCTCGAAGCTGTGCTGGCCTGGGGCCATCCAGGAGGTCTGGAGATGGGTACCTCCCAGGAGCGGCTCGAGGACCTGCTCCGGGTCGTCGACATCGCCGCCGGCATGGGCGTGGACCTGGTGCGCCTGGTAGTGGGGACATACACCCATTGGGACATGGAACCCGCCGCTGCATCGGTCGAACGGCTTGTTCCCCGGGTGGCTGAAGCCTGCCGTCACGCCGCCGAGCAAGGAGTTCGGCTGGCGGTCGAGACCCACACGGCCCTACCCGTCCCAGCGCTGGCCGAACTGATCGACCGGGTGGATGCCCCCAACCTGGGGGTGGTGCTCGACACCGCCAACGTCGTCAGGGTGGGTAGCGACCTTATGGAAGCCACCCGCCTCTTGGCACCCCTCACCGACATGGTCCATGTCAAGGACCTGGACCTCTCCGAGGCCGACTCCGGCAACCCCGGCGGCTGGTGGCCCTGTACCTCCCTCGGCCGAGGTGACCTCGACCTCCCCGGCGTCCTGGCCGAACTCCGCTCATCCGGTTTCGACGGTCTCGCCTGCGTCGAGCTGGCCACCCTTCCCTCCGGCAGCCAAGAAGACAACATGGTCAAGGAGAGCATCACCTGGCTACGCGAGCCGGGACGCCTCACGGGGTGATCAAGGGGCGAACGGAAGGAGTACCGAGCACCACGAAGATCACGTCCCCATCCAAGTCGTCGCGCACCTGCATCGGAGGACCCCAGTCGCTCGGCGACCCAAGACCCCGCGATCAACGCATCAGTAATCCGGTTTGAGGTCGGCGTACCCTACTCTCCGATCTGTTCCGGCAAACCTGGCAGGGAGTGAACGAATGAACCAGATGAGAACCGGCTCCGGCGGCCCTCCCATTCCTCCACCGTCGATCCGTGACGTGGAGGAGGCAGCCGGTCGGATAAGCGGCGTGGCGTTGCGCACACCGCTCCTGCGGTACAAGACCATGGAGCCGGGAGAGCCGGTCTGGCTCAAGCCGGAATGCCTCCAACCCGCCGGGTCCTTCAAACTCCGTGGAGTGCTGAACTGGGCCCGCTCGCTCTCCGCCGCCGAACGCGAGAGGGGGTTGAGCACGCAGAGTGCCGGCAATACCGCCCAGGCCCTCGGATACGCGGCCCGCCTTCTGGGGGTGCCAGCCAGGAGTCTGTTACCCGACAGCGCGCCGAAAGTGAAGGTCGACGGTGTCCGCTCCTACGGCGTCACGCCGGTTCCGGTGCCGTTCTCGGCGCTGATGGACTACGTCTTCGACCGGGGATGGGAGCAGGAACCGTACAGCTACCTCAACCCGTGGGGTGACCCGTCGATGCTGGCGGGCTCCGGGACGATCGGACTCGAGATACTCGACGAGCTTCCCGAAATGGAGGCCGTCTACATACCCGTGGGCGGCGGCGGGCTGGTGGCGGCGATAGGCAGCGTGGTCAAGGAGCTGCGGCCGGCCGTAGAGGTGGTAGGAGTGCAGAGCTCGGCCTGTCCCTCGCTGGGAGCCGCTATGGAGGCCGGCAGGCCTACATGGGTTCAGGCTGGGGAAACGATCTGCGACGGCACCACGGTTCCGGTGGTGGTCGACGAGATGTACCCGCTAGTGAGTTCCGTAGTGGACAGGGTGGTCGTGGTCTCCGAGGACGACGTTCGTTCCGCCATCGCCAGCCTGGCGTTGGGGAACAAGCTGGTGGCGGAGGGTTCCGGCGCCATGTCCCTGGCCGCCGCGCTCGGCGATCAGACGGATGGCCCCGTGGCCTGCATAGTGAGCGGCGGGAGCATCGGTGCCGACCGCCTGGCGGGGATACTCACTGCCTCGAACCGGTAATGACATCCAAACTGTGGCTGATCGGGATGATGAGTTCCGGGAAGACCAAGGTGGGCCGGCGGCTAACCGAACTCAGTGGGTTCCCTCTGGTGGATACGGACGATCAAATCGTGGATCGGGCCGGGCTGACCATTCCCGAGATATTCGCCACGCATGGCGAGCCCGCCTTCCGGGCCATGGAGTCCGAGGAGGTGGCGCGGATCGCCCGCCGCGCGGATCGGCTGGTGGTGGCCACCGGCGGAGGCGCCATCCTCGACAGGGTGAACCGCTCCTTGATGCGGGACACCGGACTGGTGGTCTGGCTCAAACCCTCTATCGGCTCCCTGATCGCCAAGGGTAAGACCAAGAACCGCCCTCTGCTGCTGGGCCATGACGACCTGGCCGCGCGCTACACCGAGATCTGGGAGGCCCGCAAGCACCTGTACCAAGAGGCCTCCCACATGGCCATCTCCATGGACGGGAAGACCCGCAAAGAGGTCGCCGAGGAGGTCTGGAGCCTCTGGCAACGACGCTGATGGCCGCCTTCAGACCGGGGGCGGGGAGGCCGTGGGGCGGGTGTACTCGGTCGCCAGCAGCGCCTTGCCCGAACGGCTGAGCAGAGCGGCCGCCACTCCCGCCAGCGTCATGGCGCCGCCCCCCACATGGACCAGGGTCACGCCTTCCCCCAGGAACAACCAGGCCATGGCGGCTGCCAGGAAGGGCGCCGGCAGGTACATGAGCGGTGGGACGTTCGCCGGCACCCAACGCAGGCTCCAGGAGAGCAGCATGGCGCCCATCCCCCCGGGCACGACCACCACTCCCACCACGTGGAGCATGTCCGCGCCGGACAGGTTCCAGACGGCGGCGCGGGTGGCGAAGCAGAACAGGGAGATGAACAGGGTGCTGACCACGAGCATGCCGACCATCAACGGGATGGTGTCCATGGTTGCGCGGGCCCGTTTCGTGGTCACGTACTGGAAAGACCAGCAGAGGACCGACGTGGTGCCCATGGCGATTCCCAGCGGGTCGCCGTCCGGACCCGTCGATCCTCCGAGGATGACCACCCCGGACCCGAGGATTGCCACGAGCGTCCAGAGACGGAAGCGCAGCCCGGGACGTTCCCCGAACATCGGGATCGCCCACAACGCGATCAGGACCGGGTTCAGCATCGTCAGCAACGAGATGTCCGCCACCGCAGTGAACTTGACGGCGGTCATGAACGTAACCATCGAGACGGCGTTGAAGAAGCCGGCCCAGAAGGGGAGCCTCCACTCACGGCCCCGCGGGAAGGCTATGCGGATGCGCCCGGCCAGCGTGACCCCGGCGCAGATCGCCATGATCCCGATCCAGGATCGCCAGAACGCGAACACCGGACCACTCGTGGACGAGGCCTGGACGAAGACAGGTGCGGTGCTGAAGGCTACCGCCGAAGTGCCGAGCAGAAGCAGGGGCCGACGCGATCCCAGCTCCCGCAGCTGCCCGATCGCAGCCGAGGATTTCAACACGTGCGCGGCATGCGAACCCGAGCTGCTCCCGATCGCGGTCCCATGGCGTCAGCAGGATATCGCCCCAAAGCAGTCATGATTCGGACCCTCCAGCAGTGGTGAGGCGGTCACGCTCGATCACTCCAGGGCTTCGATCGTCGACACGTCATAGGGATGTAGGACACGGTCGGCGGTCACCAGAGCCAGGGCTTCGAGTTGTGCCTGGGCGACCAGCATCCGGTCGAAGGGGTCACGGTGGTGAGGCGGGAGAGCGGCTGCGTGTTCAGCATGCCGCGCCGAGATCGATAGAGCTTCGAACCCCTCGGCCTCGAGCCTTGCCGCCAATCCGTCCGGGAAGGAGACTTTGCCGAGAGCCTTCTTGATGCCGAGTTCCCAGGGGGTAACGGCGGAGAAGAACACCTGATCGGCGCGCTCGATGGAGTTCCGGCATGCCGGCCCCAACGAGGGGCTTCCCTCCAGCCACCAGAGCGCTACGTGACTGTCGACCAGCAGTCTCAAGCCTTCCCGCCTTCGGCCGATTCGGAGAACATCGCAATGACATCCTCATCGGGTCCGACGATGTCGCCGTGGTACTTCACCCTGCCTGCCCACGTGCCCGGGCGGCGTTCGGGGCGTGGCGGTGGCCACGCGATGATCTTGGCGACAGGTTGTCCGTTCCGGGCGACGACGACCTCGCCGCCTTCCTGGACTCTGCGGATCAACTCCGAAAGTCGCGACTTGGCTTCATGAGTGTTCACTATCGTGGTGGCCATGTACATAGCTTAGCCAGACCAGACTAAGAGTGTGGTGGTAGTTGCAGCAACACACAAGACCATTCAGAATGACCGGGATGGCTCGGGCTTTCTCGACCTACGGGCTAAGAAGAGAGCACCGGAAGCGTCATGGGTGACCGAGAGGCGGCACGATCATTCAGGAATCACCCGCACGGAAGCAGTAACCGACGGATGATGCGGAGTTAATGATGGCTCTACACAGGTTGATGAGCGCGTACCTACTCATCGTTGCCATCGCGGTGGCGGTGCACTTCATGGTGTTCCCGCTGTACGCCTACGACTCCGATGGAGAGGCCATCGGCTCCGCGCTCAACGTATGGCATGTGCTCGACGTGTTCATGGCCGCCGGTCTGGTGCTGATGATGGTGACCACCTGGCGGGAGAAGCGCAGGTACGAAGGCGACAGTTCGGGGGACCTTCGCCCGTGGCTCCGATCCAACGTGATGTTCTACGGAACGGTCCTGGTCGCGCTGGCCTTCGTCCCCAACTGGTTCGAGTATGCATGGGGGTGGAACTCGAAGCCCATCGTGTGGCACGTGATCGACACCGTCCTCCCCGTCATGTTCGCAGTCGAGGCCCACCGGCTGTGGCGCGCTACCTCGATCTGACGGGTTCGCTTCGACGGAAGCTACCGGTCTAGGAGGGTGCTGAAAGAGACGGGAGCGGGTCGGCCCACCACCGCTCGACCTGGGGTCTCATTGCCGGCTATCAGGCTAACTGGACATTTTTGGGTACCGTCCTAGTCTCGGCGTGTCGGAGGGAGCGGTATGCGCAAGATGCGGATGAACCAGGCGGTCGCCACTGCGCTGGCCGATGAGATGCGCGACAACCCCGACGTCGTGATGTTCGGCGAGGACATCGCGGTGGCCGAGGGGCCGTTCAAGACCTCCGCGGGGCTTCTCAAAGAGTTCGGGTCCTCGCGGGTGCGGGACACCCCGATCTCGGAGATGGGGTTTCTGGGCGCCGCGGTGGGCGCCGCTTCGACCGGGCTCCGTCCGGTGGTCGAGATCATGTTCATCGAGTTCATCGGGGTGGCGCTCGACCAGCTGGTCACCGAGGCGGCCAAGTTCCACTACCTGTCGCGCGGGACGGTCTCGGTGCCGCTCACCGTGCGTGGTTCGATCGGGGCGGGCCTCGGTTTCGGGTGCCAGCACTCCCAGACGCTGGAGTCGTGGATGTACAGCACGCCGGGAGTCAAGCTGGCGGTCGCCTCGGGCGCGCATAACGCCTACGGCCTGCTCCGGGCAGCCATCCGCGACGACAACCCGGTGGTCTTCCTGGAGCCTCGGGCGCTCTACGCGAAGCGAGAGCCCGTCCAGAGGGGCGAGGAGGGCATCATCCCGTTGGGTCAGGCTGCCACCGTCCGCGAAGGATCCGACGTGACCGTGGTGGCCCTCGGTGCCATGGTTCCCACCGCCCTCCAGGCCGTCGAGGCCACATCCTGGTCTGCCGAGGTCATCGACCTCCAGACCCTGGTTCCCTACGACAAGGGGGCCCTGCTCGAGTCGGTGGCGAAGACCGGACGCCTGGTGACGGTGGAGGAGAACCCGCTCACCGGCGGCTGGGGCGGGGAGATCACCGCCTTTGTGGCCGGCGAGCTGTTCGCCGACCTCGAGGCGCCCCCTGTCCGCATCACCTGTCCTGATATCCACGTTCCGTACGGGAAGGAATTGGAGCAGCGTTACTTGCCCGGTCCGGACTACGTCTCCGCCCAGATCGGCTCTCTGCTCGACACCGGAACCCGACCGCCCCACTGGTGGGAGAGCCAGGAGGTGATGGCATGAGCGGTGCCAACGCCTCCCTGGATCGACGCCTCCATCTCAAGTCCAGCCGTCCCGCCCGCTACGAGGCGATGTTCGAGATCCGCGCCTTCGAGGATCGGGTCCAGGCCATGTTCTTCGAGGGCCTTGTCCATGGCACCACACACACCTGCCAGGGCCAGGAGGCGGTGTCGGTCGGCATTGCGGCGGCCGCCCGACCCACCGATAAGGTCACCTGCACGTACCGCGGTCATGGCCACGCGCTGGCTCTGGGTATGCCTCCGCTGACCGTCCTGGCCGAGATCATGGGTCGCCGGATCGGCTCGGTGGGGGGTCTGGGCGGTTCTATGCATCTCTGCGACATGTCCGTCGGGTTGCTCCCGACCTTCGCCATCGTCGGCGCCGGCATCCCCGTGGCGGCCGGGGCGGCCGTGACCGCCCAGGTGAAGGGAACGGACGGCGCCGCCATCGCCATCTTCGGAGACGGCGCCGCCAACATCGGAGCATTCCACGAGGGGCTGAACCTGGCAGCCATCTGGAAGTTGCCGGCGGTGTTCATCTGCGAGAACAACCAGTACGGGGAGTACAGCGCCATCCACCTCACCACGCCCGTCGAGAATATTGCAGACCGGGCTGCCTCCTACGGCATGCCGGGCGAGGTGGTGGACGGCCAGGACGTGGACACGGTGGAAGCTGCCGTGGCGGGAGCGCTGGCAAGGGCCCGGGCGGGCGAAGGCCCGAGCTTGCTCGAGATGAAGACTTACCGATACGCGGGCCACTCGAGGGCGGACACCGCCCCCTACCGGCCGGAGGGCGAGTTCGACCGCTGGTACGAGCGCGACCCGATCAACACCTACCGGCGCCGCCTCATCGACGACGGAGACCTGACTGAGGAGGAGGCCGGGCGGATCGAAGCCCGGGTTACCGCCCGGATCGCCGAAGCCGAAGCCGAGGCCTCCGCCGCCGACCAGGCGACGGTGGAAGACATGTTCACCAACATCCACGCCCCCTGATCAGGGATACTGGTCAGCGACACAACCCTAAGCAGTCGCCCTGATGTGGCTACGAGCCTATGTGTGGACGGCAAAGGCTTGTCGTCTGTTGAGACCGAAGCGGTATATCGAGAAGTCCCGGTCGAAAGCCATGGCATCGTTAATACCGAGACGCCTCATCACCGACCAACTCGTGCGGTCGACGATGGAGAGTCGCTGACCGGTGAATGCCTCTCGAATCTGTGCGGCAACTTCCAGGTCGGCCAGGGTCGTGGCTTCGACCCGGGCTATTCCGCGCCGGATCCTGTTCAGCAGCGTCTCGGCGGTGTTCACACCCAGCCGGCGTGAGGCCAAATACCATCTCTCGATGGGTACGTGATCGCTCGTCAACAGTCGACCCGCGAACTCCTCGATCCGGACACTGGCCCTCAGCTGGCTGGCGTCTTCGGCGTCCGCAGCTGCGTGCCAGGCCGACGAGTCGACGAAGACCGTCACCTGTTCGAGGCGTATTCGGCGATCGCCGTTGCCGCCGCATCCTTGCCCTCGCTCGCTATATCGCTCCCACCAGAGCGACAGATCCCGATTATCGAGGTCGGGTCAGCGTGCGTGTCGGTGGGTCCCAGGTCGCTATCGACGAGTCGCCGTATGTACTCAGCCATCGTGATTCCTAGGGCAGCCGCCTTCTGCTTGACCCTGGCGTGCTGTTCTTGACTAAGGGCAATTTGTGTACGCATGACGCTACATCATGACATCATTCTGATCTGAGGTGTACAGGCCAGGTTCCCTGGCCGGCGGGCAGCACTGGTAGTTTCTCCGCATGCTCCGAGGGAGACCGGGATGCGCAGCAACGTGAAGATGCCCAAACTGGGCGAGACCGTGGACGAGGTGCTGGTGCTGGAGTGGACCGTCTCGGTGGGGGATGTGGTGGCCGCGGGCGACTCGCTGATGACCGTGGAGACCGACAAGGTCGAAGCCGAACTTCCGTCCCCGGTATCAGGAACGGTCGTGGAGTTGTTGGTCGAGATCGACGACGAGGTGAGCGTAGGCACCCCCGTCTGCACCATCGATACCTGAAGAAGAGGGACCCGAGGCCTGGACAGGCTGGGCGTTCTGTTGGAGTCCTGGCTCCAGCTAGGTCATCACCCAGCCGCCGTTGATGTCGAGGGTGGCGCCGGTGATGAACGAGGCGCCGTCCCCCGCTAGGAACGAGACCAGTTCGGCGATCTCCTCGGGCTGGCAGGATCGACCCACGGGTATCTGGCTCAGGTACAGGGCGCGGTCGGCATCAGTGACGTGGCTGGTCATGAAGCCCTCGACGAACCCTGGCGCTACCGCGTTGGAGGTGACGCCGTAGGGGCCGTAGTTGCGGGCGAAATTCTTGGTCAGCGAGACCATGGCCGCCTTGGTGGCGTTGTACACCGCCGAGTCCGAAACCCCGCCCGTGCGGGCGCCCACGCTGGAGATGTTGATGATCCGTCCCCAGCCGCGCTCCTTCATGCCCTCCACCACACCCCGGCAGAGGAGGAAGTTGGCGCGGAGGTTCACCGCGATGGTGTAGTCGAAGTCGTCAACGGTGAACTCGGGGATCGGCTTGTGGAAGAAGATGGCGGCGTTGTTGACCAGCACGTCGACCTCGCCGGCCTCGGTGACGAGGCGTTCGCATTCGGCGGGATCGGAAAGGTCGATCTCGATGTATCGGTCCGAGTCATCGTGTTCGTGCTCGATGATGTCGGCGCCGATCACGCGCAGGCCGTCCTGGCGAAGGGTTCGACAGATGGCTGCGCCCATCCCGCGCGCCGATCCGGTGACCAGCGCCGTTCTCCTCATCGCGGTTCCCCTCCTATCCGGCACCCGACCTCGAAGACCCTATTTCGGAGCGCCCAGCCTAGGCGGGTATCGGGGTCAGATCCGGTAGGCCTTCTCGGCGTTGCCGGAGAAGAGCGCCGTCTGCTCGGATTCGCTGTAGCCCGAGATCAACTCGCGGTAGGCGTCGATCAACTCGGGGTATGTGGAGTAATCCTTGTCGACCGGCCAGTTGGTGCCGAAGAAACTCCGCTCCACCCCGAACACCTCCAGGCAGCACTCCACCCACGGCTTGATGGTGTCGAGCGTCCACTTCCGCCTGGCCATGTGGTCGCCCATGCCGAGGCCGGAGATCTTCATGTAGACGTTGTCCATGCCCCTGAACTCGGCAATGCCCTTCTGCCAGTTGTAGAAGTACTCGGCGGTCCGTTCCTGCGGGAAGCCGGCGTGGTCGACCACCAGAATGATGTTGGGGAACTTGGCGGCCATGGCCGCCGCCTTGTGCATGTTCTCCCAGAAGACGTCGAGGTCATAGACGAGGTTGTACTTCTCAAGCAGGGCGTAGCCGCGATGGAAGTCCGGATCGACCAGGTAGTCGCCCTGGGCGAAGTCGCGCATGCCGCGGAAGTTGGCGTACTCGACGTGACGTTCGATAGTCGCTTCGACGTCGGGACTCTGCATGCGGGCGTCACCGACGATGGCCAGCGGGTAGCCGGTGCGGTCGACCATCGCCTGCAGCCACTTGGTCTCCTCGACAGGGTCTGCGGAGCCGATGGCCGCCTGCACGTGGACCGCCTTGGAGACGCCCGCACCCTCCACCTCGGCCGTGAACTGGTCGATCGCGTACTGTTTCATCGACTTGAGGAGGACCGTGTCGCCTAACTGGGGGTGGATGAAGTCGTCCTCCAGCCAGACCCAGGTCAGCGTGGGATGGGGCCGCTCCCAGAAGTGCACGTGCGTGTCCACGAAGCTGACATCACTCATCTTGGGCCTCCCCGGGTAGTGGTCTGGGTCGGAAGAATAGCCCGTGCAAGGTACCCGGAATCGAGGCCGAATGGTTCCCGGACTGAGGCTGGTTTCGTTCGATTAACCTGCGGGTACTCATGTCCGGGGCTAGTGCCGGTCGTGCTTGCTGGTTCCCCGGCGAAGATCGGGGAGCCTTTCAGCGATCAGAGGGAGGATTGATGAGAAAACTCAAGTTGTTGGCGGTTGTATTGGCCCTATCGCTGGTAGCCGCCGCGTGCGGGGGTGATGACGACGAACCGGCGGAGACCACTGCCGCCCCCGCCGCTACCGAGGCCACCACGGCTGCTGCTCCGGAGACCACCGCGGCTGCTCCGGCGGCTATGGCTGATATGCCTGCTGTGTGTCAGGGTTATGACGGGTCGGGTATCACGATTGGTTATGGGGATCTGACTGCTGGTATCCCGTTCGTGACCCAGGTGTTGGATAACTTGATGGAGGTTGCTGAGGCGTGCAACGTCGAGGTGTTGTACGCGGATAACAACCTGGACGGTGAGACGGCTCTCGAGAACGCTCGGACGTTCACGTTGGCTGAGGTGGATGGTGTGATCCAGTTCCAGATCGACGCGTCGATCGAGGGTGCGCTCTGCGACGAGATGCGGGCGAACGACCCGAATCTCCCGGTGATCGCTATCGACATCGCCCATCCGTCTTGTGCTCTGTTCTTCGGGGCGGACAACGGCTACGCGGGTGAGTTGGCCGGTCAGGCGCTGGGTCAGTGGGCCCAGGAGAACTGGGGTTGCGGGATCGACATGGTCGTGACGATGGAGACCTTCGTGGTCGGCCAGGTGAACATCGATCGGGCCAACGGCATGGTCCGGGGTATCTCCCAGGTGTGTACGGGTCTTGACTACGGCGACTTCGAGAACTGGTCGCCGGACGCGACGGGGATCGTTACCCGGATTGATGGTGGTGGTACCACCGATGGTGCGTTCCCGAAGGTGTTGGACACGTTCACGGCTAATCCGGGTAAGCGGATCGCGGTGGTGTCCTTGAACGACGACATGGGTTTGGCGGCTCTGGCGGCGGCCCGTGAGTTGGGGATCGAGGACATGGTCGTGTATGCCAGCCAGGGTGCTGACGCGACGATCCATCAGGAGATCAGGACCAACCCGCAGTACATCGGGTCGACGGGGTACTTCCCCGAGACGTACGGGAACTATGTGATCCCGGCCATCTTGGCCATGATCGCCGGTGACCCGGTACCGGATCCGCTGTACGTGAACCACATCTTTGTGAGCGCGGACAACATCGACCAGTTCTACCCGGCGGACGGTACGGCTGCTCCGGCGGCTATGGCTGATATGCCTGCTGTGTGTCAGGGTTATGACGGGTCGGGTATCACGATTGGTTATGGGGATCTGACTGCTGGTATCCCGTTCGTGACCCAGGTGTTGGATAACTTGATGGAGGTTGCTGAGGCGTGCAACGTCGAGGTGTTGTACGCGGATAACAACCTGGACGGTGAGACGGCTCTCGAGAACGCTCGGACGTTCACGTTGGCTGAGGTGGATGGTGTGATCCAGTTCCAGATCGACGCGTCGATCGAGGGTGCGCTCTGCGACGAGATGCGGGCGAACGACCCGAATCTCCCGGTGATCGCTATCGACATCGCCCATCCGTCTTGTGCTCTGTTCTTCGGGGCGGACAACGGCTACGCGGGTGAGTTGGCCGGTCAGGCGCTGGGTCAGTGGGCCCAGGAGAACTGGGGTTGCGGGATCGACATGGTCGTGACGATGGAGACCTTCGTGGTCGGCCAGGTGAACATCGATCGGGCCAACGGCATGGTCCGGGGTATCTCCCAGGTGTGTACGGGTCTTGACTACGGCGACTTCGAGAACTGGTCGCCGGACGCGACGGGGATCGTTACCCGGATTGATGGTGGTGGTACCACCGATGGTGCGTTCCCGAAGGTGTTGGACACGTTCACGGCTAATCCGGGTAAGCGGATCGCGGTGGTGTCCTTGAACGACGACATGGGTTTGGCGGCTCTGGCGGCGGCCCGTGAGTTGGGGATCGAGGACATGGTCGTGTATGCCAGCCAGGGTGCTGACGCGACGATCCATCAGGAGATCAGGACCAACCCGCAGTACATCGGGTCGACGGGGTACTTCCCCGAGACGTACGGGAACTATGTGATCCCGGCCATCTTGGCCATGATCGCCGGTGACCCGGTACCGGATCCGCTGTACGTGAACCACATCTTTGTGAGCGCGGACAACATCGACCAGTTCTACCCGGGCTGAGGTCGACAGTAAGCAAACGGGGGGCGGCGCAAGTGAGTCTTGTCGCCGCCCCCGCTTTCCGTTAGGAGCGAGAGCAAGTTATGGACGAAACGCCGGTCGAAGAGGGTGGGGCCGGCTCGCCGGATGCCGCGCCAGTAGCAGGCATCAGCGGGCGGGCCCGGATCGCCCGCATATTCGTAGCGATGCCACCCGAAGTGGTCCTCATCGTGGTCCTGCTGATCCTCGGGTTCATCTTCTGGCAGGGGAGCGAGTTCTTCCTCACCACCCGCAACATGCGCAACGTGCTGCTCTCCGTCTCGGTCCTGGGCATCCTCGCCGCACCGGGCACCCTGCTTCTCATTTCGGGCAACTTCGACCTGTCGGTGGCGTCAGGGGCTGCGCTATGCGGCTGCATAGCGGGCGTCGTCGCCGAGGAGAACAGCGCGGCGGCCGCCATCCTGGCCGCCCTCGCCGTGGGTCTTCTGGCCGGGATATTCAACGGCGTGCTCTCCGCCTACGCGGGTATCGCCTCGATCGTCGTCACCCTGGGTACCTGGCTGGGATACAGGGGACTGGCGCGGCTCTTCTCCAACGGCCAGACGATCAGGATGAACGGAAAGGTCGAGTTCATCACCAACGACATCTTCGGCGTACCGGCCCAGATCGTCATGTTCGTCCTGATAACCGTGCTGGCGTGGTTCGTGGTCCGCTACACGCGCTTCGGCCGATCCGTTTACGCGATCGGTAGCAACCCGACCGCGGCCCGGCTGTCGGGTATCCGCCAGAAGCCGACCATCTTCGTCATGTTCATCGTCAGCGGTCTCCTGGCCGGCCTGGCCGGGCTGATCCTGGCGTCGCAGTTGGATGCCGCCTCCGGGAACGCGGCCACGGGCGTGGAACTCGAGGTGGTGGCCGCCATCATCCTCGGTGGTGCCAGCCTCTCCGGCGGGCGGGGCACCATACCGGGTACGGTCCTCGGTGTCTTCATACTCGGCATAATGCAGAACGGACTCACCCTGCTGAGCATCTCGTCGTTCTGGCAGGACGTCGCTACAGGTGTGGTCCTGGTGGCGGCGGTCGGGCTCGATCAGGTGAGGCTACGCCTGAGCGGATCATGACGTCGGAGAACGGAGCGCTGAACCAGAGGCTCGAACTCCGGGCTACCGGACTCCGCAAGAGCTTCGGCGGGGTCGAGGTCCTCCACGGCGTGGACATAACGGTGAAGGGCGGCGGGGGGGGGGGGGGGGGGGGGGGGGGGGGGGCGGCGGGGGGGCGGGGCGGACCGGGGGGGGGGGGGGGGGGGCGGAGGGGCGGGGGGGCGGGGGGGGGGGGGGGGGCGGGGGGG
>VXMM01000014.1:0-17511 GCA_009841105.1 Acidimicrobiia bacterium | reverse complement strand
ACCCTTCGTCTCCTTCGTGCGTCGTTTGCCTCCCAGCCCCCCTTGCTAGCCCTCGTTGGTGGTCGCCCCCCCCCCCCCCCTCCTGGGCCCGCCCCCCCCCCCCCCCGGGCAAGTCGACCGCAATCAAGATCCTGGCCGGCGACTACAAGCGGGATGCCGGCGTCATAGTCATCGACGGCGAGGAGGCGGACATCCGCAGCCCGCGCGACGCCGGCGCCTACGGACTCCGGGTCATCTACCAGGAGTTCTCGGACGCGCCCGATCTCACGGTCGCCGAGAACCTGTCTCTGGGCCGCCTGCCGCGCAATCGTTTCGGTCTGGTCGACTGGTCCCGGGTGCGTCGCGACGCGAGGGAGATTCTCGAGAAGCTCGGTATCGAGTTGCCCATCCGGGCCCTGGTGGGCACCCTCGGCGTGGCCGAGCGCCAGGTGCTGGAGATAGCCCGGGCCCTGGCCGGAAGCGCCCGCCTTCTGATCCTGGACGAGCCGACCTCGGCGCTGACCCTCGAGGAGACGGATGCGCTCTTCGCCTTCATAGAACGTCTGAAGGCCCAGGGCGTGGCCATCATCTACATAACCCATCGGCTCGACGAGGTGGAGCGGATCGCCGATAACGTGCTGGTCTTCCGGGACGGAGACGCGGTCGCCGAGGGACCGGTGAGCGAGTTCGGCCGCAAGGAGATGGTCGAGGCGATGGTCGGGCACGAGTTGGAGGAGGAGGTTGCCTCCCTGCGTGGGGATGGCCACGGAATCGGTGAACCCGTCCTGACCGTCGAAGGCGCCACTTCCGAGGGTGTGTTCAGGGACGTGGACCTGGAGGTGCGGGAGGGGGAGATCCTGTCGCTCTTCGGAAGGATCGGCTGCGGAGCGTTGGAGCTTGCCGAGGCGGTCTTCGGCCTCCGGGAGATGATCGCCGGCTCGATGCGCGTGGGCGACCAGAGCGGCCAGCCCAACTCACCCAAGGATGCCATCGCCCGGTTCGGGATCGGGTTCGTCCCGATCGACCGCAAGACCGACGGCTTGCTCACCGTCCTGAACGTGGCCGAGAACCTGAGCGTGGCGTCGTGGCCCTGGATGACCAAGGTGGGCCTGCTTCCTCCCAGAGCCACCGCCAAGGTGTTCGAGAGGTGGTACGAGACCCTGGACATCCGCGGCAAGGGAGGCGCTACCCAGATCGTCGACACCCTGTCCGGGGGGAACCAGCAGAAGGTGGTGCTCGGCCGCTGGCTGGAGCGCGAGTCGAAGTTGCTGGTGCTGGCCGAGCCGACGCGTGGGGTGGATGTCGGCGCTCGAGCCCAGATCTACCACGTACTGCGACGGTTTGCTGACGAGGGAATCGCGGTGCTGATCGTCACTTCGGACATCGAGGAGGTAGTTCGGATCTCCGACACCATCGTGGTGATGTCACGGGGGCGGGTCGTGGCACGCCACCGGGCCGACGAGGTGGACCGGGCCCAGCTCATACGCCAAGCCGCCGAGGACACTGTAGAAGCTGCCGCGGCCGGATAGCTGCTGCCCTCTCTGCGAGGATGGCACGTAGTCGACCTGCCGGGAGTAAGTGCTCCCAAGCTACCTCACGGCCGAATCGGTCCTTGGAAGTGGCCCGGTGTTGTAGGTAGCCGGGTGGAAGCGGAGACGGGACCCAGGGAGGTGAAGTGGCGAGGCTCATCCCGCGTGACATGGAGGTCCCATGCGGAGTGGAGACCGAGCGTTTCAGGATCCGGCCGATAACGATCCATGACACCGTCAAGGACTATGACGCGGTGATGACCAGCGTCGATTATCTGAGGGGCTGCCTGTTCAGCTCTCCCGGTTGGCCGAGTCCTGACCTGACGCTGATGCAGGACATGATCGATCTGGCCTGGCACCAGAAGGAGGGCCAACTCCGTCGATCCTTCGCCTTCGCGGTGATGAGCCTCGACGAGAGAGTGCAGCTCGGTTGTCTCTACATCGACCCACCATCCAAGGAGGGGATCGACGCGGAGGTATCGATGTGGGTTCGAGCGAGCGAGGCGAACACCGGACTCGATGCGGAACTCTACGAGACGGTTCGCCGTTGGGTTGATGACGAGTGGCCGTTCGACCGGGTGGCCTATCCCGGCCGGGAGTACACCCGGGAGGAGTGGGATGATCTTCCCTGATCCGCTCCGGGTGGTTGGTTTCGAGGAGTGCCCCGGAAGTGGGCGGTAGTCCGCGGTCAGCGATGGTCTCGTCCGGCCGTCGACGGCCATGCCGGCGTCGTGGCGTCCCTTGCGGTCGAAGGAGCAGCAGATGACCCAAGTGGTTGGAGTAGTCGGTCTGGGGGTCATGGGCTCAGCCATGGCGGCCAACCTGGTTGCCGCCGGTCACACCGTCATAGGGTTCGACACCGACCCGCGGCGACGCTCGTCCGCAGCCGAAGCGGGAGTCCGGATCGAGGACTCGGCCGGAGCCGTAGGGGCTACCTCCGAGATCGTGATCTTCTCGTTGCCCACCCAGTCGGCCCTTGCCGACGTCGTATCCCAGGTGGCAGCCCAAGCCCGGGAGGGCCTGCTGTGCCTGGAGACCGGGACATTCCCGCTCGCAGCCAAGACGGCGGCCAGGGACGTCCTGGCGGCATCAGGGATCGAGTTGATGGACGCCCCGGTCTCGGGCACCGGGCTCCAGGCGACCGACGGCGCGCTCGTGGTGTTCGCATCCGGGAGTCGCGAGGGCTTCGACCGGGCCGGTGCGGTGTTCACGGCCATCGGCCGGTCGAGCCACTACCTAGGGGACTTCGGGAACGGGTCGAGGATGAAGTACATCGCCAACCTGCTGGTGGTGGTGCACACCCTGGCTGCCGCCGAGGCCCACGTTCTGGGCATGGCGGCCGGTATGGACCCGGCGACCGTTCAGCGACTGGCCGAGGACAGTACCGGCTCCTCAAGGATGTTCGAGATCAGGGGTCCGATGATGGTGATCGACGACTACCCGCCGGCGGGCCGCCTCGACCTCCTCGTCAAGGACGCCAAGATCATCAAGGATTTCGCGACAGGCGCCGGTTCCCCTACGCCGCTGCTCGACGCAGCACTCGAGGTCTACCGCCGGGCCAGCGCCGCCGGTATGGGGGACTTCGACGGTGCCGTCCTCTGTCGCCATCTCGAAACCGAGGCCGGTCTCGAAAGGTGATCGGGTCCACTAGGTGCTAGGGGTTTGTCGGTTCATCTGACTAGCAGAGAAACGACGAACGTGAAGGCCGCGATGGTGATCGCCGCGGACGCGAATATGGCCATGATCGTCCACCGTATCCAGCGACCCACCGTCCGTTCCACGTCCAAGAGCGTTCTGGCGCGGGCTTCGTCTGCCCGGGCGTCCACATAGCCTTCAGTAGCTGTTGCCATTTCTCACTCCAAGCGAATCCAGGCTAGCGCCCACGCGCTCGTTGGGTGTCTCAACAGCCAGTGTGCAACATCGATGCCACAGTTTCAACCCCCTTCCCGGATGACACGTGGCGGCGCGCGCCAGCGAGGTGGAGCCATGTCGCCTACCGCTACGCGGCGGTTAGGTACGATGTCTGATGAGCGGCATCCGCCGTATTGAGGAGCAGCCGGGAGGACATCCCACGAATGACCGCCGTTGTCCAGACCGTCACCGGTGCGATCGCCCCGGAGGAACTCGGGGTGACGATGCCGCACGAGCATCTGCTGCTGCTCAACCCCTCGTTCGTGGAACCGCTGGAGGCCTCGGAGCGTCACCGGGCCCACGAGCCGGTGTCGGAGCGGAACATCGAGTGGGTGCGCCAGTACTGGACCTCCAACGTGGACAACCTGCAGCTCTACGACGAGGAGACCGCCCGGGAGGAGGCCGCCTGGTACTACCGGGCCGGGGGTGACACGCTCATCGATCCCACCACCCGCTACATTGCCCGTGACCCGCGCGCGCTGGTCCGGATCTCGCGGGGGAGTGGAGTCCGGATCGTGGCCGGAACGGGTTATTACGTTGCCGAGACTCATCCTCCGGACATGGGCAGCCGCTCGGCCGAGGACCTGGCGGCCGAGATGATCAGGGAACTCACCGAGGGTATCGACTACACCGGGGTCAGGGCCGGATTCATCGGCGAGATCGGCTGCTTCTGGCCGCTGCGCGACGATGAGCGGAAGGTGCTCCGGGGTGCGGCCCTGGCTTCTCTTGAGACCGGAGCAGCCGTGATGGTCCACCCGGGCCGCCATCCCGACGCGCCTCCCGAGATCGTGTCCGTCCTCACCGAGGTAGGAATGCCCACCGACAAGATCATCATGGCCCACATGGACCGGACCATTCTGGAGGCTGACGCCGTGCTCCGGTTCGCGGAAAGCGGCTGCTACCTGGAGTACGACCTGTTCGGTGTGGAGACCTCCATGTACCCGGCGGTGGCCGAGAAGACGCCGGCTGGCATCGTCGCTAGCAGGCCGCCAGGGCTGTCCTTCATCAGCGACGCCCAGCGGCTCGACCGGCTGGACCTGCTGATCGGGCACGGTTACGCGGAGAGGCTTCTGATCTCCATGGACATTTGCACAAAGCACCGGCTTCGCCGCTACGGCGGGCACGGCTACGACCACATCCTCGAGAACATCGTCCCGTGGATGAGACGGCGGGGCACGACCGAGGAGACTCTGCGAACCCTCCTGGTGGAGAACCCGCGCCGGGTGTTTCCCATGAATGTGGACTGAGCGGACGGGGCGGTTCATGGCGAAGCTCAGGGCCGGTGTCATCGGGGCGGGCTCCTGGGCGGTTGCCTCGCACATCCCCAACATGGTGCATCGTTCGGATGAGGTCGAGCTCGTGGGTGTGGCCCGTCCCGACCGCGAGTTGCTCGACTGGGTGGCGAGCGAGTTCGGATTCCCGGTGGCGGCCACCGACTACCGCGAGTTACTCGATCAGCAGCTCGACATCTGCATAATCTCGAGTCCCAACCGGTTCCACTACGAGCACGCCAAGGCGGCGATGCTCTCCGGTGCCCACGTCATGGTCGAGAAGCCGTTCACGCTCGACCCGGCGGAGGCTTGGGATCTGGTGGAAACGGCGGAGCGTCTCGACAGGCATCTGCTGCTGGCGCTGGGATGGAACTACAGGCCCATGGTCCGCCGGGCGAAGGAACTGGTCGAGGAGGGGGGCGGCTTCGGCGATGTGGAGCACATCATGATCGACATGTCCTCGGCTGCCCGGGAGTTGCTGGCCGTCGGCGCACCGTACGAGGCCGGGTCGTCGGTGGCGACCGCCCGGCCCGAGACCTACATGGACCGCACCGTGTCCGGCGGGGGCTACGCCCAGGCCCAACTCTCTCATGCTCTTGGGCTGGCGTTCTGGCTGGCCGAGGACGTGCGCGCCGTCGAAGCGTTCGCCTTCATGTCGGCGCCTCTCCAGGCGCCGGTGGAACTCCACGACGCCATCAGCGTCCGTTTCTCGAACGGGGGGCTCGCCACTGTCTCGGGCAGCTCCTGTCACTCGGGCTACGACGGCAACAAGCACGTACTATCGGTCCGGATCATCGGGTCGGAGGCGATGCTGTCGGTGGACATGGGCCGTGAATTGGTGTACTGGTACCGGGGTGGCGGTGATGCGGTCCGGCTCGATCTGGATGAGAACGCCGGGGACTATGACTGCGACGGACCGGTGCACACGCTGGTCGATTTGGCTCTCGGCAGGGATGTGCGGAACTGCTCTGCAGGCCATGTGGGAGCGCGGGCCGTCGAGGTCACCGAGGCGGCCTACCGCAGCGCCCGGACCGGCGAGGTGGCACGGGTGGCCGGCCGATGACGTCCCGCACGGCGCTGGTCACCGGAACCGCCCAGGGGATCGGGCAGGCGATCGCAGGGGAACTGGCCGCCTCCGGCCTCCGGGTGGTGGGGGTCGACATAAAACCTCACTCGGATGCCGCGCTTACCGACGTGATCGTGGCCGACCTGAGCCGCATCGAAGAGTGCCTGCGGGTGGTTTCAGAGGCCGGGAAAGTCGATGTCCTGGTCAACAATGCGGCGGTCCTCGTCCAGGAACCGCTAGAGACGTTCGACATGGGCGATTACGAGCACGTGATGGGCGTGAACCTGCGAGCACCGTTCCTGCTGGGCCGCGAGCTGGGCCCTCGGATGGCAGACCGGGGATGGGGCCGGATCGTCAACATCTCTAGCATCGGCGCCCGTACGGGCGGTCTGGCGGACTCGGCGGTCTACTCCGCCGCCAAGGCCGGTCTCGTTGCCTTCACGAAGAACTTTGCCCGAAACCTCGGGCCCAGAGGTGTCACGGCCAACGCCATCACGCCGGGGGCGATCCTCACGCCGATGGCAGCCGGCATCTTCGAACGTGACCCTTCCATCGAAGCCAGGATCACCGCCGACATCCCCCTGCGCCGGTTCGCCCGGCCCATGGAGGTCGCCACGGTGGTGGCCTTCCTCGCCTCCGACCAAGCCGCCTACGTCAATGGTGCCACCATCGATGTAAACGGCGGCTGGGTCATGACCTGAGAACGCGCCCCTTGCCATCGATACGCCGCGAGGGGTGCGCATCGACGGCTCGAAGGCGGGCAGTCGACGCGGGTCGCCACCCTTTGCATGCTACTATGTAGCACATGGAGAGGATCGGTGTGCGTGAACTGCGGCAGCACGCCAGTAGGTGGCTGCGCCGGGTTAGTGAAGGTGAGTGCTACGAGATCACCGTCCGGGGGTCTGCGGTGGCGCGCCTAGGTCCGCCCGCTCCACCTGGAGGGGTGTTGGAGCGGCTCGCCTCGGAAGGACTTGCGGACCCGCTCTCCGAGGGTCTCTCAGCGGCTCTCGACAGGCTTGGCTTGCCGCTCGACACGGATCCAGTCAGTGCGCGCCTTGCCGAGCTCCGCCGGGACGAGCGGTGAGATGTGGTTACTGGATGCTTCGGCATTCGTGAAGCTGTTGGTTGCTGAGCCGGAGTCGGCTGAGCTACGGCGGTGGATACGAGGCCGCGACCTGGTCTCGTCAGACTTGTTACGCACCGAGGCTCGGCGAGCCGTGGCGGGCGAACCCGGCGAGGTGCGCCGGTATTGTGAGGAGCTGCTGGAAGAGATTCCGAAAATACGGCTCGTGCCCGCCGTTCTCGACCGAGCCGGTGAGCTTCCCGGTCGGGCGCTCCGATCCCTCGACGCCATCTACATGGCTTGTGCTCTGCGGCTGGACGACGACCTCTCCGGGATCGTCAGCTACGACACCCGCCAACTGGCCGCCGCTGAAGCGCTTGGCATCCCGACATGTTCGCCAGGTGCCGTTCGCTGACCTTCGCATCTGGCATCGACCACCGGTCCACCGGCGAGATTTCACGCCACCTCCGCTGCCGCATGGGCGCAATCCGCCCCGCGGCCATCCGGCATCGTGGGTACTAGGGGCTAACGTCGTCCGGCAGAGGCGACATGGCGGATGGGGTACGGAAGGGTGCGAGTCAACGAGAACATCCGATACGAGCCCGATGACTGGAGCCCGCTTCCGTTAACGGCCGGTGTTGCGATCCAGGGCGTCATGCTCATCCTGCCCACGACGGTGGTCATCGTGGCGGTCATCGCCCAGGCATCCGGCCAGCCCGGAAGTTACGTGGAATGGGCGGTGTTCGCGGCCTTGGTGGTGGGCGGTATTACTACGGCTCTCCAGGCAGGCCGGATTGGGCGGTTGGGCGCCGGACATCTCGTCATAGCGGTCGTCTCACCGAGCTACATAGCGGTCTCCCTCCTGGCGCTGTCCAGCGGCGGTCCGGAATTGCTGGCCGGCCTGTTCGTCATATCAGCCTTGATCCAGTTCGCGCTGGCAAGATGGCTCTCCTTGCTGCGGGTCCTGATCACGCCGGTGGTCACCGGTACGGTGCTGATGCTGATCGCGGCCACCGTCCTTCCGGTCGCGTTCGACAGGATGGATGAAGTCCCGCCCGGCGCGCCGGCCGGGGCTGGGGTGGTTATCGCCACCGTGACGCTGGCGGTGACCGCCGGGCTGGTCCTGCGCGGTGTGGGGATCTGGCGGCTCTGGACCTCGCTCATCGGGATAGTGGTCGGTTGCGTGGCGGGGGCGCTGATGGGGAGCTACGACTTCGGGCCCGTTCTCGACGCGCCCTGGCTGGGTATCCCCCGGATCCATCTGCCCGGACTCGATCTGACACCCGGTGCGGAGTTTTGGGCGCTCGTACCGGTCTTCGTGATCATCAGCCTGATGGTCGGTATCAAGAACATCGGTGACGGCTTGGTCATCCAGCAGGTGTCGCGACGGCAACCCGGGACCAGCGACTTCCGGATGGTCCAGGGACTCATGAACGCCAACGGAGCGGGCTCGTTGCTGTCAGCGGCCGCCGGTATCCCCCCTATGACCGGAGTCTCGTCAATGAGCGCGGCCCTTGCCGGTTTCACCGGAGTGGCCTCCCGCCGGGTCGGGTATCTGATGGGGGCGTTCCTGGTGGCATTGGCATTCCTGCCCAAGCTGGTGGCCTTCCTGCTGACCATTCCCAGACCCGTCATGGGGGCCTACCTGCTCGTCTTGATGGGAATGCTGTTCGTGGAGGGCATGAGGACGGTGCTCCGCGACGGTCTCGATCACCGGAAAGCCCTCGTGGTGGCGCTGGCGTTCTCGATCGGAGTCGGCATGGACGGCCGGGGTGTGTTCAGTGACTTGCTGGGCGGGACTTGGGGCGCCTCGCTCGACTCCGGGATGATGTTGGGAGCGCTGATCGCCCTCGTTCTCACCCTGTTCATCGAAGCCACCGGTCGCCGCCGGGCTCGTCTCGAGGTCCGGCTGGACATGTCTGCCCTGCCCGAGATGGACGGCTACCTCACCGAGGTGGCCACCGGGATGGGGTGGGACGCGGCCTCGACCGATCTGTTGCGGGCTACCGGCGAGGAAGCGCTGTCCAGCTTGTTGCAACCCACAGACCCGCAACCGGCCGATGATGCCCCGCCCCGCCTGGTCATAGTGGCGCGTCCCGATCGCGGAGCTGTCGAGTTGGACTACATCACCGTCTACGTGGAGGACAACCTGGAGGATCGGCTTTCCTACCTGGACGAACGGAGCGATCAACCGGATGAGCGGGAGATTTCCTTCCGCCTCCTGCGGCACTACGCCTCCTCCATACGTCACCGGAAGTACCACGGCGCGGAGATCGTCACTGTCCGAGTCGAGCCCTAGTGGTCTGTCTGCGAAACAACCGGGTGCTCTGGCGGCCATCGGCGCCCCGTCGCTGCGTTCCGCTTCCTCGACGTACCGCTGCGGGTACGCCTTCGTCAGCGGGCCTTGCGAGGAACACCGCTGCCGACGCCATACCACACCGCCATTACACATACAGACCACTAGGCTGGCTGGTCGGCGCAGGCTCCGGTGTCGCTTCGCGAGCAACAGCAGCGGCGTACGTCTCGTTCCCGATGTTGTCTAGTTGCCAGGTCACCGTCGGGAGGTCCGGAAACCGGAAGGTGCCTCGCTTCATCCCGCGTTGCATCGCCGGTGGAATCTCGAACGTGGCGGGGTCGGTGTACAGACCGGTGCCGAGAGCCTTGATGAGCGCCTCCTTCATGGTCCAGAAGTCGAGGAACAGATTCGTTCGATCTCGACCCTCCGCAGTCGTCAAGGCCGCCTGTTCCGTCTCGGTGAAGACCGTCTCGATCAGCAGGTCCATGTGCCGCCGGGATTGGCGCTGCTCGACATCTACCCCCAGACCTCCCATGGACCTGACCGCTATCAGCCCATGATCACCGCTGTGGCTGATATTGAAGCTGATCGCAGCCGGGACGCCATCGACCACGGCGAAGGGCTTCCCGTGATCTCCCGCGCCGAACGTGATGCTCTCGTTACGGCACGCCAAGCGTCTCGCCAGCACCGCTCGCAGGGCTGCCCGGCATAGGGCAAACCGCCGCCCGGGGCCGCGGATCTCGAATCTCTGCAGCCGCCGGTGCTCCTCTGTGTCCAGCCAGGCGAGTGCATCCGCCTCGTGATCGGGATGCGGCCTGAGGTCGACATGGAGGACGGTAGCGTTGCCGGGCCTTCTGTAGGGCCGCCACCAGGATCCGCTACCGGACTCGGTCACATCACGCTCTAAGGAATCCTCGAGCGCCGATCTCCAAGACGTCGGCGAGAACGAAGCGGCCTTCCACCTGGTAGTCCCCTGATCCGGTGCGGGCGTGCGGGAGGGTGACGACCATCCTCTGATCCCGGCGTACGTAGAATCCGGTGAGGGGACCGAGCCGGTCGACATCGGTATTGGTGTGGCCCTCGCCGATCGATGGATTGGCCAGGGTTGCGCCGGCCAGATCGACGTGGTGGCCGTCGATGGTCAGCGAGTTGACCGCAGTGATGTACTTGGACTGCGGGTGCGGGTTGTACAGCTCGAAGCTCACCGATCCGTTACGGATCCGGCCGGAGTCCTCCACGACCACCAGATCGCCTGCTTGCAAGCGCTCCACGAGCTGCCGCAGCATTATCCAACTGTCGGCCCTCTCGCCCTTCGAGAATCCCTCGATAATCCGGGCAAGGCGCCCGACGGCATGGTCCGCCATAATCCTGCCCCACTCCCGGCTGGCGGTGAAGCGGGGGTTGGCGGCGTAGATGCCGACGTGTTCGGCCTGCGGATCGTCCTCGAGAGTGCTGAGGTCGACGGTGTGGGGATGGAACTCCATCAGGTAAGAGGTCTCCACCTTGGCGCCGTGGTCGTGGATGTCACCCTCCAAGCCGGCGTTGAGTTCGTTCCAAACCGTGGTGAGGGCGTTAACGTCCGGGAACTCGTCCATCAGCCGGTCCGTCTCCTCCCTGAGTACGTGGAGATGGTCGAGCGCCCCATGCCCTGAGAGCACGACGATCGCCTTGAAGCCGCCCTCGGCGAGTTGGCGGAGAATCGGCCGCACGACCGACCGGAGGACGGTGACATCTACCACGATGCCATGGGGGAGCGGCAGCACGCCAGACGCCAGCCAGAGGGGAGGTAGTACCACGCCGCCGGTGACAGCAGCCGTCCTGTGGCAGATGTTGTCAGCTGTCAGCATGTCCACACCCAGCGGGAGGTGAGGCCCGTGGTACTCGACGCACCCGACCGGCAGGAAGGCGATTGGTGTTTCCGCCAATACCTCGCGCATCCGGGCTGGCCGTACGAACTCGTATGCGGTGGGGTCGAGGGACGGATCGGCCACGGGCGTATTCTACAAGTCGTCCGGAACAGGAGGATCGGAAGATGGCATCACCACCGCGGGCGATGGTAACGGGAGCGGCGAGCGGGATCGGAGAGGCTGCCGCCCGGCGCCTGCTGGAAGAAGGGTGCTCGGTCATCGCCGTCGACATCAACGAGTCGGGTCTCGATCAGATCGTGGCCGACGGCGCCGAACCGCTGGTGGCCGACCTGGCCGACCTCGATGATCGGGCGAGGGCCATCGCGGCGGGACAGGGGATCGACTACCTGGTCAACGCGGCGGGGATCATCCGCCTCAAGGGCCTGCCCGAGTTCACGGTCGACGACTGGCGCGACATCTTCACCATCAACGCCGAGGCGATCTTCTTCCTGTGCCAGGGAATCGGGCCGACCATGCCCCCGGGCAGCGCCATAGTCAACCTGTCCTCCAGTTCCGCCAAGTTGTCCAACACGGTCGAGGCCGCCATCTACGCGGCGTCGAAGACCACCATTCTGTCGATCACCCGCTCCTTCGCCTACGGGCTGGCCAAGATCCCGGTTCGGGTCAACGCGGTGTGCCCCGCCATCATCGACACCCCGATGCAGGACAAGGTTCTCGAGATGGTCGCTCCCCTACGGGGCATGACGGTCGAGGAACTGACCGTTGCCCGCAACGCATCCGTGCCGCTGGGTCGCACGGCGGCGCCGGAGGAGTTGGCCGGGTTGATATGGTTCCTCCTCGGCGAGAAACCCGGTTACATGACCGGGCAGGCGGTCAACTACGGAGGAGGCTACGTCACATGGTGACCGAGGATCTGCGGCGCGTCCACCATGTCGGGATCACCGTTCGGGACGTAGGCCGGTCGTTGGAGTTCTGGCGCTCGTTCCTGGGCATCAAGGAGCGTTGGCACCGGACCCTTGACGCCCCCTACCTCGGCCAGGTGACGGGTTATCCCGGTGTCAACATCGATGCCGCCATCATCGACCTCCCCGGTGGAACCGTGCTCGAAATACTCAACTACCTCGTCGACGACAAGAGTCCCATCCCTTCGGAGACCGCCAATCCCGGCAACGTCCACGTCTGCATCGAAGTGGACGACATCCAGGAGATGTGGGATAGGGCCATGCGGAGCGGTGCGACCCCCATCAGCCCCGGCCCTGTCGAGATCACCCATGGTCCCAACGTTGGGGTTCAGGCTTGCTACCTGCGGGATCCCGACGGCATCACGCTCGAACTGTTAAGACCGGCCCACTGAGCCCTCGACCGGGTTCCGGTAGGATCGCTCGGAGTCAGTCTGTAGGCGGTTCGTGAGGAGACCCATGAAGGTTGCACGTGTCGAAGCCATCCCGGTCAGCTATCCCGAACCGAACGACTTCAACGCCATACGCCATCTCTGCCTGGTGAAACTGACCACCGACGACGGGACGGTGGGATGGGGCGAGTCGGTCACCATGTGGCCCGAGTCGAGCTTCGCCACGGCGTCGATAATCGAAGGTATGGCGGATCTGGTGATCGGAAACAACCCGGTTCACAACGACGTGATCTTCCGGTCACTCAAGGACCGGGCCTGGTGGTACGGCTACGAGGGGGGCATCGCCAGTTTCGCAATCGCTGCGCTCGACATCGCACTGTGGGACCTGAAGGGCAAGGCGCTCGGAGCGAGCGTTCTCGACCTGCTGGGTGGGCCGGTCCACGAACGGTTGCCGGGCATCGCGTCGTCGCACGCCCACTACGAGTCGATCCCCGAGATGGCCGAGGAGGCTGTCGAATGGCTGTCCACCGGTCTCCAGGGAGTGAAGGTGGGCTTCGGCAAGCGAGGCAACGCCTACCTGGGTTTCGAGCACGACCGGGACGTCGAGTACGTGCGTCAGATGAGGGAGGCCATCGGGCCGGACAGGAGCCTCATGATCGACCTGGGATGGGTTATCAAGTGGGATGTGATGACCGCCATCAAGCGGACCCAGGCCTTCGACGAGTACGACATCGACTGGATCGAGGAACCCCTGGGTGACTGGGACCCGGAAGGCTACGCCAACCTCCGTTCCAAGACCAAGACCCTGATCGCCTACGGCGAGAAGGAGTGGACGCTGCGGGGATTCGAGCGGGTGCTGGCGACCGGGACGGTCGACGTGGTCGGGTGTGATCCGGGCCGGGCGGAGGGCATAACCGGGTTCAAGAGGATGGCAGACCGGGTCGAACACCACCGGCGGCAGGCCAACGCCCATGCCTGGTCGTCATCCATAGTCACTGCGGCCAGCCTGGCGGTGAGCTTCAGCAGTAGCGCCTGCAAGCTGTTCGAGTTCAAACCGCTCGAGAACCCGATGCAGCACGAGTTGGTGGCGGAGCCGTTCGACCACGAGGACGGCTGGGTGTACCCCCCGTCGGGCCCGGGTCTGGGGATCGAGGTCGATGAGCGGGTCGTGGATCGCTACCGCACCGAACGGGTGCTGGGTTGAGTACCGAGGAGAGAACATGACGTGGAGCGTGGCTTCCGGGCTCGAAGGGCAGGGTGTGATAGTGACCGGGGCCGCGGGAGGGATCGGACGGGCCACGGCCGAGGCCTTCGCGACCGCCGGGGCGCGGGTGATGGCCGTCGACCTGCATCAGGAAGCCGCTGACGACGTGGTGGCGGGAATGGATGGCGACGGGCACATCGCGGCGGGCCTGGACCTGCGGGATGTGGATGCCCATCGCCCCCTTATCGCCCGGGCCTGCGAAGAGTTGGGCGGCCTCAAGGCCCTGGCCCACCTGGCCGCGGTGCTCTCTCGACAGGACTCGGTGGACGACGTGACCGAGGCCGACTGGGACTTCCAACTGGACACCAACCTCAAGGCCAGCTTCTTCCTCTGCCGGGCCGCCGCTGATGCGATGATCGAGGCCGGCAGTGGTGGGAGCATCACGCTCTTCTCCTCGCAAGGATGGTGGACCGGAGGCTTCGGCGGTTCGGTCGTCTATTGCGCCTCCAAGGGAGGGATCGTCTCGATGACCAGGGGCCTGGCCCGCACCTACGGTCCTCATCAGATCAGGGTCAACGCCATCGCGCCCGGCCTGGTCGACACCCCCATGCTCATGGACGATCTGTCCCCCGAGGTCTTCGAAGCCCTCAAGGAAGCAACCCCGCTGAAGCGCGTCGCCGAGCCCTCGGAACTCGGTGGAGTGGTGGTGTTCCTAGCCAGCGATCACGCCTCCTACGTGAGCGGCGCGACCCTCAACGTGAGCGGCGGCTTCCTGATGTACTGACGGTCGAACACATGGTCCAACGGGGGCCAGGTTGATCGGTATCCCATTTCTACGGTTAGCGATCAGTGATCAGTGGAAGCATTCATCTAACCTGTGTTGACTGGTATATATGTCAGCGAATGATGTATAATGTAGTCACGGCGCGGCACTAGCATCCGATTGTTAAGGAGTGTCATCATGGGGGCCACGTACGTTGATGTGACGGTTCGCAATCCTGCCGACCTGGGTAGGTCCTGGACGGGCTCGTTCCTGGTGGACACGGGCGCCTACGACTCGATGGCGCCGGGGTCGTATCTCGAGGCGATCGGCCTCGAGCCCATATCCTCCCGCGATTACGAGTTGGCAGACGGCACCATCGTCGCCTACGACATCGGAGCCGCGGTGCTCGAGTTCGAGGGTGTGCTCGTAGCCAACATGGTGGTGTTCGGCGATGAGGGCGTCGAGCCGCTTCTGGCAGTGACAGCGCTGGAGTCCGGCGGGTTCGAGGTAGACCCGCGTCGAGAGGAGCTCAAGCGGCTGCCCGCGGTGTTATTGAAGCGACATCGAGCTGCTTAGGCCGACCAGGCGGCTGAGACCCCGTACCAGGTCTTCAGTGCCTGCACCTGGGTCCGGGCGGATATGATGCTGCTCCGGCCCGTTAGGCGAAGCAGGCAGTGGCCGAAGTCATCAGGCAGAAGCACGACCGGTGACCCTCATCGATACCGGCCGCCTGGTAGCACCCTTCGGCCCGTCCGAGGAGAGCGCAGGCGCCTGATCCACCTCGTAGTCGAGGACGTAGGAGTGCTGTCCGTCGTCGTTGTGGATCTCGAGCGTTCCCGAGATTCCGGCGAGTGCCCCGGTGCCCGAGTCGGGCACGATCGTCACATCGAGTCGGCCGTCGCCCCTGGTCATCACCCCGCTGTGCTGGAGAACAAACGAACCCGACCTTCCGCCCACCGACCCCGTGAAGTGCTCGATGGCCACATAGCCTGCCGAGCCGGGGGTCGCGGTGACGGCTGCGATCATCTGGGCTTCCGAGGCGCCGGTTATGTCGCCGTAGAACACCTTGCGTACCACGTTCCGGTTCAGCTTCAACCCGTCCTGTTCCAAGAACGGCGGCTCAGCCTCGATGTTCACGTCCATGGTCCGCGGGCGGTGGGCATGACAACCTCTCTATGTCGCGTCGATAGGTGCTGCCGACAAACGATGCCCCGGATTTGGGACGATCTTGCTGCCGGCTCGCTTACGGCGACCGACACTAACTCACGGGACTGCTCTTGCTTACCCCCTCGCTGCTCAGCCCGATCGGCGCCCAGCGAAAGGCCTGCGCGGCGTGCGAGATGGTGGAGCCTCTCGGCGTTTCCCAGCCGACCGTCAGCCATCACCTCAAGATCCTGCGACAGGCTGGCCTGGTGGTGTCCGAGAAGCGCGGTCGCTGGGTCTATTACCGGACCGTGGCACAGCGGTTGGCGGCGCTAAGCCGAGTACTCCAAGCCTGACTCGAGGCCGTGGCGGGTCGGCTGTTTCACGCCGTGGCAACTACCTCTGCCGGTGCGGGAACACCGTTACCATGCGCGTCCGATGAAGCGACGCCCCCCTCGGTACTCAGCGGCCCGGCTGATCAGCCGGGGTGCCCGCAAGAGCACATGGCCGCGGGTGTGGCGGGAAGTACCGCTACGGGACAGCTATGACGCGGTCGTCATCGGCGGCGGCGTTCACGGCCTGGCCACGGCCTACTACCTGGCCGCCAACCACGGCATCACCAACGTGGCAGTGCTCGAGAAGTCGTATCTGGGAAGCGGGGGCTCGGGCCGCAACACGGCAATCCTGAGGTCCAACTACCTGACGCCCGAGGGGGTGGTCTTCTACGACCGCTCCCTGGAGCTGTATAGGACCATGGCCATCGACCTGAACATGAACGTGATGTTCTCCCGGCGCGGTCACATAACGCTGGCGCATAGCGACGCCTCGCTGCGGACCATGCACTGGAGGGCCGAAGTCAACAAGCTACAAGGCGTCGACTCGAGCGTCATCGGGCCTGCCGAGATCAAGCAGCTGGCGCCGGCCCTCGACACCTCGAGCCACCCGCGCTACCCGATCCTGGGCGCCCTCTACCACCCGCCCGGCGGCATCATCCGCCATGACGCCGTGGTGTGGGGATACGCCCGCGGCGCCGATGCTCTCGGTGTCGAGATGCACCAGAAGACCGAGGTCGTCGACATCATGGTCACCGGCGGCGACGGACCTGGCGGCAAGGGTCCCGGCGGTCGCGTCACCGGGGTCCGAACCAACCGCGGCGACATCGCCGCGCCCGTGGTGGTGAACTGCACGGCGGGATGGGCCTCCCTGATCTCCGACATGGCCGGCGTCAGGCTGCCCATCAGCACCCGTCCCCTGCAGGCCGCGGTCACCGAGCCGGTGAAGGTGTTCCTGCCCGTGGTGGTGGTATCCGGGACTCTGCACGTCTACGTCAGCCAAACCGCCCGGGGCGAGCTGGTGTTCGGCGCCTCGGTGGATCCCTACAACACCTACAACATCCGCGGTTCCCTGGAGTTTGCCGAAGGGACGGCTGGCCACTTGCTCGAGCTCATGCCCGGCATCTCCCGCATGCGCCTGCTGCGGCAGTGGGCCGGTTTGTGCGACATGACCCCCGACTACTCGCCGGTGATGGGACTCACCCCGGTGGAAGGCTTCCTGTGCGATGTCGGGTGGGGCACCTACGGCTTCAAGGCAGGACCCGTGTCGGGCGAGCAGATGGCCGAAGCGATCGCCACGGAGAGAACCCCAGACCTGATCGCACCCTTCGCCCTGTCGCGTTTCGAGAGTGACGCCCTCGTAGGCGAAAAGGGCGCCGCGGCGGTCGGGCACTAGTTGTGGTCTGCCTTTGAAACAGCGAGCCGTGTCCTGCTGCCATCGACGCCTCTCGCTGCGTTCCGCCTCCTCGATGTACCGCTGCGGGTACGCCTTCGTCGGCGGGCCTTGCAAGAGACGCCGCTGCCGGCGCATGCCCCGGCGCCGCTCCACAGGCAGACCACTGGTCCGAGTCGTGTTTGACGAGTTCGTGTCACACCCTCGTTCTATATTGTTGGATAACCGTAAGCACCGGTGGTCCGGCTCCCGACGTCGACCGGACTGCGCGAGGGAACATATCGTCGTGACCGCTCCGCTCGGGGGGCCTAGGCGGGACGCGTCCGACACCAAGGTGGCGGC
>VXMM01000006.1 GCA_009841105.1 Acidimicrobiia bacterium | reverse complement strand
CATCGTGATCCATATGATCATCATCGTGATCATCGTGATCATCGTGCTCATCCGCGAACTCGATGGGATCGACATAGTCGCCAAGCGCGACTATCCGGGACTCATCCGCGCTGGCGCTGTGCAATAGATCACCCAGCCACTCGGTCTCCAGACCGAGACCGATAGTGAACACGATGTCCGCTTCCGCCACCCTGGCAACGTCGCGCGCTCCCGGCTGGTATGAGTGCGGATCGCCACCCGCCGGCAGCAGGCCGAAGACCTCTACCCTTTCTCCACCTACTACTCGAGCCCAGTCAGCCACAAAGTTGGCGGTGGCCACCACCTGGATCGGCGGCGGGGCGGTTGTGGTGGTCGCCTCGGCAACAGTTGGCTGCGGCTCGTCCGCCACTTCTGCCTGGGTCTCGCCGTCATCTCCGCAGGCAGCCAGGAAAGCGGCACCGAGCAGGACCAGGCCAATAGTTAAGGCCCGGGCCAGCCGCCCAAAGCCTAATTTGCGATCTAGTAGCGTCAGCATTCCATATCTTCCTTTTCAGTCACTCAAGGGCTTGGCCCATACTAATGAGAATCATTCTCACTACAAGTCAGAAATCGCCTTTCAGGCCCCTCGTATCCGGCCCACAGCATTACCACGGCCGTGGCTACCACCCGTATGCCTTCGCCGATCCCGCAATCCGTGGGTGGTTGCGCGCCGGGTGTGAGCGACGGGAGCCGACGAACTCCGTTGGCGGCGAGGGTCGGGACGCCACGCCGCGGAGTGTCAGGTACAGCTCCTCATAGGGCGACGTATCGATCTGACCGGATCCAATTCGTATCCTCCCCGGGTGGAGTCGATCTCACGAATCGCGAAGCTCTACCGTTGAACAGGTAGATGAACCTGCCGCCCTTCCAGAGACTCGTCGACGAGCACGCCCGTCCGCTGCATCGTTTCCTGTGCGGGATGGTGGGCCCGGTGGCGGCCGACGACTGCGTCCAGGAGACGCTGCTGGCGGCGCTGCGGGCCTATGACAGTCTGAGCCATCACAGGAATCTGAAGGGCTGGCTGTTCACCATCGCCCATCGCAAGGGCATCGACCACATCCGGAAGCACGCAAGGGAGATCACCTCTCCCTCTCCGCCAGACCGGGCCGCCCCGCCCGAGACCGTGCGCGACACCGAGCTCTGGGGACGGGTGGCCTGCCTTCCGCCCAAGCAGCGGGGGGCAGTGACCTTGCGTTATCTCGGCGATCTGCCGTATGCCGAGATCGCCGAAGTGATGGGCACCAGCGAGCCCGCTGCCCGCCAGAACGTGCGGGCCGGGTTGGCATCCCTGCGAAAGGAGTTGGCATGAGCGACATCGCCGCGAGAATCAGGACCCTACCGTCCGGGCGGCCCGACGGGGCCGTGGATCACTTCGCCCGGCGGGCCTTGCGCGAGGGTACGGTGCGGGTCGCTTTCGACGTAGCGCCTTCCCCCATCGGCGACCTGACCGCCCTGGTCACCCCCAGGGGCCTGCTGGCGCTGGCATTCGAGACCGACGACCTGGACCGGCTCATGGAGTCGGTGGCCGCCAAGGTGTCTCCCGCCATCCTACGGGTGCCGTCGGCGATCGGACCGGTGCGTTCCTGGCTCGGCTCCTACTTCGAGGGTAGCCCCCAGCCCGAGCTTCACCTGGACCGCTCCCTGATCACACCTTTCCAGGACCGGGTGCTCACCGCCACCGCCTCGATCCCACCGGGCGAGACCCGTACCTACGGGCAGGTGGCCTCCCTGGCCGGGAACCACAAGGCGGCTCGCGCCACCGGACGAGCGTTGGGCGCCAACCCGATACCGATCGTGCTCCCCTGCCACCGCGTCGTCGCCGCGGACGGCAGCCTCCACGGATACGCCGGAGGCCTCGGCCGCAAACGGCTGTTGCTCGATCACGAGCGGGAAACGGCGATCCATCGCTGATCGGCCACCGATGTGACGCGGCACGTCGGCTGGGTCTAATAGCTGTGGGAGTATGGCTCCCGCTACTCGAACAGAACCGTCTCCACGGTCTCGATGCGTCCGTCCGGGGTGAAGCGCCACACCTCGATGTGGCCTCGTCTCAGGTCGCCGTGTTCATCCCAATCCAGCGAGGAGGCGACCCCTTCGTAGTCGACCTCCCGGCCGTCGGCCAGCAGCCGGAGCCCCTCCGCCACCCCCGCCGCGGTACCGAGAACGACCTGGCCCGGTGAACTGCCTATGCCTCGCAGATGGTCGCGGATGGCGGCGCCGTCGAGACTCCCGGCGGCTTGGGCGGCGAGCGCGAGCGCCACGGTGGCGTCGTAGGTCTCCCTGACGTAGGTCATGACGGGCAGTTCGCCGAATTCGGCCCGGAACGAGTCCTCCCAAGCGGGGGCGGCAGTGCTGTCAGGGCTCGGTGCTCCGGCTGTGCCGTGCATGCCCCCCAACGCGGCCCCGCCGATCTCCTCGATCAGCCGGGGTCTCTTGGCGGCGTCGCCGAACAGGAACTGCGTGAAGACACCCTCGTCGAGGGCCTCGCGGACGATGGCGAGAGCCTGGCTACCGAAGGTCACCACCACCAGCGCCTGCGCTCCGGCGCTCGCGCTCCGCTGCAACTCCGGTAGGTAGGACGCCTGGCCGTCGACGACCGCCACAGCCTCAAGCCCTCCGTCCCACGCCTCCGCGAAGCTTCCCGCCAGCCCTCGTCCATAGGGGTCGTCGAAGTAGATGAGGCCCACGTTGTCGAAGCCCCGATCCCTGGTGACCCGGGCCAGCACCGGTCCTTGGGCCGTGTCGGAGAGGGTGGTGCGGAAGAAGAAGTCGCTGTCCGCAGCTTGCGTCAGCCGAGGAGAGGTCGCCGACGGGCTGATGGTGGGGATGGCGGCCGGGCCGGTCACGTTCTCCACGACTGCCAGTGACGCAGCACTCGAGTTGGGGCCGACGATGGCGTGGACGCCCTCCTCGATCAGGCCCTGCGCTGCCTCGATCGCAGGACCCGGTGTACGGGTTGCGTCCCGGGTCACCCCCTCCACCGGATGACCGAGCACTCCACCGCCTTCGTTGATGTGCTCGATGGCCAGTTCGAAGCCGCGCTGTCGGTCGGCCGAGACGTCGGGAGCGCCGGAATAGTCGAGCATCAGCGCGATCTTCATCGGTTCGGACCGGTTCGCCCGTTCGCAAGCGGGGACGAGGAGTGCAGCGAATACGGCACAGACCGTCACCCACCGAGCCATGTATGACCTACCTACGGCCATACCCGCTCTCCAGTGCGCTTGTCCTGCCACAGATAATCACGCGGATCCCCTGGCCGGGTCTGACGACTCTAGTTCCCACCCTCGCAGCCGATCCCCGTGGAAGTTCATGCCTCGGCAGGCCAGACGGGGTCGAGTTTGACGCGTGCCGGCGGTAGCCTGGCGGCATGCGGCCTACCGTCATCATGAAGGCGGCCATGACGCTCGACGGACAACTGGCTGCGGCGGACGGGACCTCCCAATGGATCAGTTCGCCGGAGGCGCGCCGGGATGCTCACCGGCTGAGGGCGACGGTCGATGCCGTAATGGTCGGTGCGGGGACAGTCCGGGCCGACGACCCCCGGCTGACGGTCCGGCTCGACGCCGGCAGCGGGTCCGATACCGAACAGCCGATCCCGGTAATCGTGGCCGGGAAGGGCGGGTTGCCATCCGGCGCCCGGCTGTTCCGGCGTGATCCTGTCGTCTTGAGTCCCACCGAACTGGAGCTGCCCGGCCAGATCGTCGCGCCCGATGAAACGGGCGATCGCGTGGACCTGGCCGCCGGGATCGCCAGTCTCGGTACTCTGGGTATTCAACGCCTCTTGGTGGAAGGAGGCTCGCGGCTGTTTCGCTCCCTCTTGGAGGCAGACCTCATCGACCGCGCAGTCTTCTACTACGGGCCGATGCTGGGCGGCGGGGTGGGCGCGCCTCTGTTCAGTGGTCGGTGGAGCACGCTGGCTGACGCCCGCGTGGTTAGGGCGGCGGGCGCCGGGCACCGCCTCGGAGAATCGATCAGGCTTGATGTTGACTTCCCCTGATTGGTCACAGCGGTGTCGCCGTGCTGGCCGGACAGCGGGTCGGGCCCGATACCGTGGACCTCAAGCCTCCCGGCAAATCCACTCCGCCCCTGCCTACCACCGACCCCACCCAAGACCGCTCCGGGAACCGTGGACAGGCCTACTGGGCGGTAACGTGTGGTCCTCTTGGAGGAACCGGTGAAGTACGAGTGGTGGCACGAGGCTGTCGTCTACCAGATCTATCCCCGCAGCTTCATGGACTCGAACGGGGATGGGATCGGGGACCTGGCCGGCATCGCCTCCAAGCTGGACTACCTGGCCGGCACGCTCGGGGTGGACGCGGTGTGGATCTCGCCCTTCTATCCCTCCCCGATGGCCGACTTCGGATACGACGTGGCCGACTACACCGATGTGGATCCCATGTTCGGCACGCTCGACGATTTCGACACCCTCGTGGAAGGCGCCCACGAGCGGGATCTCAAGGTGATCATCGACTGGGTGCCCAACCACTCCTCATCGCAACATCCCTGGTTCCTGGAGTCCCGCTCCTCCCGCGACAACCCCAAGCGCGACTGGTACGTGTGGAAGGATCCGGCGCCTGACGGCTCGCCGCCCAACAACTGGATCTCGGTCTTCAGCGGCCCGGCCTGGACTTTCGACGAGCACACCGGCCAGTACTACCTGCATAGCTTCCTGTCCGAACAGCCCGATATCAATTGGCGCAACGACAAAGCTAAGGCGGCGATGCTCGACACGCTCCGCTTCTGGCTGCGCCGGGGGGTGGACGGGTTCCGCCTCGATGCCTGCCACTTCTCGATGAAGGATCCCTTGTACCGATCCAACCCGGTACTGGACACCCCCAGGCACGGCTACAAGAACCTGGGCGAGTACGACTCCCTCGAACACATCCACGACCGGGGCCACCCCGACATCCACGGCCTGTTCCGGGAGGTCCGGGCGGTACTTGACGGTTTCTCGGCTGGACAGCCCCGGTTCTCCGTCGGCGAGATCCACCTCGAGGGCGAGGAATGGGCCCGTTACTACGGGAACGGGGACGAACTCCACATGCCGTACTACTTCGGGATGCTCCACGGAGATTGGACTGCCTCTTGGGCCCGGGAGGTGGTCGAGACCCAGGAACGAGTGCTGCCACCGGGCGCCTGGCCCAACCACGTCCTGGGAAACCACGACGAGACACGGATCGCCACCCGGTACGGGGAACGCCGGGCGCGGCTGGCCACGCTGATGCTCCTCACCTTGCGAGGAACCCCGACCATCTACTACGGGGACGAGCTGGGCATGGTCCAGGCCGACATCCCGCCGGATCGACAGCAGGATCCGTGGGGCCGTCGCCAACCCGGCCTGGGACGGGACGGGTGCCGCACCCCGATGCAATGGACCACCGGGGAGCACGCCGGCTTCACGACCGGTCAGCCCTGGCTCGAGACCGTTGATCCGGGCGGCGCCCTGAACGTACAGGCACAACTGGGGGACCCGGACTCCATGCTCAGCCTCACCCGCCGCCTCATCGAGGTGCGCAAGGGCTCGAACGCGCTACGAACGGGTTCCTACGACGCCATCGAAGGCCTGCCCGAGACAGTCTTCGCCTACCGCCGCGGCGCCGGCGGGGAAACGGTGTGTGTCTACCTCAACTTCGGTGACGAACCGGTCCGGGTCCCGGCCGAAGGAACCTTGCTGGCGGCGACCCGCTCGGGTGCGAGCGGTCCGGTCGACGGCGTCCTGGCGCTGGACAGTCTCGACGGAGCGGTTCTGGGTACGTGACCCGGCGGTTCCCCGACTATTTCCTGTGGGGCGCGGCCACGGCCTCCTACCAGATCGAGGGAGCGGTGGCCGAGGACGGCAGGTCGGAGAGCGTTTGGGACCGTTTCTGCCGGATCCCCGGACGGGTGCTCAACGGCGACACCGGTGATGTGGCCTGCGATCACTACCACCGGTGGCGCGACGACATCCGGATCATGGAGGACCTTGGACTGTCGGCCTATCGCTTCTCGGTGGCGTGGCCCCGGGTGGTGCCAGAGGGTAGGGGTCCCGTCAACCAGGCCGGCCTGGACTTCTACGACCGGCTGGTGGACGGGCTGCTGGAAACTGGTATAGAGCCGTTCCTCACCCTGTTCCATTGGGATCTCCCGCAGTGCCTCGAGGATGAAGGCGGGTGGAGGGTACGCGGAACGGCGCATGCGTTCGCCGAGTACGCAGCCGCTGTGGAGTCCCGGCTCGGGGATCGCGTCAAGCACTGGCTGACCCTCAACGAGCCCTGGGTCGTGGCCCACCTCGGTCACCGCACCGGTCAGCACGCCCCCGGCCTGGTCAACTCCGGAACCGAGTTCGACGTGATCCATCACCAACTTCTCGGGCATGGATTGGCGGCGCAGGCCCTGCGAGCCGGGCATGCGGGCTCGGAGATCGGTATCGCCCTCAACCTCGAACCTAAGGTGGCGCGCTCCGATCATCCGCTGGACCTGGACGCGGCAGCACTCGAGGAAGGCCTGATGAACCGGTGGTTCCTGGACCCCGTCACCGGCCGGGGATATCCGGACGACCTCCGCGCCGTATCCGGCTGGCCTGCCTCGGTGGTTGTCCACGGGGACCTGGATGTCATCGCCGAGCCCCTGGACGCGGTGGGACTCAACTACTACCGCACCGAAGTGGTGGGCCACCCAGGGCTGCGGGACTGCGACCGGCCGGCACCGCTGCGGAATCCACCTCCCGAGATCACCGAGATGGGCTGGCCGGTGACCCCCTCCGGCCTGGGCGAGATGCTCCGGATGCTGGACGGATACGGTTTCGAAGCCATCTACATAACCGAGAACGGGGCCGCCTTCCCGGACACCACCCGCGATGGCGGGATGGTCCAGGACGAGGATCGCCGCTCCTACCTGGAGCGGCACCTGATCGAAGCCGCCATGGCGATAGGTGACGGCGTACCGCTGCGGGGCTATTTCGCCTGGACCCTCCTGGACAACTTCGAGTGGAGCCTCGGCTACTCGCGTCGCTTCGGCCTCATCCATGTGGATCACGCCACCCAACAGCGAACTCCCAAGGCCTCGGGCCACTGGTACCGGGACGTCATCGCCCGCAACGGCATCTGACCCGGTACCCCGCGGATCGTCCCGTTCTCCTAAGGGCTACTCCGGGGCGCCCGACCCCCCGGTGTGGGCGGAGAGCGCGGAAAGCAGCGTGGTCGTTATAGCCCGGTAGGCCCTGGCGAGGAACGATGCCATCTGCTGGCGGGTCGTGCAGGCATCGGGGGAGAAGGTCGTCGGTGAGGTGCCTTCCGTGATGCCGAGCCCGTAGATACGGCCGATGTCACCGCTCGGCGCGGTCACTCTCCCGTCCAGGTCCGTAAACGGCGTCTCGACCATGGGAACGAGACTGGCCGTCACCACGGCGTGGAACCTGGACAAGAGGGTCGCCATGGCCCCGCGGGCCACGCAGGCATCAGGAGACAAGGTCGTGACCTGAACGCCAGCCAGGATGCCGAGCCCGTAGACACGGCGGATGTCGTCACGGTGGGCGTCCGACGCGTCCCCGAGGTCCGTGAAGGGC
>VXMM01000013.1 GCA_009841105.1 Acidimicrobiia bacterium | reverse complement strand
CCCCCACCGCCACCACCTTGGTCCGAGGCGCGTCCCGCCCGGCCCCGGGATGGGGCGCCTCGAACGATTTGATCCCTTTGAGCGGTCCGGTCGACGTCGGAGTCGGACCGTTGGTGATTCTGGCAATCCAATAACATATGGCGGGGGTATGACAGTTTCAACCCCCTTGTTGGAAGACAGCCGCGCGGGGCGGAGGTCAAGGTCGATCCGGGTCGGTCGATGCGCCGTTCACCTGGTTACAAACCCGACGAACTAACGTTTCAGGACGCTAGCATTCGTTCTTGGCGCCCGCCTTAGCGGGCTCCTTCTTCGATGCTCCGCCGTTGGAGGAAGTGTCCGGCTTCTCGTCGCCGGACTCTTTCTTCTTCCCGGCGGTGGAAGGCTGCGCCCGCCGAGAGTCGGTGACGTAGAAGCCGGACCCCTTGAAGACCACTCCGGCGGGAAACAGTACCTTGCGCAGGGCGACCTCCCGGCACTCCGGGCAGGTGTCGAGCGCGTCCGCTGAGAAGCTCTGGAAGATCTCGAACCGGTGGCCGCATTCCTTGCACTCATACACATACGTGGGCATTCGCAGCTACTCCGGTCGGGGCTGGGGAGCACGGCCCACGACGCCGGACCGTGCCGGCGGGATCATACCAGCACGCTCCTAAACTCACCCGGAGATGCTGATCGGTGCTATTGCCCTTTTCCTCGGAGCCTACCTGCTGGGTGGAGTCAACATGGCGGTGGTCGTGTCGCGCGCCAGGGGAGTGGACATCCGGCAGGTCGGGAGCGGCAATCCGGGCGCATCCAACGTGCTACGAGCGGTCGGTAAGGGGCCGGCGGCCATCGTCTACCTGGTCGATCTGGCGAAGGGTTTCCTGCCCGCCGTGGTGGGGTCGCTCGCCTGGTCGCCCACCATCGGAACCGTGGCCGGCCTGGGGGCGGTGATCGGCCACTGCTATCCGATCCAGCACCGGTTCCGGGGAGGGAAGGGAGTGGCAACGGCCGGAGGAGTGATGCTGGCCGTGGAGCCCCTGGTTATGGTGGCCATGGTGATCGTGTACGGGGTGACGCTGGCGTTCTCGCGTATCTCGGCGCTCGGGTCGCTGGCGGCGGCGGTGATCTCCATCCCGGCTTTGCTGCTCTCCGGTCAGGAAGGCCGGACGGTGGCCTGGTTCGCATTGATGATGGTGCTCATCGTCTTCCGGCATCGCTCCAACCTTGCCCGGATCCGCTCCGGCACCGAGAACCGGCTCGCCTGATGCGTCATAGGGTCAAGCCGCTATGAAGGTGGACGTGGCGCTGGTTCCGGCGGCCGGTCGCGGTACGCGGATGAGGCCCGCCACCAACGCCATACCCAAGGCCCTCCTGACGGTCGTGGACCGTCCCAGCATCCAGTGGGTGGTCGAGGAGGCTGCCCGGGCCGGGGTCACCGAGGTGGTGGTGGTGGTCGATCCCGACGGGGGAGCGATCATCGAGCGGCACTTCGAGGAGTCACGATTCCTGCCCGGCCTCTCCGGCGTCAAGGTGCGAGCCGTCGTCCAGGAGGAGGCGAAGGGGCTGGGCCATGCGGTGCTGGCCGGCCGGGAGGCCATCGGCCTGCGACCCTTCTTCGTGATGCTGGCCGACGACCTGATCCGTCCCCAGGAGGACCTGCTGGGCCCGCTGGCCCGAGCCGCCGACCCGGAGACCTCCGTGGTGTACGTCAGGAGGCTGTCCGGCGAGATGCTGGGCGCGAAGGGCGTGGTCGTTCCGGTCTCCACGGTGTCCGATTCGGTGATGGAGATCGGGGGGGCGGTGGAGAAACCGGGTGCGGCCCGGGCTCCCTCGAACTACGCCATTGCGGGCCGCTACCTGTTCATGCCCGAGGTGTTCGATCACCTGTCGGGCATCGGCCCGGGCTACGGCGGCGAGATACAGCTCACCGATGCCGTCGATTCGCTGGGCCGGGCGGGCCGGTGCCGGGCCTATGTGGCCGACGTCGAGCTGCTCGATGTCGGGAACCCGCTGGGATACCTGCGGGCGAACACCTTGCTCGGTCTGACCGACCCCGCCTACGGTGAGCCTTACCGTTCCATAGTCGACGAACTTTTGGGGAAGTGATCCCATGCGCTCTCTAGAACAGGCCCAGCGAGACGTGCTGGCCGCAGTATCCCTCCTACAGGTGACCGAGGTTCCCGTGTGGGAGGCCCTGGGGCTGGCCCTGGCGGGCCCGGTGGTTGCGCCCCACGACGTTCCCCCCTTCACCAACTCGGCCATGGACGGTTACGCGGTGCTGGGCGCCGATGTCGAGGAAGGGCCGGTGACCCTGAAGCTGCTCGAGGATGTCCCGGCGGGCCATGTGGCGCAGCAAGCGCTCCGGCCCGGCGCGGCCATCAAGATCATGACCGGCGCGCCCATGCCGGAGGGCGCCGATACGGTGGTCAAGGTCGAGGACACAGAGCCCCTGCCGGACGGAGTACGGATCATGGCGGCCACGCCGACCGGCACGGCGGTGCGGCTCGCCGGGGGAGACCTGGAAGCCGGGGATCCGGTGTTCCCCGCCGGCGAGCGGCTCACGGCCCCGCATCTGGCCGTGCTGGCGTCGTTCGGAGTGAGCCCGCGGGTCCATCGGCGGCCCAGGGTGGCGATGCTGTCCACAGGCGACGAGGTCCTGCCACCGGAGACCGCCAACCTTGGTCCCGGTCAGATCCGGGACACCAACCGGCCGCTCCTGGCCGCCATGCTGGACGAGTTGGGGGTCGAGATCGTCGACCTGGGCATCGTGGGCGATGATGCCGACGTGCTCCGCAACACCCTGGAGCAGGGCGCCGCTGAAGCCGACATGGTGCTGACGTCGGGCGGTGTCTCGATGGGGGAGTACGACCTCGTGAAGATCATCCTCCGGGAACTCGGCACCGTCGAATTCTGGAAGGTGGCGATGCAGCCCGCCAAACCCTTCGCCTTCGGCCACATCGAGGGGACGCCGCTTCTGGGTCTGCCCGGCAACCCGGTGTCGGTGATGGTGGCGTTCGAGCAGTTCGCCCGCCCGGCTCTGTTGAAGATGATGGGCTGCCGGGCCTTGTTCCGAGCCCATGCCATGGCCCGGTCCGCCGAGACCTGGCGGACCAATCCGGCCAAAACGGTCTTCGTCAGGGTGGCTACCGAGGTCGAGGACGGGGTGACGCTGGTGCGAAGCAGTGGCGGGCAGTCGTCCAACGTTCTCTCGGCGCTGGCCCGGGCCGATGCCTTCGCGGTCATTCCCGTGGGCACCGGATGGGTGCATCCCGGTGACGCGGTCGCCATAGAGTTGTTCCGGTCGCCGGAGGCTCGGACCGCTTCGGAGGTTCTCGATGAGTGAGGGCGGCCTGACCCATGCCGACGCCCGAGGCCGGGTCAAGATGGTGGATGTGGGGGGCAAGCCGGTAACAGAACGCCGGGCTACGGCCGAAGCCCTGGTGTCCATGTCGGATGCCACGCTGGACCTGATCTTCGAGGGCGCTCTGCCCAAGGGCGACGCCATCGGTACGGCCCGCCTCGCCGGAATCATGGGCGCCAAGAGGACCTCGGACCTCATCCCGCTGTGCCATCCGATCTCGCTGTCCGAGGTGGCGGTCGAGATAGAGAGGGTCTCCTCGACGGCCCGGATCCGGACCACAGTGCGCAACGCCGACCGGACCGGGGTGGAGATGGAGGCCATGACCGCGGCGGCCGTGGCGGCGCTGACCCTGTACGACATGATCAAAGGGGTGGAGCGGGGCGCCCGGATCGAGAGTGTCCATCTGCGGCACAAGGCGGGCGGACGCTCGGGAGAGTGGTCGGCCCCCGGGCTCGGCGATTAGCTCGCCGTCGTCCCTCAATAGCGCGGGAGACCGGTCCCGAAATCCTTGGCATTGGTAATACCCGAATATAAGCTCCCTCCCGGTAGCGGATCGGGGAGGTGCCACGGAGATGCCCTGGGCTCTCTTTCTAGCGGTTGCGGCTGTATGGGCCATGTTCCTCATACCGAGATGGGTTGCTGATCGCGCCACCAATAACCCCGCCCGCCCGGACTTCAGATCCCTCCGGCCATCGAACTCCGAAGCCGGACTAGGTGGGGCGATCAACCGGGTCCTGGCCCGGTCGGGCGAGACAGCCAAAGTCGTCTCCCATCGGGAAGCGGTGCTGGCCCGTCGGCGCCGGGTGGCGCTGATCCTCCTGAGCGCGGCTGTGGCCAGCCTGGCCGGCTGGTTCGTTGTCAACAGCCTTTGGATGATCCTGGTCCATGTCGTAGTGGATGCGGTGTTTGTCTGGTATGTCATGATGCTGCGCCGGATACGGGCATTCCGTGAAGATGTGAACGCTCTGTTCTCCGCCGACCATGAATACGTTGCCCCCGCCCGCGACTACTCGGCCATAAAGGTCGTGCAGCGCTAGTGGTCTGTCTGTGAGATGGCGGTGTGGATGACCGCCAGAGCACACCAGTAATTCCTCGGCAGACCGCCACATCCTGGTGAGCAAGCCGGACCTGTCCTCGATCGAAGGTGCGGCGCGAGCCGAATTGGATCCCAAGTTCGCTGCCCGCGAGGTGGCCATAACCAACGGGCGGCAGGTCATCCGGTTCTCCGCCAAGGCGATCCGGGCAGGTCATCGGGGCGAGTTGAAGGAAGCCGGGGCCTTACTGGCCGAGGCCGGAGAGCTACTAGCCGAATCGACCGCGGCCATAGCGGGTCATCCCGACATCAAGATCGGGATCCTCAACGACGCGGCCAAGGAGTACGCCGAGGCCCATCTGTTCCTGGCCATGGCCAGGGGAGATGAGCTCCCGGCGGCCGCGGATCTCGGAACCCGGATGGCGCCCTACCTCAACGGCTTGGGCGAAGCCGTGGGGGAGTTGAGGCGAAGCCTCCTCGATCAACTGAGGAGCGAGGACTTCGCCGGGGCGGAGCGGTTGCTGGAGATCATGGACGAGGTGGTGGACCTGCTGGCCTCGCTCGACTATCCCGACGGTATGACAGGCGGGCTGCGCCGCACCACCGACATCGCCCGCAGCCTCACCGAACGAAGCCGGGCCGATCTGACCTCCGCCCTGATCGCCGACCGCCTCCGCCAGGACATAGCGGCCGTCCGTACCCTGCCGGAGCCCGGCTGAACCGACCTCCCGGTTGCGTCTACCGCGCCGTGCAGGCGGGTAGAATGGGTCGTCCTCCAGGGGCTGTAGCTCAGTTCGGCAGAGCACCTCGTTCGCAACGAGGGGGTCAGGGGTTCAAATCCCCTCAGCTCCACCCCACGTTCGCGATCCCACGAAACCCCTCTGACGAAGTATTTCCGGGTTTACTGGTCGATCCGTGGTCCACGACACACCTGCCGACACCCTTTGCCCCGCACCCGAAGTGGTGCAGCAGTAGCCACTGTCTGCTACCGGGAGCTCACGAATCGAGCCACGGGAAACGTGGCGCTGCCTGCGTGTTGATCGTGTGGTCGGGAAGCTCCCCTCGCAGCGCCTGGATCGCTGCGCCGGCCATCTTCCTGCTCAGCTCGCGTTCCGACTGCTCCGAGTACCACGCGGCGTGTGGTGTGACGACCAGGTTGTCGAGTCCCAGGAGCGGGCTGCGCGTGTCGAACGGCTCCACCGCCATGACGTCGAGAGCCGCCCCGGCGAGGTGCCCGGAGCGGAGGGCCTCGTAGAGCGCCCCCTCCTCGATCAAGGCGCCGCGCGACACGTTGACGAGCCGGGCGCCCGGTTTCATCAGCCGGATCGAATCGGCGTTGATCACGTTCTCCGTCTCCGGGGTCTGATGGGTGTGCAGCGACACGAAGTCCGAAGAGCTGAGGAGTTGAGCCAGGCTCTCCGCCGGCATCACCGAGGCGTCTTCCATCTCGGAGCCGTCCACGTACGGGTCGAACGCCATGACCGCGAGTCCGATACCGCGTGCCTTGCCCGCGAGCCGGCGAGCGATACGGCCGAATCCGTAGAGACCGAGCCTGCATCCCCGAGTGCGGGTGAGCCTGCCCCCGCCCAGATGGTCCCATTCGCCCCGACGGCTGCTCGCATGCAAAGGGATCAGGCCTCTGGCGAGGGCCAGAAGCAGCGCCAGGGCGTGATCCGACACCTCCTCGACGCAGTAGTCCGGCACGTTGGCTACCGCGATGCCGCGCTCGGCGGCCAGCTCCAGATCGACGTGTTCGTGGCCGACGCCACCCAGGATCAGAGCGCGACAATTCGGGGCAGCTTCCAGGACTACCTGGGTGATCGGGGCCGTGTGGACGAGTCCGGCGTCGGCATCGCGCAAGGCTTCTGCCGCTTCCTCCTCGCTCGCGCAAGTGGATGTCGCAAGGGAGGCGCCCGCCGCATCGAGCAGGTCGCGCTCGATGGACCAGTCGCGAGCAGGCGTTCCGGGATCGTCGACACCCACCACGAGCTGGCCCGTCATGCCGATCCTTCCATGCCGCCGTGCTGCCCGGAAACACGACGAACGCGACCAAGCGAGCCCGTGATGCCGGCGTGCGGAACCGGTTGACTCCCTGACTCGGGCCGGGTTACTGTCGCGGTGTCGAGCGGAAACGCAGGAGGAGAGGGATCATGTCGGATCCGGGGACCGTGATGACCGTGCTGGGGCCCATACCAGCAGACCAACTCGGCTACGTGCTTCCCCATGAGCATCCCTTTTGCCAACTGCGCCAGGCGCCCTACCGCTACGACTTCCCCGATCAGTTCGATGACGACCGCGTCGTCACGGCCGAGGTCGCGGCGTTCGGAGAACTGGGCGGAACCACTCTCGTCGACCTGACTGTACCGGACATCGGCAGGTCGCCGGAGCGCCTGCGGAAGCTGTCTCAGAACACGGGCGTCCAGGTCGTGATGGGCTGCGGGTGGTATCGGGGCAATTACTACCGGGCCGAGGATGTCATCGAGAAACGCACGGCCGGATCGCTTGCCGACCAACTAATCGCAGAGATCACCGAGGGAGTCGACGGGACCGGTATCAAGCCCGGAGTGATCGGCGAGATCGGTGTGGAGAAGACCTGGGTCGCCCCGGCGGAGGAGAGGGTGCTGCGGGCGGCGGCGCGGGCCCACAAGGAGACCGGACTCGCCCTAGGCGCGATCCACGCCATCGGCCCGGTCGCACCCGACATCCTGACGATCTTCGAGGAAGAGGATGTGGACATGTCGCGGGTGGCGGTCGGCCATTGCGATTCCTATCCCCACATGGAATTCCTCGAAGGCCTCATCGCACGAGGGGCCCTCATCATGTTCGACAACTGTGGACAGTACGGTGCTCTGAAGACCTTCGAGGAGCACATCATGAACACCGTGAAGGAGTTGGTCGACAAAGGACTCGAGGACTACATCCTGCTCTCCCACGACACATGTAAGTTCCCCCAGTTCAAGATCCACGGCGGTCCGGGTTTCGTGTACATCTCCGAGACGGTCATCCCGACGCTGCGCAACCTGGGCATTACGGAGGAGACGATCAACAAGATCATCAGGGACAACCCCCGCCGCTGGCTCGTCGGGTCGTAGGCGGCGGGCGGGGCGAAGGGAAGGGCCGTGGAGCCAGAGCGAGTCGATCTGCTGTTGCGCCACGGTCACATCCTGACGATCGACCCGAAGCGACGTATCCTCACCGACGGTTCCATCGCCATTCGCGGCGACCGGATCGTGGCTGTAGGGCCGGACCGGGATTTGGCCCCTGAGTACACGGCGCCAGTCGTGAAGGATCTGCGCGCCGGGCTGGTCCATCCCGGCCTCATCGACGCACACGCTCATGCCAGCTCCATGGAGGCGATCCGCGGGTTCACTCCGAAGGACACTGCGAACTGGGAGGTCGTGGAGCACGCTCTCTGGCCCTTCCGGTCACCCGAAACCGACTACCTGGGCACCTTGCTGGATGCCATGGAGATGGTCGCCAACGGGACGACCCTCTATTCGGACACGGGGGGCTCGAAATGGCTCGGTGAGACCGTCCGAGCTCTGAAGACAGTCGGCCTCCGGGGGCTTCCGGGTTATTCGATCCTCGACGGATACCTGGCAGTGGACGAGGAGGAGCTTGCCGATCCCCGCTTCGGTTCGATGCCTCCGTCGGAGATCGAGATGCTCTCGACCCCGACGGACGAGGCGCTGGTGATGCTGCGGCGCCAACTCGAGGCCTACCCCTTCGCCGGCGGGGGGCGGGTGCGTTGCGCCATCACGTTGTTCGGCTCGGGGAGGATCACCGATCGGCTCTACGGTGAATGCATGCAACTGGCCGAGGAGTATCGGGTACCGATCATCATGCACCAGTCGTGGGGCCCCGAAGAGGTCACGGGGTCACTGCGCGTCCATGGGAAGCGGCCGATCGAACACCTTGCCGACCTCGGCATGCTCGGACCCGGCCTTACCCTGGTCCACATGATCCACCTCGACGAGAAGGAGCTGGAGCTCATCATCGGCTCAGGGAGCGCGGTGGTGCATTGCCCCGCGGCATCCGTGCGCAGAGGTATGGGCGCGCTGCGAGTGGGAATGCATCCGGAGATGATCGCCGCCGGCGTGCCGGTGGCCCTCGGCTCGGACGGATACAGTGGAAAACGCGATGTGCTGCGCCAGGCGTACCTGGCCGCAGTCGGGTTTCGCGAAACGCGAGACGACATTCCGGTGCTCACCGGTGAGACGGTTCTCGAGATGGCGACGATCCACGGCGCGGCGGCACTCGGGATGGGCGACGAGGTCGGATCGATCGAGCCCGGCAAGCGCGCCGACATCGTCATTCACACGGTGGACCGGCCCGAAGCTCACCCGCGGTTCCAGGATCCCGTCGACAACCTGATCTTCTACAGGCAGTCGGCAACGGTCGACGCGGTGTACATCGACGGCGAGGCGGTGCTCGAAGACGGCAAGTTCACCCGCTTTGATCCGGCCGACGCCTATACCGCCATCGATGCGATGGCGGCAAAGTTCGAAGCCATCGTTGGGCCCTCTCGCTTTACGAGCTGGCCCCTCGTGACATGACCACTGCCGGCGAAGAGCGTCCGGCCGCGGGGGTGGACACCGTGCTGCGGCACGGTCACATCATCACGATGGACCCCGATCGCCGTATCCTGCTGGACGGAGCGATTGCGATCGGCAACGGCCGGATCGTCGACATCGGACCGGACGACGAGGTCACGGTGCCCAACGGCGCAGCGGAACGAGATCTGCGGGGCGCCCTCGTTCACCCCGGATTCATCGATGCCCACGTTCACGTCAATAGCCAGGAGCTGATCCGCGGGTTCGCGCCCAAGGACACCGCCGACTGGAGCGATCTTGAACTGGCCCTGTGGGATGTCCGCTCACCGGAAATGGACTACCTCGGCACTCTCATCTCGTCTATGGAGATGGTCGCCAGCGGCACGACGATGTTCGCTGACACCGGGAGCGCATTCTGGCTGGACGACGAGGTTCGCGCCCTCGAGATGGTCGGTATCCGGGGCATCCCCGGGCACTTTCTCATCGACGGCAACCTCGAGATCGATGCCGACGAGCTCCAGGACCCGCGGTTCGGTTCGATGCCGCAGTCGGAGATCGACATCCTCGGGGTGACCACCGATGTCGCGCTCGAACGATTGCAGCGCCAGGTCGAGAGTCACCCATTCCACAGCGAGCGACGGGTGCGGGGCGTCGTCAACCTGTTCGGCAGCGGACGGAACACCGACGAGCTGTTGGTCCGCGCCAGGGAGTTGGCGAGCGAGCACCGGGTGCCCATGATGATGCATCAGTCCTGGGGACCCGAGGAGGTCAGCGCCTCGCTTGACGACCACGGAAAGCGGCCCCTCGAACACCTCGCCGACCTCGGCATCCTCGGACCCGGGCTCACGCTCGTGCACATGATCCACCTCGACGATCGTGAGTTGGAGATCACGATCGAGTCGGGTACCCACGTGGTCCACTGCCCGACCGCCTCGGTCCGCCGCGGTATGGGCGCCCTGCGGATGGGCCGGTTCCCGGAGATGGTGGGTGCCGGTTTGACGGTCGGGCTCGGGTCCGACGGAGTGAGCGCACGGCGCGACGTAGGCCGGCAAATGTACCTCGCCGCGGTCGGATTCCGCGAAGTCCGAAACCAGATGCCGGTCTTCACGGGGGAAACGATCCTCGAGATGGCGACACTGCACGGCGCGGCGGCTGTGGGCATGGCAGACGAGATCGGGTCGCTGGAAGTCGGTAAGCGCGCCGACATCGTGATCCATTCCCTGGATCGGCCCGAGGCTCACCCACGGTTCCAGGATCCCGTCGACAGCCTGGTGTTCTACCGGCAAACCCGGACGGTCGATACGGTCATCATCGACGGGGAAGCCGTCTACGACAGGGGTCGTTTCACCCGCTTCGACACGGCGGAGGCGTATCGGGAGATCGATGCAGCCGCTTCCCGCTTCGAGAGGGGAGTGGGTCCGGGAAGCTTCACCCCCTGGACGATCGTGGGCTGACGCCCGTGAGGGGCTCGGGGCGGACGGACATAGATGTCGTCATCGTCGGAGCCGGGCATAACGGGTTGGTGACGGCGTTCTACCTGGCGCGCGCCGGACTCCGAGTGCAGGTTCTCGAAGCGCGCAGCCTCGTGGGCGGCGCTCTCGCCACGGAAGAACTCATCGACGGGTTTCGCTTCTCCACGTGCGCGTTCCGGCTGTGGGGCCTGCAACGACCGGTGATCCGGGACATGGGGCTCGCCGGACGTGTCACCGTGCGAAAGCCGGAGCCGACCGTGCTTCGGCTCTATCCCGACGGCCGCTCCCTCAAGCAGTGGAGCGACCTGCGGCGCACCGCCGCCGAGCTGGAGTCCTTCTCCCCGGGGTCCTCGGCTCGCCTAGGGGATTGGTCGGCATTGTGGGAGCTGGCGGGTGTGCTCTACGAGCCGTTCGTGTTGCGCGAACCTCCATCCGAGTCGGAGTTGCGTGCTCGATCCGCCTTACTGGGCGATCCCGCCCTGTATGACACCCTCCGGACCGCGGACATGGCATCGCTCGTGCGGGATCACTTCGCCGACGAGGCCGTCCAGGGCGCCTACATAGCGGCGCCCGCCGATCCGCGGCAGCCCGGATCAACGCTCGAAGCGGCTTGGGCCTCGGTTCCGCTGGAGCCGGACTGGGCCGGGCTTCCGGTCGGCGGCATGGGCGCTCTCTCTACGGCGATGGCCGAGGCGGCAGCCCGGGCAGGGGCGGAGATCACCACCGATGCCCCGGTGAAACGCATCCTGGTGGGCGATCAGGGAGCGGTAGGGGTCGAGTTGGGGAATGGGAGCCGTCTCGATGCCGGCATCGTCGTGTCCAACCTGAGTCCGCGGGCGACCTACAGGTGGCTCGTCGACCCCGGCGTGTTGGACCCGTCGTTTCTCGGCAGAGTGGAGGGGATCTCGAGCACGATCGGCTACCTCAAGCTGCACGCCGGCCTACGAGAACCGATGGACCTCTCACGCTATCTGGGTCCCGACCACGATCCGGTGGCGGGCTCGTACATGAGGATCACCCGGTCGATCGACCACTACATCTCGGCCTGGGAGGACTGTGCCGCCGGCCGGCCGGCAAAGGACCCCGTCATCCAGCTGGGAACGCACACCGCCCTCGACCCGGCCAGCGCGCCACCGGGAGGTCACGCGGTATCGGCCCTCGTCCTGTACGCACCACCGGTTCCCAAGAGCGGAACGTGGGACGAGCTCCGCACCTCTGTCGCGGAGGACCTGATCGATCGGATCACCGAATACGTGCCCAATTTCCGCAGGGCTCTCGTCGACTACGTCCTCTTCACCCCGACCGACTTGGAGCACAGGTTGGGCATGCCGGCCGGGGACATCCATCACGGTGACCATCTCCCCGGCCAGTTCTTCACCGGACGACCGTTCCCGGGCTCGGGCGGATGGCGGAGCCCCATCGCCGGGCTGTACCTGTGCGGCGCCGGCACGCATCCCGGTGGCGAGGTGACCGGGGCGCCCGGCTACAACTGCGCGGCGGCGATCCTGGCCGATAGGAAGGAGGGTGCTCGCTAGCCGGCCCCGTTCTTGGTCCATTGCCACGATCCTGGAATCGTCCCGGGAAGCCACGACATGCCCAGCTCGGTGAAGTCCCCGCCGACGCCCTCGGCCAGGGCCAGGACCCGGTTCTCGTGCCACAGCGCCGCCCACGGCAGATCGTGGGTCAGCACCTCGGCGTAACGGTGGTACACGGCGGCTCGCTCCTCGGGATCGGCGGCCGCCCGGCCGCGTAGCAGCAGTTCGTCGGCTTCTGCGCTGACATAGCGGGCGCCGTTGGATCCCTTGGGCGGCATCGACGACGAGTGGAAGTAGATGGCGGTGAAGTCCGGATCGGGACCGGAGGCACCGCAGCAGGTGTACACGTCGAAACGGGAGTTCTCGTAGTCCTCTACGTACTCCACGATCGGCTTGATGTTGAGCACGAGGTCTATGCCCACGTCGGCGAGGTAGCGCTGAACCTCCCCCAGGAACGGAGCATTGTGACGAGCCGGGATGGCGCCCGGACCCGTGACCAGATCGACCCTGAAACCCTCGGCGAACCCGGCTTCGGCGAGCAGCGCCCTGGCGCCCTCCGGGTCGTACGGATATTGCGAGTCGAGGCGGTGGTTCACGGCCCACTCGGGCATGATGAGCGGCGAGCCGATCACCTCGCCCATTCCCTGGTACACGTCGCGGACGATGGCCTCGCGGTCGATGGCACGGACGACCGCTTCCCGGACCCTCCGGTCGCCCAGCGCCGGATGGCTGTGGTTGAAGATGATCGTCCGCCATTCGCACGTTCGGAAGGCCTCGACCCTGGCGCCCGGACGCTCTCTCACCCGGTCGGCATCGAGTGCGTCGATGAACATCACGTCGATGTCCCCGGCGGCGAACGCCACGAGAGCGGCCTCGTCGTCGAGCCTGCGAAGCACCAGGCCGTCGAGATTCGGAGCCCCGCCCCAGTACGCCTCGTTGGCGACGAAGACGGCGTCGCCTCCGGGCTCGAACGAAGAGATCCGGAAAGGCCCGGTTCCGACCGGTGACCGGAGGGACCATTCCGTGTCCTCGACCCGTTCGCCCGCCGCGACGTGCTCGAGGATGTGCTTCGGGACGATCGGAAATGCCATGGTCGCGAGGAAACCGAAGTGCGGTTCGGCGAGCTCCATCACGACCGTGTAGTCGTCGGCGACGCTGATGCCCTCGACCGTCGCGGCGTCTCCGGCGGCGTACGCCTCGGCGCCCTTGATCGGAAGCGCCAGAGATTGGTACCTGCTCGTCGACCTGGGATCGACGAGCATCGTGTAGGTGAAGGCCACGTCCTCCGCGCTGAAGGGGGTGCCGTCGTGCCAGGTCACGTCACGGCGAAGGTGAAAGGTGTATCGGCGCCCGTCTGCCGAGACGTCCCAGCTCTCGGCGAGCTGGGGACCGACCCGAGCCTCCCCGTCGAGGTTCACGAGCTGGTCGAAGATGAACCAGATGGGGAACCAGCTCGGCATCGACAGATTGGAGAACGGGTTGAAGGACGGCGGACTACCGGGCCAGTGGAGAACCAACTCGGAGCGGGGGCCATTGGTGGGCATGGGCTCTCTCTTTCATAGCATGAAGGGCGGTTGTCAGGTCGTGCTCGGCTCGCTGGGCGAGGTCGGCTCGGGCATCAGCCGGGCAGGCAGGCGGAAGCGCCTCGTGACGTCCTGGAGCACCTCCGGCTCGGTGATGAGCTCCGTCTTCGAGCCCGAGACCAGCACGGTTCCCGGACGGGGCATCGAGTTGAACTGCAGGCTCTTGCTCTCGCAGTACGCACCGGTGTCCAGGAACGCCACGACGTCGCCACGCTCCACGTGTGGAAGCTGGACGTTGAGCGCGAGGTTGCCGAACCAGCACAGCGGATCCCCCAAGTTGACCGTCTCGGTGGGCGTCTCGTTGACCCGATCCGTCACGACCGGGTGGTAGTAGAAGCCGCCCGACAGGATGTTGAGCAGGTGGTTCTCGCTCGCATCCAGTCCGATCCAGGTCTGGCCCACATCGGAGAACGACTTCCTGATGCCGACACGGGACAGGAGAATGCCTATGTCGGACGAAATCCCGCGTCCGGGCTCGATCATCAGCCGGGGCTCACCGAAGCCGTGGGCGTCGAGTCCCTCACGGAAGCGCGCCGTCATCACCTCGGCGAACTCCTCTGCGGTCGGAGAGCCGCGGTCGAATCCCATGGGCCCGTGACCCTCCGGCCTTCCCCAAGCGAAGCCGCCGCCGAAGTCGAAGTACTCGGGTACCCATCCGAACCGGTCCTTGAGCACTCCGGCGGCCTCCATCTGGTCCTTCACGACTGCCTCATGGACCCTCAGGTCGGGCGCCCAGCGACCGACGTGGTGATGGAATCCGACGAGCTCGACGTCGGGCTCCCGGAGGGCGTGGCGGCATACTGTCTCGAGATCGTCGAGGGCGATCCCGAACTTGTTGATCTCGCGAACCCCCGGCCCGATCTTGATCCCGGGCGGCCAGTCCGCCTCCATGTCGTCGAGGTCGTGCAGCAACAACCTCGTCCGCATCCCGATGCGCGCTCTAATCCCGAGGTCGCGCGCCACTCGGATCACGTCATCGAGCTCGTCGGGGGCATCGAGATGGATAGCGACGCCGGCCTCGATGGCCATCCGGATCTCCTCATCCCGCTTGTTGAATCCGTTGAGGACGACCCGATCGGCATCGGTTCCGGCGAGCAGCGTGAGGTACAGCTCACCCGGACCGAACGCGTCTCCTCCGGCTCCGGCCAGGGTGAAGATGCGCCTCACGCTGAGGTTGTTGTTGGCCTTGGTGGCGAAGAGGATCTCAGACCGGGGATACCGCGACGCGAACGCGTCGTGCCACTTCTTGACGTTGGCGTAGATCTGGCTCTCCGAGATGACGTAGAGCGGCGTTCCGAACCTCTCGGCGAGTTCGGTGGCGTCCACGTCCTCGACCTGGAGCCGGCCCGATGTGTTCACGCCGATGTTCTCGTTGAAGGCACGAACGAAATCCCGAGCCATCGGTCCTCTCCTCCTAACCGCTCCGGTCTACGAGCGTAGCCGAGCGCTTGGAAGAACCTCCCGGCCTATCAGCTCGAGCTGGGCGAACAGCTCTTCTTGGGTGTGAGCCACCACGTGGATGACGAAGTGTGTCACGAACGCGGCGAGCCTCCGGAGCTCCGCAACGACTTCCTCCGGCGATCCCGCCACCATCCGCGCTCCCAGCCAGGTCTCCTCGGGATCAGGCGGCGTCTCCGTCACGAAAACGGGGATCCCCAGCGCGATCTCAGGCTTCCCCCGGCGTCCCGCGGCCGCCCAACTCGTTTGTAGATGGTCGGCGAGGGCGACGAGCTCAGCCTCGCCGAGAACCGTGGTGGGGTGCCAACCCTGTCCCAGTTCCACCGCCCGCCGGATGGCGCGGCGGCTGTTGCCCCCGATGAGGATGGGGGGATGGGGATCCTGGACCGGCGCCGGCGCGAACCGGATATCCTCGAACCTTGCCGACCTGCCTTCGTCGCGGCGCGTCCACAAGCTGACGACCGTGTCCAGCGCCTCATCGGTTGCCGCACCGCGGGATGGGTAGTCGACGCCGAGCGCATCGAACTCCTCCTCGAGCCACCCCGACCCCACTCCGAGTATCAGCCTCCCGCCGGACAACGCGTCGATGGTGGCGAGCATCTTGGCCGCGACGATGGGGTTGCGGTAGGGCACCACCATGACGCTCGTGCCGAGCCGGACCCGCTCGGTGACCGCTGCCAGATGGGCGAGCACCACCAGCTGCTCGTAGACGTCTTCGCCGAAGACGTAGACGCCGGAGGCCGGGATGACGATGTGGTCGATCGCCCAGATCGAATCGAATCCGGCCTCGTCCGCCCGGCGGGCAACAGTGACTATGGATTCCGGCTGGGCCAGGGCCCCGCTGGAAGGCACCACAATCCCGAAGAGAGGCGCCTGCGACGCCGATCGATCATCCATCGGCTCGAACCTTACTTATGGCGACACCCGGGCCCCGCTACCAGACGAAGCCGGGACGCCACTCGCAGCTGATCGGATCATTGAGGTCGAGGGTAGGCACGGCCCCGGCGCGCCAGATGTGGATGCAACCGTCGTCCGTCCGAGTCCGCCTCAGACCCGAATCCGTCCGCACGAAGGTGGGGCCGCGCCAGCGCTCCCATCCCAGATGCTCGTAGAAGGTGGGCAGCACGGAATGGAGGGCTCCGAGCTCGTACGAGTCCTCAATGTGACGTTGGGCAGATGCGAGAACGCTCCGCGCCAGGCCCTTGCCCCGGTCGCGATGCCGCGTGCCGACCGCTTCGACGTACCCGGTGTTGATCTCACGGTCTCGAACCGCGAGGAGGCGGGGAACGACCGAGGCATGGGAGATCGGGACGCCGTCCTCCTCTATGAAGAAGTGCACTCCTCCGAGCGCCTGGCCCCAGAGCGCATCCGTGAACCTTCCCTCGAATGCCCCGTCAAGGAGGCTCCTAATCCGGGTGGCTTCCGACGGGGTCAGTTCCGCGGTGCTTCTCGAGATCACGACGCGCACGACGGGATTCTGAGGCTGCGCGTACTTGCGGGGTTGGGTGTTACGGGGGTCGGCGTGGGGCTCATGTTTACGAGAATCCCTCCGGCTGCGTAGTTGTCGGGTTTGGTGAGCCCGTGAGCGACGCGGCCTAAACCTGGAAGAGCTATTGGCTCCTTCGAGGCGGCCCTCGGATGCGCGCCTGCGCCGATGCTAGGCGAGGGTTTCGTTCTCCCATCGGATGCCTGGGGGTGTTTCCTGCCCGGTGTCACTGTGGCTTTGGCTTGCCGCACCGGTGCGGTGGTGGGTCGGTATGGTCTGTGCAGGCGTGCGCGGTTGGCGAACCGCTAGGCGTGGACCGCGAAGTTGGGACAAACCTTCTGTGGGTATGGTAAGGTTGCATGCGGCGGGTCCGGTTCTTGCAGTGGTGGTTTCGCTGCTTGCTGTGTCTTGTTCGGCTGAGTCTGGTGTGCCACAGCCGGGCACGGCAACAACCCTGGTTGTGACCGTTGCCCCGTCCCACACCCTTGTTTCGGAGGTGACGACGACGGTTCCTCCGACCGGCACCACCTCCGTTCCCCTGTCCACTACGACAACGGCTAGAGCACCGGTCGGGGTATGTGATGAGGTCTTGGCGTATGTGACCGGCTTGGCTGCCGCCAAGGAGACGTTTGGTGGGATATTGGTGGGCATGATGGAGTTCGAGACAGCTCGGGTCGATCCAAAGGAAGCTGTTAGGGATCCCCCGCGGGCACCTGGGTTGTTGGATGATGTTTTGGCGGGGGTGCGGGAGTTAGAGGCAGCTGTTAGGCGGATGCATCCTCCGCCGGTTGGGCTGGTGCAGCCGCATGGGACGTTTGTGGAAGCGGTCGGGCACCTCTCGGACGCTGCGGATGAAGTCCTTGCAGGGTTCCGCTCGCCCGATGCAGGTTTCCATATCCGGCGGGCTCTCGGAGAGTTCTGGTCAGCATCGGATCGACTAACCGAAGTGATTCAACGTCTGGGCGAAACCGTCGACGTCATGGAGTCCGCTTGTTAGACAGGGCGCGATCCCGATAGCGAGAGGAAGCTGACGTTTCGCAAGATCCTGGAACCATTTCCACAGGCCTTCCGGTCCTCTGGTCAGGCGCGCCGGTGGGGTCTGAACGGCAGGGGGACGACCTCGGCGGCGATCTCGACCGTCTGACCACCGGCCGACCACAGCACCGTGTGTTGCGCACCCAGGCTTGCCGATTCCCTGTCGATGTGGCCGAGACCGATGAGCATCCCGACCGACGGTCCCCAAGTGACGCTGGTGGCGTATCCCACCCGCCGGCCCGAGTCGATCACGGGGAGGGGCATGTAGTGAACCCTGGGAAACATCTCCACGAACTCGTCCCGTTCGAGTTGGTGCTCCAGCATCGCTCGCCAGTCGATTCGGAGCCCGACCATCCGGCGAGGGGCGCCCCCGGCGGCCTGCTCGTCCAGAAGGGCCTGCCGTCCTACGAAGTCCGGCTTGTCGAAGTCTACGAAACGACCCAAGCGGAGCTCGAACGGGGAGACCTCGCGCATCTGGGTAGGGTCACCGACGGGCGGAGCCGGATCAGGACCGGCCCCCCGGTAGTCGGCCCCGATGATCAGCAGACCGGCTTCCACCCGAGCGATGTCGATCGCGTACTCCCCGGCGGGCCGAAGGCCGTAATCCGCTCCTGCCTCCATCAGGGCGTCCCACATCGCGCAGGCACCCTCCGGCGACACCCATAGCTCGTAGCCGACCTCGCCCGTGAAGCCTTGCCGGCTCACATTGACGCTCGTTCCACCGATGTCGGCCTTCCTCATCCGGGAAAAGCCCAGGGAGGACCATTCCTGCCCGGTGGCACGCTCGAGGACGTTGGTCGACTCGGGTCCTTGAACGGCGAGGATGCCGATAGACGGAGTGATGTCCTCGATCTCAACGTCGAGCCCGTCGGCGTTCATCGTGAACCACTGTTCCTGGGGTCCGGCCACGAACACGTACTCCTCCTCGCCGAATCGGAAGACGAGGCCGTCGGCGACCATCTTCCCCTCTTCGTTGCACCACGGTGAGTAGAGGATCTGACCCACGTCCTGCGCGACGGCGTTCCGGGTGAGGATCCGGTTCGCCAGCCGCGCAGCATCGGGGCCCCTCATGCGGATCTTCGACAGTGGAGACATCTCGTTGAGGGTGGCGGCCGTTCGCATCGCCGCCAGTTCCTCCCTGAAGTCGGTATAGATGTCGGGCACTACGTACGGCGTCCAGACGTACCAGCAAGTTGTCTCGACGGCTGCTGCCGTCCGCTTGTGGAACGGCGTCCCGATGTACCCCTCGACACCCAACTCTTCCAGCACTCCGTCTGCTCCCTGCCGCGATCGTGGCGAGTGTACAGTCGGCGGTCGTAGCGGCTCCGCTGATAATGTTGAGGAACATCGAACAACCGCCTGCCCTGCATGTACGGCGGGTCGCTTCATCTGCCCCGTTGGCGTGTCTCACGTTGTGGGGAGGCGGGTCTCTCGAATGGAAGGCGCCGAGTTGGACTACGAGTTCGTCAGGTTCAGCCAGGACGATGCCGTGGCCACCATCACCCTCAACCGTGCGGATACGATGAACGCGCTGTCTGACAGGCTCGAACGGGAACTCCATCAGGCGCTCGACGAGGCCGACGCCGATCCGGCGGTCAGGGCGATCGTCCTGACCGGAGCAGGACGGGCGTTCTCCGCCGGCTACGACTTCGGCGAGGACATCCCAGGAGACGATGCCACCGCTGCGGCCACGTTGCGCCGATGGCTCGACACCAATCAGAGAAGCGTCGAGGGTTTCATGCATGTGATGGAGCTCTCGACCCCGGTGATCGCCGCGGTCAACGGATGGTGCCTCGGCGGGGGGTTCTGGTACGCGTTGTGTTCGGACATCACGATCGCCGCCGAGGACGCGACCTTCGGCCAGCCGGAGGTCCGGGGGATCTCGAGTTCGTCCATCCTCTTCGCCCTGCTGGCCGGGTGGAAGAACGCCCACCGCTACACGCTCACGGGCGACCACTTCGACGCCGCGGAGGCGCTGCGGATGGGGATCGTGAACGAGGTGGTGCCGGCCGGCGAGCTACTGGATCGGGCCCACGCCCTGGCCGCGAGGATCGCCATGGTGCCGGCCGACTCGGTGCGCCTCAACAAGGCGATCACCACCTACGGCCTGGAGGCGATGGGACTGCGCAACGCTCACAACGTCATGGCGTTCCTCGCGACCATCGCCCACGCTTCCGGCGATTCGTCCGAGGTCCGGCACCTCCACGAGGCATACCGCCGGGGAGGGATCAGGGCGTTTCTCGAAGCTCGTGACGGTCCGTTCCAACCCGAGCCGGGAGGGCCCCGGTCCCGCCAGGACGGGTGATCCGGTCACGCCGCCCAGCCCCGAACTAGCATCCGCAGCGTTACCACGATCGAAGGGCGCGCCGTGATCACCAGCCTCAACCACTCGGGAATCGTGGTCCGGGATCTCGACGAGATGTTGCGGTTCTACACGGAGGATCTCGGCCTGATCGTCCTCGAACGCTACGAGATGGACGCGGGGCCCGAAGGTGATCACGCCGGGATTCCGGGGGCGCGCCGGATCGAGTTGTTCCTCGGTCTCGGGGATGACGGCCACATGCTGGAACTCATCCAGTATCTGGAACCCGTCTCGAGCGACGGCCATGTCGAACTGAACAACCTGGGTGCCACCCACGTCTGCTTCCTGGTGGACGACCTCCACAAGGCCCACGAGGAACTGGCTGGCAAAGGGGTCTCCTTCGTCACGGACCCGGTCTTCTCCAGGACCCCGGAGGGTGACGATTGGGGTGTCGTCTACTTCCAGGATCCGGAGGGAAACTGGCTCGAGTTCATCCAGGTCTAGGTCGTTTACAGATGCTGGAGCGGTGGATGCTCGACGAACCGGTCATTGCACAGGAGAGGCATAGATGGTCACGGTTGATTGTCATCTTCATCTGACCGAGACGCCCAGCCAGGTTCCCGACTGGTGGATGACCGAGATGTACCGCCCGTTCGGGGGCGTCTTCGGGTCGACCGACGGGGCCTGGATGGTCGACTTGCTGGACCGCTCCGGTGTCGACGTGGGCCTGGTGCAGGGCGCCGATATCCGCCGAACTACGTGGCATCCGGACTTCCCCGAGGAGCATGAGGTGTTCGTCCCCAACGACTACACCGCCGAGCAGGTCGCGCTTTTCCCGGATCGGCTCAAGGGGGTCGTCTGCGTGGACCCGATCCGTGACGTCGCGGCAGCGTTGGAGGAGATCGACCGTTGCGTCCTGGAACTGGACTTCCGCGCGGTCAAGCTGGTGGCCGCCTACCAGCACTACTCGCCGAACGACCGCCGGCTCGACCCGATCTACGAGCGGTGTATCGACCTGGACGTCCCGGTGCACATTTTCACGGGTTGGACCCCGACCATCACCGCCAAGTTGGTCCACGCCGATCCGGTGCTCATCGACGAGGTCGGCCGCCGCTACCGCGACCTGAAACTCATTGTGGCGCTCGGGGTGCCGTGGATCGACCAAAGCACTCTCATGGTCGCGAAGCATCCCAACTTCTACGCGGACCTGTACCACTATTCAGAGATGGGGCCGGAGCCTCTCTACGGGGCGCTGGAGAAGTTCCGGTCGCTGTCCGCGCTCGACAGGGTGCTGTACGGGTCCAACAACAGCGACAAGGTCCGGGTAGGTCGGGAGGAGTCAACCGTCCCCGATGTGTACCGGAGCGTCAACGAGGTGGCTGAGCGGCGGGGCGCACCTCCGTTCTCGGACGACGAGATGGAAGCGATCCTGGGCGGTTCCGCCGCGAGGATCTACAAGATCGGCGCCTAGCGCCCTGTGTCGGGAAGAGACCGCGAAAATCGCGGCAAGCGGCCACCCCGCAGGGCCCGCCCCCTCCGCCACCACCTTGGTCTGAGGCGCGTCCCGCCGTGCCCGGATGGGGCGCCTCGAACGAAATTGATCCCTCACACGGCCCGGTCGACTCGGAACCGCTGGTAATTACGGTTATCCAGCAACCTATAGCGGGGGTGTGACATGTTCAACACTCTTGTGGCGGATAATGGCCCGCTGGTGTATCAAGATCCATCCGGATCGGTCGATGCGCCCTTCACCTGGCCACAACCGGACGAACCAAGGATTCAGGACACGAGCCGTGAGACGCGACGGTCCTAGGACACTGCCTGGACGTCGAAGACCGTGGGCTCCGAGACCTCGGCCTCGAGTGCCGAGATGGCGGTCTCCACGACCCGCCGGCGATACCTCAACTCGTCGTCCACGTCGAGTTCGGGGTCCCCGAAGGGATGGGTTACGGCCTTGCCCTGGACGATCCGGAGAACGCCTACCGATTCGGCCAGAGGAACCAGCGCGGTAACCAGGGCCGCCGGAATGCCCTGGTTCTCGATCGACTTGGCGAGCGTAGACCCGCTACGCGTCCCCGTTCCTCAGGTCGAACCCACGATCACGGCCTGAACCCCGTCGGCGATCAGGGCGCGTCCCATCTCGGCGCCGATGCGGGTCATGTCGCGCAGGGTGCCCATGTTGCCCGTCGTGCTGAGCAGGTCGGGGTGGAGGCTCAGCCGGCCCTCCTGCTCAATGGATCGGGCGGCGTCGAGCGGCACCTGGCGGTCAGGGTCCTGGTTGGCGAAGCTGGTATCGATACCACCATGCACCGATTCGAACTCGCCCTCCGCGAAGCCGTCCCGGTCCTGGATCGGGTATGTCATCCAGTCGGTAGCCCATCCCGATGGCAGCCGGTCGGGGTTGCCCGCCGGGACGATCCCCGCCTCGGTCACCAGGGCCAACCGGAAGGAGGCGCCGCTCGAGATCGGCTCGGAGGCCTCAGCGGGCTCATAGCTGGGGAGCGGCCACTCCGTTGTGAAGGACTCTCCGCGCATCTTCGCCAGCAGCATGTCGATCGCCCGGGTGGAGCCCCGAACGTCCTCGAACGTATTACGACGGAGACCCTTGGTAAGGGTGCCTTCCTCCGCGGCGCTGCCGAGTGCCTCACCCCGTGCCAGCCTGGACGCCAGGGGCGCGAGGCGCTCAAGTGCCGCACCCATGCCGGCGGCCGTCTCGGCGGTGGCGAGGATCGGGACCCATGCCCGGTACTCGGCGGCGCCCGGGCTGTCAGGATGGAGTCCGGTGAGCGCGGGCACGCCGAGTTGTTCGATCACCGCCGCACAGACCGCGCCGCAGGCCAGGCCGTACCGCCCGGACCCGAAGGCCGGTCCGGCCACCACGACGTCCGGATCGAACCGGGAGATCAACCCGACAACCTCCTCCACCGCGCCGTTCCCACCTTGCGCCATGTAGTTGTCGCCCCCGACGACCGTCCCCACGATCCGGTCGTCGCCTCCCAGGAATCGGGTCAACCCCCGACCCGTCCCCACCGGGCCCGGTTCGGAGACCGGGGCCATGCCTGCCTGGTCCTCGCCTCCCAGTCCCCCGAAGAACTGGTTGAGATAGTGGACGATTCTCACCATCGGTTGCCTCTCAGTACTCCTCGCCGCGTATACGTGTCCCGCCGAACTGGTGGGTGCTGGCCATCACGATCGCCAGCGGGGCCTCGAACGCACCGGACGGGTCGCTCTCGATCCGGATCAGTTCGTCACCACCGATCACCCGCTCCACGGGCTCGAAGAGAACGGTCTCCTCGTAGTTCCCGGTGCTCACGATGGCATCGGCTTCCTGGACGAAGTGGACGAAGCCGGACTCGCCCGGGTTGGCCGCCATCTCCATCGACAGCATCGTCGTCGTCACTCCCCGCCGCTCCAGATTCCTGCATATCATCATGGCGTCGACAGCGGGATGCCCGCCGCCGGCGTAGTTGATCAATGCCCCTTCGGCGCCCATCATGATCGCCAGGTTGGCCGCGTGGTTGGCGAGGCGCTCCTTGGCGGCCCGGGTGTCTCCGTTGGTGAAGAGGACCACGCCCCGGAAATCGATGTCTTGGCCGTGGCGGGCGTAGAGGTCCTCGATGATCGGGTGGTTCTGCACCGTGTAGGTGAGTTCCCTCATGCACGCGATGGCGTTCCAGCCGCACACCAGAGCTCCGTCGAGCAACTCGTTCGGGTGGATCGGCGTGGGCAGGTGGGCGGCGCCGCCGATCGCCCCGGCGCCGGGAGCGATCTCGCCATGCAGGAACGGGATGGCCAACTGGTACAGGTAGACGACCGCCGGTAGCCCGTTGACGGGCGACGGGGCCAGGTCGTAGGTGTCCACCCGGTCGGGTTCCTGCCCGAGGGTGGTCTCCGCCAGGTATCGGGCCGCCTTTAGGCCGGCCAGCCGGACTGCCTTGTTGTACTCCACCGCCTCCGGGGTTCCCTCGAAGACGTTGGTGGGGCGGTCCTCACTCTCCAGCAGCGCGGTGGTCGGCTCGCACGAGACCACGACGTTGATGAGTTCCGAAAGAGGCGAGTATCCGGCGGTGGACCCGGCCATGTCGAAGACGGCCTCCCGCCAGTAGCGCGGTTCCCCTGGTACCGGAAGGGCGGTCTCCACCACCGCCACCCCTTTCAGGGCGTGGGTGGTGCCGGTGCCCACCAGCCTCGGCCGGGTGAGGAGTCCCGAGAAGTCCGCGCCGGGAGGGTCAACCTTGATTCGCGGCTCCACCGCGTCGATCGCGTTTACCACCCTGACCGACTCCCCCGGCCTGATGATCTCCACCGAGACGGCGGCCAGGTCGGGATCCGCGGCCAGCAGCTCCTCCAGTTCCCCGATGTCGATGGTGAGGATGCCGTCGGCGAAGGCTGTTTCGGGACCTGCCCGGACGTCGGACACGTCGAAGGCGCCGACCTCCAGGATCTGGCGGCCCGGACCGGAGTTCATGCCTGCACCCTCCCGCGCCTCGCGGGGGGGCCGGAATCCTCCTGCCGACACCCGGGCTTCATGCGACTTGCGGGAGGCCCAGCATCTGGCGGGCCTGGGCAGGGGTGGCGATCTCGCGGTTCATCTCCTCGGCGATCCGTCGGATACGGCTCACCAGCTGGGCGTTCCCGGTGGCCTTCTCGCCTCGCCGGTAGTAGATGTTGTCCTCCAGCCCCACCCGCACATGGCCTCCGAGCAGGATCCCGAGGACGTTCATCGGGATCTGGAACGGCCCCGTGCCGATCACCGAGTACAGCGCACCCGCCGGCAGCTCGCTGATGAGCGACATGAGGTTGGCGGGGGTCGGGAACGAGGCGGTCTGCCCACCCAGGACGAACTGCACCATGTAAGGAGGTGTCACGTTCTCGTTGTAGATGAGATCGCGGAGCACCCAGTACTGGCCCGGGTCGTAGATCTCCAACTCCGGCTTCATCCCGCGCGCGGCGATCACCGACGCGTAGTGGTTCAGCTCGCCGTAGGTTGTGCCGCTGCACATGTCGTAGTCAACCGGCCCGCGGGGATGCGGAAGGTGGGAGGGTCGCTCGGGCATGGTGAACTTCGACATGAACGGACCCAGGTTGAGGGTGGCCACGTCCGGGGCGGGGTCGGCGAACAGTGGCGAGAACTGTTCCTCCGTGGTCAGGGTGGGCCCGCCTCCCGTGCTGTTGTTGATGATCACGTCCGGGCACAGGTCCCGGATCATCCCGTTCACCTTCCCGTAGTCGTCGGGGTTGCCGGTGCACTGGCTCCAGTCGTCGGGATCCCGAACGTGAACGTGTATCTGCGACGCGCCGGCCTCGTATGCCCGCCGGGCCTCCTGGGCCTGCTCCTCCGGTGTCTCCGGAAGGGCGGCATTCGACTCTTTGCCGTGGCCGCCGCCGCTGATGGCCGCCGTGATGATCAGGGGCGGCATAGCACTCCTGGCTGTCTTCCGCATCCAGAGGTACGGGTCGCGAAAGTCCCAAGTCGCTTCGATTTCGCCCATCGGTGTTCCTTTCGAGACGGCTATCACCCCTAGGCGGCGCCCCGTCTTGCTGCCGACGGATCACCTTACGAGGCCTGGATCATATAGAACCTAACCGCTCCAACCGATCAGGCGTAGCCTGGCCTCCCGCAGTATCGGCCGGGACTCAGGCCCCGTCAGAGGGCGTTGCGGTCGTTCGCCACGGTTCGAGCAGGGGACTGAGCCCGGCCCGGGCCACGAGGTCTGCGGCCCGACCGTTCGCTTCTTCGACTATTGCCGCTTCGTCAACCATCGTGCACCTGTCGCTCTCGAAGATGACATCGCCGCCGACGATCGTGTGGGTCACATCGGAGGGGCCGGTCGAGTAGACGACGGACGCCACCGTGCGGTGAAGCGGTGAATGGTGGGGAGCGGACTGGTCGACGATCACCAGGTCCGCCAGCTTGCCCGGCGCGATGACGCCGGCCTCGATCCCCATGTACTCGGCGCCGGCGCGGGTAGCCAGCTCGATCGCCTCTTCACCGTTCGACTCGGTGGGATTCCGGGTATGGACGCGCTGGAGGAGGACCGCCTGTTTCATGCAGGAGAACATGTCCAGCCGGTGTCCGCTGCCTCCGTCCAGACCGAGCGCGACGGTGGCGCCTGCGCCGCGCAGGTCGCGGAGGCGCATCACCCCCAAGGCAATGTACTGATGGGAGATGGGGCAGTAGGCGATACCGGTCCGGGAACCTCCGACCAACTCGACCTCGCGGTCGTCGAGGAAGATCCCGTGGGCCAGGGTGGCGCCCCGGCCCAGGAGGCCCTGTTCGGCCAGCCACACCACCGGCCTGCGGTCGTACTCCTCGAGATAGAAGACGGGGTCGTTCGCCGCCTCCGAACAGTGGGAATGCCAGCCGACGCCCTTCTCGTGCGCCAGGCCGACCGCTTCGACCACGAGTTCTTGGTCGACATAGATGATGTTGAGGGGCGCCGGCCAGACCCCCACCCGTGCGCCGGGAGGGCGAGCCTCGATACAGGCCCGGGTAATGTCTATCTCCTCCTGGTTGGAGTAGCGGAACAACTCGCCCGCCAGGCCGTGTTTGGCCGCCATCGGGGTCAGTTCCCCGGTCATGCCCCTGGCAACGGCACCCCGCAGCCCGACCGCGGCGATGGCGTCCGCCACGGCGAGAGTGGATGCGAAGTCGGTGGGGGCGTAGTGGTTGTCGAGCAGGGTGGTGACACCGGAGCGGGCGGCCTCCACCGCTCCGAGCTGAGCACCGATCCTGGCCTCCTCGATGGAGATGGCAGTGGTGACCGGCCACATGAAGTCCGACAACCACGGCCACAGCTCCAAGCCTTCCCCGAGACCCCGCGTCAGGTACTGGAACAGGTGCTGGTGGGTGTCCACCAGCCCGGGCAGGACCGCGCTTCCGGTGGCGTCGATGACCCGGTCGGCCCGGTAGTGACCCAGATCACGAGCGGCGCCGACCGCCGCGATACGGTCCCCGGTGATTGCCACCGCTCCCCGATCGATGACCCGGCGCCGGTCGTCCACCGTGACCACCGTCCCACCGGTGACCAGCAGGTCGCAAGTGACGGGCTTCGAAGTGCTCGGATCCTGCGAGGAGCCTCCGGCAGGTGGGGTCACCATTCGGCGTCAGGTGGCCAGATGTTCGGTCCGGAGATGGGCTCTAGGGCTCCGTCCGAGTAGTACCCCCCGTACCGATCGAGATGGGCAGCTGTGTAGGGCGCGGCCGCGTGGTCGCCCGCCGCGGCGGCATCGGTGTGGACCCGATAGAGCCAGAACTCGGTGGCGAGGTCGAGATTCTGGTTGATGTCGAAGCGGAGCAGCCCCTGTTCCGCTGCTGCGGCCGCACGGGCCTGCTCCGTTACAGAGGCGATGAAGCCGTCCGTGTCCTCGGGTCGCACGGAGATGCGCGCCTGGTAGACCACCATCCCCCCGGTGGATGGAGGATCTTCGGATCGCTCCCCGGTCGCGTCACGGCGCGCCTTGGCGGTGCTGTAGAGGCTGCGACACGTCGCCCAGACCAGTTGATCCGCCATTCCATCGGTAGCCGCAAACCAGGCTGCGAAGTGCGCCGACTCGCCGTGGGCTTCGACCGCGCCGTCATCGTCGTAGACCTCGTTGAATCCCACCCTGGCCGGGTCTGTGTCGTCACCGAAGATGTCGAAACGGCGGCACCCTGGCTCGGTCGCCACAGACGCACGGGCGTTGGCGATCGACGCCGTCAGGAACCTTTCCAGGTGATCCTGGCGGATGGTGGCCTGAACAGTGATGGTTCTCATGTCGTTCCCGTCGGGTGCGTTACAACGCTAGCGGTCCACGCCTTCCCGCATCGTCGGATTCAGCCGTTCGGCGGCCAGGACCGGCGGGTAAGATTTTTCGAGATGGTGTGCCGCCGCAGGCAGACCACTAACCGGCTCCCGAAGGGACGATGGAATATGGCAACCGGAGGGGCTATCTCCGCAAGGGGAGTTTTCGGTTGGCGATCGGCCGCCCTGGGGGTTGCAGGCGTTGGAGTCCTCCTCGCGGGATGGGAATTGGTCGGCCAATTCGAGGTGTTCGGTAGGGGTTGGCCGCCCTTCACGGATGTTCTCGAGTCTCTCTCCAAGGACAGGGAGATCCTGCGTCGGGCCGCCGCAGGCACGATCCGGGACGCGGTGCGGGGATTTGCCGCCGGGATGGCGCTGGGAATCTCTCTGGCCCTCGTCGGGCTGGTCATCATCCCGCTCCGCCGGGGCATCGGGCGCCTGGCCACCGTTGTCAATTCCATCCCCTGGATCGCCCTGGGCCCGCTCATCGTCATGGTGGTGTCGTCGTCGGCGACTCCGGTGGTCTTCGCGAGCCTGGCCGTGTTCTTCTCGAGCTTCATCGCGGTGAGTTCCGGTTTCAACCTCGTCAGCGCATCCCATCAGGACGTGTTCACCGTTCTGGGGGCGTCCAGGACCAGCCGCTTCTGGCGGCTCGAGATACCGGCGGTGCTGCCTTCGATCGTGTACGCGGCCAAGCTCGGCGCTCCCGCCGCCATGTTCGGCGTGGTCTTCGGCGAATGGTTCGGCACGACCGAGCCGGGATTGGGCCTGGTGATGGTCGTGGCCCTCCAGCAGTTCTTCACCGCCCGGCTCTGGGCCGCCGCTGGGCTGACGGCCTTCATAGCGATCGTGGCTTTCGGCCTCTTCGCCCTGGTGGAAGAACTAGTCCGGCGTCGCGACTTCTCGGTCCGCCAGGACGTGCGGGAACTGGCCGGCTCCGGCCGATCGAAGGAGGGGGAGAGGGAGCCCGCTTCCTGGCGCAGCCGACTGGTGGACATTGCTCTCACGGTGTGGCCCTTCGTCTTGGTCATCGGCTTCTGGCAGTTCGCGGTCACGGTCTGGGACGTCAGCCCCATCGTGGCCCCCACCCCCGAATCGGTGGTGAGCGATATCGCCGGCGATCCCGGAACCTATCTCTCGTACACGTTCAACACGCTGCAGATGGCTGCGGTGGGCCTGGCGGTCGGCAGCCTCATCGGGCTGGTGGCGGCACTGGCGAGTTGGCTGTCTCCGGTGCTGAGGGGCATGCTCACCACACCCATGATCATCATGTACTCCGTTCCGCTGGTAGCGACCGTCCCGATCATGGCGAGGGTGATCGGTTACACGCGGACCACGGTTGTGGCGGTCGCCGCCCTGGTCTCGATGTTCCCGACCTTCGTGCTGGTCAGTTCCGGTTTTCGTTCCACACCCCCCGGCGCCGACGATGTGTTCTCGGTCATGGGCGCACGGCGCCGCGCCAGATTGCGTCACCTGGCGCTGCCCTCGGCAGTGCCCGACTTCCTCACGGCGCTCCGGCTGAACGGGGCGCTGGCGATCGTCGCCGCGATCCTGGGCGAGTACCTCACCGGCCGCGACGGCCTCGGGTGGCTCTTCGCTCTCTCGTACGGCGGTCTCGAAATGGCTCGGGCCTGGGGTTCCGCCGTGGTGATAGTCGTCCTGTCGGTTGTCGTATACGTCGGTGCGAGCCGGCTTGAGGAGCGCGGGCAGCAGCGGATGCTCTAGGCCGTACCGGCCTCCTGCGGCACTCGCCGCGGAAAACCAGGTGCATTCCGGGGGTGCGGGTGGCAGACTGAGGCACCGAAGGCGAAGTAGGAGGAGACCATTGCGGTACTCACGTAGATCACGACTAGGCGGGATGATTCTCGTATTGGCCTTGCTGGCGGCCGCGTGCGGGGATGACGAGCCTGCCGCCACGACGGCGGCGCCCGCAACCACGGCGGCACCCGCCACGACGGCCGCGCCCGCGACGACGGCCGCGCCCGCCACGACAGCCGCGCCGGATACAACCGCGGCGCCCACCACTACGGCGGCGCCGACCACCGAGGCTCCCATGGAGCCGACCGTTATCCGTGTCCGGCTGAACTGGACGGCGGATCCAGGATTCCTGGGGCTGTACATGGCGGACGAACTGGGGTTCTTCACCGAGGAGAACGTAGTAGCCGAGTTCGAGTACGGCGGCCCCAACGTGCCGCATCCCGTGCAGATCCTTGCCGGGGGCGCTGCGGACATCGGCTTCGGCGGTCTGGCCATCATCGCTGATGCGGTGTCACAGGGCGATGAATTCGTGATCTTCGGCACGAGACTGCAGGAAGGCATCCTCGGGATCAGTTCCCTTGCCTCCGACCCGATCCTGGCTGCGAGCGACATATGCGGCAGCAAGATCGGGGCCACCCCTGGTGACATAGTCCAACTCGATGCCCTGCTGACCCTCAACGGGCTGGAGCCCGGGTGCTACGACATGGTCCCGGTTGGTTACGACCCGTCACCGGTCGCTGAAGGCTTGGTGCGCGGCCAGATCAACTACATGAACAGCCACCCTGTCATTCTCGACTTCATGGGTATCGACAACGTCGCCGTATCCTATGCCGACCTGGGCATGCAGATGTATCACGACCTGGCGTTCGTCAACCGAAGCTTCCTGGACGCCAACCGCGATGCGATGGTGGGATTCCTGCGGGCGATGATCAAGGGCTGGGAAGCGGCCTTCGCCGATCCGGATGCCGCCATCGACCTCATGATGAACAAGTGGGGAGGGGCCGAGATCGGCATGGACATCTCGTTCCAGCGGCCCGTCCATGACGCTCAGGTACCTTTGATGACGAGCAGCCTCACCGATGAGAAGGGTCTGTTCCAGATGGACTTCGATCTCATGGCGTCCACCATGTGGGACGTCCTGGCCCTGACGGGGATCGAGAACCTTCCCAGTGCCGAGTCGATGATCGATACCAGCTTGCTCGATGATGCGTTCGCCGGCTGCGGGGCTTCGCTCCTGGACTGCTGATCACTCGGGTTTTCGTTTCAACGGAAGTGGCGCTCCCGCCTAGCGGAGCGTCACTTCTCTTTATGGATACTGAACAGAAAGGCGGTTGATCCGCGGCCGCGGACTAACTGCCGGAAGTGGCTCTCAGGTCTCCGTCGAGTCCAGGGCCAGGGTGAGTTCGTCGGCAATGGCGTGGAACTCCGCCGTGGTTGCCAGTTCCCGTGTTCGAGGTCTCTCGAAATCCACTTCCTGCACCAGCTTCACCTGCCCGGGACGCTCGGTCAGGACGATGACTCGGTCGGCGAGGAACAGGGCCTCATCCACCGAGTGGGTCACGAGAATCGTGGTGTGTTGTTGAGCGGACCAGATCCGCTGCAGCTCCATGTTCATCTGCCGACGGGTCACCGCATCAAGAGCCCCGAACGGCTCGTCGAGAAGCAGCACTTCCGGGTTCAGGGCGAGGGCGCGGGCGATGGCGACACGCTGGCGCATCCCGCCGGAGAGCTGTTTCGGCCTCGCCTTCTCGAATCCAGCCATACCGACCAGCGAGATGAGATCGTCGATCCGCCCCCGGTCCGGTTTCATCCCGGCCACCTGGAAGGGCAGCGCGATGTTGTCCCACGAACTGAGCCAGGGAAGCAGCGCGTGATCCTGGAACGCCACTCCGAGGCGATGCGCGGCCGCCAACTCGGCGGGCTGGCGCCCGTTCACGACCACCGTCCCTTCCGATGGCACCTCCAGCGACCCGACCAGACGCAGCAAGGTCGACTTGCCACAGCCGGAAGGACCGATGAGCGCCACGAACTCCCCGGCCGCCACATCGAAGCTGACGTCGGAGACCGCCAGCAACGACTCGCCCCTCCGCAGCTTGAACTCCTTGCTCACATCCCGCAGCGAGATGACCGGTGACCCGTCCGCCCTCTCTCCGCCCTCGGTACCGTCGGTGCGGTCAGTCAATGGCGCCTCCTTACGGGGTTCCGGGGAAACGGAGACTAGCGGTCTGTATATGGAGGTGACTGCCCGCCGTCGCGGCCGGGTAGAGCACGGCGCTCGGAGACCGGTGCCGGTTCATAGGGTCCCCCAGAACTCCGGCGGATCGCCCACCAGCTGCTGGACGGTGGCCTCAATCGCGAACACCGTGGTTCCCTGGTTGATGTGGCCGCCGACCGTCTGGCCGGTCGAGTCGGCGAACACCGCGTGTAGGTGCACCAGCGGCTGGCCCTCGTGCAGGGAGATGTTGCCTGTTCCGCTCGCGACCTCCAGTTGCTCGTCCCGGACGAAGGTGCGGTAGTCACCCAAGTCCGGGTCGTACCAGGACAGGTCGGCGTGGCTAACCGAGCCGAGAAAGGTGATTGTCGCGGCCAGGATGCCATTGGATCGCGCGAAGCTCGTCAACGAGTCCAGCAGGTCATCCCCCTGGCTCAAGCTCAACAGGTGGTTCCTGCCCGGATCGAAGTTGAACTCTTTCACACCAAAGCACTCCGGTCGGGTCGAAAGGTCGGCAACAACCGCACCGGGCGATTCTAGGAGCACCGCTGCGAGGGGGCGCGGGTGGGCGACCTGGCGGATGGATACACTCCGGGCCTGCCAGAGGATAGGAGACCTCGTTGGCGGAGACGACCGAGTTCTTGATAGTGGCACCGATCCTTCCGGGTAAGAGGGAGGCGTGGCGCCAGATGATGCGAGAGGTCACCGGACCCTGGTACGCCGAGTGGGCCGACCATCACCGGCGGATGGGCGTCTCGCGCGAGGTGGTCTGGGAGCAGCGCCTCCCCGGGATGGATCTGGCCATCGTCGCCATCGACGGCGTCGACCCCCAGGACATCCTCGACAAGATGACCGCTTCAGATCATCCCTTCGACATCTGGTTCAGAGACACCATCATCAGCGTCACCGGGTATCTGGAGGACGCGCCGGAGGAGGTTCCCGCTCCAACGCTCGTGGGCAAGTTCGAGGCCGGGACACAGCGATGACAGTCCGGCCCGGATGTCGGCGGTGATCGCGTGAAGATCACCCGGATCAAGGCCTTCTCGGCCGGCTACATGAAGGTCGATCCGGAGATGCATCGCGGCTTCTCGCTCGTCAGGATCGACACGGACGCCGGGCACATCGGATGGGGTGAGGCGAGCTCGTCCTACGGGCACTCGTACCCCACGGTCGTGGAGACCATCGTCGATGATGTGCTCGCCGGCGTGCTGGTAGGCAAGAACCCGCTGGCGATCAGGGCCCGCCTGGCCGAGATGCACCTGTGGCTGGACGGCTACCTCGGATGGGACGGCGTCTCGGCGCAGGTCATCGGCGCCATCGAGATCGCTCTCTGGGACATCTTCGGGCAGGAGCACGATGTCTCCCTCGCGGCCGTACTCGGCGCCGGCGTGGACAGCTTGCCCCTGTACGCCACGGGAACGACTTCGTTCGATGCGGACCTCGGCTGGCATGAGACGTATTTCGATGATGTCCTCGACGTCGGGATCAGAGCCATCAAGGTGCGGCTGGGCAACGACCCGGATCGGGACCTTGAGTTGATCGCCCGGACCAGGCGCGCCATCGGCGACGACTGCCTGCTAATGGCCGACGGCTACTGGACGTACACGCTCCGGGAGGCGATCTGCCTGGCCCGGAGGATGGAACCGTACAACGTGAGCTTCTACGAGGAACCCCTTCCCCAGTACATGATCGGGGCCCTTGCCGAGCTCCGGGCAGAGTCGCCGGTCCGCATCGCGGTTGGCGAGCGCGTCTTCTCCCTGGCTGGATTCACGAACGTGGTGCATCATCGCGCCGCGGACGTTCTCCAGCCGGACCCGACGGTTTGCGGAGGCATACTCGCCTGCATGGAGGTGGCGGCCCTGGCGAAGGCGCACGATCTCGCCGTGGTCCCCCACATCGGAGGCCTGACCGCCGTGGGATTCGCCGCCGGTCTCCATCTCGCGGCCGCCATCGAGCCGGAGGTGCTCGAGTACGACCCCGATCCGTACCAGCCGCTACGGGACGAGTTGCTGGCCGACCCCATCTTTGGCATGGACCGAGTCGAGGACGGCCGCATGGCGGTCCCCACCGGTCCGGGGCTGGGGATCGAGATCGACGAGACCGTCCTGGACGCCTACCCGTACGAGCGCGGGAAGCTCTACCAAGAGCTCTACCCCGAGCACGGCGCCGGACGGCTCTAGAGGCCGGGAGCCAGCGCCTTTCTACAGCGGTGAGAAGGCGTCTGCCTCTTCCAGGGCGTCCAGTACCGCCAGGTAGGCCAGGTCCCGTTTGCGGACGACCTCTCGCTCGGAGCGTCCACCGTAGTCGTAGAAGCCCCGGCCCGTCTTCGGTCCGTAGAAGCCCTGGTCGACGACCTCTTTGAGGTAGGGCGGTACTGCGAGACCCATCTCCGCCGTGCCTTCGGCGATCAGGTCGAGTCCGTTGAAATCCAGACTCTGGAAGATGCCCACCAGCCCAAGCCGCACGCCGACGCTGGTCTTCAGTACGAAGTCGATGTCCTCCAAGGTCGCGGCGCCGTCGTCCATCAGTTCCTCCGCCGCAGCTCCCATCGCCATCATGATCTTGTTGGCGATAAAGCCGATCGCGAACTGCTTCATCACGAGAGGCTGCTTCCCGATCCGCCGGAGCAGGTCGGCGGTCCACTCGAGGGATTCGCTTGACGAGTCGGGCCCGCCGGCGACCTCCACCAGGGGGACGATGTACGGGGGCATGAACCAGTGCGCGCAGACGAACCGCTCGGGTCTGGCCGCTGTCACCTGGGCGAACAAGTCCAGGGCCGAGGTGTTGCTGGCCATCACCACATCGGGCGCGGCCGCATCCTCGAACGCGTTGACGACGGCCTGCTTGGCGGCGATGGTCTCGCTGACCACCTCCATCGCGAAGTCGGCCCGGGCCGCCGCTTCGGCCAGCGACGTGGTGGGATGAATGCGCCCCAGGATCGAAGGGATCTCTCCGGGATCCAGACGGCCTCCGTCGACCAGCACGCGCAGGTTGGCCTCCACCAACCGGGGCGCCCTCGCCAGAGCTGTCTCGTCAAGATCCACCAGGTCCACGTCGATGCCGGCCTGGGCGAAGACCTGGGCGATCGAATGCCCCATCGTCCCCGCGCCCACCACGGTGATTCGCTGTACTTCATCCGGGCTAGCTCGCATCACCCTCCTAGTTATCTGGCGCGCCACCATAGTGATCTGTCTGCGAAACGACTTGGCGTGTTCTGGCGGTCATCGGCGTCCCGTCGCTGCGTTCCGCTTCCTCAACGTGCCGCTGCGGGCACGCCTTCGTCAGCGGGCCTTGCGAGGAACACCGCTGCCGACGCCATACCACACCGCCGTTCCACAGACAGAACACAGTTCGGGGCGCAGTACCTACAACCGGACCCACCGAACGCCGGGCCCGAAGACGCCCGCGACTAGCCGATCAGGGTCTCGAGGTGACCGTCGATGGGGATGACCGCTCCCGTGATACCGGCGCTCAGGGGGGAGCACAGGTACAGGACCAGGTTCGCGATCTCGTCAGGTTCGATGAAGGTCCGGAGAGAGGCTTGCATCTTCCATTCGTCGGACACCTCCTGGAAGGGAACGCCTCGTTCGTCGGCCAGTTCCTGCATGACCCGGTCGAGCCGGGGACCGGCCACGCCTCCCGGACATACCGCGTTCACCCGGATGCCGTACGGTCCGAGTTCGGCAGCCCAGGTCTTGGTCAGACCCAGCAACGCCCACTTGGCCGCCGCGTACGGGCTCCGTAGCGGGGAACCGAAGAGTCCCGAGACGGACGACATGTTGACGATGGCCCCCGCTCCGGCCTTCTTGAGGTGCGGCGCGGCGGCCCGCGTGCTGAGAAAGGCGCCGTCGAGGTTCCCGCTGATGCAGGCGCGCCAATCCTCGTAAGTAAGTTCGTCGACCGGGACCGTGGGGCCGCTCGGCCCGGCGTTGTTCACCAGGACATCCAGCCCTCCGAGTCGCTCCACCGCTTCGGCGAACAACCGGTCGATGTCCCTTTCCGATCCGACATCGGCCAGGGTTACGGACACACCGGGCACTTCTTCCCGGGCCGCTGCCAAGGCATCGGTGTCGATGTCGCAAATGTGCACTCGGGCGCCGGCCTCGACGAACCTCCCGGCCACCGTGCGGCCGATCCCGGTCGCCGCGCCGGTTATGACAACCCTCGAACCCGACAACCCCATCATTCCAAGTCCTCCCGTGTGGCGCCGGCAACGGAGGGATGCTCAAGAACGTCTCGTGAGATCCAGCCGGCGCCAGCCTACATCCCGGTGGCGCCGGGCAGTCTCGCCTGGGCCGCTCTGTACAATGACCGCCCAACCGCCGTATCACACTATCCACGATGGGAGGCCTCGTTGGTCAGCGTCGACTGTCATTTGCACCTCGGCGTGGTCCCGGACCACATACCCGAGTGGTGGTTGACCGAGATGTACCGACCGTACGGGGGTGGAGCTCTCGCCAGCTATGACGGGCAGTGGATCGTCGACCTCTTGGATCGCTCCGGAGTCGACGTCGGTCTGGTCCAGGGTGGAGACATGCGGCGGACGACCTACCATCCCGATCATCCCGCCGAACACGAGGTATTCGTTCCCAACGACTACACGGCCCGCCAGGTCGCTCTCTTTCCGGACAGGTTGAAGGGCGTTGCATGTATCGACCCGATCCGGGATGTGGGTGCCGCAGTGGAAGAACTGGACCGATGTGTCAACGAGTTGGACTTCCGCTCCCTCAAGCTGCTCGGTTCGTACCTTCACTTCTCGCCCAACGACCGGCGCCTGGATCCGATTTACGAGAAGTGCATCGAGTTGGATATCCCCGCCCACATCTTCACCGGATGGACCCCGATCATCATGGCCAGGCTCGAAAACGCCGATCCGGTGCAACTCGACGAGGTCGGCCGTCGCTTCCGCGACCTCAAGGTGATCATCTCGATGGCCGATCCTTGGATCGACCAGTGCCTCCTGCTGGTGGCGAAACACCCCAATTTCCACGGCGACCTGTATCACTACGCCGAACTCGGGCCCGAGGCTCTGTTCGAGACCCTGGACCGGGTCCGGTCGCTGTCGGCGCTCGACCGGGTGTTGTACGGATCGAACAACAGCGACAAGGTGCGGGTCGGCCGGGAGGAAGCCACGGTGCCGGACGTCTATCGCAGCGTGAACCGGGTTGCCCGGGAGAGAGGGGCCGAGCCGTTCACGGACGAGGAGATGGCGGCGATACTGGGTGGTAGCGCGGCGCGCCTGTACAGATTGGGGGACTGACCAATGGTAACGATCGACTGTCACCTGCACGTCACCGAGGTTCCCGAGCACGCCCCCGAGTGGTGGGTACGGGAGATGTACGCGCCATGGGGATGGGACGTCGGTTCCGTGGACGGTTCAGATATTGTCGAACACCTGGATGCCACCGGATTCGATATCGGCATGATCCAGGGTGGAGATATCCGCCGCACGACCTACCACCCCGATCATCCTGGCGACCACCGCGTCTTCGTTCCCAACGACTACGTCGCTCACCAAGTCGCCCTGTCCGGGGGGCGACTCTATGGCGTGGCGGCGATGGATCCGCTCCGGGACATCCCGGCGGCGGTGCTCGAGTTGGAGAGATGCGTCAAGGAACTGGATTTCCGGCTGCTCAAGCTCGTACCGACCTATCACCACTACTCCCCGAAGGACCGGCGGCTGGACCCGCTTTACGAGAAGTGTCTCGAGTTGGACATACCGGTGATGATCCACATGGGCTGGACGGCCACCATCAACTCGGCGATGGAGTTCCAGGATCCGATCCAGCTGGACGACGTCGGACGCCGCTACCGGGATCTGAAGGTCATCGTGGCGCATCTCGGTTATCCGTGGGTGGATGAAGGGGCGGCGGTGGTCGCCAAACACCCCAACTTCTACGCCGAGATGGCGGGATGGACCGCCTGGGGACCCGAAGTCCTGGCTGGCGCCCTTATGAAGCTGAAGGAACTCGGGGCTGTCGACCGGGTGGTCTTCGGATCCGACAACACGGACGCCAGGGATCTCTACCGTGACGCCCGTGAGATCGCCCGAAGCCAGGGAACCGAGATCACCGAAGAGGAGATGGCCGGGATCATGGGCGGTACGGCGGCGGGACTCTTCGGAATCAGCGCGTAGACGCCACCGTCGGTCGCTCGCGCGCCGGATCCGTACAAGACGAAGGAAGTGGATGTGGCCGTCGCGGACATGGAGCGACGGGACGAATCGAGGGACTCGTAACTCTGGTGGGCGCACCGCGGTGGTCACGGGAGTCGGCCGCGGACGGCGGCTGGGCCCTGGACGACCTGGCCGAGCAGATGAGCCGGGAGCTACCGCTGGGCCGCGTCGGCATGCCAGACGACGTTGCGAGGGTTGCCTTGTTCTGCGCATCGGACCTCGCGAGCTTCATGACCGGCTGCGAGGTCCGTGTCGACGGTGGCGACAAGCACGGCGGCCAGACGTAGGAGACTGCACGTACCGCCGGCGCGAAGGCGCCTCGGTCTTCGCGGCGGGGTGGCCATGCCGATCAGGGCAGGTCCGGCCTCGAACTTGGGAAGACGATGCGGAGGTGTGTGTGGAGGGTTTCGCAGCCGGGAGGTTGGGTTGTTATGCGTTAGTCCTGGTCGAGTAGGGCGGTCAGGACGCGTGTGGTGACAGGCGGAACCGAGCGAAAGCTATGACCAGGAAGCCCACGCCGAAAGCGGCCAGAGCCGCCATTTCCAGGACCACGTCGCCGCCTCCGGCACCGAAGAGCATCAGCTTGTTGAAGGCCGAGTTCGCCCAGCCGTGCGGCGTGATCCTCGCGAGGGTCTGCATCCACTCGGGCGTGACGAACAGCGGCCACCAGCAGCCCCCGACGGGGGCGAGCACCAGCGAAGCCAGCACGGCCGCCGAACTGGCGCTGGCCGTAGTGCGCACCAGGCCTGCCAGCATCACACCGAAGGCTGCCGAGGTCAGCACCATCAGCACGGAGACCATGATGACGGTGGCGGGGGAGAAGCCGAGGTCGATGCGGAAGGCGACGAGGCCGACTCCCCAGAGCACGGCGAGTTGCATGGCACCGCGGTAGACGGAGCCCAGGTACTTGCCGACCACGACCGACTCCCGCCGGGTGCCGTTGGCCATGAGCCGCTCCATCGTGTGGTTCGCCCGCTCCCTCGTGATCGCCTCGGCGGCCAGGGCCGCGGCGAAGAACACGAACATCGTGAGGTAGCCGGGCACGGTGAAGTCACCGGCGTTGAACGCCTCCACGGGGCCGATCTGCTCGGTCTCGAAGCGGAGCAGGTCGCTGTCCCGTCCGAAGGCCGCCATGTCCTGGGGCAAGGCCTCCTCGCCGGCAAGCTGCACGATGGCCTGGACGGCGGTCCTCGTGTTGGAGGAGGCCACAGCTACGGCGTTCGCGAACCCGAGGATCGCGGCTTCCGTCTCCGGGTCACCGATCTGCGCGACGACCTCCAGCTTCGTGGGAAGGCCTCCTTGCAGGTCGGATGTGAAGTCGGCGGGAAACGCGACGAACCCTCCGATGTCCCCATCCTCCACGGCCCGGACGGCCGCGCCGTACTCCATCACGGTCAGGTCGACGATGCTCTCCTCGGCGAGTGCCCCGATGATCTGGTGGCTTACCCCTTCCTCCTCCTGGGTCGCGACAGTGATCGTGAGCCGCTCGTCTCCGGGGCCGATGTTGCGCAGCGCGAGGGAGAAGCCGAGCACGAACATGAGCGGGAAGAGCAGGGCGAACCCGAGTCCGAACCAATCCTTGAGGAACACCCGCGTGTCCTTCGCGGCGATGATGAGCGACTGCCTCAGCACGAGTCTCAAGTCGACGTTCCCCCTACTGCGCCGTGCGGAAGGCCACACGGGCCACGAGGACGCCGACCACCGCGATGCCTCCCAGGATGGCGGCTTCCGGTCCCTGTCCGACCAGCCCGCCGCTGCCCGCCAGGATGTCGCCTATGGCGTCGATGGCGTACTTGTTCGGGGTGAGCTTGCTTAGGAACGCCAAAACCCCCGTCTCTCCCACACTGACGAAGGTGCCGCTGAAGACGGTCAGGGTCATGGTCAGGAAGACCGACCCCCATGTCGCCTGGTCCTCGGTCCGGGCCAGGCCCGCCACCACCAGACCGAGCGAGCTGACCGCCGCGGAGATGAGCAGGCTGAATGCCACCACCTGCGCGAACGTGGCGGCGTCGCCCACCCTGAGGACGGCAAAAGCCAGGGAGAGAAGTATCAGGGCCTGGACCATCGCTCTTCCGGAGCTCGCCAGGAACTTGCCCACGAAGAGCTGGTTCACCGAGAGCCGGGTCGTGAGGAGACGCTCCAGCGTCCCCGCATTGCGCTCCGTTATGATCGATGCGGCGGAGATGGTGGCGGCGAACATCAGGAACATCGTCAGCACGCCCGGGATGAGCCTGTCCAGCACGTTCTGTTCCTCGCCCACAGCCCGGACCTCGACCGCGACGGCGGGAGCAACGCCGGCCTGTTCCATTAGAGCCCCGACAGTCGCCACGATCTCGGCCTCCGGGACGTCCCTGCCGTCGAGCCGGCTGCGCACCAGCTCGCGTATCTCGAACTCGGCGGCGATGTCCTGCGCCAGGCCCTGCACGATCTGCGAGGCGACCTGGCCCGAGTCTCCCCCGGAGCCGCGCCGCTTGAAGAGTACGGACGCCGGCTCGCCTGCCTCCAGCCTGTCCGAGAACCCGGCGGGGATGAACACCGCCGTCAGGATCTGCGAGCGGTCCAGTGCCGCGTCGGCCCCCGCTTCGGTGAGCATCTCCACCTCCAACCCGTCGAAGGCGGAGACACGGTCGATCAGCTCGGCGGCAACGGGGCCGCCGTCCAGGTCGACCATGTTCGCCGTCGCGCTGAAGGACACGCCCTGGCCGAAGGCGCCGTACATCAATGCGAAGAGGGCTATGGGGAGGGCTATGCCGAATGCGAGGGCGCCACGGTCCGCGCCGAACCTTTTCAGCTCGATCCAGGCAATGGAAAGTGGCCGGAGCATGTCAGTCGCGGAGACTGCGGCCCGTGAGGTTGAGGAAGACCTGTTCCAGCGTGACTTCGTCGGGATCGCCGATCGCGGACTTGAGCCCTACGGGTGTGTCCAGCGCGATGAGCCGGCCGTGGTCCATCACGCCGATGTTGTCGCACAGCCGGTCGGCCTCCTCCATGTAGTGCGTGGTATAGAGCAGGGTCATGCCCTCGTCCCGGAGCCGCAGGATCGTCTCGAAGATGTGGTTGCGGGACTGCGGGTCGACTCCAACCGTGGGCTCGTCCAGGAACAGGAGTTGCGGCCTGCTCATCAGGGCCACCGCGATGTTGACACGCCGCTTCATGCCCCCAGAGAACTTCCGAACCGCGTCCGACGCGCGGTCGAGCAGCCCGACGAACCCCAGGTTCTCGGCGGCGGCATCCTTCGCCTCCCTACGACCGAGTCCCGCCATCCGTCCGAAGAAGACGAGATTGTCCCGGGCCGATAACTCCTCGTAGAGGGCGAGTTCCTGGGGGCAGACGCCGATGATCTTCCGCACCTCGTCCGCCTCCCGCAGCACCGAGTGGCCGCCGATGGTCACGTCGCCCGCGTCGGGCGCCAGCACGGTGGAGAGCATTCTGATCGTGGTCGTCTTGCCGGCCCCGTTGGGGCCTAGCAACCCGAATATCTCCTGCCGTCCGATGGAGAAAGAGACGTCGTCGACCACCAGCGCGCCATCGAAGCTCCTGCTGAGGCCCCTAGCGGTGAGGAAACCCGAGTCCTCGTGAGCGAGATGGGTCGAAGGACTGTTGGTGACCATCGGCGGCGTAGTGTAGGGGGCGCACGAACCGGTCTCGAGCGGATCAGCGGATGGCCGGGCTCCGGTTCAGTGATGCTCGTCAGCGTAGTCCCAGGCTCTGAACTCGCCGGGTTCGAGCCGGACGAGCGTTCCCGGAGGTAGCGTGGCCAGGTACTCGTCTGCCTTCGCCGCGCCGATGTAGCGCTCGACGATCCGGCGATCGACCTCCCGACTCTGGGGCAGCAGCCGAGCGCGACCCCTTATCTCGAGGCCGCGGAGCGGCGGTTCGGCCTCCGCCACCACGACCGACGCCCGCGGGTCACGCCTCAGGTGCCTCGCCTTCACGTCGTTGCGGCCGATACCGATGTTGAACCCGCCCTCCCTCCATTCGAACCACACGGGCGAGAGGAGGACCAGACCGTCCCGGCGGTAGGTGGCGAGCGTCGCCAGGAGCGGGCGGTCGAGCAGGTCACCCACGTCCTCGACGGTCAGACCGGTGCGCGTGGCCGGATTCTATGCCACTCGCTGGCCGGGTCTGGTCCCGGCCGGCCGGTCTCGGCTAGTACTGTGCCGGATCAAGCCCACGCCGCAGGCGGCAGGCAATCTACCACTAGGAGCGACCATGGTTACCGTCGACTGCCACCAGTACATCGGTTTGACGCCGAGCCAGGTCCCCAAGTGGTGGATGGAGGAGATGTACCTGCCGTACGGAGGCACGGGGGTCTCCCGGTATGGCCAGGACATCGTGGACATGATCGACGCCGCCGGAGTCGACATAGCGATCGTTCAGGGCGGCGACATCCGGCGCACCACCTCGCATCCGGACCATCCCGGCGACCACGGCGTCTACATCCCCAACGAGTGGATTGCCCAAGAGGTGGCGAAGCACCCGGACCGGCTCCGGGGCCAGGTGGCGGTCGATCCTTTGCGTGATCCGCAGGATGCCCTGGCCGAGACCGAGTACTTCATCAGGGAGCACGGGTTCGTGGCCCTCGCTCTCAAGACCGCCTACCACGACCACGCCATCAACGACCGCAGGGTGTATCCGTTCTACGAGAAGTGCATCGAGCTAGACGTCCCCGTGGATCTCTTCACGGGGTGGACGCCGATCATCAACGCTCCGCTCAAGTACTCGAATCCGATCCTGCTGGACGACGTGGGTAGGGAGCTCCGCGACCTGAAGGTCGTTTTCTACCTGGCCTTTCCTTGGATCGATGAGGGGATCGCCGTTGCTGCCCGCCATCCGAACTTCTACATGGACCTGGCGTGGTTCGGCGGGGGGAGCGCGGAGCAGCTCTACGACGCTCTGCTGAAGATCAAGGACTTCGGCTGCATCGACCGGGCCCTGTACGGATCGGACGGGAACGACAAGATCAGGATCGGCAAGAACGTGGCGACCGTCCCCGAGCTGTTCCACGCCGTGAACGAGGTCGCCGCCAGGCGGGGCACGGCCGAGATCTCAGACGACGAGATGGACGCCATCATGGGAGGTACCGCCAACCGGCTGTACAAGCTCGGTCTGTAGATCAGGCCTAGCCGGCCCCGGTAAATAGGAGAAAGAGGCGCTGCCTCTCCTCTCGGAGAGGCAGCGCTCTTCTATCTGGTCGAGAACTCGCTTCTAGCAGTCGAGCAGCGAAGATCCGCAGCCCGCGTAAGCATCCTCGAGGATCGATATGTCGTAGACGTCGGCCGCGTCCGGAACCGACTCGAGCCCGGTAGCCGTTATGACGTAACCGTTCTGGATGTTCTGGATCTGGTCGAGATCGAACCAGAACAGGCCCTTCTCATCGGTGAGGGGACTGGTCATCAGGGGGATCTGTGCTTCGTGGATCGGGAACTGGTCCTCGAGGACCAAGCCGAGGTCGACTCCGCCCCACGTGTTCATCACCAGATCGATGGCGTGGGCAGGATCGTTGAAGGCGTATTCCCAGCCTCTGATGTTGGCCCGGAGGAAGCCCACGATAGCGTCCCGGTTGTCGTCCATGAACTCCCTAGTCGTGAAGAACAGGTCCTGGTAGGCGGGCAGGCCCATCTCGCTGAACGTCCAGCTGACGTTGCAGATCCCCTGCGCGTTCAGCGGGAGCGGATGGCTGTTGACCCAGATCAGCATGCCGTCGACCGTTCCGTCGACCACCGGCGACATGTCCCAGCCGGCCGGAATCAGCTCGTAGGTACCGGGCTCGAGCCCGTTGGCGACCAGCAGCGCATCGATCAGGAATCCGTCGGTGGTACCACCTGCGATCTTCTTTCCGGCGATGTCGGCCGGCGAGTTGATCGGGTTGTCGCAGAGCGAGCCGATGCCGGTCGGGTCGGACTGCATCCTGACGCCGAACACCACGAAGTCGGCCCCCTCAGACATGGCCAGAGCGAGCGAGAACGGATCGGTGACGCCGATATCGGCTGCTCCGCCCGCAACCACCTGGGTCGAGTTGGGCACGTTCGGGCCGCCATGCTCGATCGTGACGTGGATATTCTCGTCATCGAAGAAGCCCTGCTCGACGGCCTCGTAGAGCCCCATGAAGCCGGGGTCGGCGATCCAGCTGAGCCTCAGCCTGATGTCGGTCGGCTCGGCGGGCGCGGGCGCCGCGGTGGTGGTTGGCGCGGCCGTGGTGGTCGGAGCCTCGGTTGTAGCCGGAGCCGCCTCGGTCGTGGTCGGCGCGGCGGTGGTGGTTGGCGCGGCCGTGGCCTGCGTTGCCTGCGTCTCGGCAGTCTCGTCGCCTCCGCAGGCGGCTGCCAACAGCGCGAGGAGCGCAACTACCGATATCCACTTGACCCGTCTTCTCTGGGTGATCATGCGTCCTCCTCCTGGTAGTCGCACTTCGACATTTCATGGTCCGTTACGTGCGCGGATTCGGGACGAGCCGATCCGCGGGCTCGGGTAAGCATACCGATGCGGGTTCGCCGCCAACTTGGAGAGCCCGGCACACGGCACGAACGAGGGTGTCCCATGAATACATCCGGCTGGTGAGGACGCCGAGACCGCGCCCCGCTCAGGTCCAGCGCTCGATACCCCGTTCCTCGACCCGGCTGGCGGCTGCGTAGGAGAGGATCGACAGGGCGATGATGACCATCGCCGCACCCCAGGCCCGGTCGACATCGAACCGGCTGAACGAGAGCGCGAACAACCAGCCCAGGCCCCGGACGCCGGTCAGGTACTCACCGATGACCGCCGCGATGAACGCGACCGCCGCGTTGAGGCGGAAGGCGACCAGGAAGTTCGGCATCGCGGCAGGTAAGGCCAGCCTCAGCAGCTGCACCTTGCGCGGTGCCCCGAGACTCCGGAAGACGTCCGACGAACCCGCAGGCAGGTCCAGCAGGCCGGAGTTGACGAGAACGAACGTGGGGAACATCGACACGATGGCCGCAATGGCGAGAACCGTGGTGGGGGTGTAGCCCAGCACCTTCGCCATGATTGGAATCGTGGCCACGATGGGAGCGGAGTAGAGCAGGATCATGGAGGTCGTCAGCAGGCCGCGGAGCACCTGGGAGAACCACACGGCGATGGCGGCGGCCACTCCGATGGCGGTCCCGATGGCGAGACCGGCAGCGGCTTCGAGGACGGTCCGCCAACCGTAGGACCAGTACTCGCCCGGGGCCGACCAGATGTCGAATGCCACGGAGCCCGGCGGCGGGATCACGAGCCGGTGCACACCACCGATGGTCACCCATGCCTGCCAGGCGGCGATCACCAGCGCGTAAGGCCAGATTGCGACCAGGAAGCGGCGCGCCAGCGACCGAACGGCCGGCAACCGGGAGCCACCATCGAGGCCCGTCCGGGTCGACGGATCCTTGACGGCGGCGGGTGTCCGATCGGTGGGCATCAGCGGAACCGGTTGAGCGCGGCCCTCTCGAGGGCGGCGAAGACCGCGAACACCGTGATGGCGATCAGGGACGTGAGAGCAGCCGCCGCCCACAGGCGGTCGGCGCGGAGACTCCGCATCGAGGTGACTATCAGGGCGCCGAGTCCCGGACGCGATGAGCCGAACCACTCTCCGAAGACCACGCCGAACATCGCCGCGGGCGCCCCGAGTTTGGCGGCATAGATCAGCGACGGCACCGCGACCGGGAGCTGCAACCGCCGGAATCTGGTCCAGCGGGACGATCCCAGGCTGGTTAGGAGGTCATGGTGAGCCTGGCGGGCGAGATAGAAGCCCGAGGTGATGGCGATGAAGCTGGCGAAGAAGACGGCCAGCAAGGCGAACGTGAAGGGCACGGTCTCCTGCGACACGACCATCACCAGGACGGGCCCGAGAGCGATCCACGGTATCGAGTTGACCAGGGTCGCCATCCGGCCGATACCGCGATTCAGCGCCGGCGCGAGCAGCCCGAGCACCGCGAGCGCCAGTCCCAGCAGGATCCCGGCGACGAATCCCTTGCCTGCGTCGATGGTGGTGGCCCTGGTGGCCCTGCCGAAGACAGGAAGGTTGTCCAGGAACGCCCGGACCACGGTCGAGAGGGGTTGCCAGTTGCGTCCAAGGAGCTCGAGCCGGCCCACCAGTTCCCAGACGCCCATCATGAGCAGGACGCCCACGGCGCCGAGCAGGACCATGGAGGCTTGAGAGGACGCCCTCGCCGGGTTCGATGACATCAACGGACCGAGGCTCGAGTGCCCGCGGCTCCGGACCGGCCTGACGGCGGCGGCGTAGGAAACTGAGCCTCGTTCGTCTGCGGCACGACAGGTCTCCTCACGCCTCGGCTGCCCGCCGGCCGTCGAGTGTATCCATCCCTTGTGGCCTCCGCCACAGCGCGCCACGTGCCAGACCGTCGGTGTCCGTCGTCCGATCCCTGTCTATTCTCCTACCGGTACGCCCGCTCCGATCCCGCCCGACACCCGCAGGAGAGCCCATGGTCACCGTAGATTGCCATCTACACCTCACCGAGGTGCCGGAGCAGGTTCCCCATTGGTGGATGCAGGAGTTGTACAGGCCGTACGGGGTCGAGTACGGCACCACCGATGGGGAGTGGATGGTGGACCTGCTCGACAGTTCGGGCATCGACATCGGGATGGTCCAGGGGAGCGACATCCGTCGGACCACCTTCCATCCCGACCATCCCGACGAGTATGAGGTGTACGTACCGAACGACTACACGGCCGACCAGGTCGCCAAGTACCCGGACCGGCTGAAGGGCGTTGCCTGCATCGATCCGATGCGGGGCATCCCCTGGGCGGTCGAGGAACTGGAGCGGTGCGTGCAGGAACTGGACTTCCGGGCCCTCAAGCTCGTTCCCAGCTACCAGCTCTACTCCCCGAACGACCGCACCCTGGACCCGCTATACGAGAAGGCCATCGAACTGGACATCCCGGTGCATTTCTTCACGGGATGGACCCCCATCATCAACGCGTCACTGGAGTTGGGCGATCCGTTCCTGCTGGACGGTATCGGACGGCGCTTCCGCGATATGAAGGTCATCGTCGTCATCAACTGGCCCTGGGTGACCAAGGGGATCCTGATGGTGGCGAAGCATCCCAACTTCCATGCCGATCTCTGCCACTTCGCCGGCGGAGCGCCCGAGCCGCTTCATGACGCCCTCGCCATGCTCAGGTCGTACGTGGCGACCGACCGGGCCATGTACGGCTCGGGCAACAGCGACAAGGTCCGCATCGACAGGGACTTCGCGGCGGTGCCGGAGCTCTACCGGAGGGTCAACGATGTCGCCGAGCAGCAGGGCTCCGAACCCTTCTCGGACGAGGAACTGGCCGCGATTATGGGAGGTACCGCTGCCAGCCTCTACAAGCTCGATGCCTAACGCACTTAGGTAGGCGGAGCATGCTGTCCCGGGCGGAGATCGACTTCTACAACGAGAACGGTTACGTCGCGGTGAGCGATGTCCTGTCGCCCGCGGAGGTCAGCGAGTTGCAACGGGTGACCGACGAGTTGGTCGAGAGCACCCGGTTCATGACCGAGAGCGATGAGAGGTTCGACCTGGAGCCCGGCCACACCGCCGATGATGTCCGGGTGCGCCGGATCAAACGCCCCTCGCTGCACCACGACCTGTACATGTCGATGCTGCATCACGACGCCATCCTCGACATGGTCGCGCAGCTGATCGGCCCGTCCATCCGGTTCACGGGCGAGAAGCTGAACATGAAGTCCGCCGAGTTCGGCAGCGTCGTGGAGTGGCACCAGGACTGGGGTTTCATGCCCCACACCAATGACGACCTCCTGGCCGTGGGCATCGCCATCGACGATACGACCACGGAGAACGGCGCCCTGCTCGTGATCCCGGGTTCCCACCACCAGCCCGTCTACGACCACCACGAGGACGGCTACTTTGTCGGCGCGGTGGGCCGTGAGCATTTCGACCCGGCGGACGCGGTGCCGGTCGAGGTCCCGGCCGGCGGGATATCCATCCATCACATCCGGATGCTGCACGGGTCGCCGCCCAACACCTCCGACCTGCCCCGGCGCGTGCTGTTCCTCGAGCTGGCGGCCGCGGACGCCTGGCCGCTGTTCGGCCTCGGCGACTGGGACACCTGGAGTACCTGGGACGAGTACAACGCGTGCCTGTTGCGGGGAGACCCGGTGGTGGAGCCGCGGATAGCTGACGTTCCGGTGCGGCTGCCCCATCCGTCCCGGCCGTGGCCGGGTTCGATCTACGCCCTCCAGGAGAGCCTGTCGTCCTCCGCATTCTCCGAGTAGGACGGCTCGAGGCCGGGGTGGTGCGAACGCCCGCCATGCCGGTGGCCGTGGGCATGTTCCCGCCGGCACTCGATCCAGTAGGGGATAGATAGGTGCAACGCTCACGCGGGCTCGACGCGATGCTCAAACCCGAGTCGATAGCGGTGGTCGGCGCCTCCCGCGACAAGCCCGGCGCGAGCTGGGTGGACATGTTCGGCCAGCTGGTCGAGTTCGGCTACCGGGGCCGCCTCTACCCGATCAACCCGAAGGCCGACGTAATCCGTGGCCATAAGGCCTACGCCGGCCTACCGGACCTCCCGGAGCCGGTGGATCTGGTGATCATCGGTCTCTCGGCCCCGATCGTCCCCTGGATCCTCCGCGACTGCGTCGCCACCGGGAATCGCAACGTCCACATCTTCTCGGCCGGATTCGGCGAGACGGGTGAGGACCAGGGCAAAGCACTGCAGGAGGAGATCACCAAGATCGCGGTCGAGGGCGGGCTGCGGGTGATCGGTCCCAACAGCATGGGTGTCTTCTCGCCGAGGCTCCGCTTGGTTACATGGGCGGGGGCGCCCGAGGCGGTCGGATCGGTCGGGATCCTCACGCAGAGCGGGGGCTTCGCCGACGGGATCCTCGGCTACGGATCCCAGATCGGGCTGTCGTTCAGCACCGTGGTCAACTACGGGACGGGCCTGACGGTCGATGCCTCGGATCTGGTGGAGTACCTCTCGGAGGATCCAGAGACGGACACGATCGGCGTGTACCTCGAAGGGGTCGCCGATGGCCGCCGGCTCTTCGATGCCGTCAGACGGACGACCCCGGACAAGCCGGTTGTCATGGTGAAGCCGGGCGCCAGCCGGGCCGCCCGCCGGACGGCCGCCTCCCACACGGGCTCCCTGGCGGGCGATGACCGCATCTGGCAGGGGTTCTTCGCCCAGACCGGTGCGATCCGGGTCGACTCGGTCCAGGACATGGCTCACACGATCGACGCCCTGAGACGCCTCCCACGCCCGGCCGGCAACAGGGTCGCCATCATCGGGACCGGAGGCGGCAGCAGCGTGGTGGCGGCCGATTCATGCAGCCGAGCCGGCCTCGACGTTCCGCCGCTCTCCGCCGATGCCCGGGCCGGACTCCGCGAGACCATTCCCGCGGCCGGCAACATCATCACGAATCCGGTCGACGCCCACGATGTCATGACCGATCCCGCCCAGATGCCGCCCGTACTGGAGGTGCTCAGTTCCCAGGATTACCTCGACATGGTGGTCGTGTACTTCCACGTCGACTGGATGTACGACGTGGCGCCCGACCGCATAGCCGCGCTGGCCTCCTTCCTCGCCGAGTCGGGAGCCGCGCACATGAACGGCAAGCCCCTGGTCGCGACGTGGCGGTCCTACCGCTCGGGGCCCCAGTACCGCAAGGTCATCCAGCAGATGCGGGAAATACTGGTCGACGGAGGCATCCCCCTCTTCCCGGACATCGACTCCACCGCACGAACCCTGGCCCGGCTGGCCGATTACTCGGGCTTCCTGGCCTCGGCGAAGGCAACGTGATGCAGCCCAAAGCCGGCCTGTCGAGCCGAGACGGCGAGCTGCGATCGCTGTCGGAGTTCGAGAGCGGGAAGATCCTCGAGAGCTACGTCATCCCCGTGGTGGCTACCACTCTCGCCACCACCCGGCAAGAGGCCGTGGAAGCGGCCGCCAGCACCGGACACCCCGTGGTGCTGAAGGGATGCAGCGCCGACCTGACGCACAAGTCCGAGGCCGGCGCAGTCAAGCTGAACCTCACCACCAGCGCCGAAGTCGCATCCGCGTTCACAGCCATCGAGGCCGCCGCAGCCGGAGCGCTGGACGGCATCCTGGTGCAGCCCCAGATCAAAGGAACCCGTGAGTTGGTGGCCGGCATGATCCGGGACCCCCAGTTCGGCCCCTGTGTGATGTTCGGCCTGGGCGGCATCTTCACCGAGGTCCTGGACGACGCCTGCTTCCGGATAGCCCCGTTAGAGGAACGCGACGCACTGGCGATGATGGACAGCATCCGAGGCTCGGCAATCCTCGGCCCCGTCCGCGGCACCGCCCCCGCAGACCGCTCCGCCCTGTCAAGAGTCCTGATATCCCTAGGCCGCATCGGCCTTGAGAACGACAGCATCGACGCGATCGACGTCAACCCCCTCCTACTCCAGGAGAACGGCGCCCCCGTGGCGGTCGATGCCGCTATCTGGACCACCCGGTAACGGGGTCATTCAGTTGCCGACAATCTGGAGACCCACCCCTGTCGGATAGGTTTCCGGTAGCGTTTGCCTACCAAGCAAACAGAGGGGCGCCGCGCGGGCATCGTCGTGCGGGAGGATCCCAAAGCCACGAGGTCTACAAGAGGTACCGTGACCACGACTAGCACCGACGTTCTCGAGGTAAGAGCGGCGGCACGCCGAGACAGGCGGCGCCGCCAGGTCTCCTACGTCGTCTACCTGGTTTCGGGGATAGTGCTCTTCCTGCTGTTCTGGCAGTTGTTAGCCCCGCCCTTCTCGTCCCTTTTTGTTCTCTTCCCGACGCCGATCGCCACCGTCGCCCATTTCGGAGAGAACCTGCTGTTCAGCGAGCCGATGATGGGGCGGTTCATCCACGCCTGTCCGGACCTGGCGCAGGACGTGGAGTTCAGAAGGGGCAGGATGTCCGCTCTCCCCGACTACTGCTTCGGGTACACGCTCCATCTGTTGTGGACCATCCGCAACATCCTGGCGGCGGTTGCGCTGGGGACGGTGATCGGCTTGGGGGTTGGGCTGGGCAGTCTGCTCTCACCGCGGATTGCCGATCTGGTCACACCGGTAGCCGGCTTCTTCGGGACTCTCCCGATTTTCATGATTGCGCCGTTCTTCGTGATCTGGTTCGGGATCGGCCATCCGTTGCTGGCCACCATCGGGGTTGTTTCCTTCCATACCACCCTGCTCATGTACTTCTTCAGCCGCCGGGCGGCGCAGAACATACCGGTGGAGATCATTGAATCAGCCCTCACCAGAGGAGGGGACCGCCGCACCATGTTCCGATGGGTCTATCTGCGGGGAACGATCCCGGAGATCGCGGGAGGTCTCCGGATCACTATGGGACTGGCTTGGGGTTTGGGGACGCTGGTGGAGGTGATGGGATCGCAGATGGGAGGAGGATTCCTGATCCGCATGTGGAGCCACGCGGCGGGCCTTTCGGAGGGGCCGACCGGGATGATCTCCCTAATCCTGTTCTTCGGCGTTCTGGCTGTGGTGGTCGACGGGATCCTGGTACTGGTAATACGTTCATTCACCGGATGGTCCGAGGCCGGTCGCCGGCTGGGCCTGTAGGGACGCGGGGAGGAGTGACGACGGTTTGAACCAGCCTGCCCCCTTCCGAAGCCTCTACTGGATTGGATGGTTGATCTGGGCCGTCCTGGCCACGAGGCTGCTCCTTCGGCTGCCTGAGAGCCTGCCCTTCGTTACCTGGACGTATCGTGAGGGTGTGATCGAGGTCACGTGGTCCTTGATCGTCTCCTGGTTGGTGCTGTTGTGGGCCTGGCCGGTGGTGCTCCGCCCGACCCGGGTCAAGGACTGCCTGGTCAGGGCGGGACGGGGGATAGCGGCCGCGCCGCGGACGCTCTGGGCCGGTATGCGCCGTAGCCCGTTCTTCTTCGTCTCGTGGGCGGTGCTACTGGTGGCGTGGCAGGTGGCGTCCTACATCGTGCCTGCGGGAACCCTTGAGCAGCCCCTGGTTCCGGGTTGGGACTACGTGTTCGGCGAGACCTTGTTCGGAATGTCCAGATACTGGGCCATCCGCGAGTTGAATTTCGGGTTAGCGACCTTCAATTTCGAAGCGCTGGCGCCTTTTCCCACTCATGGTGGGGAGCCAACCTGGCTGGCCGTGTTCCTCGCAATCGCCTATCACTCCGCTGTTACCCTCTTCAGGCTGCTGTGTGGCCTGGTGGGCGGCATCACGCTCGGTGTCCTGACCGGACTAGCCCTTCCCTACTGGCCGGCGGTGGGCCGGACCGCGTGGGCGCCCATGAACTTCCTGAGGATGATCCCCCTCCTGGTGGCGGCTCCGTGGCTGCAGTTCGTCGCGGGCAACACCTTCTCCGGCATCACCCTCTACATTGCCTTCGGAGCGTGGACGGTGCTCGTGGTGGCCACCATGAATGCGGTGGCCAACGTGCCCGACCTGTACATCGAAAGGGCCCGCACCCTGGGCGCCTCCCGGCGGCAGACCTACTACAGAGTGATAGTGCCGGCGTCGATCCCGGAAATGCGCTCCGCCTTGCTGCTCGCCATGGGAGGGGGTTGGTCACTGGCGATCGCCGCCGAGTTCCTCGGTTACTCCTCCGGCCTGGGCTACCTGGCCGACGCAGCGGTACAGCAAACCAACACCGCCCGCCTATTGATAGTCGCGTTCATCGTCGCTTTCTACTCTCTTACGACCTTCTTCCTGCTCAACGAGGGATTCAAGAAGCTCGTCAACTGGATGCCCCAACAAGCCCCCGGCGAAACAGACATCGAAAAGGTCGCCGGAGCTCAAAAGGCCCTTAATCGCCGAGTTCACCGCTCGGGCTAGGTCTTGGCCGTTGACTCTGTGGAACTGCCAGGTTACAAGTGGAGCGGGCGTAGGCAGGCCGACGGCCCCATGCAGCACATGCATGTGCCGAACATGGTCCAGATATGACTAGACTGTGACCAGTCAGGACAAACCCAGGGAGTGAGTGTCTCAACGTCCAACATCCGGCCAGACCGGGGACAGGAACCGATGAACCCCTTGCACGCGCCTGTCGGCGCCGCGGAGTTCAAGGCGCGGTGCCTCCAGATCATGGACCAGGTTAAGGAAACCGGCGCCGAGGTGACCATCACCAAACACGGTCATCCCGTGGCGAAGCTGGTACCGGTCACCGCCCAGGTCAGCCGGCCTCCACTCCTCGGCTCTTGCAAGGGTTCCCTCATCATCCTCGACGATGATGATCTCGTTCCTTCGACTGCGGACGAGTGGACCGACTGGGAGGCCAAGGTAGAGCAGGGTCCCGACGGCGCTCTCTCCCTCTGATGCTGCTGCTGGACACGAACGCCCTGCTGTGGGCCTTGCAGGACAACCCACGGCTCAGTTCCCAAGCTCGCGACATGATCACCGATGGATGGTCGGTGGGCTCGGTGGCCGTTTCGGCCGTGACATTCTGGGAGATAGCGATCCTGGCGGAGAGGAATAGCCTCGTACTGGGTTGTGACCCGGCCCAGTGGCGTTCCGACAGGATCGCCGACGGGCTGCGGGAGTTGCCGCTTCATGGCACTGAGGCAGTACGCGCCGTCGCGTTGGAACGCGAGGGCTTCCACAGAGATCCCGCAGACCGGTTCATCGTGGCGACGGCCTTGCTCGGCGGTCACACTCTGATGACAACTGACCGAGAGATTCTCGCCTGGCCTGGCGAGCTGCACCGCGTCGACGTCCGTCGCCACAACCTTCGTCGGTGACCCTCTTCTAGGAAGCGAGAATGGACATCGGTCTGCCGTCGCACCGGCGCTTCCAAGACGTGTGCTGAGACGCTCATTCTAGAGATCCTCAACGAATCTGAGGCCCTCACGATCGCACTCAACGGCATCACCAAAGCGATTACTAGTATCTTCCGAGGGTTACTTCTGGGAGCCGTTACCAGAGCAATACGTGCCGACAAGATCCGCTCCTGAGCGGCGACGGTCAAAGAACTCAGATCTAGGCTGGTGGAAACAAAGCCTCGACATCGTCAGCTAGCAGCACATTTCCAGATGAAGGAACTAGTAGACTCGTCCACGAGGCATGATGAGGCAAGAAGGCCTCGACCTTGAGACGGGCTCTGCCCCGAGCTTGAGCATCACTACCATCCCACGAATCCACGTAAGCCGTGAATTGTTTGTAGATAATGTCAAAGAGCTTTAGTACTGCACTCTCATGGATTATAGCGATCTTATCGCGCGCGGCTCTAGCTGCATCATCCTCAATCTCTAAAGCCTGTGTCATTAAACATCCTAGTATTCGTGCATTCGTGGAACGCATCCTCTCAACCTCAATCTGGCCGAGAAGTTGGTTGATGTCTGCTCGCGGTACTTTCGGAGGTCCTCCGGTCTTAACTTCCCAAACCCTACGTTCCCCACCGCGAGGCGAAATCCACTTCCAGATACAATCCGGAGCACTCTGTTCGGTTCGATGTGGTCTGTCACCTGTAACTCCGAGAAGGCGCGCCATATTCTTGAGTCCTTCACACCGTTCATTGTGGGTGCCTTCCAGGTTGTTTCTGGTGGCTTCTAGTTGGAGATATGTACGCCTTCCACTCTCGCGGATCCATTCGTCCCAACTTAAGAACAGATCATCGAGGTGATTGGCCACGGAGACCCGTCCCGCGAGACTGGCGGCAATCCCTTCGAGCCGTCGAAACCAAACCGTTCTTGGACCGTCATCGATTGCCTCATTTAGAGCCTTGCGTGCCGACCTTACTCCCGGTACATCACTCTTTAGGTAGTGAGAATGAGCTTCAACATATCGCCAGAAGGCCCCATGCTCACTTTCGCCCGCCTTGGTGAGTGTCTCGCTTGCGGTACGCGCAGCAGACGCGGCCTTGGCCGAGCCTAGCCAGAGTTCGGTCGACGCCCTAACCTCGTTATCTGCGCTCTGGGAGTTGCTGCTGATCGTAACCGTTCGCCCCGGGCGCCGCTTCCGTAGGTGTTTTCTCGTCGTCGCGCTATCTGGCTTGCCTTGCCAAAAGGCCGTGCAGGCCTGAACAGCCTGTTCCAACCCGAATTCGTGTAGGGCGAGTGCTTCCTGGACGGTGCTTTCGGCTTCAGCTGTTACAAGACGACGAACAGAAGGATCCGCGAGTACTTGTGCAAAACTGGGGTCAAGCCCCAGATACAAGGCTCGATCATCTGGTGCGCGATTGGCGCGCCCGATGGCTTGTGTGATGCGCTGACCAATCCGATGCCGCATGAAACCCGCATCGCCGAGGTAGGCGACAACGAACCTCTCGAATTCGGTGCTCGCCCTGGGGACGGTCGGAATGATCACCAGCCTACATATGTCACCTGCCAAGTCGAGCCCGTCGTAACGACCTGCTGTTACTAAGTGCCCTAGCGGAGCGTGCCTCCACACATTGATCATGTCATCATCGCCAGCTTGTAGTCGAAAAACGCTCTGCGCGGAGTCCCTTAGAATCTGTTCGATCAAATTTGCTTCTGCATTGCTTGAGCACAACCACGCAGCTTTTCCTCCAGCCAGAGGAACCTGTGCCAGTGCCCATTCAAGAATAGAGGGATCAAAGAATGGCAACTCCGTTGGGTTTAATACAAGCCTTCGTGCACCGGTGGATGTACCAGAGAATTGTGCGGGAGTCATCAGTCGTGATATAGGCATTCCACCTATGCGTCGTTGAAGATCATCCATTGTTCCAAGTGTTGCTGATAAATAGATGCGTTGCCGAGCAGACTTGTACCAAGGGTTTAGTTGTGTCGGTGGATGATAGGGACCGATCTCTATAGCCGAAGGACCCACTAGAACAGCACAACGAGGGAGTCGGTCGCGTATCTGCCGCCAGGGGAACCGTGCATTGCTCGTGTTGGTCCACATCGATGAGTTTATGGTTCGTTGTGCTTGAGCAGCCACAGCATCCCAATCACTAAAGGCGAGTAGCTCAGGTGGCGTACCCAGTTCGGCAGTACCATCCCTCATAGCTTGTAGGCTCCGATAGCGATTTGTGTTAGCCAAGACCAAGTCACACAAGGAAGTGTACAGCTCAGCTGAGTCATCAAGTGTCCGCGGAATACGTAGCTTGTACATTCCTACCAGAGGTTGCTCAGCCAGATGAGCATCATCAAGGATGAGTAGATCGGCGGGTTGTGGACGAGGGTTTGAATTGAAGTATACCCAGTAGTTCATAATGCCGACAGTCTGGGCATCATGATAATCAGACAGAGATTGGCCACCATAGTTACCAGCTGAGAAAAGGACAGAGTCAAGACCTAGGGCAATTGCCTCTTCCCTTACATATTGGGCCAGTTGTCGCGTACCAGTCAGATACGCAACGGAACGGCGAGTGTCGAGCGCGTAGTCAGCAATCAGGAGGGCAATCAGCGTCTTGCCCTCCCCTGTTCCCATCTCAATGGCGAGATCCTGGGTTTGTCGATGGTTGGATGAATACTCTTCGAGCACAAGGCGCTGCCCATCACGTAGTCTATGGAACTTTCTGGAAGAGAACCGTGCAAGACGTTGGGTGAAGTCAACCATCGTAGGGCCTTGCGATGAGTCTGGCGCTAAGGAAACGGACCAGCCTTGGCAGCGCTTGAACAGGAGACCCGATCCGAAGAAGGTACCGTGCCATAGTTTGTGAGAATATAATGTTGCTGGTCATATATCAACGATTTTCTATCTCGTTGGAAGCTAGTTGAGTGTGGGGTGACAAGACGGTGACCGCCAAAACCCCAGCTTCTTATAGCACAGAGTCGGCACGACCTTGCGGCTTTCCGTCGGTGACTCTGAAATCTCGGCGGCAACAATCGGCGTAGGCTCCACGGCCTCCTGATACCTGAACCCAGCCAGGTGGCACCGCGATCTCGCAAGCTGATTCCTGGCCCACCAATGACCGCGTAAGCAGTATCGGCCGCAGCGGCCCCAACGCGACACCGTCCAATTCCTCCCTCCCGTCAAACGCTCCGGGTCCAGCGGGTGGCGATGATTTGGGCGCGTTCCTTCTCGTCGGTGATGGCGAGGGTGCTTACGGGGGTGCGGTGCCAGAAGGTCTCCTCTTGGCCTTTGTGGTCGTAGATGGGGTGGGCTGATGGGTCGACGTGGATGCGGGCTAGGTCTTGGCCGTTGACTTTGTGGAAGTGCCAGTCGACGAGGGAGAGGGCATAGTCGCCTAGGCGGTGGTGGATGAGGTTCTGGAGGTGTTGGCCCCAGAGGTCGTGGTCGCCTACCTGGCCTCGTTTGGAGAAGGTGTTGTAGTCGTCTTCTAGGCCGTGGACGGTGCCGTCGTCGGCTACGCCGATTAAGAGGGTGCCTCCGTACCACGAGTTGGCGAAGCCGGCGATGGTCTTGATGGCGGCGGTCTCGATGAGCTTGGACTTGTGCTGTTGCTTGATGTCCCAGCGGAGGGTGGACTTGTACTCGAGGTACTGGGATTCGTGGTCAGGTCCCAGCAGGTCGCCGATGGGGCAGGTCTGTTGCTTCGCAACGATGGCCTGCTTCTGGACCTTGGCCGCGTAGACCTCGACGACGGCGACCTGCATTTCCTTGTTGTCGAGGTAGTCGATCACGACTTTCTCGTTGCGGTCGAGCCGGGCCACCAGCGCCTTCTGGAACTGCTCGACGAAGACGTGGTCGCGGAAGGTGGCCGGGTCGTTGTTGACGGCCTGGTTCTGGATCTGCTCGTCTTTGACGAGATCCTGGGCGGCAGCGTCGAACACGAGCCGGTCTTCGTCGGTCCAGTCGGTGCCGAAGCGTTCGTTGATGCGGGCGATGATCTCGGAGAGGAGTTCCTCATCGGGGTCGCCGAGGCGTCCGGCGCCGGAGTAGATCGTCTTGACCACGCCTTCGTCGCCGGGGAGCGAGATGGACCCATCGAAGATCTTGTCGTGGCGGAGGTGGGTGAGTTCGACCTCGGAGTCCAAGTCGATGCTGTCGCCAGGCTTGCCGCGGATGAGCCTCGCAAGGGCGCGGCAGTAGATGTAGTCGCCTTCGAGGGTCGGGTTGGCGAACTTCACGATCTGGGCGAGGAAGCCGTAGACGCGGACGAAGCGGGTTAGGGCGTCCCGGAACATGTCCCGGTCGTCTTCGTTCAGGGCTTTGAAGCGTTCGACGGCGGGCTGCATGGCGGCGTGGACCTGGTCGTGGTTGTCTTCCTCGTTCAGGATGAGCGCCGCGACCTGTTGCATCTCGCCGGGGTCCAGGATGTTGAAGTCGTTCAGCTCGTCGCGGGTGTCGAACATCAGGTTCGGGTCGGTGGGCGGCGCCACCGTCTTGCCGTGGTACACCGCGAAGGCGTCACGGATGTCGTCGGTGTCGTTGACGAAATCGAGGACGAACGTACCGTCCTTGTCCGGGTGGGTCCGGTTGAGGCGGGACAACGCCTGCACCGCAGCTAGGCCGGTCAGGGTCTTGTCGACATACATTGCCACTAGCTTGGGCTGGTCGAAACCGGTCTGGAACTTCTCGGCCACCACCATGATCCGGTACTCGTCGCCGTCGAAGCGGGTAGCGGTCTCGGATTCGGGGAACCCGTTGGCCTTGGTCTCGGTTAGACCCTGCACCTCTCCGGAGAATGCCACCAGGACGCCTAGGTCGTGGCCGTTGTTGTTGATGTGCTTGCGGAGTGCTTCCCACATGGCCACCGCGTGAGGCCGGGAGGAGCAGACCACCATGGCCTTTGCCTTGCCTTTCATCCGCTGCGCGATCTTGTCCAGGAAGTGCTCGACGACGATGTCGGCCCTCTGACCCAGGTTGTCGGGGTGGAGGTTGACGAAACGGGCTAGGGCTGCCCGGGCCTTCGCCGTCTCGTATTTGGGGTCATCGAGAAGGGTCTTCTCGAGGTGGTAGTAGCGGTTGTAGGTGAGGTAGTTGGCCAGAACGTCCTCGATGAAGCGCTCCTCGATGGCCTGGCGCATCGGGTACAGGTGGAAGGGATGGTGCTTTCCGTCCGGACCGTGCCGGCCGAACAACTCAAGGGTGCGACCCTTGGGAGTGGCGGTGAACGCGAAGAACGACAGGTTCGGTTGGCGACCCCGAGCCGCCACGGCGTCGGCCAGCAATGTCTCAGCGTCGGTGGCTTCGGCGTCGATATCGACCTCGGCGGTTCCCAGAGCCCGGCGGAGGTCCTTGGCGGCTTCACCGGTCTGCGAGGAATGGGCCTCGTCCACGATCACCGCATAGGTGCGCTCCGGCAACGACAGGACGTGATTGAACACGAACGGGAATTTCTGGAGGGTGGTGACGATGATCCGGGCCTGCTCACCTTTCAGCGCTTCGGCCAACTGGCCGGCATCCTTGTCTATCGACTGCACGACGCCGATGGCGTGCTCGAACTGGCCGATCGTGTCCTGGAGCTGGCGGTCCAGGATGATCCGGTCGGTGATCACCACCACCTTGTCGAACACCTTGTTGTCGTCAGCGTCGTGAAGCGAGGAGAACCGGTGCGCCAGCCAGGCGATCGAGTTGGACTTGCCCGACCCCGCCGAGTGCTGTACCAGATAGTTACTACCCGCCCCGGCGACCTTGGCATCGGCCTCCAGCCGGCACACAGCGTCCCACTGGTGGAACCGCGGGAAGATCACCGTAGGACGGGCCTTGGAACCCTTGGAAAGCTTCTCGACATGGATGAAACGGCCCAGGATGTCCATCCACGCGTCCCGGGACCACACCCGCTCCCACAGGTACGCGGTCCGGTGTCCATCCGGGTTTGGCGGGTTCCCCGCTCCCAGATCGTGGCCCTGGTTGAAGGGCAGGAACCGAGTCCGCTTGCCCGCCAGGTTGGTGGTCATTGCCACCGAGTACGGATCGACCGCGAAGTGGACCATCCCCACTCGCTTGAGCGTCCGGTTCTTGGGATCGCGGTCCTTGCGGTACTGCGCCATCGCATGCTCGACGCTCTGGCCAGTCAGCGGGTTCTTCAACTCGGCGGTCGCCACCGGGATCCCGTTCACAAACAGGCCCAGGTCGATGGTCTTGCTGCTCCCCGGCTCGTAGCGCAACTGGCGGGTCACCGACAGGATGTTCGCCTCGTACCGCTGCACTAGCTCCGGAGCGAGCCCGTGGCCCGGCTTGAAGTAGGCCAGGCGGAACGTCACGTTGTAATCGGTAACGCCCCGACGCAAAACGTCCACCGTGCTCCGCTTGTCGAGTTGCGAAGCCAGCCGCTGGACGAAACCGGCCCGGGCCTTGACCGGATCCCCGCCGTAGCCCGAGTCGACCAGCCTGTCCCACCGCGCTGCCTGCGTGGCTTTGATGAACTCGAACAGATCGGCCGTGTCCACACCGGCAATGCCGTCGAAGTCAGACTCGTAACCCTCGCTGGTGGTCTTCACCCGCCGGTAGCCGCCATGCTCTACCAGGATCCCGGCGATGTGAGCCTCGAACGCAGCCTCGTGAATAGAACTACTCATCCGTCAATCACCATCTCGCAGAAGTTCATGATCCGGGCATCTTAAGGGGAGCAAGTGATACGAACGGTGATTCGCATGCGAAGGCAAAAGGCCCGCACGGGACTACCCTGTGTCCATGACGAGCATTACCAGGGAGGCCTCCGAGGAGCGGTTGATCCTGGCGAGATGGCTGGGGACGCCCGCATGCCCGGGCTGTGGGAGCGGTCGGGCCGCGCCGATCAGAACCACCAGCGGGCCATGGCGTCGGTGGCGTTGTCGGGATTGCCGCAAGCGCTATGCGGTCACGACCGGTACCGCTATCCACGCGACCAAACTGCCGCCCGAGCGCTGGATCGCAGCCGTCGAGCTGGAATCGCCCGAGACCGCCCTGATAGCCCGGACCCTCGGTGTCTCGCAGGTGACGGCGCGCAGGATTTCCGTCCTGCTCCGTCCGGCGCGCGATCGAGTTCCCGCGGAGCGGCTCCGGTGCCTTCTGCGGGACCGGCAGGAGTCGGTGCCAGACCGAGATCCCTGGCAACTCGATCCGCTGCCGGCGACGTTGCGCGCCGAAGTCAGCCCCCTCGGTGGGTTGAGCCCCGGTGCCAAGGCGACCCTGAATGCTCTGCGCGCCCGGCCGTTCGGCGCCACCGCGGCCAAGCTGGCCCTCCTGTCGGGACTGTCCTACTCGCAGACCCTTCGATGCCTCGGCGTTCTTGCGCTCCGCGGCTGGGCCGAGCGGGCAAGGACGACCGTACAGGTCGGTTACGAGCTGAAGCGGGTGACCCTGTGGACTCTGTCGTGGTCCGACGACTGCATACGGGCGCTGGCCTTTCTCCGCGACCGCCCGACCACCCCGCCCACGGACACGGGAGATCGCGTTCCGCCCAGATTCTGGAGGTTCTTCTGGTCCGGCGCCACCGCTGACACCCTCAGGATCTCCGAGCACGGACTGCACATCGCAGAGGCCCTCGTCGGCGGTCGGGACCCTTGTGCGCGCGCCTGGGCACTCCGGAACCTACCGACCAGGGTCCTGGAGGAATGCCGGACCCTTCGAGGCTGCGACACGGGGCTGCGCGCCGTGCTGCTGGACGCCGAGATCGCCCGTCGAGCAGCGGAGGCATGATGGACGTCCACGACTTTCGCGACGTCCTCCCCGGCAGTCTCCGGCTGGTCTGGACGCCTGTCGCCGGCTGTGCTCGAGGGGTCGGAGGCGTCCTAATGGGCGGCACCGCGGTCGCCATCCACCTGAGGCACCGCGTCTCGGAGGACCTGGATGTGATGACGCTGCGGAGCTTCTCGGGCAGCGACGTGGAGGAGCGACTGCGGGAAACGGCAAGCTCTGTCGAACCGATCGAGGTGTCCGGCAACATGTTCCACGGCTTCGTGGACGGCGTGAAGGTCGATGTGTTCCGCGCCCTGCCGACCGACGGCGTAGCGCCGGAGCAGATGCGATGGATATGTCCCGGTACCAGGATCAGCGGTATGGAGATCGGCTCGATCCCGGACCTGATGGCCACCAAACTCGACACGATCATGTATAGAGCGAAGCTGCGGGACTACCTCGACCTTGCCGAACTGGACCGTTCCGGCGCATGCAGCCTCGAAGCCGGCCTGGGCTACTACTGCCGGCGGTTCGGCTATCACTATCCGCCGCCTGTGCTCGAGCGGATCATTCGGCTACTCGAGAACCCCGGCACGTTACCGGCCGACCCTGACTACGAAGCACGGAGCGAGCCTTCACTGAGCTACTTACGAGGTCGGGCTCCCGACCTGTGGGAACGCCTCACCGTCCTGCGCGACCAGACAACCGGCGAGGCTCGCTAAGCGCCGTACAAGGGTTCCCTCGGTCGGAAGGCCAGGCTGGAGTCAGGCCACCCCGAGCCAGGTTGACAGTCAGCGTCATGTTGAGCGCAGCAGCGGCTTTGTTGAGGGTCGTGAGCGTGGCGCTCGCGCCTCCGGCCTCGAGGCGGGCAACCGCGGCCTGACTCGTCGACATGAGCGTGGCAAGGTCGCGCTGGGTCAGCCCCGCGGCCACTCGCGCGTCGCGGATCTTCTGCCCCACTTCCAGAGCAAGGCGAGCCGCAGCGAGGGCCTCGTCGAACTCGACACGCTCGTCTGCACTCATCGTGTTGAGACGTCTGTCTCGCAACTCTTCGATCGTCGGGCGGGCCATCATTCCTCCTCGGGCGCATGTCCTTCAGCGAGGCAGCGTTGCATCGCGCGTCGAGCCCGATCAAGCACGAGCCCGGCCCTCTGACCGATCCGGTGGTATGCGGCGACAGCCTGAGTTGGGGCGTCGGCGAGGTTGGACAGATTCGGCTTGTCTCGAAGGGTCATGCTACGCCTGCTGAAACAGCCAGCTCGCCGGTGACCGCGGTTGTGATGAGAGCTTGGCGACGCTCCGCGAGGAGTTCGATGAGGCGGCTTAGTCTCGCCGTCGCGCGCTCAGTTCCTGCAGCCTCGCGTTCGATACGATCCGCGATTTGCCGTTGCTCCTCCACATCGGGAGCGGGGACCCTCAGGCCGCGAATGAGCTCTTGGCTGATATTCGGCTGACCGGATCCGTATGCCATCGAGACGACAGGTCCTCTATTTGCCCAAAGCCACCAGTAGAGGAACTGTTGATCGAGGGTGCCGCTTCCATACACCGCACAGCATGCTTGGTTTGTAGCCGCCGGAGTCCCGAGTATTCCCAAGCGACCCACGGTTGCGCCATACATCGCGACCAGGATTGTGCCGACAGGGAAGACTTTGAGGGCTGAATAGTCCTCGAACGCAGCGTTCGTTACTCGCTTTTCTGAATCCACAATCGTTGCTTCCCGCAGTTCGGACGTTGTGATCCAGGGAATACCTTCACTGTCGTAGTAGACGGGGCTACCGCTTTCAGGTGTTGTGCCACTCGCTGTCTTCTTAGCCCAGGCAACCTTGTGTGGCATCCATGTTCGTGGTACGGATCCAAGCCAGTACGGCCCAACGCTCCAGCGCTTTGCGACGCCCTCCCCTGTGAGCAGCCCAAGCGCCATGCGCCGCAGACGTTCTTCGAGGAGTTCGATCATGCGGCGTTTCTTGGTGATGAGGGTGTCGATGCGGCTGGCTTCGGTGTCGAGGTAGTCAGCGATCGCCCGTTGCTCCGCTGGGTCAGTCACAGGTATTGGGAAGTCTCGGATCCACTGATCAGGGACTCGCTTCTGTCCCGCTACCCCGATCATCCAGGCCTCGCCTCCCAGCAAAAAGGGTCGTGAGGACATGAGATAGTCCAAGTAGCGGGGATCAATCGCAGAGGATGGGCGTATTACATGCAATTCGGTCGTTCCGGTCCCGACCGCAGTGGGCATTCCTCTGATCAAGGTGGATCTATCTGCTTGGAACGTTGGTGTGATCTTGGGAACAATTACGTCCCCCTCGCAGAACCGCGTGTAGCCAGAGGCGACCTTGGCCTTAGGTCTCTGGCGCGAGTAGTCCATCCGTCTGGGCCACACGGCTTCAAGAGGCAAGAAAGTCAGCGGCTGGTCCTCGGGGATTGCCTCCCAACCGTGTACAGGTGGATTGACCTCAGCCACAAATCGCAACCGCGTCCGCCTCACTCAGTGACCTCGGCGAGGAGGCCTTGGATTTCGGTCTCGAGAGTTTTGATTTCGTTGTCGATTTGGTGGAGGGGGCGGGGTGGGGTGTAGGTGTAGAAGTGG
>VXMM01000057.1 GCA_009841105.1 Acidimicrobiia bacterium | reverse complement strand
GGCAGGGGGAGGGCCCAACGGGTGGGGCCCGGTGCGGCGATTTTCGCGTTCTTTCCCGGTCAGGACACTCTGAGTATGCCGGGACGTCCGGTTGGCCCAAGGCTCGGCAGCCCTCCGGTGAACGGTTGCCCAACCCGACTCTCGTCTGCCGCCAGGCCTCTAGAATCGACCGCCGATGCGGATCTTCGACACCGACCTCGCCGCCTTCGGCGACTACCAGGCGATCATCGACGGCTTCGAGTGGGACATCCCGGAGCAGTTGAACATCGCCGCCGAGGTATTCGAGCCCTGGTCCACGGACAGCCAGCGGATCGCTCTCTACGTGGAGCGAGTGGACGGCCGCCGCGACATCTGGTCCTACAGGGAACTCATCCGCCTCGCCAAGCGCTACGCCAACTTCCTGGTGTCGCTCGGCCTGGAGCGTGGCGACCGCATCTCTCTGGTGATGCCGCAGGGGGCGGAACTGGCGGCCCTCCACCTTGCCGTCTACTCCATCGGGGCCGTGGTCCTGCCTATGTCCGCGCTCTACGGACCCGACTCCTACCGCCACATTCTCGGGGACTCCGGAGCGAAGGCGATAGTGGTGGCCGAGCCCTACGCCGACCGCATCCACCTGGTCCGGCCCGAACTGCCGGACCTCGAGACCGTGATCATCTCCGGCTCGGCGGGCGCTGGCGAGCGTTCGCTGGCCGAGGCGGAGAGCTTCCCGCCCCGCTTCGAACCGGTCGATACCGGGTCGATGGACCCGGCGATGCTCCTCTACACGTCCGGAAGCACCGGCCATCCCAAGGGCGCCCTCCACGCCCAGCGGATCATCGAGGGCTACCTACTCACCTTCAAGCTCTTCTTCAACATCGGGTTCGACGAGTCCACGGTGTTCTACACGCCGTCCGACTGGGCCTGGGTGGGCGGTCTACTTGACATCCTTCTTCCCGCCCTGGTCTTCGGGCATCCGGTGGTGGCCGACGAGCAGCGCTTCTCCGCCGAGCGCGCCTTCGAGGTGATGTCCCGTAACGGCGTGACCCACGCCTTCCTCACCCCCACCGCCCTCAAGATGATGGCCCAGGTCCCCGAGCCGGCCGAGGCCTTCGACCTCGATCTGAGGGTCATCGCCAGCGGCGGGGAGTCGGTGGCCGACGAGCTGCACAAGTGGAGCGACCGGGAACTGGGTGCGGTGATCAACGAGTTCTACGGACTCACCGAGGTGAACCACCTGGTGGGCGGCTGCGAGGCGCTGTGGCCGGGGGTGCCCGGCTGGATGGGCCGCCCCTATCCGGGCCGGGAGGTGGCGGTGCTCGACGAGAACGGCGAACCCATCGAGGCGGGCGGGATCGGGGAGATCGCGGTGCGGCCGGGCGATCCCACCGGGATGCTGGAGTACTGGGGCAATCGCGAGGCCACCGCCTCCAGGCTTCGCAACGGCTGGATCATGACCGGCGACCAGGCAACCATCAACGAGGCCGGCTACATCCGGTTCCTGGGCCGCGATGACGACATGATCTCCAGCGCCGGCTACCGGATCGGACCGGCCGAGGTCGAGGAGGCCTTGGTGCGGCACCCGAAGGTGGCGGAGGTGGCCGTCATCCCCTCTCCGGACCCGATCCGGGGGCAGGTGGTCAAGGCGCTCGTCGTGCTGGCCGACGGGGCGGCCGGAGACGAAGGGCTCACCTCCGAACTCCAGATGCAGGTCAAGACCCAGGTGGCGGCCTACAAGTACCCGCGCATCATCGAGTACGTGGACAACCTGCCCAAGACCACCACCGGCAAGCTCAACCGGAAACTGCTGGCAGCCCGAGAATCGGGGGCTGCCGGTAGGCGGTAGCCGGTCCCGGATACGTATCATCCATAGGGTGCCGATTCCCGGGAGCCACCGCGTGCCGGCCATCCCGTCTGGGACCGCCGGATGATTCCCCGGTTCGCTCGCCTCGGCGTCCTCACCGACCCCGGTTTCCGGTCCGACCTGGCCCGGATCGCCCGCGAGACCGGCCGCACCGACCGCCAGGCCATGGGGGCCGCCAAGAAATACCTGCGGGAGATACGGACCATCCCCTCGCCGCTGGTGGCCGGGTTCGGCGGGTGGGCGGCCGGCAAGGTGTGGCGCCGGAACTACCGCAACGTCCACTACGACCCCCGCGACCTGGAGCGGCTGGCGGAACTGGGCGCCGACCATCCACTGGTCTTCCTGCCATCCCACAAGTCCCAGCTCGACCATGCCGTGCTGCACCACGTGCTATGGAGCAACGGACGCCCACCCAACTACACGGCGTCCGGCATCAACATGAACTTCTTCCTGGTCGGGCCGATACTGCGTCGCTCAGGTTCCTTCTTCATCCGCCGCCGGATCGGTGACCGCCCCATCTACAAGCGGGTCCTACGGGCCTACCTCGCCCACATCCTGGAGCAGTGCCACCCGGTGGAGTGGTACATCGAAGGGACCCGCAGCCGGACCGGCAAGTTGTTGCCACCCACCTACGGCTTGCTCACATACGCCGCTGAGGCCATTTGGAACGGCCGGTGCAACGACATCCACGCTATCCCGGTCTCCATCAGCTACGACCACGTGGAGGAGATCGAGCCCTACGTAGCGGAGCAGCGCGGGGCGACCAAGCGGCGGGAGACCCTCGTCTGGATGGTCAAGAGCATCCTGATGATGGGCAGGGACTACGGCGACATCCATGTCCGCCTGGGCGAGCCCCTGTCGATGGCAGACCTGTTCGGTGGCCACCCGGAGGCCGACCGCCGCGGCAAGGTCGCGGCGCTGGGGACCGAGATCTGTTCGAGGATCAACCGGGCCACGCCGGTGACCGCCACGTCCTTGGTGGTATCGGCCATCCTGGGAGACCCCGGACCGCACGGCCTGTCCATGACCCGGCTCGAGGAGGTGGTCGGCGAGCTGGTCCGGGATGCCGGAACCCGGCGGCTGCCCGCCGTCGACGGCCTGGCTTCGCTCGACCGGGCCGGAATCGAGAGGATCGTACGCACTCTGGCCCGCCGGGGGATCGTGGCCATCGATCAGGACGCATCCGGGCCGGGCGGTGTGTCACGAACCTACCGGATCGAACCCGACCAGCGCCTGGCCGCCTCCTACTACCGCAACACCATCGCGCATCACTACGTGGCGCCGGCGGCGGCGGAGGTGGCCATCGCCGCGGCGGGCCGGGCGACCGGGAGGTCCCTGCTCGAAGCCTTCCACAACCGTCTGAGGGAGCTGCATGGCCTGCTGGAGACCGACTTCTTCCTCCCCGACCGGGAGACCTTCTGCGGTCAGGTCGCCGGCGAGCTCGCCCGGCGCATCCCGGCCTGGGAAACCCGCCTCCTCGACGAGGGGGCGGCGCCGGTGCTGGACAGGCTCCGCCCCCACCGGGCCCCCTGGGCACTGCGCCACTTCCTCGAGGCCTACCGGGTCGTGGCCGGACAGTTGGCGGAGGACCCTGCCGGTCGGCCGTCCGACGCCAAGGGCTTCCTGCGATCGGCGCTCCAGCGCAGCCTCTCGGATGCCCGCCAGGATCGGATGCCGGCCGAGGCCGCCTCGCTCGCGCTCCTATCGGCAGGGCTTCGGATGGCGACCCGGCATGATCCGGCGGCAACCGATGAGGCGGACCTCCGGCCGGAACGCGAAGCGCTCGCCACCGAGTTGGGCCGGTACCTGGACGCCATCCAGACCTTGGATCAGTGGTCGGTAGCGAGTAGCCGGTAGGTCGGCGGTACCGGCCACTGCCACACGCAGCGGCATCCGCGCACGCTCTAATATCGAATCCGTGACTCTGCTGCCTGACGATCTCAACGTCGACCTGCACTACTGGATGCGGCTCACCCGCACGATGGACGACCAGCTCGTGAACCTCTGGAAGCAGGGCCGGGGCGTGGGAACCACCTTCAACCAGCGGGGACACGAGGCGATCAGCGTGGGCGCCGGCATGGCCCTCGCGCCGGATGACGTGGTCGCTCCGATGCACCGCGACCTGGGCTGCTACCTGGTGAGGGGCATGACCCCCCGACGGCTCATGGCCAACCAGCTCGGACGGGCCACCGGGGTTACGCGGGGCCGGGACAGCAACCTCCACGGTTGTGGAGACCTCTCCCTCAACCTCATCGGCTTCATCAGCCACCTCCCCCAGTCCATGCCGGTGGCGCTCGGTGCGGCCATGTCGTTCTCCTACTGTTCCGAGCCCCGCGTGGCCCTGACGTTCGTCGGCGACGGCTCATCCTGCGCCGGCGTGTTCCACGAGTCGCTCAACCTGGCGGCGGTGCAGCGAGCCCCGTTCGTGGTGGTCATCGAGAACAACCAGTACGCCTACTCGACACCGCTGCACCAGCAGATGGCCATCGACGACCTGGCCGTCCGGGCCAGCGGGCACGGGGTGGAGTCACGGACCGTGGACGGCAACGACGTGGAGGAGGTCTACCGGAGCGTCAAGGCGGCGGTGGGGAAGGCTCGGGATGGCGGCGGGCCGACCCTCATCGAGGCCCGAACCATGCGGATGCTGGGACACGCCATCCACGACGGCGCCGAGTACGTCCCCCAGGAACTGCTGGACGATTGGAGCGCCCGCGATCCTCTCCTCCTCCACGAGGAGAAGCTGACCTCGCGCGGGCTGGTGGATCACGAGTACCTGGCGCGGGTGGCCGAGAAGTGCCGGGAGATCGTGGACGACGCGGTGGAGTTCGCCGAGTCGAGCGAGTGGCCGGATCCCGGAACCGTCTCCGACGGCGTGTACGCCGCCTGAGGAACCCCGTCATGGACAGCACCACGAACGGCACCCGCACCATGACCTATATCGAGGCCATCACGGACGGGTTGCGGACCGAGATGCGACGTGATCCCGACGTCCTGGTTATGGGCGAGGACATCGGGGGCGACTTCGGCGGCGCCTTCAAGGCCACCCAGGGCCTGGAGGCCGAGTTCGGCGCCCGGAGGGTGATGAACACGCCGATGACCGAGCTGGCCTTCATCGGGGCCGCCACCGGCATGGGCCTGATGGGGCTCCGCCCCGTGATCGAGGTGCAGTTCGCCGACTTCATCTCCACGGGCTTCGACTCCATCGTCCAGTACGCCGCCACCACCCACTACCGGTGGCAGGCGCCCGTTCCGTGGGTGATCCGGGCCCCGGCCGACGGGGGGATCCGCTCCGGCCCCTTCCACAGCCAGAACCCGGAGGCGTGGTTCGTGCACACCCCCGGCCTGAAGGTGGTGGCGCCGGCCACGCCGGCCGACGCCAAAGGGCTCCTGCTCGCCGCCATCCGGGACAACAACCCGGTCATCTACTTCGAGTCGAAGCCGCTCTACCGGAGCCTCCGGGGGGAGGTTCCGGAGGGGGACCGCGCCACCCCGATCGGCCGGGCCCGGATAGCAAGGGAGGGCCACCACGTCACGGTCATCACCTACGGCGAGATGGTGCGCCAGGCCCTGCTCGCCGCCGACGGACTGGCGCCCGAGATCACCGTCGAGGTGATCGATCTCCGCACCCTGAAACCGCTCGACCGGGACACGGTCACGGCGTCGGTGCGCAAGACGGGCCGGGCCGTGGTGGTACACGCCGCCAACCGTCTGGCGGGAGTGGGCGCCGAGATCGCGGCGGATCTCGGCCAGACCTCCTTCGAGTACCTGGATGCGCCCATCTGCCGGGTCGGCGGCCTCGACGTGCCGGTGCCGTTCAGCCCTCCCCTCGAAGACGCCTACCGCCCCGGCGCCGGCGACATCACGGCCGCCATCCGGGAGACCGTCGCCTACTGATCCGCACGCTCGGCGGCCGGGTACCCTGGCCGGATGGAGCGCTTCACGATCGACCTGCACGGTCCCCTGCATGGCATGGAGTACGGCGGGGAGGGCCCGCTGGTGCTGCTGGTCCACGGTCTGAGCGGATCGGCGGTCAACTGGATGGAGACGGCGGTCCCGCTGACCGCCTACGGCCGGGTGGTGGCGCCGGAGCTACCCGGCTTCGGCCGCACCCCTCCGGCGGGGCGGAGCGCCTCCATGCAGGCTCAGGCGGGACTCATGGCCGACTTCATAGAGTACCAGGGAGGCGGGCCGGCGCTGGTGATCGGGAACTCGATGGGCGCCATGATCAGCATGATCCTGGCCGGACAGCGCCCCGACCTGGTGGACCGCCTGGTACTGATCGACACGCCGGGATCGACGGCCGACCTGGAAGGTCTCCCTCCGGCCTGGATCACCTCCATGCTCATGTATCTGGTGCCGGGCGCCAACCTCATGTACGTGAACTGGCTCCGGCGCCAGGGGACTCCCGAGCAGACCACCGACACCGCCCTCGACCTGCTGGCAGGCGCGCAGGGGAGGATGTCGCCGAGGGTCAGGCGGCTCCATGCCCAGGTCGCCGCCGAGCGGAACGCCATGCCCTGGCCACCGCATGCCTACCTGGAGGCCTTTCGGTCAATCATGGCAAACCTCGTGCCCTTCTCGCGCTGGCGCCGGACGGCGCTGCTGGTCAGCGCCCCGACCCTCCTCATCCATGGCACGCACGACCAGGTGGTGCCGATCAGCGCCGCGGAACGGTTGGCCACCCTCCGTCCGGACTGGTCCTACCGGCCGCTGGTCGGAGTCGGCCACATAGCCATGCTGGAAGCCCCCGATTTGCTGCTGGAGGTGGTGGCGGAGTTCATGGACCAGGCACCCGCCCGCAGGAACGGCCTAGCGTCCGTGCCGTCGGGCCCGGGCCCAGGCGACGAAGCGGTCCACCGGCCAGGTGTTGGCGACCATGTCGCGGCTCACCCGGCCTCGCTGAGCCTGGAGGACACCCCAAACCGTCTGATCCAATTCCCCCGTGTTGTGCGCGTCGGAGGAGATGATGATGAGCACGTCCCTCCCCCGGGCCTGGAGTAGTACCTCGACAGTCGCGTCGAGCCGGTCCAGGTAGGAGTTGATCTCGATGGCGGTGCCGGTCAGCTCGGCTGCTTCCAGCACCGCACCCACGTCCAGGTCGATGGGCGGGCGGCGCCCGATCCTCCGTCCCTGGAGGTGACCCACCACATCGACCGCCGGATGGGCGATGGCGGTGATCACCCGCGCGGTCTGCTCCTCCCGTGAGAGGTTGAAGTGGCTGTGGATGGAGGCAACGCACCAGTCGTAGTCCATGAGGAACGCATCGTCGTAGTCCAGAGAACCGTCCCTACCGATGTTCAGCTCCACCCCGTGGAGGATCCGTAACCCCGGGTAATGAGCTCGAAGGCGGCTGATGTGCTGGCGCTGGGCCAGCATCTCATCCCGCCCGACCCCGTTTATGGCCAGGTCCTCGGCGTGGTCCGTGATGGCGATGTACTCCAGTCCCTTGGCCACGGCCTTGTCGAGCATCGCCTCGAGGGAGTCCTGCCCGTCCCCGGACATGTCGGTGTGAACGTGTAGGTCACCGCGGAGATCACTCTCCGCCACCAAGTCGGGCAGCCGACGTCCGAGCGCCTCCTCGACCTCTCCCTGATCCTCGCGGATCGGTGGCGGCACCCACTCCATTCCCAGCGCCCCGTAGATGTCCGCCTCAGTCTCCTGCGCCACCACCGTCTCCTTGCCTGACTCGTACAAGGCGTACTCGCTGAGCACCCAGCCTCGCTCGATCGCCAGCCTCCGTAGGCGGATGTTGTGCTCCTTGGAACCGGTGAAGTAGAGGAGGGCCGCTCCCCACTGGCGCTCGGGGACCATGCGCACATCCACCTGGAGACCCGTGTGGGTCAGCACCGAGGTCTTGGTGTCACCCGAACCGATGACTTCCCTGACCCATGACCGGCGGGCCAGGCGCCGGGATACCGAGGAAGGATCGGAGGTAGCCACCAGGAGGTCGAGGTCGGCCACCGTGTCCCGGAACCTCCGTAGGCTTCCGCAGTAGGCGGCTCGGTCCACCCCGGGTAATCGGCCCAGGTCCGCAACCAGGCGCTGAGCCTCGCGCATAGCCTCGAGTATCGGGGTCCGGCGCTCCTTGCCGTACCAGCCGAGCCGGTCGATGGCGCGCCGCAGGTTCTCCTCCGTCTTCCGACCGAAGCCCGGGAGTTCCCGTACTGCCCGGGAATCGAGCGCGACGATGAGGGCGTCCACGTCGCCCACCCCCAGAGCCGCTCGTAATGCGACCGCCCGCTTGGGGCCCAGGCCCGGGATGCGCACCAACTCCTGGAAAGCGGGGGGATACTCGTCGCGGAGGGCTTCGAGGCGGCCCAACCGTCCGTTCTCGACGTACTCGCGAATCATGGATGCCGTGGACTTGCCGATCCCCTGAACCCGCCTCAGATCCGCCACGGAGAGCTCCGCCACGGGTCGGGGCAGCCCCCCGATGGTCTTCGCCGCCGACTCGTAGGCCCGGGCCCGGAATGACTGGGCAGTCCCGTCAGCGATCCGCGTGAGCGCAGCCAACTCGTCGAAGACGGCTGCGACATCGGTATTGGTCATCGACGGGTCCTCCTCACCAGCCGACATCCGGCGAAGGGAGTGTCTACGGTCGATCGTATAGGACCTGCTCCATTAACCAGAGCTTCCCGGAAGACGGAGCGGAAGGCGGGAGTAACCTTGCGGCTCTGGAGCCCGTCAGAAACGAGCGGGCCTGGCGCCCTGGACAACCTAGGAACATTATGACACTGGCAAGCGCGGGGTATTCGGTAACCCTCCGATTGTACGCCCCGCCTGACGATCAGCACGCCATCGGCCGCATCACCACCGTCATCGGGACCTCCGGTGGCGTCGTCACCGCGCTGGACTTCGTCGAATCCGAGGCTACCCGGCTCGTGCTGGACGTCACCGCCAACACCCGCGATGACGATCACGCCGGCGAGATAACCGATGCGGTGGCCGCGATCGAGGGGGTCACGGTCCACAAGGCTTCGGACCGAACCTTCCTCTTCCATCTGGGCGGGAAGCTGGAGGTCCAGAACCGCATCCGGCTCCGCAACCGCGACCAACTCTCGATGGCCTACACACCGGGGGTGGCCCGGGTCAGCAGGGCGCTCGCAAAGCGGCCCGAGGATGCCCGCAACCTCACAATCAAGGGGAACTCGGTAGCCATCGTCACGGATGGCAGCGCTGTGCTCGGACTCGGCAACATCGGGCCGGTGGCCGCCCTACCGGTCATGGAGGGAAAGGCCGCCTTGTTCAAACGTTTCGCCAACGTCAACGCCTGGCCGATCTGTCTCGACTCCCAGGACACCGACGAGATCGTGCGGGCGGTCGAGATGCTGGCGCCGGTATTCGGCGGTATCAACCTCGAGGACATCGCTGCTCCGCGCTGCTTCGAGATCGAGGACCGGCTTCGCGCCTCGCTCGACATTCCGGTCTTCCACGACGACCAGCACGGCACGGCCATCGTGGTGCTCGCCGCCCTGACCAACGCCCTCAGGGTGGTGAACAAGGACATAGAGCGGGTCAAGGTGGCCATGAGCGGGGCCGGCGCGGCCGGTGTGGCCGTAGCCAAGCTCCTTGAGGCGGCCGGCATCGCGGACATCGTGGCCCTCGACCGGGGCGGCATCATAAACCCGCAGCGCACGTTTACGGACGCCTCGAAGATATGGCTGAGGGACAACACCAACCGGGAAGGCCGCGAGGGCGGCATTCTCGATGCGTTGGAGGGTGTGGATGTGTTCGTGGGCGTGAGCGGCCCCGACCTGTTCGACGCCAGGGAGATCAAGCGTATGGCCTCCGATCCCATCGTGTTCGGGCTAGCAAATCCCGACCCGGAGTTCGATCCGCAGGTGGCGCGCGAGTACGCACCGGTGGTGGCCACCGGTCGCTCCGACTACCCCAACCAGATCAACAACGTACTGGCTTTCCCCGGCGTGTTCCGGGGGACCCTGGACGCTCGCGCCTCCAAGATCACCGAGGCCATGAAGGTGGCCGCCGCCCGAGCCATCGCTTCGGTGGTGCGACCCGAACAAGTCAACGCCAGCTACATCATCCCTTCGGTGTTCAACCCGGGCGTGGTGAAACGGGTGGCACAGGCGGTCGAGTCCGCTGCTGACGCCTGAGTAGGACCCTGATCCGCGTCCCACCGGGCCCTCCCCGACCACCTTTCCTGGCTCGGATCACGGAGGTGGGCGAACCGGGATGCGAAACCGGAAGGTGGAACCTCGTCCCAGCCTGCTCTCCACCTCGATTCGGCCATCATGGAGGTCCGCTACGTGCTTGACGATCGCCAGGCCCAGACCCGTTCCACCCGTGGCCCGCGAGCGCGCCTCGTCCACCCGGTAGAAGCGCTCGAAGATACGCGGTAGCTCGTCCGAGGGAATACCGGTTCCGTTATCCGTCACCACCACGATGGCCTCCCCATCCGCGGCGCCAATCGTGACCCGGATCAGGCCGTCATCCGGCGTGTGGTGGACCGCATTCTCCAGCAGGTTCCGGCAGGCCAGGGCCAGGTATGAGGGGCTACCCATGACCGGGGTGGGCTCGGCATCCCACTCGATCGAAGGGCGTGCGGTGAGGAACCGCTCCACCACCTCTCCCACCACCTCAGCCAGGTCACAGGCCTCGAATGGCAGGATGCCCGACTCCAGACGGGACAGGTCGAGGAGGTCGGAGACGGTCCTGGACATCCGGACCGCGTTGTCGAGGATGCGTCCCGAGAAGCTGGCCACCACATCGTGATCCTCCTCGAGAGCCATCAGGACCGTCTCGGCCGCCGCCCTGATCGCCGCCACCGGAGTCTTGAGCTCGTGCGACGCCGCGATCACGAAGTCCTGGCGCATCCGGTCAATCCGGGACCGCTCGGTTATGTCCGACAGATGGAGCAACACCAGACCCTCTCCGACCGGTCGGGCGGCCACCTCCATCACCCGGCGCGGCAGCCCCTGCGAGAACCGGGCAGACGAGGATCGGCCGGCGACCGCTCCGTCGATGACCTCCCGCACCGCGCCCGGCATGGGCGCGCCTGCCTGGGTCACCCGCTCCCCGAGCACCTCGACGGCAGCCGGGTTGGCGTACACCGCCTGGCCCGCTTGAACGGCCACCACCCCGACGGGCAGGGAAGAGAGAAGCGATCCGTACAGATCCTGAATCGTCCTCGCCTCCAGCCGATCCACCTCAAGTTCCTCGATCAGGGTCTCGGCAACGCCCCGCTCGTGACGGCTGATTCGGTGCTGGAGCATCCCCGAGACCACCCCCAGCACCATCGCCACGATGCCCACCCACGGCCACGGCTGAGGCGCCCCCACGGCAGCGATCCCGGCCGCGACCAAGCTTGCCGTTGTTACCCACCGGGCAAGCGCGCGACCGATACGGCGGGCGGCGGGAGGGAGCAGGGAAGCCATCCCTTACGGCCTCGGGATGGCTGGAGCGGGCACGAAACGGCGGGGAACGGCCCGGAATGGGACCGCAGTCGAGCGGCGAACGGCCTTGGCTGGAAGGCTCCGGTTCGTGTCAGCCCTCAACGACGAACTTGTACCCCAAGCCGCGAACCGTGACGATCCGCTTTGGAGAGCGGGGATCATCCTCGATCTTCTCCCGCAGGCGACGGACATGCACATCAAGCGTCTTGGGGTCGCCGAAGAAGGGCACCCCCCAGATGTCCTCCAGGAGGACCTGGCGATGGACCAGCCTGCCCTTGCGCAGGAGCAACGCCTCCAGGAGATCGAACTCCTTGGGCCGGAAGTCGACCAGTTCACCGTTGACCCGGACCTCATGGCGATCCACATCCAGCACCACCGGCCCACCCTCGAGCACGAGCGAATCGGGGGGCCCGACACCCCGGGAGGCCCGGCGAAGGTTGGCGCTGATCCGTGACATCAGCTCGCGCATCGAGAAGGGCTTGGTCACGTAGTCATCGGCGCCGAGCTCGAGGCCGGCCACCACATCGGGCTCCGAATCCTTGGCGGTCACCACCACCACCGGGACTTCGGACGACGCCCGGAGTTGCCTCAGCACGTCGAAGCCGCCCAGCCCGGGCAGCATCAGGTCCAGCACCACAAGGTCAGCGGCCTTGGCTCGGAAGGTGTCGAGGGCCAGGCGACCGTCGTCGACGACCGTGACCTGGTAGCCCTCCCGGACCAGGTTGTAGCGGAGCGATTCGGCGAGGGTCTCCTCGTCCTCCACCACCAGGATCGACGTTCCGTTCATACCGAACCGCGCGCGGGTACCCAGCCCTCCGGAAACTCGTGCTGCTCGCCGGTCAGCAGGAACGCCACCTGCTCGCCGATGTCGACCGCCCGATCACCCACCCTCTCCAGGGCCCTCGAAACCAGCATCATGTGGACCGCCCATTCGAGCATCTCCGGATTGGACGCGCAGGCGGCCACCTCCTTCCACATGTTGCGGTTCAACCAATCTGCAGGATCGTCCAACTCCGGCAGCCGTAGGGCGAGATTGAGGTCCCTCTTGACGAGTGCCTCCATGGCCGTCTCCACCATCGGCACCACGATCGACCGCATCTCCCGGATATGCAACAGGATGGTCCTGTTGGTGGGAAGGGTGGAGGTGGCCTCCACGATCTTGGCTATGTTGGACGCCTGGTCGCCCATCCGTTCCAGGCTGTGCCCGGCCTGGAGGATGAGCGACATCAGCCGCAGATCCGAGGCAACCGGGGTCTGGCGGGCCATCACCTCATGCCAGCGGCGCTCCACCTCTACATAGAGCCGATCGATCTCGCGATCCCCCAGCACCACCCGGTGGGCCAGCTCCGCATCGCCCTGCAGCAGCGCCTCCACCGCGTTGTTGATCTGAACCTCCGCCAGCTCCGACATGTCGAGCAGCAGGACCTCGAGCCGGTTGAGCTCGGAATGGAAGATGCTGCGGAACTCGGTCATCCGAACCGGCCCGTGATGTAGTCCTCGGTCTCCTGGCGGGCCGGCCTGGTGAAGAGCGTGCCCGTGGTCCCCGCTTCCACCACGTACCCGGCTCGGTCGGAGTCCATGTTGAGGAACACCGTGTGGTCCGAAGCCCGGGCCGCCTGCTGCATGTTGTGGGTGACGATGATGATCGTGTAGTTGACCTTCAGGTCCTGGATCAGCTCCTCGATCCGCAGGGTCGCAACCGGGTCGAGCGCCGAGGTCGGCTCGTCCATCAGGATGATCTCGGGCTTCACCGCGATGGCGCGGGCTATGCAGAGACGCTGCTGCTGGCCGCCGGACAGGGAGTAGCCGCTCTGGTCGAGCTTGTCCTTGACCTCGTCCCAGAGAGCGGCTTGGCGGAGGGAATGCTCCACCAGGCCGTCCAGGTCCTGCTTCATGCCGTTGATCCGGGCACCCCAGGCCACGTTCTGGTAGATGGTCTTCGGGAAGGGGTTGGGCTTCTGGAAGACCATTCCCACCCGTCTCCGTAGCTCCACCGGATCCACCGACGCGTCGAAGATGTTCTGCCCGTGGAACCGGACTTCGCCCTCCGCCCGGGCGCCCTGAACCAGGTCGTTCATCCGGTTGAGGGTCCGCAACAGGGTGGTCTTGCCGCATCCGGACGGTCCGATCAGGGCCGTGATCTGGCGGTCCCGGAACGACAGGTTGACGTCCCTGACAGCCCGGAACTTCCCGTAGTAGGCATTGAGGTCCACCGCCTCCATGGCGACGGTCTCGAGCGCCGGCCCGGTCGCGGTCCTCATCGGCACGTTCAGGTCGACGCGCTTGTTCTCGTTCACCTCAGGCTTGCCCACGGTCGTCATGCTGTCCTCCGAGAATACTTGTTTCTAAGGATCACCGCCGCCGTGTTGAGCGTGAGGAGCAGCACCAGCAGCACCAGGATGGCGGCGGCGGCGATATTGCGGAACTCGTCCTGGGGCCGGCTGGTCCACTGGTAGATCTGGATTGGCAGCACCGTGAACTTCGAGAACGGCCCGGCCGGATCGGTGGTTATGAAGGTCGACGCACCCACCACCACCAGCGGAGCGGTCTCGCCGAGCGCCCGGGCCACGGCCAGGATGGTGCCCGTCAGTATGCCGGGAAGGGCGTTGGGGAGAACGTGGGAGCGCACCGTCTGCCATCTGGTGGAACCCAGCGCCATGCCCGCCTGGCGCAGCGAGCCCGGTACGGCCCGGATCGCCTCTTGGGCGTTGATGATGATGATCGGCAGGATCAGGAGGCCGAGCGTGAGGCCGGCCGACACGATGGTCCGGCCGTTGGCGGTCGTCTCGCCGCCCGTCCCCAGGAACGAGCCGCTGGTGATGGCCTCCAGGGTCCGGACGAAGATCGCCAGGCCGAGCATCCCGTAGATGATCGACGGAACGCCGGCCAGATTGTTGATGTTGGTCTGCAGGATGGCCGTCAACCGGCTCTCGCGCGCGTACTCCTCGAGGTAGATGGCGGCGCCGACCCCGATGGGGAAGGAGAAGACCAGGGTGATCAGCACCACCCAGAGCGACCCGAGCAGGGCGGTACGGATCCCGGCGATGGCCGGTTCCGGCGACTGCGGATTCACCACGAAGTCCCACGAGAGCCAGGATCGGAACTCCAATTCCGCGTAGGGGTGTTTCTCCGCTGCGTACGCCTCCACCTCGTCACGGTTGAACACGGACGAGAAGAAGGACCAGGTGCCGACGATGGTGGGCTCCACCACCCGCTCCACCACCAGCGCCTCCACCTGGGAATGGCTCCGGGCGCGCAGGTAACAGGCGGGCGGGGGGTCGTCCGTCATGCAGAGGTCGTTGAGGACGTACAGATCCTCGAAGACCATCCGGTCGCTGAAGAAGCGTTGCTCCCGTTCGAACCGGCGGCCCAGGTTGGTCGAGATCTCGGCTTCGAGGATCGCTACCAGATCCTCCTTGGTCAGGTCGCCGAGCGCGGTACCCGCCGGGTATCCCCGGCTCGCCACTAGGTCTTCCGGGGACCGTTCGTTCTCCACGGCCACCAGGCCGAACGAGGAGTTCAGGATGGTGACGATCAGGGTCACCAGCGCCGCCACCGCCACCATGAGCGCGCCCAGCAGGGCGAACCGCGCGATGAGTCCCCGGCGCTGCCGGCGCCTCATCTGCGAGGAGGTTCGCAGGAGGTCGGAGGTCCTGCCGCCCGCTTCCGCGCCGGGCGCGGTCATTCGTACACCTCGCGGAATCGGGCCACGAACCGGCGGCTCAGGACGTTGAGCGTCAGCGTGATGACGAACAGCGCCAGGCCGATGGCGAAGATGGAGTTGTAGTCGATCGAGTTGTAACTCAGGTCACCCCCGCTGATGCGGACGATATGTCCGGTCATGGTCTCGCCCGCCACGAACGGGTTGAGGATGTAGCCGAACAGCCTGTCCTCGCCGAACGTGAAGTTCTTGGGCCCGGCGCCGGCCGCGATCGCCACCACCATGGTCTCGCCGATGGCTCGGGAGATCGAGACCACGAAGGCCGCCGTTATACCCGAGAGGGCAGCCGGCAGGACCACACGCAGCGAGGATTCCAACCTAGTGGCCCCCACCGCGTACGACGCCTCCCGGAGCGACATCGGCACCGCGTGGAGGGCGTCCTCGGACATCGAGCTGACAAGTGGGATGATGAGAATGCCCACCACGACTCCGGCGGATGCCGTGTTGAAGATCTCCACCACGCTCACCCCCAAGATGGACCTGAGGAGCGGGGTCATGAAGGTAAGGGCGAAGTAGCCGTAGACCACCGTGGGTATACCGGCCAGTATCTCGAGGACCGGCTTGATGGTCCCCCTCACCCGGGGGGTGGCGTACTCGCTCAGGTAGATGGCGGTGGCCAGACCCACCGGCAGCGCCACCACCATGGCCGCGACTGACGTGGTCAGCGTGGCCAGGACCAGGGGCCAGATGCCGAAGTCCAGAATGGCCGGCTGCCATTGGGTGGAGGACAGGAACTCGGCCAGCGACGCCTCCTCCGACCTGAAGAAGAGCAGCGCCTCCTTCCCCAACTCGAAGACGATACCCACCGTGGTGAGGATCGACAGGGCGGCTGCGATGAAAAGCAACCCGCCTATCACCGCCTCGCCGGGCCGCCGTCTCCTGCGGAGGGAACCGGCCAGCGGTGGAGCTTCCGATGTCGCGCGCGTCGCTATCTGTCCGTCTCCCTCCGGTAGCCGAGGCTACCCATCCCGTCGAGGCCGTTGGCCGTCATCAGTTCGGCGGAAGGAGCGGATTCCAGGCCTTCGCGCCGCTGCGTCTCAACCATCTAGGGCGGCGTTGAGTTCGGCGGCCGCGCTGTCGAGGACGCTGTCGGGCGCCGGGAAGTACCCGACCTCGCCGACCTCCTCGTTCACGAACTGGAGCACGAAGTTCAGGAACGCCCCGACCTGCGGCTTCTCCGCGATGATCGAAGCCGTCGAGTACATGTACAACGGGCGAGCCAGCGGATAGGTATTCGCGTTCACCGAGTCTGTGGTCGGCTCCACGCCCTCGATATCCAACACCCTCAACAGATCGTCGTTCTCCGTGTAGTACGCATACCCGAAGAAGCCGACCGCGCATGTGGTCGCGGAATTCGACGCGTCGCAACCATCCCCTGAAATGCCCTGGACCAACACGTTGTCGTCCTCCGAGAACTGCGTGTTGCCGGACGCCAGGATCGGACCCTCGTCCTCGTGGAATACTTCCTCGACGAAGTAATCGAACGTTCCCGAGTCCGTGCCGGGAATGAACCGCTGGATCGGATTCGCCGGGAACCCGGCCCGGACATCCTGCCAAGTCGTCGCCGTCGAGAACAACACCGACAACTCCTCGACCGTCAAATCGGTAGCGAACATGTTCCCGGGCGACACCGTCACCGCCAGAGCATCCGTCCCCACCCGGAACTCGATCGGCTCCCGACCGATCGCCCGGCACTGCTCCACCTCCGCGTCCTTGATCGGCCGGGACGCATTCGAGACATCCGACTCGCCGGCCACGCAGAACCGCTCGAACCCTGCGCCCGAGCCGATCGAATCGACCGTGATCAGACCCGAGTAACCCTCATCCTCGAACCGGGCTGCCATCGCCTCCGCCAATGGAAACACCGTCGAGGAGCCGGCCACCGTGATGTTCCCGGACACTGACAACGGATCGGACGGAGGCAAACCTCGGCTACCGGACAACGCCGGACTACCACCGGGCGAGGTTGCCGCTTGGTCTCGGGCCGTGGTAGCGATGGTGGTTACGCGGCTGTAGTCGGGTCCCCAACCGCATGCCGCGACAACTAGCGCCACAACCGCGACGAGTGCGAGCGGGCGCCAGACGTTGCCGATCAGCATCCAAGCTCCCCTAACCCTCGATCCGGAGCGAACGCTAAGCCATCAGGGTTAAGGGACCGGTCTTCCAGGGTGAACGCGAGGTAAACCTTGCCCAGCCATCGGAAACAATCACGTCGGCACTGGCAGGTAGTGGAAGCCGCGGCCCCGTCGGTTGGGACGGCTCCCCACCAGGTGCCCTGCATCAGCCAGCGCGGCAAGCATCTGGGCGGCGTGAGACGCGGTGACACCCGCCAGGTCGCCGGCCTCGGTCGAGGAGATGCGTCCCCTCGCCCGGGCGTAGTCCAGCATCACCGACTCCCGTCCGGCGCGCGTGGCGAATCGCTCGAGCTTGCGGACGAATTGCCTGCGGGCACCGTCCGACAGCCGGAGGGCAGGCGGGTGACCTTCGGGAATGCCGTGGACATTCTCGATGATCGGCCTTCCGTCGATGTGAACTCGATCAGCAACCCGCTCGATCATCGACAACGTCTCCTGGACAGGTCTTTGCAGAACCGGAGCCGCCAAGTTGGCATCGGCCCAGCCGCGGTCGATCAGGCAGTTCACGAGAAGCAGCAGGTCCAGATCACCCCGCGAGGAGGGCTCGAGCCCGCCGATGAAGTGGAGCCACTCCTGATCCGGCTTGCCGCCGATCAGCGCGACCCGCACGTACGGGCCATCAACCTCCGAGAAGACCGGCGGTGGGTGACCCAGAGAGAGCATGTCCGCCGTCATGCGGTCCACGCCGATCCCTTCTCGCTCGCCCAACCGCATAGCCGCCATGGCCTCAGCGAGACTTCTATAGCGGGGCGCCGCAGGATGCGTGATGATGTTCGAGGGGGCGACCCCTCCGACGAAGCCCCCCGGCGAGGTGACAGTCAGGACAGACCCGACATGCTCGACGGTCGTCGGTTGCGGGGAGTTCCAGTCGCGGTGGACGATGCCATTGACCAGCGCCTCCCTCATGGCTCTCAGCGGGATGGAGTCGATCTGATGCGCCGCGAAGCCGTCCGGCACATGAACCACGGCGTTCGCCACATCCATCGCCTGCTCCACCGCGGCGAACTGCTCCAGCAACGGGCGGCGCCCCACCTCCTCCCGGCTGAAGGACGGCCCGAACGCCTCGCTAAAGGCGCTCGACCAAGGCCGACCGGCACGGGAAACGCGATGCGTGCTGTCGCCACCGGGGACCTCCCGCCGAACGTAGTCGATTCCGATCTCGGGAGTTCCCACAAAGAGCAGCGATCCTGCGTTGGTCAGTCGGCCGTCTGCGTCCACAAGGTTGAGACGGCGGATCATGTCCTGACTCGTCGCCATCGCCAGATGGCCGCCGTCACCACTACCGTTGCCGTTCTCGCGCATGTACCGCCTGGCGATGTCGACAGCGGTCTGCTTGACGTCGGCCAGTGAGTGAGACGACGGCTGGGCCGACCAATCGAAGCCTCCGCGAAGCAGCCGCCTGTCATTCCACGATGTGAAATCGACATCAACGCAGTTGTCGTTCAAACGCCAGCGATAGCGACCCCTGTAAGGGATCGGCTCCCAAGCTTCGGGCGTGGACAGCACCAGCAAGCGGCAGCCGTCCAACATCAAGGGTCGGGCAGAGACGGTCAGCTTGCGCTGTGTCAGTTCAAATATGCGGTGGCCGAGCCACTCCGGATCCAGCCCTGTGCCGATCCTGACACCGTCGTCGGACACACCCAAGATGATCGCGCCACCCCCCGGGGTATTGGCCATGCAGGCCATTTCGCCCGTGAGGTACCCGGCAGCCTCCTCGTTCTCGCGGCTTGCCGGCAGGGACTTGCCGCGCCTGTCGCGACGGCCGGGCTCCTCTTTGACGTCCACATGGGCCGTTTCGATCTCCGCGGGAGGGCGACCTTGCGCCAAGAGATCGAGCACGAGTTGGATCTGGTCATCAAGGGCGACCGAAGCTCCGAATCCTGTAGACATCGCACCCTCGCTCTGGTCTTGAAAATGTGGCTGTGCAGGTCTGCTGGCACTTACCACATTTTCTGGTCTAAAAAGACAGATGAAACGGTGATCAGCGATTTGTCCTGGGTTTTAAATGGCGAATATGTGGATGGATCTACTCGCCCGACCGGCTCTAAGACCGGTACGGCGCGGTGACAAGCGATCCGCTCGCCTCCGCGTCCCAGGGGCGCCGCCTCGCAGCGCATTCCGCGCTTGTTGAGGATTCTCCAGGCCGGAGGCATTTTCAGGAACGTTACGTCAGGCTTCGCCTGGCCTGAGCGGGCGCCTAGTGGGAATGGGCCTAGGATGCCGCGTAGTAGGGGTTCTCGCCGCTCTGGTGGTCGGTGATGTCCACGATCTCCACGATTTCGGGGATAGCGTCCCGCAGGATCCGCTCGATTCCCTGGCGCAAGGTTTGGGCGGCCATCCCGCAACCCTGGCATCCGCCTCCCATCCGGAGATAGACCACACCGTTCTCCTCGCCCACCAGGCTGGCTTGGCCTCCGTGGGCCGCGATCGCCGGGTTCACCTGGTGGTCGAGGACCTGCTGGACCCGCTCCGCGATCGGACCGGTCAGGTCACCGGCGTCGAAATCCGGTATGTCGGGCGACGGGTTGTTCGGGTTGTCGATGGCCAATCCCGGGGTCATCGGGTTTGACGACATGGCCAGCCGGGCACCGGTCATGTTCTCGGTATCCGAAGCCGGAATGACGACCGCCAGATCACCGTGGCGCTCCACGTGATCGGACGGCTCCGCCTCTCCGACCGGGACGAACGACAACGAGTACCCAAACTGGACTCCCTGAACGCCGGTGATCTCGATCAGCAGCGCGTACTCCTCGTCGCCCGGCTCCTGATCTCGGATCTCGATGATCCGCTCAAGGGCCTCGTCGCTGAAGTTCATCAATGCGGTGGTGGTGGTGCTCATGGTCGCAAGGGTAGCCACCGACGCGGGCAACCGTTGACCGGGAGGTCGGGTACAGTCCGTACATGAGCCTCCAAGCAGGCGCGGCCCGATCTTTGCGATCCGGAACGCTTGCCCTCGTCGCGGTCATTATGGCTCTACTCCCCTCCTGCTCCACATCCGGCAACGAGGTCGTATTTGAGGGGAACCCATCCGCCGAGGCCACCACTATCGTGACCGAGGAGGCCGGCGCCGCTCCCGTAACCACATCCGCGCCGGCCGTAACTGCCACGACGGCGGCACCGACCGCTATCACCACCGAGCCCGCCGCAGCGGAGAGCACCTCGACCACCACGGCAGCCGCTGCAGCCACCATGCCGGACGCACTGGAGCTGTCGGACCGGGGAATCGAGGCCCTTCCCGCCCCGGTGCTGGTCGACGGGCGATATGGCGGAGGCATCACCGTCCTCGGCCCCGGCGCCGAGCGGAACGATCTCTACCTGGAGACGGCGGATGGTTTCCTGGCCCAGCCCGTCTGGTCGCCGGACGGGCGGCTGGTGGCCTTCTCAAGGGCCTCGACTACCGAGAGCTGGCTGGTCATCGGTCCTGGAACCGGTGGATCGTTGTTTGCGTACGAGACACCGTTCGTGGCGTTCTACATCCACTGGAGTCCGGACGGTCGCTTCGTGGCGATGCTGGGAAGCGCCGATGCCCAGGTCGCCCTCGCCATCCTCGATCTGGACACCGGAATGGTGAAGATGGTGGACTCGGCCTTCTCCTACTACTTCCACTGGTCGCCGGACAGCTCGCGTGTTCTGACCCACCTCGACAACTCGCGCCTCCAGATCATCGACCCGTCTTCCGGAGAGATCATCCCCGTAGCCACGTTCGACTTCGTCTGGTCGGGTTACCAGGCGCCGTCGTGGATGCCCGACGGCCGCTCGATCATGTACGTGCGTCCAGCCGCGGACCAGACCGAAGAACCCCCGGACGAGCTAGTGATCCACGACCTGGAAAGCGGTCAGATCGAGGTCATCGCAACGGGGGCCGGGTTCTTCGCCTTCGCGGTGTCCCCTGATGGAACTCGGGTGGCCTACTCGCTCCACAACCTGGCCCGTCCCACCTCGATGTACCTGATCGGGCCGAGTGGTGAGGTGGCGGAGGTCGATGCCCCCAACACGGTGGCCTGGCAGTGGAGTCCTGACAGCCAGAAGATCCTCCTGCTCGGCATCAACGAGGAGAGCCGGCTCTCCATGGACGTGTACCAAGACGGCGCCATCACCGCATACCCGGGCATCACCCCTTCCGAGAATTTTCTGCGCAGCTACATCCCGTTCTGGAATCAATACGGCCACAGCCACACGCTCTGGGCGCCGGACAGTTCGGCCTTCGTGTACGCCGCCGCCGACCGGGGAGACGACTACGTCTTCCTCCAGCTTCTTCAGGAGAAGCGCCCCGTCCTGCTCGGCGCCGGATCCATGGCCGTGTTCTCACCCTGAACCTGAATGGCTGTCATCCATGTCTTCGTCGGGGGTGATCCGGTATCCCCGGAGCGGATCGGGGGGCTCGGGCCGGCTGACATCGTTGTAGCCGCCGATTCGGGCGCCGACATCGCCGCCGCCGCCGCCGTGACCGTCAACATCCTGGTAGGCGATCTCGACTCGGTTTCACGAAGGGCCTTGGAGCGGACCTTCGATGGCGAGACGGTCATCGAAGCCCACTCACCTGACAAGGACGCCACCGATCTGGAACTGGCGCTGGACGTCGCGCTCCGCTCCAAGCCGAGCGAGATCGTCTTCGTGGGCGGCGGGGGCGGGCGGCTCGACCACCTGCTCGGCAACTTCGGGGTGATCGGGAGTCCTGCAGCCCGCCACGTTCCAGTCAGCTGGATCATGGAACGCGAGACGGCCTACGTCGTCCGGGGTGGCAAGTCGGTTCCCACCACACCGGGACAACTCTTCAGCCTCATCCCGATCGGAAGGGACGCCCACGGCGTGCATGTCCGGAACGCCCGATGGCCGCTCCGGGATGCCTCGCTCCGGGTTCACGGCTCAGTGGGAATCAGCAACGTTGCTCTGGGCCAGGAAGTCGAGATCAAGGTGGGCGAGGGCGCCGTTCTCGCCATCTTCAACCAACTAGCCGGTAGTCAGTAGTCGGTAGCACCCATCAGAACTAGGACGTGTTCACGCTATGAGCGCTCGTTTGTTATCGCGGGTCCCGTGGTCGGTCTGTGGGGTGGCGGTGGGATGTGGCGCCGGCAGCGGCGTCTATGGCAAGGACTGCTGACGAAGGCGTACCCGCAGGGTACGTTGAGGAGGCAGGACGCAGCCAGGGGCGTCGATGGCGGTCCAGAGCACGCCGCCGCAACGCAGACCGACCACGATCAACTAGCAACTACCCATATACCTCACGGTTGGCGCAATACGGCATCCGCCGGCCCTCCAGGGCGGCCACGAGGTTGGCCGCCGCCCTTTCCGCCATCTGAACACGGGTGCGGACGGTGGCGCTCCCGATGTGCGGGACGATGAAGCAGTTGGGAAGGGCCACCAGGGGATGATCCGCCGGGATGGGTTCGGGATCGGTCACATCCAAGCCGGCCGCAGCGATCGTCCCCCCGGCGAGCGCCTCGACCAGCGCGTCCGTGTCGACAACCGGACCCCGGGCCGCGTTCACGAGCGTGGCAGTCGGCTTCATGGCCGCCAGAGCATCTCGGTCGATGAGGTGGTGCGTACCCGCGTGAAAGCTGGTAACCACTATCACATGATCCGCCTCCGCCAGCAGTTCGGGCAGGGTGCGGTACTCCACTCCCAGAATTTCCTCGGCGCGGTGGTCGCGGCTCCGCTTGGTGTAGAGCATCCGCATGCCGAACCCCGCACCTCTCCGGGCTACGGCCTGCCCGATCCGCCCGAGACCCACGATGCCCAGGGTGGATCCAGCGATGTCCTGGCCCACCAGTGCCATCGGATCCCACTCCCCCCAACGGCCCTCCAACACATCCTCCAGACCCTCCCGGAAGCGGCGGGCAGCACCAATGAGCAGCCCGAAGGCGGTATCGGCCGTGGTCTCGGTCAGGACATCGGGGGTGTAGCCGACCGGGATGCCCCGCGCCGTGCATGCGGCCAGGTCGATGTTGTCCACGCCCACCGCCATCTGGCTGATGGCCTCGAGCCGTCGGGCGGCGTCCAGCAACTCCGCGTCGATGCGGTCGGTGAGCATGCAGTACAGACCGTCGGCATCACGCGCCCTCGCCAGCAACTCGGCCCGCGGGATGGCTCGATTCTCCGGAAACACCCACACCGCCGACACCGCCCGGAGCATTTCCACGACCGCCCCCGGCGGGCGACGGGTGACCACTACGGACGCCCTGGTCACGCCTCGGCCACCCGGCCCCCGTGCTGGCGCCCCGTCCCGACCGCGCCGATGCTCAGTCCTCGTAGAGCTCTTCGATCTCGCTGGCGTAGCGCTCAAGCACCACGCGGCGCTTCATCTTGAGCGATGGGGTGAGTTCGCCGGTCTCGGCTGACCACTCCTCCGACACCACCGTCCACTTGCGAGCCTGCTCCACCCGGGCGACTCTGGTGTTGGCAGACTCCACCACCCGGTCAACTTCCTCGAGCACCCCCGGATGGCGGGTGAACTCGTCGAAGCTGCCGTACTCCAGGCCCTGGCTGTCGGCCCATCCCTCCGCCATGTCGGGATCGAGGGCCACCAGCAGGGTCAGGTAGCGGCGACCGTCGCCCACCACGCAGGCCTGGGAGATCAGGGCATGCTCGTTGATGAGGTTCTCCAGCCGGGCCGGGGCCACGTTCTTGCCACCGGCGGTGATGATGATCTCCTTCTTGCGCCCGATGATGCTGAGGTAGCCGTGGTCGTCCAGCCGTCCCAGGTCGCCGGTGCGCAGCCATCCGTCCTCTCCATAGGTGGCGGCGGTCGTGTCGGGGTCCCGGTAGTAACCCTCGGTGATGAGCCCGCCCCGCAACATGATCTCGTCGTCATCGGCGATGGCCAGCTCCACCCCCGGCATGGCCGGGCCCACGGTCCCGATCCGGTTGGCGCCTGGCACGTTGGAAGTGCCGGGACCGGAGGACTCGGTCATCCCGTACAGCTCGAAGACCGGTAGGCCGATACCCCGGAAGAAGAGCAGGAGATCCGGCGAGATGGGCGCCGCGGCCGAGATGGCCACCTTCAGCGCGTCCATGCCGAGACCGGTCCGGAACTTCTTGGAGAAGAGGATGCGATCGAACAGCTTGAGCTTGAGGCGGGCGCCGAGCCCGAGGTGGCGGCCCTCCTGCTCGGCCCGTTGCCCCTCAGTCGCCAACTCGATGGCGCCGAGCGCCAGGGCCCGCCGCCGGGCGTTGGGCTCGGCGTTGACCCGCGCCATCAGGCCAGCGTGGAACTTCTCCCAGACCCGGGGCACGGCGAAGAAGACGTGCGGGCGGGTCTCCTGGACCGCCGCCGCCACCTCGGTGAGGTCGGGGATGTAGCGGACGGTTCCGACCCAGTACAGGCTGACGTAGTGGCTGGCCATGCGCTCGCCGATGTGCGCCAGGGGCAGGTAGGACACGAGCCGCAGGTGATCGGGCAGCGAGTAGGTGCGGGAGACGCACTCCAGGGTCCACAGCACGTTGCGGTGGCTGATCATCACCCCCTTCGGGACTCCGGTGGTGCCCGACGTGTAGATCAGGGTGGCGAGGTCGTCCTGTGCCACGGCCGACGAGGACCGCTGGACCAGCTCCGGATCGCTCGCCAGCGCTTCCCGGCCTGCCGACCGGAGATCCTCCCAGGACTTGATCCGCGCATCGCCGATGCCCGCGGGCGGCTCCATGACGACGATGTGGGTCAGGTTGGGCAGATCTCCCCAGATTCCCTGCCAGCGCTCCAGGTAGTCGGCGTTCTCCAGCACCGCCACCCGGGCGGAGCAGTGACCTGCGATGTACTGGATCTGCTCCCCGGCCAGGGTGTTGTAGAGCGACACGGGAACGGCGCCCGCATGCACGATCCCGAGGTCGGCGATCACATGCTCGGGCCGGTTGCCACCCATGATGGCGACGAAGGTGCCGGCCTCCACTCCGAGCGTGCGCAACCCGGCGGCCACCTCCTCGACCTGGCCGTGATACTCGGACCAGGTCAGGGTCCGGGTCTCCTCACCGACCTTCCATTGGATGGCCGGGTGATCGGCGAACCGCTCGGCGTTCCGGCGGAGCAGTCCTACCAGGGTCATGTCACCGATAGTGGCCTCGATAGCCTGGCGTTCGCGTTCGACTTCGCTGTTCATCGCTGCCCTCCCTGGGGAAATACCCTCCTTCGCGATGTTACCCCGACCCACGGGCGAGGACACGGATAGTTGGAGGCCCGACTTCCCGGAGGCCGGCAGTTCCCGCCGCGGCGCCGTGGAATCCCCACCCGGGGAGATGCCTGTCACCCCGTTCCTCCCTGTACCCTGTATCCGATCACGCGCGGGGATGGTTGTGGAACAGGTCTCGTTCACCCGGATGGAAGACGGCACGAAGGAGGAGTACCAGCTCCTTGAGAGGCTGGAACAGGGACTCCACACCGACTACGTCGACCGCCTTCTCGAGTGGGTCCAATGGAATGAGGGCGATACCGGCTACCGGATCAGCCGCTTCGAGCACTCCCTCCAGTCAGCCAGCCGAGCCTACCGGGACGGTAAGGACGAGGAGTTCGTGGTGTGCTGCCTGTTCCATGACATAGGCGACCTCATCTCCCCCTACAACCACAGCCAGGTGGCGGCTGACATGCTGCGACCCTACATATCGGAGAAGAACTACTGGATCATCAGGCACCACGGCCTTTTCCAGGGTTACTACTACTTTCACCACTTCGGCGGGGATCGCAACGCTCGTGACATGTACAAGGATCACCCGTGGTACGACGACACGGTGGAGTTCTGCGCCCGGTACGACCAGAACTGCTTCGACCCCGACTACGTGTCCCTACCGTTGGAGTTCTTCGAACCGATCGCACGGCGGGTGATCTCGACCCGGCATAACGACACTCCCTGAAAGGGTGCCCGGGTCCTGCGCCGGGTCCCTCCGTCTACTGGAGCGCGATCGAGACGCGCTCGGCGGCGCCGGTGACACGGGCCGCGATCGCGTTCCGGTCGGCCGAGCCGGGGAAGCGATATGACGGGCCGTGGACGTGGATCGCCCCGAGCACCCTCATCTGGCGGTCGTAGACGGGGGAGGCAACCGAGCTCATCCCCTCGACGAACTCGTCCACGACCCAGGCGTAGCGGTTGGTACGGATCGACTTCAGGCGTTTCCGTATTAGCCGGGGGTCCGTCACCGTATAGCGGGTGTAGGACTCGGGGTTGGAGGCGATATAGCTATCCAGTTGTTCGGGCGGCCAGTGGGCCAGGATCACCAGCCCGGACGAGACCACATGCATGGGTAGAAGGGTGCCCGTCCAATCCCTCACCACGATATTGTTGAGGGCGTCCTCCTGAGCAATGTAGTGAACCCGGTTGCCGTCCGGCACGGCCAGCCCGGCGTCCTCCCGCAGTCCATCGGCCAGCATCTTGAGATGGGGGCGGGCACGCGCCACTAATTCGGCCGACCGGCTCCTCCCGGCTGCGAGACCGGAGAGGCGGGGACCGATCCGGTACGTCGCACCAGGCGAGACCCGCTCCACGGCGCCTAACTCCACCAGGGTTTTGACCAGCCGGGCCACGGTGCTCTTGGGCATTCCGACCCGCTCGGCCAACTCGGTGATCCCCAGGTCCGAGGCCGAGATGACATCCAGAATGGCAAAGGCCCGGTCGATCGATTGCACCTTGGCCATTGCCGGAACTCCTAGAGTCGGACGTACCACCCGCGTGGAGAACGTACCACATCGTGGACCACGACCGTATCGAGGAACACCAGGACCTGGCCGGTCCGGCCTGATGGCGAACGGAATCCGGTTGGTAATGGCCTGGGTCGGGAGCACCCCGGTTAACGTTGGCTTCCGCGCCAGTTGTTCTTGGCTGGCCCTGAAAGCCCGGTTAGGAGGCATCCATGGCCACCCCCCACATTTCAGCTGCAGATGGCGCGTTCGCCCCCACGATCCTGCTGCCCGGCGACCCCCTCCGGGCCCGCTACATCGCGGAGACCTTCCTAGACGACGTCACCGAGGTCACCGCCGTTCGCAACATGCTCGGGTTCACCGGCACCTACAAGGGGACGCCTGTGTCGACCATGGGCACCGGTATGGGGATGCCCTCGGCATCGATCTACCTCACCGAGTTGACCCGCTTCTACGGAGTGAAGCGGCTGATCCGGGTGGGAAGCTGCGGCGGGATTTCCACCGAAGTGAAGATGAGGGACGTCATCCTGGCGATCGGCGCCGGCACCGATTCGGCCATCAACCGGACCCGCTACAACGGCTGGGACTACGCGGCCACCGCCAGCTACCCGCTTCTCCGGGCGGCCGCCGATGCCGCCGCCGGAATGGGGATCCACCCCCATGTCGGGAACCTCCACTCCTCCGATCTGTTCTACAACAGCTACACCGACGCATTGGCGGTCTGGCAGCGGATGGGGGTCTTGGCGGTGGAGATGGAGGCGGCGGCGCTCTACGCCATCGCGGCCGAAGAAGGAGCCCAGGCACTCGCCATCGTTACCGTCTCGGACCACCTCGTGACCGAGGAGCAAACCTCCTCAGCCGAGCGGGAGCGCACCTTCGACCAGATGGTGAGGATCGCGCTCGAAGCAATCCACCACCTGGAGCAGGGCTAAGCCCCTTACCGTCGACATCTGCCCACCGGGCCCGGTGTCCCCGAGATGTCAGGCACCCCAGCGCGTCACCATGACGAGGATTGCGAAAGCCAGTACGGCGGTATCCACCCAACCCACCAGGCTGGAGCGGCGGGACAGGCTCTCGGCCTGGCGGTGATCGGCCCGCTCGTACGCGGCCGCGATCCGTCTCCCGTTCGGGCCTATGACGGTCATCGCCAGCACCGCACCGATCACGACAGCCAGAATGCCCACCACCACGAACGGATCGGTCATGCTGTAGGCATCGTTCGCCAGGCCGACCAGGCCGAACCCGGTTACGAACACCGCGATCGCCGCCGGAGTGTGGATCACCCGGCCCATGGAAACGGTGACACGGTGCCAAGCAGCGGCGGAGCCGTCGCCCTCCCTGGTCATGGGGCCGCGGGCGAAGGCCCGCACCAGGTTGGCGCCGAACCAGGCCGCCACACCCAGGATATGCAGGAACTGCATCAACTCGAACATCGGGGCTCCCTTCCACGCACGCCCCGCCAGGCTAGTGCGACGACCGCCAGAACACGCCAGGCTGTTTCGCAGACAGACCACCGTGGTCTGTCTGTGGAATGGCGGTGTGGTATGGCGTCGGCAGCGGCGTTCCTCGCAAGGCCCGCTGACGAAGGCGTGCCCGCAGCGGCACGTTGAGGAAGCGGAACGCAGCGACGGGGCGCCGATGACCGCCAGAGCACGCCTGGTTGTTTCGCAGACAGACCACTAGTGGTGTGATGCTCGTTTCGGTTCATGTTGCCGGACGCCGGTGGCGCATGCGGGCCGGGTGATCCGATGCCTCGACTTCGAGCCGGGGCTGCCCCCGGGCACCCGGCGAATCAGGCGCGCCGCCCCGTGGTACGGTGGCGGGAGGATCGAGGAGGTATCCGGTGCAAGACCCTGGGTGAACCACTATCCTACCGTTCGGGTGCCCTGGGGCCGCAGTCATCGGCGTCACTCTGATCAGGGGGCGAAGTGACGTTGAGTCCTCCGTAGGCGACTCGAACCTACACCCTCAATCGCGTACCAGTGGCAGACAGTCGATAGAGTGGAGAACTCGGGCAACTGATGCGTTCCGCAATCTGCTAGGAAGCGTCGACACCAACGATCCAGGAAAGGGTAACCATGGAAATCAAGACCGAACGGACCGACGGGGTGCTCGTGATCAATGCCGAGGGCCGGATTGACGGATCGAACTCCGCCCAATTCCTCGAGTCCATTCAGGCGGTGGTCAGCGACGACGACAACGGAGTCGTTCTAGATTTCGGCGGCATCAACTACATCAGCAGTGCCGGCCTGCGGGTAATCCTGCTCCTCGCCAAGGAACTCCGCCAGAAGCAAACCGGGTTCGGGGTGTGCTCGCTCTCCAGCTCCGTCAAGGAGATCTTCACCATAAGCGGGTTCGACCAGATCATCGCCATCTTCGACTCCGGGGCCGATGCGGTCAGCTCGCTCAAGTAGGACACGGACGACCCCTGTCTCAGTGACCGTACCCGCTGTCAGGCGCTCTCCGGATAGCGAACATCATCGAGGTTGAGTCATGGTATCGGAAAAGCGATCCCGCCGGTCTGTCAAGGATGACGCGGAGCATGGTCATACGTACCCCTACAAGATACTGGTCGTCGACGACGAGCCAGATCTGCAACCCCTCATCCTCCAGCGGATGCGCCGTCCCATCCGCTCCGGCAAGTACACGTTCGTCTTCGCGCAGAACGGTATCGAGGCCCTCCAAAGACTGAACGCCGAACCCGACATCGACATGGTGGTGTCGGATATCAACATGCCGCAGATGGACGGCCTGACATTGCTCGAACAGATACCGAGCGTCAATCCGAACATCCGCTCCGTAATCATCTCCGCATACGGCGACATGCAGAACATCCGCACTGCCATGAACCGCGGGGCATTCGACTTCGTGACCAAGCCCCTCGACTTCAAGGATCTGCGCCACACCATTGCTCGAACCCTCCGCAACTTGGTGGAGTGGCGAGAGGCACTGGCCTCTCGTGATCAGCTGGTCGTGCTTCAGAACGAGCTCGACGTGGCCAGCAAGATCCAGCAATCCATCCTGCCGACCGAATTCCCGCAGCACGAGAGGTACGGCATTCACGCCAGTATGGAACCCGCCCGCAACGTCGGCGGAGACTTCTACGACATCCTCATGCTGGAGCGCGATCACGTAGGACTCGCCATCGCCGATGTCTCCGACAAGGGCGTGCCCGCGTCGCTGTTCATGATGTCGAGCCGAACCCTCCTCAAGGGAACCGCTATCGGGCTACCACAGCCGGGGATGGTCCTGTCCGATGTCAACGACCTTCTGACCGAAGAGAACGAGACCGCCATGTTCGTAACGGTCTTCTACGCGGTGTACTCGCCGATGACCGGCGAGCTGACCTACGCGAACGGCGGCCACAACCCTCCCCTGCTCATCCACGCCGATGGGAGCTCGGAGTTCGTTCCTCGCGTCGGGGGAATAGCCCTGGGGATCGTCCAGGGGGTGCCATTCTCACAGGGATCCATCACCTTGCAACCCGGCGACACGCTCCTGCTGTACACCGACGGCGTCACCGAGGCCATGAATGCCGAGAACGAGGAATTCGGCGTGGAGCGCCTGCAGGCGATCTTCCTCGAAGACCCGCCCGCGTCTGCTCAGCACACCAACGAGGCCGTCTTCGCAGCGGTGCACTCTTTCGCCGGCGGCACGCCCCAATCCGACGACATAACCTGTCTCACCATCTCCAGGATTCCGAGTTAGCGATGACTGCGCGCGCGCTGGTCCTGGACTTCGAGGATGGTGAAGAGAAGACCAATGCCGAGATGCTCGAGGGAATCTCCGCTCAGATCGACGAGATGGCAGAGCAGGATGAATGGTCCCCCAAGCTGCTCTACCTGGTCCAGCTCTGCTTGGAGGAGTTGGCGATCAACGCCATGACCTATGGTCGCCGGGGGGGCCTGTCCGAGTTCCAGGTATCGATCACTCCCGGCGTTGAGGAGATTTTGGTCGAGCTACACGACGACGGCGCTGCTTTCGACCCGACGAAGGACGCTCCGATCCCCGATCCCGATGCGCCCATGGAGGATCGACCGATAGGCGGGCTGGGTATCTTTCTCATCCGGGAGATGGTGGACGACCTCGTTTATCGAAGGGAAGAGGGTTGGAACCATCTGACCATCACCATAAGGCGCGCCCAATAGGGGGCTCTGACCGGATAGGTGGCAGGAGCCACTGGCCACGGACTCTTCGGGCCATCAGCTCCGGGATTCTCGGCCTCGTACTGGCCGGTTGCGGCTCACCTCCAGCAGGCGAAGACCCGCAAGACCCCGATCCGACCGCCACTTCCTCCGCCACCACGGCCGCTTCGAGCCAGACGACCCCCGGCGTGGACGACCAGCGGGTCCTATTCGGTCAGTCGGCGGCCCTCAGCGGCCCGGCCCAAGAACTGGGGCTGGAAATGAGCCTGGGGATCAACGCCGCCTTCCACGAGGTGAACTCGAACGGCGGAGTAGCTGGTCGCCGCCTTGAACTGATCAGCCTCGACGACACGTACGAACCGGAATTGGCCATCGCCAACACCCTCCAGCTCATCGAGGACGAGCAGGTGTTCGCCTTGATAGGCGAGGTTGGAACCCCGACATCCCGATCGGCCACGCCGGTGGCGGCCGAAGCGGAAGTCCCCTTCGTGGCGCCCTTCACCGGCGCCGCGTTCCTACGGTCCGAGAGTTGGACCAATATCGTCAACCTCAGGGCGTCTTACGCCCAGGAGACCGAGGAGATGGTGGCCCGTCTCACTCAGGACCTGGAGATCGAACGCATCGCCATCATGTATCAGGACGACTCGTTCGGTCGGACCGGATTGCAAGGTGCCCAGGCAGCGCTCGAACGCCGCGACATGCAGCCCGTTTCGGTGGGGATCTACCCCCGTAACACCACGGCCATCAAGACCGGCCTCATCGACCTCACCCTGGGCAACCCCGAGGCGGTCATCGTCGTCGGGGCGTACAAGCCCGTGGCGGCCCTGATCGCCTGGTCCAGACACATCGGCTTCGATCCCATCTTCATCACCATCTCCTTCGTGGGAAGCAACGCACTGGCGAGAGAGCTCGGCCCGGACGGCCGGGGCGTGTTCGTCACCCAGGTGGTGCCGTTCCCCACGGATAGGTCCATACCGGTCGTAGCCTCTTACATCGACGCCCTGGCGGCCTACGCCCCCGATGCGTCGCCCAGCTTCGTGTCCCTGGAGGGCTACCTGTCGGGACGGCTCGCCATCTTCGGCCTGGAGACATGCGGACCCGAGCCGACCCGCGCCTGCTTCCTGGACGGCCTTCTGGCCGGCGGCATCATGGACATCGACGGGTTCCCCCTCACGTTCGGCCCGGGTGACAACCAGGGCTCGGACCGGGTCTTCCTCACCTTCATCAACAGCGAGGGCGAGTACGAACCGGCCGAAGAGATCATGAGGATGTAGCTGTGGCGAGTTGGCTCGGCCGCCTCTGGGCGCTCCGCACCCTCATATCCACCCAGATGTACATCGGGATCGGATCCGTCGTCGCGCTGACCATCGCGGCCAGCTTCGTCGGTTGGATCTCGTTCAACCGGGTCGGCGCCGCCCAGGCCAGGGTGGAGAACGAGAGCTTGCCCGAGATGGAGGCCGCTTTCCGGATGGCCGAGTACAGCCGGACCCTCGCCGCGGCAGCTCCCAGGCTGGTGGCCGCCCAACCGACCGAGGTAGACGCCATATCCGAGGAGATCCGCCAAGCCCAACAGGGGTTCGAGGATCAGATCCTCCTCTTGCAAAGGCTGGCGAGAACGGAAGACCATCTCCAGACCTACATCCCCAACGCGCAAGCAGTCTTCTTCCAGTTGCTGTTCAACATCGACCGGATCCAGGGACAGCTCTCCCAGCATCACGCTCTTGTCCAGCGGGCCGAAGAGCTGAGGCTGCTGATCATCGACCTGCGCTCCCAACTCGACGACATAATCGTCCCGGCCATCGACGATCAGCTGTTCTACCAGCTGACCGGGTTTCGCGATCTGGGCGAACCGCCGGCCAGCCGGACCCTCTACCTGTCGGAGACCGAGTTCAACCGGTACCGCCACCTCGCGGCGCTCAAGTCGGAAGCCACGCTGGCGACCCAACTGCTTTCCAGCGGCCTGAGCGTCTCGGACGCGGCCTACATCGAACCCCTCCAGGAGAGCTTCGAGTCGACCTCCGGTCGCCTGGCGATCAGCCTGGGCGCCATAGAGGGGACCGATCTCCATGCCTCGCTCACCCCGCCCTTCGATCAACTGCTCACCACGGCTACAGCCGAAGGGGACGGGTTCGACCTCCTGATCCAGAAGCTAAGGCTGGAGGAGAGCCAGGACGATCTGCTGCTCCACACGACGGAATTGGCCGCGCAGCTGACCACGGAGGTCGATGGCCTGGTCACGTCGGCGAACCAAGCGGCTGACGCGGCCAATCAAGCATCCGACAACGCCATCAACACCGGTCGTACCCTGCTGGTGGCGATCAGCATCCTCGGCGTGCTCGCAGCCTTCGCCATCAGCTACGGATTCGTCGGTCGGGTCCTCCTCCGCCGGATCAACGCGCTATCGGAGCGGATGCGCCAGATGGCCGACGGCGATCTCGAGGCCGAGGTCAACATCAAGGGTCGGGATGAGGTGGCCGACATGGCCGCCGCCCTAGAGGTCTTCCGCCGCCATGCCCTTGAGGTCCAGCGCCTGAACCTGGTCGAGAAGATGGCCGCGGAGCTGGTCGAGAAGAACAGCCAATTGGAAGAGGTCCTCTCGGAGCTGGAACGGGCTCAGGACCAGATCGTCATGCAGGAGAAGCTGGCGGCGCTGGGGGAGGTCACCGCCGGGGTGGCCCACGAGATCCGCAACCCGCTTAACTTCGTGAAGAACTTCTCCGAGGCCTCCGGGGAGCTGCTGGAAGAGCTCGAGGAGATCCTTGAGGAGGACGAGCTCGACGAGGACGAGATAGAGGAGATCATCGAGGATCTGACCGACAACCTCGAACGGATCGGTCGACACAGCGAGCGAGCCAACCGGATCGTCCAGGACATGTTGATGATGGGCCGGGGTGGTGGCGAATGGCAGACCGTAGATCTGAACACCGTATTCAACGAACACGCCCAACTGGCCTACCACAGCGCCCGGGCTGTGGATCCCGAATTCCAGCTGCATATCGAGCGGGACTACGATCCCGAGGTAGGCGACATTGAAGCCATCCCACAGGACTTGGGCCGGGTATTCCTCAATATGGTCGGTAATTCCTGCCAGGCCACCGACTTCAAGCGGGTGTCGATCCTGGAGGACCCTCGCGATGGCACGCCCTACATGCCCACTGTCTGGCTGAAGACCAAACGGGTGGGCGACCGAGCCCAGGTCATCATCCGCGACAACGGGGACGGTATCCCTCCTGACGTGATCGACAAGATCTTCAACCCCTTCTTCACCACCAAGCCCACCGATAAGGGCACCGGCCTTGGCCTGGCGCTGTCGAGCGACATCGTGCGGACGCACGGCGGGACCATCTCGGTCGATTCGGAGGAGGGCGAATACGCCGAGATGACGGTCGATCTACCGCTCAGGCGGCCCGAGGGAGCGTCCGAAGCCGATCAGGCGTACGCCGACCGGTTGGTCGATGAGGACGAGGATGACGACGACTACGACTACGACGAGGACGTGTGAGCAGCCCCTCGTTCAGTGATCCATCACACGGATCATGCCGATGAAACCGCCGCCGAAGACGCCGAATAGGACACCGGGAAGCAAGGCGGTAGCTATCGAGGTCTGCCAACTCTGATCGGTCATCAGCCAGACGGCTACGGTAATGAAGGCGACCATCAGGGGTAGACCGACGATGGACCCCTTCATAATGGCCATACCGAAGGCCAGATCGCTTCCGGCATCGTGCGTCCCGTCGCCTTCTTGAACGTCATCCGAACGGTTATCCGGCATCTGCACCTCTCGACCTGGAAGGAACCGGTAAGTCATACGGGGCCGTCACCACACCGCACTGCATCCAACCCGCAGTCTCGATTCTAGCGGTCTGTCCGCGACACAGGCTGGCGCGGCGGTGGGACATGCAGATCGGGTCATAGGAGCCGGGCGAGATGCTCGATTCCGGGGCGAATCGCATCCCGGTCGATAGCGGCGAATCCCAACTGGAAGTAGCGAGCCGGGCGGTCCGGCCCCAGGAAGCAGGACCGGCCGGGTTCGATCACCACCCCGTCATCCAGCGCTTTCTCGGCGAGGGCAGCCGCGTCCAGTCCCTTCGGGCCGGCCACCCACAGGCTCATTCCTCCGTCGGTGCTCGGCACCGACCACGGAAACAGGTCGTCCACGGCCTCGGTGATGGCCTGCCACTTGGACCTGAGCGCCCGGCGGTGCCGTCTGATCACCCTGCTGTAATCACCGGCCTCCATCATCAGGGCTGTGGTCCGCTGGATGATCCCAGGAGGATGCCTGAGCATGTCATGTCGCAGGCGGCGCAGATAGTCGACCAGGATCGGATCGGCCACCACGAATCCGAGTCTCAAGCCGGGAGCAAGAAACTTGGAGAAGCTCCCGACATACACGACCACCCCTGCCGTGTCGAGGGCCTTCAGGGCCTGCGGAGGCCGCCGCGAGTAGCAGTACTCCGAGTCGTAGTCGTCCTCCACGATCAGCGCGCCGTCCCCGCCGGCCCGGGCCAGGAGCTCTCGCCTGCGGCCGATCGTCATCGTCACGTTGGTAGGGAATTGGCGACCCGGAGTGACGAACACCATGTCCAGTCCCGAAAGGCCTTCGGGCGCGGTCACGCCGTGGGCGTCGACCGGTAGTGGAACCAGCCTCGCCTCCTGCCGGAGGAATAACCTCCGGGCGTCGGGATAGCCGGGATCCTCCACGCCTACCGTGGAGCCGGCTCCGAGTAGTGCCTCCGCAACCAGATGCAGACCGTGCTGGGTTCCCAGCGTCACCAGAATCTCGTCGCGCGTAGCCTCGATACCCCTTGCCGGCAGGATGGTACGCCGGATTTGCTCGACGAGGAGCGGGTCATCCTGATCGTCCAGGTTGTGGAGGCTGGGGCCCCTGTGTTCCTCGCGCAGCGCCGTGCGCATGGCCCTAGTCCACGAGCCGATCGGGAATCCCTCCGGGCCGGGCCCGACCACGAACGGATAGGGATAGGAACGCCAGGCGGCCGGCCGGGTCCGCTCGTCATCGCCCTCCACCAGGGCGCCCAACCGCTCCTCCCAGCGGATCGGGGCCGATGATCCATCCCGAGACCGCCCACCTGCATCGCACTCACCGAGCCCGTCATTCACCACGTACCCGACCCGCTCGATCGGCTCGATGAACCCCTCCACTACCAATTCCCGGTAGGCCCGGTTGACGGTGTTGCGAGAGACGTCCAGGTGGTCCGCCAGTACCCGCGACGAGGGGAGCATCTCACCACCATGGAGCTCCCCCTGCTCGATCGCCCTGGTCAGCCCGTCCTTGAGACGGCGATAGCGCGGCTTGTCCGTCTCGTCGCTCAGGGAGTCGGACAGGCGGGCCACCGTCGCGTAATGCTGCTCAGACGTCATCATCAACCGCCCCGACAATCGGCTTTCTCACTCTACCCAGGCCCGGCGGACGGGTAGACTTGGGACATGACTAGCTCGCCTGATCTCAGCCACCTCCTGCCGCACTTCACCAGCGCCAAGTACTGGCGCTCCGGCGCCGCCCCCGTGTTCGCCCGCGGTGAGGGCTGTTACCTCTGGGATCACGCCGGCAACAGGTACCTGGATACGCTGGCCGGGCTGTTCGTGGTCCAGATAGGGCACGGGAGGACCGACATAGCGAAGGCGATGAGCGAGCAGGCCGAGCAGCTTGCCTTCTTCCCCTCCTGGTCGGCCACCACACCCGTCACGCTCGAGGCCGCCTCGTTGATAACCGACCTGGCGCCGGGTGACCTCGACGCGGTCTTCTTCGTCAGCTCGGGCTCCGAGGCCAACGAATCAGCCATCAAGTTCACCCGCCAGTACCAACAGGCCGCTGGCCGGCCTACCAAGACCGGCGTCATCTCGCGGATCGACTCGTATCACGGCACCAGCATGGGCGCACTCTCGGCCACCGGTCTGAAACCGGTCAGGGAACCTTTCCTGCCCCTCCTGCCGGGCTTCACCCACGTGCCCAACACCCTCGGCTATTCGGACGGGGTGGAAGCCGCCCGAGTGGTCGAGGAGGAAATCCTGCGCCGGGGAGCAGATCAGGTGGGCATGGTCATCGCCGAACCGGTCCAGAACGGAGGCGGCGCCCTGGTCCCTCCGGCCGGTTACTGGAGGGAGTTACGCCGCATCTGCGACCGTTACGGGGTGCTGCTCGTCGCCGACGAGGTGATCTGCGGGTTCGGACGGCTCGGCGCCTGGTTCGGATCGGAGGTCGTGGACGCAGAGCCCGACATGATCACCTTCGCCAAGGGCGCCACCTCGGGCTACGCGCCGATCGGCGGCGTCCTGGTCCGCCGGCCGCTGGTCGACAAGGTACTGGACTCGCCCGCCGGGAGCTTCCTGCACGGCGCCACCTGGGGTGGCCATCCGGTGGTCATGGCTGCCGCCGTCGCCAACATCACCGCCATGCGGGAAGAGAGGGTGATCGAGAACGTCGCCCGCAATGCGCCGCTGTTCGAAGCTCGCCTCCACGACCTCGCGGAGGCCCACGACCAGGTGTTGGATGTCCGGGGAACCGGCTACCTGTACGCACTCGCTCTCGGACATAGCCGAGAGGAGGGGCGGGAATACTCCGACGAGGACACCAAGCGGGCCGTCTACGAGATTCTGCCCCGGTTGGCCCTCGAAGCCGGCCTGCACCTCCGGGTGGACGACCGGGGCGGGGCCAAGATCATGCTCTCTCCCCCACTCGTCGCCACCACCAGCGAAATGGACGAGATAACCGAGCGCGTGTCGAACGTCCTGGTTCAGCTCGCCGCCTGCCTGTAACGATCCGGCACGACACGGAGGGATCGCGTGCGGATCGGGATACCCACCGAAACCAAGCCCGATGAGCACCGGGTAGCTCTCACGCCGGCAGGCGTCGAAGCCCTGGCCGGTTCCGGCCATCAGGTACTGGTTCAGGAGGGCGCCGGCCTGGGGTCATACATCTCCGATGACGATTACGCCGGGGCGGGTGCCTCCATCGTCTCCACTGCCACCGATGTCTGGTACGGGGCCGAGTTGATCGTGAAGGTCAAGGAGCCGCAGGAAGAGGAGCTGGCTTACCTTTCGCACGACCAGATCCTTGTCACCTTCCTCCATCTGGCCGCCTATCCGGAAGTCGCTACGGCGCTATGCGCAGCGGGCACCACCTCGGTGGCTTACGAGACGGTGAGGCTTCCCGGGGGGGTCCTCCCCCTCCTGGCGCCGATGTCCCAGATAGCAGGGCGGATGGCCACCCAGGTCGGGGCCCGCTTTCTCGAGAGATCAGGTGGAGGCCGGGGTGTACTCCTGGGCGGGGTTCCGGGTGTCGAGCCCGCCGATGTGGTGGTGATCGGTGGCGGGATGGCCGGCGCCAACTCCCTCCGGGTGGCGGTGGGAATGGGCGCCCGCGTCAAGGTCTTCGACCTGAACCCGGCGCGCCTGCGCGAGATCGACGATCTGTATCGCGGTGCGGTGACAACCCTGATCGCCAATCGAGCCGACGTTCGAGCAGCGGTGCTCCGCGCGGACCTGGTCATCGGGGCGGTCCTGTTGCCCGGCGCGCGGGCTCCGCGCGTCCTGACCACCGAGGATGTCAGAGACATGAAGCCGGGCTCGGTGGTGGTGGACATCGCCATCGACCAGGGAGGCTGCTTCGAGACGTCACGAGAGACGAGGCACTCAGATCCCACCTACACGATCGATGAGGTGGTGCACTACGCGGTCGGCAACATCCCCGGCGCGGTGCCCCGCACTGCCACCTTCGCCCTGGCCGCCTCCACCATCCCCTATGTCCGGTTGCTGGCCGATCATGGCGTCGACGGCGCGATCGAGCGGCGCCCGGAGTTGGGAGAGGGCCTCAACACCCGGGACGGCTCCATCACCAACGAAGCCGTGAGGAACGCTCTCGGTGGCTGATCACGCGGGCCCATGACGGATCCCGGCCGCACCACGATCCCGTCACCTCCGGATGATCAGTCCGGTGGAGCCCTCCCGGACCGCGTTCAGGTGGTGGTGGTCGGAGGCGGGATCGTCGGGTGCTCGATCGCCTACCACCTGGCCAGGCGCGGCATCACCGATGTGTTGCTACTGGAGCAGAACACCCTGACCGGGGGGACCACCTGGCACGCGGCCGGGCTGGTGAGCCAGCTCAAGTCCAGCCATAGCCTGACCAGACTGGCCACGTATACCGCCCGCCTTTTCGAAGAACTAGAGGACGAGACCGGCCAGTCCACCGGCTACCGCACCACCGGATCGATCTCGGTGGCTTCGGACCAAGAGCGCTGGGAGGAGATCCTGCGCGGTATGTCCATGGCCAGGACCGCCGGGGTGGAAATGGAGGTGATAGACCCCGAGCGGGCGCGGGAGATGTGGCCCCTGCTGCGCATCGACGATCTGGTGGGCACGGTCTACATACCCGGTGACGGCCAGACGAGCCCGGTCGACACCACGATGGCGCTTGCCAAGGGGGCCAGGGACCGGGGGGTCACCATCCGCGAGGGAATCGCGGTGGAGCGGGTACGGGTCGACAACCAGACCGCGGTGGGGGTGGAGACCGAAGCGGGCTACGTGGAGGCTGAGACGGTGGTCCTCGCCTGCGGTATCTGGACCCGCCAGCTGGCGGCGTCCGCGGGAGTGAACGTACCGCTCCACCCATGCGAGCACTTCTACGTGGTGACCGAACCGCTCGACGGGATGCTGCCGGGGATGCCCACGCTGCGCGATCCCACCAATTACACCTACTTCAAGGAAGAGACCGGCAAGCTGATGGCCGGGTTCTTCGAGCCGAGGGCCAAGACCTGGAAGTACGAGGTCCCACGAGACTTCACCTTCGGCACCCTTCCGGACGACTGGGACCACATCGGGCCGATCTTCGAGAGGTCCATCCACCGCATCCCGGCCCTGGCCGAGTGCGGGATCCAACTCTTCCTCAACGGACCCGAGGCCTTCACACCCGACGGCGTCTACTACCTGGGTGAGTCTCCGGAGGTGGACAGCCTCTACGTCGCCGCCGGGTTCAATTCGGTCGGAATCCAGTCGGCCGGTGGGGCGGGTTGGGTGCTGGCGGACTGGATCGCCGAGCGGCACCCTCCGATGGACCTGGCGGCGGTGGACCTCCGCCGGGCCTTCCCGTTCCAGGGCGGCAAGGCTTACCTCGAGGACCGTATCTCCGAGAGCCTTGGGCTGCTGTACGCCATGCACTGGCCGTTCCGCCAGTTCGAATCTGCCCGCGACGTGTTCCGGTCGGTTCTCCACGACCGGCTGGACGACCTAGGCGCGGTCTTCGGAGAGGTGGCGGGTTGGGAACGACCCAACTGGTTCGCGATCGGTGACATGGAACGCGAGTACATGTACTCCTACGGCAAGCAGAACTGGTATCCGGCCTCCGCCGCCGAGTGCGAGGCCACCCGCAGGCGGGTAGCGCTCTACGACCAGTCCTCCTTCGCGAAGTTCCGCGTTGAGGGACCCGACGCCCTGGCCGTCCTGAACCGCATCGGGGGCGCGGATGTGGATACGCCGATCGGCAAGGTCGCCTACACGCAGTGGCTCAACGACCGCGGCGGCATCGAGGCCGACCTGACAGTCACCCGTACCGGACCCGAGGAGTTCATGGTTGTGACGGGCGCGGCCGTGGCCAATCGTGATTACCACACGCTGCGCCGCGCCTTGCGGGGCCACGATGCCGAACTGTCCGACATAACGATGGAGCTCCCCACCATCGGGGTCATGGGCCCGCGATCCCGGATCCTGCTGGGCGCCATGACCGACACCCCTCTGGACAACGCGTCGTTCCCGTTCGGATGGTCACAGGAGATGACCGTGGCCGGCATACCGGTACGGGCTCTACGGGTGAGCTACGTGGGCGAGCTGGGCTGGGAGTTGTACGTGGCCAGGGAGTCGGCGGTCGACCTGTTCGACGCGGTGATGGAGGAAGGGATGGCCCATGGGATCCATCCGGCTGGCTACCACACCATGAACACCCTCCGGCTGGAAGCCGGCTACCGGCACTGGGGACACGACATCACCGACGAGGACACACCGCTGGAGGCCGGGCTGGGCTTTGCGGTGGCCTGGGACAAGCCAGGAGGGTTCCTGGGGCGCCAATCCCTCCTCGCCCAGCGGGCCGCCACCCCGTTGCAGAAGCGGCTGGTCCAGTTCAAGCTGGATGACCCGGAGGCCATCGCGTACCACGACGAGCCGATCCTTCGCGACGGCGTCCTGGTGGGCCGCACCACCTCCGGAATGTACGGCCACACCTTCGGCGCCTGCCTGGCCATGGGCTATCTCAATCACGAGGCCGGCGTCACCAAGGAGTGGATCGAATCGGGCTCCTTCGACATCGAGATCGCCGGTGTCCCCATCCCCTCCACCGCCCAGCTACGCCCGTTCTATCCGGCCCGAACTCGCACCTGAGCAGTTGGGCACAATCTCCGGCCCTACTCCTCCTGGGTCGGCTCTGCCCCTTACGACGACGCGCCCGGAGACAAGCGCTATCGGCATCACCGGCGCTAGGACCCGGCTCGGACCGCTTTACGCTGCCGCGCTCCGGCCAGCGTCCGTAGTGATGATGATCTCTGTGCTACGGGCCATTCAGGTAACTTATTCCGTCGGTTTGACAGGTAGTGATCGCGATCGCCAGCCACTTCGTGTGGCATCTTCGCGGAGTGCGGGCGCCTGCCGATGATCTGTAGTTTCTGCGGAACCCGGGCGGAAGATGCCGGGAACATGGTTATGGGCGAGGCCGGCGCCGCCATCTGCGATGCCTGCGTGGACCTCGCGGTCGATCTGGTGCGCGAACGGACCACTCCGATCGGCGACATGGTGCTGGACAACATCGGCGCCCTGGCCACCAACACTCCGCGGTTCCCGGGTTTGCTGGGTCTCGTCACCGACGCGGCGTTGGCGATCCGTAACGGCCGGGTTGTGTGGGCCGGACCCGCGGAACGGACACCGCAGGGGCTCCGGTCTCTCGCCCGCCTGGACTGCGGGGGCCGGGCAGTTCTCCCCGGCCTGGTGGACGCCCACACCCATCTGGCGTTCGCAGGCGACCGGAGCGAGGAGTTCGTGCTCAGGAGCACGGGCATGTCAGGTGCCCGAGCCGCGCGCTCCGGAGGCGCCACGACAGCCCGCCTCAACCACCGGGCAGATGCCGCTGCGATCGCAGACATCATCGGCTGGCGGCTGAACCGCATGCTCGACTTCGGCGTCACCACGGTCGAGGCGTCTGCCGGGTATTCGAACGACTACGAGAGGGAGCTGGCCCTCATCGGCACCGTGGTCGAAGCGGGTCGGCATCACGTGGTGGATCTGGTACCGACGTTCGACGTCCTGGGGTTGCCGGTTACCGCATCCGACCGTTCGAGGACTCTGGGGGAAGTGGCCGAACTACACCTTCCGAGGGCGGCGAGACTGGGGGCCGCGGTGCGGTTGTCGCTCGGAACCGAGGCCCTGACAACCGAGGAAGCCCGCCGCCTCATCGGGGTCGCCGCCTGCCTCGGGACCCGGACCCGGATTCACCATCGGGGCCAGACCCCGGATGCATACAAGTTGGCACTGGAAGCCTCGGTACCGGTGGTCGACCACGCCGGCTACCCCGACCGGGACCAGGCCGAACAGATGGCGGAGATGGGAATCAGCGTGGTCATCACCCCCACCGCGGCGCTCGGTGCCCGCCGCTCGCCCGCCTCGCTGCGCCGGCTCATGGAGAGAGGCGTCCGGCTGGGACTGGGAACCGACTGCAGCCCGGCGCCGGTAATGGTGGAGTCGCTACCGCTCGCCATCACGCTGGCAGTGACGGAGATGGGGCTCACCTCCGATCAGGCCATCTGGGCGGCGACCATGGGCAGTGCCCAGGCATTGGGCATGGGCGACCGGGGCTGGCTGGGCTCCGGCGCCGTGGCAGACCTGGTCGTTCTGGACGCCCCCAGTCCGACTCATCTACCGTACCGGCCAGGAACCAACCTGGTCTGGAAGGTGCTCAAAGCAGGCGAGGTGGTTGTCAGCAAGTAGATCGTGGTGGGTCTGCGTAGCGGTCTGCGTACTCTGGACCGCCACATCCCACCGCCGCCCCACAACCCACCACGGGACCCACGATGACAACGCGCATGACCGTCCGGGGAGCGGGTTCTACAAGGCTCTTGAGGTCGACGGCTTCAGCGAGGACCAGGGGGTAACCTCGCGGTCGATGTCCCTTCCCGTCGCGCTCGGGCACGAGCACCCTATCGCAATGGCGCACCGGGGATCCGGGTTGCTGTGGCCCGAGAACACGATGGTCGCCTTCCAGGGCGCGGCAGATCTCGGCTACAGATACCTGGAGACCGACCTTCAGATCACCCGGGACGGCGTGCTGGTCACCATCCACGACGACACGGTCAACCGCACCACCGACGGCACGGGCCTCGTGTCCGACTACTCCCTGCAGGAACTCCAGACCCTCGACGCAGGCTATCGATTCGAGCGTGACGGCGACAACCCCCATCGAGGACGGGGGATCCGGGTGCCCACGCTCGAGGAACTGGCCATCACCTATCCGGATGGCGTGTTCACGCTTGACCTGAAGAGCGACGGCATGGAGGCTGCCTTGGTAGACCTCATCCGCCGTCTCGACCTGTGGGATCGCGTAATCGTCGGTTCGTTCAGCGGGTCCCGCCTGCGCCGGTTCCGGGCGCTGGTCGACCGCCCGGTGGCAACCTCGGCCGGCCCCTCCGAGATCCTCCGGTTCCTGGCCGCGGCGCGGACCCATCTGCCGTACCGGCCGCGGGCCGACTCCTTCCAGGTGCCCGTCAAGGATCGTGGGATCACCATCGTCAATCCCCGGACGGTCCGAGCCGCTAGGAGACTGGGGATTCCGTTAATAGTATGGACCATCAACCATCTGGCTGAGATGGAAGGACTGCTGGACCTGGGAGTCGACGGTCTCATCACCGACCGTCCGGACCTGCTACGAACCCTCCTGGCGAAGCGCAGCCGGAAACCGGATTGGAAGGAACCACTTGATGGGTGACTGGGTCGAGGTCGGGCAAGTTGTCAAGCTCCAGGTCCACCGGCGACGCCAGCGTGACAAAGGCGTATACCGGCTCGATCCCCTGGCCGAGGTGTCCACCCTGCGGCTCACCCCTGACGGCTCGATCGGTTTCGACGGCCGCTCGTGGATCGTGGACAGCCACCACCGCTATCACCCGGAGGGCGCCACCCACCGCCCGGGCCGGGCGCTCTCGATCGGATTCACCTCCCACTACGAGGACATCTGGAACCGGTTCACCCCGATCCCACTCGGCGCCAGCGGTGAGAACCTGATCGTCTCCAGCGATGAGGTGGTCTCCGAAGGCGAATTGGATGGAGGGATCCGCATCGGAACTCCCCAGGCTTCGATCGTGGTCAAGGACGCCAGGGTGGCAGAACCATGCGTGGCTTTCACGCGTCTGGTGACCGGCCGGGCCGAGGCCTCGGCTCACGAGTTGGCAGAAGACCGCGAGCGGCTCCGTAACGGAATCAGGGGCTTCGTCATGCCTCTGGACGGGATCGACCTGTTTGACGTGGTACCCGGCGCGCCGGTCGCGATCCGCGCCGCCTGAACCGGCACGCGCACGAGGTCGCGCGGCATCCGTCCGGCGCATCCTTGCGCCGTGGCTGCCGGTAGTCATCGCCACCGGCCTCCTGGCGTGCGGGGGCAGCAGTTCCGATGGCCTGGAGGGCGCACTCGTGCTGGTGGTGTCCTCGGATCTCGCCGTGGGCACAGAGCGGGTGCTCGTCTCCGCCATCGATGCTGAGAACCGATCATTGGTCACTGACCAACCCATAGAGCTTGCCTTCGCGGGTCCGGGGGGCTCACCACCGGTAGAGGTGCCGGGTCGGTTCATCTGGGCCGTCCCCGACGTCCGGGGATTATGGGTGGCACAGGTTGACTTCGACCTCGCCGGTACCTGGACATTCCGGATGCGGACCGCGGATGATCAGGTGATCGAGGGCGCCCCGTTCTCGGTGAGCCCGGAACCCCGCACGGTCGGAGTCGGGGAACGAGCGCCTCCCTCAGATACCAAGACCCTCCCGGAAACCCCCTTGACTTCCTTGACCACCGACCCGGCACCAGACCTACGTCTCTACCGGACAGCCGTCGGGGAAGCGGTCGGTTCAGGGCGACCGTCGGTGATCCTCTTCGCCACTCCGGCCTTCTGTACCAGCGGCACCTGCGGACCCGTGATCGACGTAGCCAAACCGCTGATCGACGTCTATCCGGAGATCAACTGGATCCACGTGGAAATCTACGAGAATCTGAACACCTCCAATCCCGACGACCTGCAGCCGGCCAGGGGGGTCGTCGAGTGGGGATTGCCGAACGAGCCCTGGACATTTGTGGTTGACAGCGCGGGTATCGTGACCCATCGATTCGAGGGCGTGCTCGATCGTGTCGAACTGGAGGCTGCCCTGGATAAAGTGACCTCCTGAGGCGGCGGAAGCCGTGGCGCCCCCGGAGCTCCCGGCTTGGTGGCCGGATACCCGAGCCCGTAACATATAGAGGTCTGCGCGGTACCCGCGGCCCTGGCTTGGAAGGGAGAAATGGAACGACGCGAGCGGCCGGCCCTTCGGCTGTCCAGACGTCTGCCGATCGCTCTCCTGGCCGCAACCCTGCTGGCTAGTTGCGGGCGGGTGGAACAACCCCTCAACTCCTTCGACTCCCAGGGTCCGATAGCCGAGCGGATCAACGAGCTGTTCTGGCCCGTTTTCTGGGGAGCGGCGGTCATATTCGTGCTGGTCCAGGGCGCTCTTCTGCTGGCGGTCTTCCTCTTCAGGGAGCGGAAGGGCAAGGAACGTCCCGAGCCCAAGCAAGTCGCCGGCAACACGCGCTTGGAGTTGGCGTGGACGGTGGTGCCGACCATCATCCTGGCCGCTATCGCCGTGCCCACGATCTCGACATTGTTCGAGCTCGCGGAGTGCCCCCGCGGCGCCATGGAGGTGGAGGTGATCGGGCACCAGTGGTGGTTCGAATTCCGGTACCCCGATTCGGGCGTGGTGACCGCCAACGTCATGGTGATTCCCGAGGACACCGAAGTCTGCGCCAAGATGACTTCCGACGACGTCTTGCACAACTTCTGGATTCCGAAGCTGGCCGGCAAGCGCTACCTCGTCCCCGGACAGGAGACCGAACAGCGGCTGTACGCCGACGACCCGGGCGAATACTGGGGCCACTGCGCCGAATTCTGCGGGCTCAGCCATGCTCGAATGCGCGCCCGGGTGGTAGCGATGACCGGCACGGACTTCGAGGCCTGGACGGCCAACCAACTCCTGCCCGCCGTCACGCCAGCACCCGGCTCGGAGGCCGAGCGCGGCATGGAAGTGTTCCTGGGCGGAACCTGCATCGGGTGCCACATCATCGACGGCACCAACAACCCCGACCCGGAGACGCTGACCGTCCCCGCCCCCGACCTGACGCACTTCGCCAGCCGAGGGGTGTTCGCCGGTGCCACCCTGCCGGCCCAACTCGAGCCCTCCCGGGCCGATTGGGAGGCGGGCCTCCGGTTGTGGCTGGCCGATCCACCAACCTGGAAACCGGGCTCGTTCATGCCCGAACTCGGCCTGACCGCCGACGAGATCGACGCCTTGGTCGCCTACCTGTCGACCCTGGAATGATGATGGTCTGCCTGCGAAACAACCAGCCGTGCTCTGGCGACGGCCATACCACACGGCCGTTCCACAGACAGACCAAGCTAGTGGTAACTAGGAGGGCCTCATGGCAGTCGACGTAGCGACCGAAACGGTCGAGCGGGCCGAGACCACCCTCTTCAGGCGGCCCCGACTCACCTACGGATTCTGGTCGTGGATTACCACCGCCGACCACAAGAAGATCGGCCTCATGTATGGCTACACCGCCTTCATCTTCTTCCTCGCCGGCGGTATCGAGGCCCTGCTGCTCCGCATCCAGCTGGCGGGCCCGGACGGCGCCTTCCTGACCGCAGCCGAGTACAACGGTCTCTTCACCACCCACGCGGTGACGATGATCTTCCTCTTCGTGATGCCGATTTCGGCAGCCTTCTTCAACTACCTGCTCCCCCTGATGATCGGCGCCCGCGATGTGGCCTTCCCGCGGATGAACGCGGTGAGCTTCTGGATCTTCCTCTTCGGGGGCCTATTCATCTACTCGTCTCTCATATTCGGAACCTCGCCGCCTCCGGTGGGCGGTAGCCTGCCCGGCGGCGCCGCCGACGCCAGCGCTCTCGGCTCGATCCCGAACAGCGGGTGGTTCATCTACGCACCCAACAGCGGCGCCACCTACTCCCCCGGTACGTCAGTCGACTACGCGGCCTTGGGACTGCAGATCCTGGGCGTGGCCTCGCTCATCTCGGCGGTGAACTTCATCGTCACCATCCTCAACATGCGGGCCACGGGGATGCGGCTCCTCAGGATGCCGGTGTTCGTGTGGATGACCTTGGTGGTGGCGCTGCTGCTGCTCTTCTCGCTCCCCATCATCGCCATCGCCCTGTTCATGCTCACCTTCGACCGGCAGTTCGGCACGTTGTTCTTCGTGGCGGAAGCCGGAGGTGATCCGATCCTGTGGCAACACCTGTTCTGGCTATTCGGGCACCCCGAGGTCTACATCCTGATCCTGCCCGCCATGGGCATCGTCTCCGAGACCTTGCCGGTCTTCTCCAAGAAACCGCTCTTCGGCTACCCGGCAGTGGTGTTCGCCGGCGCCGCCATCGCCTTTCTGGGCTTCGGGGTCTGGGCCCACCACATGTTCTCCTCCGGTATCCCGACCGTGGCTCAGGCCGCCTTCGGTCTGTCCACCATGACCATCGCCATTCCCACCGGGATAAAGATCTTCAACTGGCTGGGGACCGTGTGGGGAGGCAGGGTGCGGCTGACCACGCCCATGCTGTTCTCGCTGGGCTTCGTGGCTCTCTTCGTCATCGGGGGCCTGTCTGGGGTCACCCACGCGGTGGTCCCATCCGACTGGCAGCAGACCGACACCTACTACATCGTGGCCCACTTCCACTACGTGCTCTTCGGGGGCGCCCTCTTCGGTCTCTTCGCCGGCATCTACTACTGGTTCCCCAAAGTCTGGGGACGCATGTACAGCGAGGCGCTGGGCAAGTGGCACTTCTGGCTGATGTTCATCGGCATGAACCTGACGTTCGGCCCCATGCACTGGCTCGGACTGCAGGGCATGGTGCGACGGACCTGGGTCTACCCCGAGGAGGCCGGCCTCGGCGCCGGCAACTTCGTGGTGACTGTCGGCGCCTTCATCATCGCCCTAGGCGTGCTGGTCTTCATGATCAACTGGAGTTACTCCAAGCGCCGTGGTCGGATAGCGCCCAATGACCCGTGGGATGCCCGCACCCTGGAATGGACGATCCCCTCCCCCACTCCCGAATACAACTTTGCGGTGGAGCCGACCGTAACCTCACTGGACGACTTCTGGCACCTCAAGTACGACGAAGACGAGGAAGGCCGGGCGGTACGCAAGGAGAAGGCCGATGAACTGGTCGACGACCTGATACACACCAACGGTCACCCCGACCATGAGATCCACCTGCCGGCGCCCTCCTACTTCCCGTTCATAGTGGGGCTCGGCATCATGTTCATCGCCTACGGGATCATGTACCACACCCGCCCCTACGGCATCCCCATGCTGGCTGCGGGCACCTTGGTCGCCATCGGCGCGCTGGTTGCCTGGGGATCCGAACCGCTCGAGGAGATCCACGACGATGACCACGGGGACGGCGGCGATGCGCACGAGGATGACACCGAACCTGCCCTGAACGAAGGAGACGTCTGATGGCCGACCTCTCCCACGGATCGGCTGACGCACCGGCACACCACCAGTTGACCGGCATCGACAACCGCAAGCTCGGAATGTGGGTGTTCCTCAGCTCGGAGTTCCTGTTCTTCGGCGCCCTCATCAACAACTACCTACTGTTCAAGGGCCGTGATTTCGGGCCGGGAACCCTGTATCCCGTCGAGCTCTACGACATTCCGTTCACATCCATCAGCTCCTTCGTTCTGCTGATGAGTTCGCTCACGATGGTTTTGGCCCACTCGGCCCTGGCCCGAGGCGATCAGGACCAGACCAAGACCTGGCTGTTTGCCACGGCTCTGCTGGGAACGATCTTCGTCTCAGGCCAGTTCTTCGAGTTCGGGGAGTTCATCCTCCATGGTTTGAAACTCAACATCAACCCGGCCGCCAGCGCCTTCTACATGCTGACCGGGTTCCACGGGCTCCACGTGGTTCTCGGGGTCCTCATGCTCCTGGTGCTGGCCTTCAAGTCGATGCGCACCGGCGGCCTGTCCGAGGCCGAAGGGCTCAACGTCGAATTGGTTGGCTTGTACTGGCACTTCGTCGATATCATCTGGATCGTCATCTTCGTCCTCGTCTACCTGATCCAGTGAGAGAAGCAGGGCACTAGAAATGGCCGGCGGCGCACACCATCACCCCCAGCCACGGCAGTACGTGTCGATAGCGATCGTGCTGGCGGTGCTGACCGCCGCCGAGGTCGCCCTCTTCTACCTGGAGGACGGCGTGGACGCGATCGGCCAGAGCCTGACCGTTCCGGCGCTGCTGATCCTGAGCGCCCTCAAGTTCTACCTGGTGGTGGCCATGTTCATGCACCTCCGGTTCGAGAAGCGGCTTCTCTCCCGCTTCTTCACCTCCGGCGCCATCCTGGCGTGCGGCCTTTACCTGATCACCCTCGCCGCGTTGGGAGCGGTGGTCCTCTTCTAGGGCGGTCCCGAAACTCCGCGGGTGGTCGGCGGTCGATGGGCCATGGCTGGTGACCAACTGCTGGCCGGCATTTACACTGGCCTGATCCAGAGTCGATCCCCGTCCCAGATGTGCCTAGCACCCGACCCGCTGCGACGCGCCCTGATGGGCTGCTGAGATGATCCCGGCCTGGCACCCCCACTTCGACGTGTGGGCCTTCGTGTTCGTGGTCGGCTTCGGCTACGTGTACATCATCCGCCGCGTCGGTCCCCACCTGAATGCCGACGGACCGCTCGTCACCAGGCGCCAGGTGGCCCTATTCACCGTGGGGCTGGCATCGCTGTGGGTGGTATCGGATTGGCCGTTCCACGACATTGCGGAACAGCGTCTGTTCCTATTCCACATGATCGAACACATGACCCTGGCGCTGGTGTCGGCCCCGCTGATGATCGCCGGGACGCCCGCCTGGATGCTCCGGTGGATCTTCACGACGCCGCGCCTGTTCGCTGTCATCCGACCGCTCACCCGACCGCTTGCAGCGTTCTTCATCTTCAACGGCATCCTGGTGGGCATCCACTGGCCGGAGATCGTGAACCTGATGGTCACCTCCGGCGTCTATCACTTCGCTATCCACGCCCTGCTGATGGCGGCGGCCGTCGTGATGTGGATACCGGTGCTGAGCCCGGTGCCGGAACTGAAGCGGCTCTCTCCTCCATTACGGATGCTGTACCTGTTCGCCCACTCTCTGTTGCCCACCATCCCGGCCTCGTTCCTGACATTCGGGCGGGAACCTCTCTACCGCTTCTACGCCGAGGCGCCGCGCCTGTGGGGAATCGACGCAATCACCGACCAGACCCTCGCCGGGCTGGTGATGAAGCTCGGCGGCGGCGCCATCCTCTGGGGCGTGCTGGTGGTGGTCTGGTTCCGCTGGTATGCCTACGAGCAACGCTGGGAGGCATTGGAACGCGAACTCCGCAAGGGATCATGAGACACCTCGCGGCTCTGGCGGGCGTGGTCCTGGTCCTCGCGGCTTGCGGCGACTCCGATGCCGGGCCCTCCGTCGAGACCGTCGAGGGGGTGGTCCTCGAAGTCAACGGGGACCTGGAAACCATCGAGTCGTTCGTGCTGCGGACGGATGAAGGCGAGGTCATCGAGATCGTCCCGGCACCCGATGGCGACTTCCGCTTCCCGCTGGCTCACCTGTACGACCATCTGCGGACGTCGGGGCCCCTGTCGGTGGGGCTGGACCGCTCGGTGGATCCGCCACGGGCGGTTGCCATCCAGGATGCCGGCAACCCGGCCTGGCACACCGGTGACTCCCAGACGGAGACCACGACCGGGACATCACGGACCCCGACGAGCACCCTCGCCACCACGACGACCACGCCGACGGCTACGGAAGCCGATCCTGGCGGAGTGACGATCGATCTGACGATCACCGACGGCGCGGTGGAGGGGGGCGTTCGCCGCGAGGTCGTGCGCATCGGAGACACGGTGACCCTCGGGGTGAGCGGGAACACATCCGACGAGGTTCACATCCATGGCTATGACCTCCACATGGACCTCGACGAAGGCCAGGGCGAGCTGACCTTCGAGGCATCGATTCCAGGCGTTTTCGAGGTGGAACTGGAAGGGACCCACACCCTGGTCCTCCAACTGGAAGTGTCTTGATCCGGGTCCGCGCCGCAGCCTGGCCCATCGCGGCTGTGCTGGTGCTGGCCATCGCGGCACCAGCGCACGCCCACGGACTGGGCGGCCGCCTCGATTTGCCGATCCCTATCTGGCACTTCGCCTGGGCGGCCGCGTTTGCGGTCCTGGTCTCGTTTGCCGTGCTGGGACGCTACTGGACCTACGCCCGCCTGGCGCCAGCCTCCCGCGGTCTGGCCTTCCCGCCCGGCCTGGAGAGGACAGCGCGGCGCCTCCTGCCGATCACGCGGCTGATCGGGCTGGCGATGCTGGCCGTGACCGTCGGCGCCGCGTTCTGGGGCAATCCTGAAGTGGAATCCAACGTGGCCCCGTTCGCCGCCTTCGTGCTCGTATGGGTGGGGGTGGCGGTGGCATCAGCCTTCGTGGGTGACTTGTGGGCTACCGTCAACCCCTTCGCGACCCTGGCCGATCTGAGCGGGCGGGTCCGCCGTTCGATCCGTCCGGACGTCGCACCGGCACCGGCCCAGGCCGCTGAATCCATCTCCCTCCTCGGGATCGTGGTGTTCCTCTGGATGGAACTGGCCTTCCACCTGGGCGCGGCGCCACGGACAATCGGCACGTACCTCGCGCTTTACGCGAGCGCGCTGGTGGCGGGCGCGATAATCCACGGGCCGGCCTGGGCTCGGCAGGCCGACGGCTTCGCCGCCCTGTTCCGTACGATCAGCGCCCTAGCGCCCCTCCACAGGGACGCCGGAGGAACACTGCGGCTCCGGTACCCGGTGACCGGGCTGGCCCGCATGAGCATGGGCCCGGGTACCCTGCGGCTCGTTCTGGTCGTCATAGGCGCCACCACCTTCGACGGCTTCTCGCGTACTTCCTTTTGGCTTGACATCACCTCCAACCGATCGGGATGGGAACTGACCGCCGTGAACTCCGGCGGGTTGATATTCGGGATCGGCGTGGTGATGGCGCTGTACCGTGCTGCCATCGCGGGCATGGCGCGGGTGACCGGTGAGCCCGAGCACGAGTTGGGCGACCTATTCGGCCCCTCTCTGGTCCCGATCATGGTGGCCTACACCGTGGCCCATTACTTCAGCTTTCTGGTCTTCGAAGGGCAGAACCTGATCAGGTTGGCCTCGGATCCATACGGGCTCGGATGGAACCTGTTCGGTACGGCCGGATGGCGTGTCGACTACACGATCCTGTCGACCGGCGCCATCGCATGGACCCAGACACTGGCCATCGCGGTGGGGCACATGCTGGCGGTCCTGGTGGCCCATGATCGGGCCCTGGAGAGACTCCCCTCCGAGATGGCGGTCCGGTCCCAGTATCCGATGCTGGCGGCGATGATCGCCTTCACGATCGGGGGCCTGCTCCTGTTGCTGGGCTGACGGAGCCGGTGCTCCGGTCGACCTTCCGGGCTATCGGCTCGCCGGATCCGTGGTGACGTACTCCAGGGCGTGCCCGGCGGGCTCTCCGGCCCCATCCTCGTGGCCATCGTCCGAGACCGCGGCGGCGATCACCGCCAGCATCATCAGTACTACTCCGACACCGGCCGCAGCTACCAGGAACTCTCCCTTGGTGACCCTCAGGTTGGGCCGGGACGACATCAGCGCCGCGAAACCGATCGTTCCAATGGAGACCAGGATGGCGATCAACGGGGCGAAACCCGGAAAGCGAAGAAGCAACGACCCGAAGGAAACCACGATGACCGCGATGGCCAGCGTCGCGAGCACCGGCATGGCCAGCCCATCGGTGATCCGCTTCCGGACCGCGCGAGCCTCCTCGGCCTCATCGCCGGCAAGCGCGGCCGGTTGCGCCATGGCCTGGCCGGCCCCGCCGATCAGCGCTCCCAGGACCGTCCAACCCAGCAAGGTCCACATGATCGACAACGGGCTGACGGCGAGGAGTTGTGTCCCCGACAAGGACGCCTCGCTGGTGGCATACATAACGCCGCCGAACGCCGTGCCGACCACCAAGCCCAGAAAACCCCCGGAGAACACCGACCCGACCCATCGGGTCTCCGTGTCATACGCAGGCGACCTGAACCGGCCCATCCCGCGTGAGGCAACATTGATGATGGCGCCTACGACCGCCCAGACCACGCCGGTGGCGGCTACGTACGTCCAGGTGACCTCACCGGCCGGGTCACCCCCCGCGGTGGTCTGCGAGAGCCGGGTGAGCATCAGCGGCGCCATCGCCGCGAACGACACCAATCCGAGGACAGCCCCGAGAGCGGCTCCCACCCTGGCGCCCAGGCGAACCCGATCCGCCAGCGGCGCCGGATCGATTGGTTCGATCTCTTCTTCTTCGACTGCTTCGAACGCCACCGCGGCTACCGGCTCGAAGGCAGGCGGCGGTACCTCGTGAGGGATCGGATCTGCCGGGGCCGGAGCCGGAGGCGCCTCAGCCTCCGCCGGGGCCAGGTCGGATGCCGGCACTGGAGGAGAGGGAGCCAATGCTTCCCCACCGGACCATGCAGTCAGCACCTCATCGACCGTAGTCCCCTGCGCGGCCGCACGAGCCTCCGCCGATCGCTCTATCAGGTGGTCGGGCGCCCCTCCAAGTATCGCTCCGATGGTGGCAAGCCGTGAATCGGACATCGGCCGGATGTTAGTGGTCTGCCTATGAAACAACCATGTGGCCACTAGATGATTGACTTGTAGTTTGGCAACTATAAACTAACAACTACCAACTAGGACGTGTTCACGCTATGAGCGTTCGTTTGTTATCGCGGGTCCCGTGGCCGCCCCACAGACCGATCACGATCAACTAGTCTGAACGGCCGTTGGCGGGTTCACGATACGGCGGCGCGGGTCGGTGGCTTCCGTCCTGGCGCCGTGCCCTGGCCCGCCTCTCCGCCCACATGATCAGGCCTATCCCCACCAGAGCAATCGAAAAGCCCAGGACGGTGTCGTAAGGGTGGTGGGCCAGCAAGGTCACGAGGGACACGATCACAACGCTCTCGAATCGATCACCGATGGGCCTGAGGGGATCGCACGCGGCCCCGCTAGCTCCTCGTCGCGGCGTAGAATACTCCGACGGCGTGAACTAGACGGCGAGGACAGCAAGACCCATGAGAGCACACTCAAGAATCGCGATCCTTGTACTGGCCGGGGCCATGCTGTTGACCGCGTGCGGCGGGGACGATCCTGACACGACCGTCTACCGGGACGCGGACAACCGGTCGCTCTTCAAACTTCCCAATGACTGGAACCTCTACCGGGCCGATGAATTGTCCCTGATCGCTCCGGTGCCGTTCGTGCCGGACCTCGGAGGGTACCGGCCGATCAGCTTCGTGGCGTTCGACGGCGCGGCGGGACGCGACCTGAACAACCTGTCACTCGATGCGGCAACCTCCCCGTTCCCGGTAGGCGCCCAGATAATCCGCCAGATCAGCCCCGCGGAGAAGGACCTGCTCTCACGACGCTTGATGGCGGTCTCGGCCTATGACGTCACCAACCCGGGCCAAGGAGTGGAGATCGACACGTGGGACTTCACGTTTGGGAGGGACTTCGAGGGCATCGGCGCCACGGTGGGGCTCACGGCCCAGGACGGCCAGAGCCAGGGGCTCGTTTACGTGCTGGCGGTCACCAATCCGGAGGCCACCGAACTGTACTCGATGGCAGCCGGCTGCTCGTTGGAGTGCTTCGCGCGGGAGGGTGAGCAGATCGTGGCGGCAGTCGAGTCGTGGATCGTGAACACCCGGCGATAAGGAAGCTCAGCATGAAGACAGACGTCCGCAGGCGCTCCCCGACATGGGACCGCATGAAGTTCGTGGTGCTGATCCTGTTCTTCCTCGGTGTCCTGATCAGCGCCAAGATCACCGCCCCGTTCACCACCTTCGGCCAGGCCCTCGGGGACACTTGGAACGAGACATTCGGTCGGGTGCTTATGATCGCCCTGCCCGTCGAGTTGCTCCGCCAGATCCACTACTACGTCTCGGAGAAGTGGGCCCGCTACAACCGGTTCTGGGCCCAAGGGTTCTTCGGGGGGATCGAACGCCAGGCTCACCGACGCTTCAAGCCGTGGACCCGCTTCCGGCTCGGCCGCTACGTCCGGATCCTGATCTTCCTGCTGATCCTGGGCTCGGTGGTGGACTACTTCGTGGCCGACGTGAACGGACCGATCGAAGCAGTGATCCAACTCCCCCGCATCCTGGCCCGCAACCTGCAGCAGTTCATCATGTTCCTGTTCTATCCCCTCTTCCTGATCATGCAATTCGCCGCCCTCTTCTGGTTCCTGTCCCGAGGGGGCGTCGACACGATCATGCCGGAGGAGATAGAGACCCGGTACTCCGATGTCTGGGGTCAGGACCATGTGCTCGAGTTGGTCCGGGAGAACGTCGGGTTCCTCGAGAAACCGGATGAGATCGAAGCCAAGGGTGGCTATGTACCCGGCGGAATCCTGCTGTGGGGTCCCCCGGGAACGGGGAAGACCCTCATCGCCGAGGCCACCTCGGGTGAGGTCGGCCTCCCCTTCGTCTTCGTCGATCCCGGGGCCTTCCAAGCCATGTTCATGGGGGTCGGCATCCTGAAGGTGAAGGGTCTGTTCCGGAAGCTCCGCAAACTGGCTTTGCGCCATGGGGGCGTGGTGGTCTTCTTCGACGAGGCCGACGCCCTCGGTAACCGGGGCGCCCTCGCTCAGGGAGGAGGACCGCCACAACCCACCACACCGCTCAGCGCCGGGATGGGTTGCAACGGTTCCGCTTACCTGAGCCCGCAGTCCCTCAGCATCATCGAAGCGGATGCGCCCCGGACGAGTCCGGCTTCCGGCGAACCGGAAGGGCTTCCCGGAACGTGGGTCAACCGAGTGATGATGATGGGCGGCGGCGGCGGCGGTATGGGTACCCTCCAAGCCCTCCTGACCGAGATATCCGGGCTGAAGAAGCCACGCGGGATCACCAACAAGGCCCGCAAGGCGCTCGGTATCAAACCCAAGCCTCCACCGAAGTACCGCATCTTCATCATGATGGCCACCAACCTGCCCAGCGTTCTCGACCAGGCCCTGCTGAGGCCGGGACGGATCGACCGCATCTACAAAGTCGGATTCCCGACCAAGGAGGGCCGTGCCCGCACGTTCGAGGGCTATCTGGCCAAGGTCAACCACAACATCAGCGACGAACAGATCGATGAGCTCGCTGCCAAAACTCCGTACTACTCCGGCGCCAAGATCAAGGATCTGGTCAACGAGGCGCTCATCCTGGCCCAGCGAGCTGACCGCGACATCATCGGGTGGGATGACATCTGGAAAGCCAAGACCCTTAAGGAAATGGGGCCGGCTGAGGGCTTCGAGTACGTGGAGCGGGAGGAATTCGCGGTCGCCATCCACGAGGCCAGCCACGCGGTGGCCGCGCACCTGCTCAAGGACCATGCCAACATCGATGTAGCCACCATCGAGCGGCGCGGCGACATAGGCGGGTTCGTCTCTTACATCGCCCTCGAGGACCGTTTCGTACAGTGGAAGACCGAACTCGAGATCGACATCAAGGTGTCGCTAGCCGCCCTGGCGGGTGAGCGGATGTTCTTCAAGGATGACAACTCCATGGGGGTCGGCGCGGACCTCAGGAATGCCACCACGATCAGCAGCCGGATGGTCGGTGTCTGGGGAATGGGCAACAACATCGCCTCGAGCGCCGGTCTGCCTCGTCACGCTCTCGACCAGCCCCCCGACCCGACCGACCGTATCGTCGAGACGATGTCCCAGCAGATCGAGAGACAGCTCCGACGGCTCTACGACGAGGTCTACGAGATGCTCGATGAGTACAAGGTGGCGGTGTTCAACGTGGCGACTCGGCTCCAGGAGAAGCAAACGATCTCCGGGAACGAAGTGGGCGAGATAATCGGGACCGAAGCCGGAACCGTTACCAAGCAGAAGCCGGTCGGGTTTGCGGCGGTGAGCGTGGAAGATCATCGCTCCTCCCTCGGCCTGGCCGCTCCGGAGGGGGTGGAGGGTAACGGCCTACCGGCCACAGCTCCGGTCCGCGAGACTGTCGGAGCGGAAGACGCCGAAAGAGCCGACTAGGGCGGGTCGGACTCCCCGGCACCCACCCTATACCAGTATCAGGCCGAGCCCATGCCCTCTATGGACACGTGCCGGCATCCCCGGGAAATCAGGCGGGTCAACTCGGGGCGGTTCAGGTCGATCAGGGACACCTCGCTGTCCCACACCTCGACCACATGCTCTCCGTCCCCTACCGGAAGGACCGTCCGCAGACTGACGGCATCTTCAGCCGTGTAGGACCTCAGCAGGGTGTGTTCGCCGGTACCCAACGACCACCGAGCTACCTGAGGAACCTCGAAGTCGACGACATAGATGAGCGAGTCGTCGTCGTACCAGCCGGTGACCCCGGTGGTCGGAAAGAACTGATCGATGCCGGGAGGACCTACCACCCCCTCCCCTTCCTCGTCCACGAGGTAGTAATTGAAGAGCTCCGACGAGGCACTCCCCGTCGCATCATGCTCGACCAGTGCCACCATCGCACGATCACCGGAGGGACTCCGGAAGGCATCAGCGGCTGCGAGCGGATTCCCGGCGTCCGACAAACCCAGGACGCGGATCCATTCCACCGACGCCGTCACCGGATTGACACCGTGGACCGCCGGAGCGGTGTCTCCGGGCCCTGCCTCCGCCTCACCGGCTATCAGCAGGAGCCGTCCCACCGATCCGACCACCTCGTCGAATCCGGAAGCTACCACCTCGAAGTCGCCCCCCGGCGACTCGTAGACGACCGGCCCGGGATCGACGGCGATAGGCTCCTCGCCGCCCACCCGGATAAGGGAGAGAGGCTCTCCTGCTGCCACGGCGTAGATATCGGAGCCCAGCCCCGCCATCTGCTCCGTGGGAGCCCCCGGATAGGGCGTCCATACGGCGCCCAAGGGCACGTACCGGTAGATCCAGCCATCCACGATCACCGGACGGGCCAACCTATCGTCGATCACCGCGTCGGAAAGGCTCGCCGGCCGGACAGCCTCCAGCCTGGTCTCGGTGATGATGCCAAGGATGGCCCGTCCCGGTTGACCCGCAACCGGGGAAAGGGAGATCGAAGCCGTGAACGGGGCTCCGACACGAGTCGCTTCCACGACTACTTCTTCCCCCGCCCGCCGGTCATCGAGCACCCCAAGCAGTATCTCTCGGGAGCTGACCGCTACGCCGTCGACCGCGGTCAGGATGTCGCCGGGCCGTAGCATCTCCGAGGCAGCCGTGCCGTCCAGCACATCCAGCACCCGCACACCGGTTCCGATCGCTAGCCGGCAGCCGCCGTCGAACGGAAAGAGCTGGTCGACATCCGTAGGGTTGACGACGTCGGGAACGACCTCGGCGGGGACACCGACCGGCGGCAGCTCGGGAGAAGGCTGCGAGCAGGCCGAGACCATCAAAGCCAATGCCACGACCGGGACGGCGCTACCGAAACGCATCACGCTCATCAGCGGTCCGGGAACCCTGTACAGAGACGTACGAGCGACAGCCGGCAACTCCCAGCCCAGGTCACTCCGGGTCGGTGAATTCCGCAGAACCCATCACTCGGCACCGCGCCGGATGTTATCGACACCACCTGCTCGCGATCATCCGGGCCGGGGCCCGGGATCTTGGACCGGGTGGTGCGTTGCCGGACCGGGACGGAGGGCATCCACCGCAAACACGTATTCGTCGACAATACGGCCTCCCACCAGATGCTCATGGACTATCCGGTCGAGTACGTCACCCGCCACCGAGTGGTACCACACACCGTCCGGATAGACCACCGCGATGGGTCCCTGCTCGCATACCCGCAGGCAGTCGACCTTGGACCGTAGGACCGTACCGTTACCCTGCTCCATCGGTGTTGCCGGTCGGGAGAGATCCCCCTGCCATGCCGGGGGCGCCGAGGCGATGTCGAGGTCCTTGGTTGCTCGTTTCAGCTGCAGCCACGCCCGCTTGCTCTCCTCGTAGGTCGAGCAGCGGGGATGAGCCTGTTGGGCACACAGGAAGATGTGACGTTGCAGGCCCCCGACCGAAAGGGCGGAGGCGATGATCCGGAGACGCTCCGGACGGCTGGCCGCGTCGGTCATACCACCTCGATCAACGGGTCTCCGGCTGCGGGCATGAACTCGCCTATGACCGTAGCCGCCGGCGCAACCGGCCGGAGCTTCTCGAGCAGCCGGGCCGACCGGCGCCGGGGAACCGCCATCAGCAGGCCCCCGCTGGTCTGAGCATCCGCCAAGATTTTCTGTTCCGTGCGGCTCCGAAACGTCCTGAGGGAGGTTCGTGCGGACTCCAAGTTCCGCCGGCTACCGCCCGGATATACCCCTGCCTCGATCAGATCGGCTATCCCGGCCATTACCGGAACCGCATCCATATCGAGGCGCGCCGACACCCCGGATGCGGTCGTTATCTCCCGGAGGTGACCTACCAGCCCGTAACCCGTTACATCGGTAGCGCACGTCACACCCGCTTCCACCATCACCGCGGAGGCCGGCCCGTTGAGCGCAACCATGGTCCCCACCGCCGCGTCCCGCAAGGCAGGATCGGCCAACCCGGCCTTGAGGGCGGAAGCAGCTACACCCGTACCGAGGGGTTTGGTGAGCACTATGAGGTCGCCCGGTCGGGCAGTGCCGTTGGTGACGACCCCGGCCGGAGACACGGTTCCGGTGACCGCGAACCCGTATACGGGTGCCTCGTTTTCAACCGAGTGTCCGCCCGCGATCGTGACCTCGGCGATGGCCATCACGTCGGCCCCGCCGGCCATGACCTCGCTCAATGCCTCGAACGGCAACTTGGATCTGGGCCATCCCACCAGTTGGAGGGCCGTGAGCGGCCGCCCGCCCATCGCGTAGATGTCCGACAGGGCGTTGGCGGCCGCGATCCTTCCCCAGTCGTACGGCGCATCCACGACCGGGGTGAAGAAGTCCACCGTCTGCACCAGGGCGCGGTCTTCGTCCAGGCGGAATACCCCCGCATCGTCGGAAGTGGTGATCCCAACCAGAAGGTCGGGGTGAGAGGTCGCGTTGTGAGTCCGAAGGGGGCGCAGAACCTGCGCCAGCTCGTCAGCGCCGAGCTTGGACGCTCAGCCGCCGCCCGGCGAGAACGACGTAAGTCGGATCTCGGACATGTCTCACCTCCTTCCACATGTGTCCCGGCGGACAATTCCGCCCAGGGCAGGAGTTTGGCACGATGCAGGGCGAACCTGGCCGGGGCGGCCCGGCTGGTCCGGCGCCCGGTCGGCGAGGCCATCCCAACGGGTATCCTGGCCGGTATGAGCACCCCTGAGACCTGGCTGACCCCTGCCGCGTACCGGAAACTCCAAGAAGAATACGACACGCTCACCACGGCGGGACGTAGCCATATGGCCGAGCGGCTCGCCGAGGCTAGGTCACACGGTGACATCCGGGAGAATGCTGACTACGACGCCGCCAAGACCGAGCAGGGCCTCATGGAGGCTCGGATACGCAAGCTCCGGCATCTACTAGACAATTCCACTGTCGGCGAGGCCGCCAGCGACGGCACCGTGCAGATCGGCTCGGTCGCCACGCTGATGGACGAAGACGGCTTCGAGGACGAATACCTCGTGGCCATTCCCGAAAACCGGGTTCCGGGCTACTTACTGGCCTCTCCGGAGGGTCCCTTGGGCACCGCACTGGTGGGTGCGGTGGTAGGCGATGATGTCACCTACCAGGCGCCCGGAGGCATGTTCACAGTCACAGTGCTCGCGGTCCGGCCTTACGAAGGCTGAACCCTCGGGGTCCCCATCATGCTCCGGCAGCAGGATCCGACCCCGGAGGAGACAGACCGTTGCGAATAAGACTGCCCCGGCCAAGGGAGCTCGCCCAGCGGTTGCGGAACACGGCCCGGGTTCAGCCGGACGAGGTCGAGCAGTACCTGGACACCCATACCGCCGAGTGGCAGGAACTGGCCAGCGCCGATCCCCATGACGCGGCCGACATCCTCGAGGAACTGGACGCCGACGCAGCTACCGACCTGCTCTCCGACCTCAACACCGCTGACGCAGCGGGAATCCTCAACGAGATGCGGCCCGAGTTGGGCGTTGATGTCCTTGAGGGACTCAACCTCGCCCGAACCTCGGACCTCATCGCCGCCATGGACGCCGATATGGCGGCCGACCTGCTCGGACAACTGGACGAGAGGAACCGTGAGCGGGTACTAGCCGGCCTTGATCCTGAGATTTGCCAGGAACTGCTCACTCTCCTCCAGCACGCTCCTGACTCGGCAGGCGGGCTGATGACGACCGATGTGGCGGTCCTGCAGGTAGGGATGACTGCGGGCGAAGCCATCGAGCGGATCCGCCAGCTCCACGACCAGATCGAGGACCTCTCGTATGTCTACGTGGTCGATCATCGGCGCCAGCTGGTCGGCGTGGTGTCGTTCCGAGATCTGGTGTTCGCGCGCCCCGGTGTGGGACTCGACGAAACGATGGCACACCGACCGGTTGCCGTGCGTCCCGAAACAGATCGGGAAGAGGTCTCCGAGTTGGCACAACGCTACGGCCTGTTCGGCTTGCCGGTGGTCGATCACTCGGGTGTCCTGCTGGGCATGGTCACTCATGAGGCCGTGGTGGAGTCGGTCCAGGCCGAGGCTTCCGAGGACTTCGCCGCCGCGATGGGAGCCGGGCCCGAGGAGACGGTGTTCACACCCGTAGCACGAGCGGCCGGCATGCGCCTTCCCTGGATGCTGGTGAATCTGGCGATGGCGCTGGTAGTGGCGCTGGTCATCGAACGTCAGTCGGCGGTGATCAACGACATCGGCCCCGTCCTGGCGGCGCTGATGCCGGTGGTGGCGCTGATGGGCGGCAATGCCGGGGCACAGAGCCTGGCCGTGGTAATCCGTTCGATGGCGATTGACGGCGTCACGCCGAGTCGGGCCGGGCGCGTGCTCATGAATCAGGTGACCATCGGCGTGATCAACTCCATACCGATCGGCGTGCTCGCCGGATCGGTGGGGCTGGTGTTCGGCGGCACGGTGAACTTCGCAGTGACCATGGGTATAGCAACGGTCGTCAACCTGGTTATGGGGACGCTGGCCGGGACCGGCATCCCACTTATGCTCCGCAAGTTGGGACTGGATCCGGCACTGGCCTCGAACATCTTCCTGACCCTGGTCACCGATGTAGTCGGGTTCGGCGGGTTCCTGATGGTCGCCACTCTGCTAATTCGGTAGTTGGTAGTTTGAAACTAGGACGTGTTCACGCTATGAGCGCTCGTTTGTTATCGCGGGTCCCGTGGTCGGCTAGATGTACATAGCCGGCTGTATCAGTCCGGAACTGGGCCGATCCCAACAGCCGACCGGTGCTATCGACTACCGCCCCAACGTGGGTATCCCTATGCGTGTCCGCCCCACCGACCACAACCTTGCCATCGGCTCGACCTTCCGAGGCAGGACCGAGGACCTACTCCTCCATGTTTATAACTATGTTGTCCGGTCCGCGGGCCAGGAATTGTTCCGACGGTATGTCGTAGGGATTTTCCTCGATGTGCCACATGTGGGCAGGCACGAACAGATAGTCACCCGGTCCAGCCTCTACCCATTCCTTGAAGTCCTCGCCGTAGTAGACGCGGACGTGGCCGGAAATGACGTACGCGGCGGTCTCGGCCTCACCGTGCATGTGGGGCGGACCCGTGTGATTGGGCTCTGAGGTGACGGTGCCGAACCAGATCTTGCTGGCTCCTACCGCTGTCGCGTCGATTGCAGGACGGCGGATCAGGCCGGGAGTCTGTGCCGTGTCGCTTGGCGGTCGGGTGCCGCGGACCACCATCGGGACGGCGCCGGGAATCACCTTCGGGACTATGAGCTCAGTCTTCGCTTCCAAGGTTGGCCTCCTCGTTGGCGTGTGCGCCGCTACCGGCGCGGGGTTACCGTATGTTCGCTTCGATGGTTAGTTTACGGGCACTCGCCGCACAGGTTATGAGAATGCGCAGTGAATGTGCCGCTGGGGGCGACAAGAGGGCGGGTCTCGAAAAGTGACTCGTCGGTATTCGCGATCAACCGATTCACAAGTCGTATCCCGGGAATATGCCCTGCTTGCCAAGTTGCGGCCAGGCGGCAGGCGCGGCGGCCTGGTCGAGCCGTTGTTCTAGGGGCAAGCTTTCGTCCCAATAGTGGGCAATCAGGCGCATGCCGTTGATCCGGTCCGACTCTTCTGACGCGAGCCACACTGCGGGCCCGTTCATCACTTCCGGCCGCATGAGGATTTCCCGCCCCACCGCGATGTCATCGGGGATCATGTGGGTGTCGGTCTGGCCGCCGGGGATGAGTACGTTGGCGGTTACTCCGGTCCCGTCCAATTCACGGGACATGAGAGCGACCAGCGCCTCGTGGCTTGCCTTGGACGGACCGTAGGGGCAGAAGCCTGGCCGATACATGGTGTCGACGCTGGTCGTGACTCCTATTATCCGGCCCCATCCCTGGTCGAGCATGTGGCCCACTGCCGCCCGGGCCATGAAGAACGATCCGCTGGAATTGACAGCGATTATCCGGCTCCACGTCTCGGGAGTGATGTGCCAGAACTTGGGAAGATTGCCGCCGGCGAGGTCCGCAAGGTTCATCGTTCCAGCGTTGTTGACCAGCACGTGGAGCCCGCCCAGCCCGGCTATCGTCTTGCGGACAGCGTCCTCCACGCTTTCGGGGTCTGAGACATCGCAGACCAAGTCCAGGACACAGTCGTCCCCACCGGCCGCTCGCACCTCGCCTGCGGACTGCTCCAGCCACTCCTCGTTGATGTCCAGCATCGCGACGCGTGCCCCGGCCTGCACCAGGGCAAACGTCATGGCGCGGCCCATGCCGATGGGGCTGCCGGCGCCGGTAACGATTGCCACTTTTCCGTTTAGCGGTTTGGGTTGCATGTCGACTTCTCAGTTCGTGTGCGTATTCGAATACTTGACTTGCCGTCACCGATGCTCGAGAAGAGGCGACCAAAGGGCCACCCACGGAATGAGCCCTGATTCAGTTTACGAGGGTGGGACGGCGGCGTGACCGACAGCCACACCCCCCACCAACCCATCGGTGGATCCAGGCTTAACGGTCGGTGCGGTAGGGGTTGAGGAGGTCGGTGAGGGTGTCGCCCAGGAGGGTGAAGACCAGCACCGTAATGAATATGGCACTTCCCGCTCCCAACGCCAGGTACGGATTGGTGGAGACCAGGGTCTTTCCGACCAGCAGCATGGAGCCCCAGGACGGGGCGGGAGGCTGGGCGCCCAGACCCAGGAAACTGAGGGCCGCCTCGGTCAGCACCGCGGTGGCGAAGGTGAGGGTGAACTGCACCAGGATGATCGAGGTCAGGTTGGGCAGAAGCGACCGCTGCATCAGATACACATGACTGGCGCCCAAGGCTCTGCCGGCGGTGATGAATTCACTCTCTTTGAGGGAGAGGGCCATTCCTCGCACCAGACGGGCGAAGCGGGGGATCT